>NZ_CANBCA010000016.1 GCF_947367035.1 uncultured Helicobacter sp.
AAATCATTTATGAAATGGGTTATCAGCCCACACAAGAATATATAGAAAAAACCTATAATCTAAAAACCACACCCCTAACAGAGCCAAACCCTAAGGATTCCACAAAACAAGAGGGGGAACAAAAAGGAAAAAAAGAGGGAGGGGAGAATCAGGATTCTAAGCTTGTTAAAAACTCTTTAAAGGATAATTTAATCCCTTTTAAATTACCTTTAAACAAGAATCTCACCTTTGATGCAATAGATAATTTTACCGAGAATCTTAAAATAAAAGATTTTGATATAGATTCACTCTTGCAAAACGCTAAGAGCTTTGAGGAAGCATTAGAGATACTAGAAAAATCTTTACAAGGAGAGGATTTAGAAATAGCAGAAGCAATCCTAGCAGAGGCAATGATGAATGCACAAATCTATGGGGTAGGTAATGGTTAAAACTTTGTCGTTGCGAGGGCTTTGCCCAAAGCAATCCATAATCCCACATACAAAGAATATTGCGATGCAATAAGGACAAACAATGTTTAGCTTCAATCTTCCACCCGAACAGAACATAAAATTTTTACAACAAAAGAAACCCAAGCTTAGTTTTAACTATGATGAATTAATGCACGAAGCACACCTAAAAGCCTTTACGATTGCAAAGGTAACCAAGCTAGACTTGCTGAGTGAGATTCAAGATTCCTTAATCAAGGCTCAAAGTGAGGGCAAGAGCTTTGAGGTTTGGAAAAAGGAAATTACACCCACACTAGCCCAAAAGGGTTGGTTGGGCAGAGTGGAAGTTACCAATGAGAAAACAGGGGAAATCAAAACCATTAATGCGAATAACACGCGATTAAAGAGAATTTATAACACCAATATGCGCACCGCAAACGCTCAAGGTAGAGCCAAGGCACAATATGCACTAGAAGGTGAGATTTACTTAAGGTATATTGCCCTGCAAGATGGGCTTACGCGTCCCTCTCATCTTAGAATGCACGGAATCACACTGAAAAGAGAGGATAAGTTTTGGGAAACAAACTACCCCCCTAATGGTTGGAATTGTAGATGTGTAGTGAGGGCATATAGCAAAGAGGAATGTGAAAGGCAAGGCTTTAGTATTTCACAAACACCACCACTACCGATTGCAAGTAAGGATTGGAGCTATGATAAGAGAGGATTAAGCAAAGACGAGAGCTTGGATTCTGTTTTAGAAACAAAGCTAGAGAAGTTTAAAAAGAATCCTGATAAAGCACATTTTGTGAAATCTTTAAACGATACCAAAGCAGATATTGCGCAAGTAAAACAAAACTATCAAGCCATTAAGAATCTTAAACTAGAAAACTTAAATGGCGAGGTAGATAGGAAATTTATTCCTCTTGCTAAAACTACACAAACACTTAAAAACTTACTTAAGACAGAAGCAAAAGAAATCTATTTGAGTGCAGAAACACTAAAAGACCACCTAGAGAAACACCCAAATGTAGGTGTAATGGATTATAGTTTATTACCTCTTATAATTAGAGACGCAAATGTATATCGCATCAAAGAAAGTAAAGAAAACCATATTGTGTATTTTAGTAAGGCAAAAAACTATTACAAGGCGGCAATAAAAACTACAGAAGATAAAAAAGAAATATTCCTTTTAAGTCTAATTAAAAGCAGCAAGAAGTTGTAAGCGGGAAGCCACTCCCAAAGGTGATAGGGGTCAGCGCCGATTGATTACGGGACACCCATCGTTACTTTTTCCCATTAGCTTACTTTGGCGAGGAGTAAGGGGTGGAATATACACCACTACTGACAAAACCTTTATAAAATGATTCTACCACAAAGGAGTAAAAAATGCAATACGCTATAAAGAATCTCAAGACTAAAGGCAAAGAGTGACCTTTGCAAATCTTAGTGGTGGGAGAGATTCTACTGCAATGGTAGTGAGGTATTTAGAATTAGGAGGCAAGATTGATTATATTGTCTTTTGTGATACACATTATGAGTTTCCCCAAATGCTTGAATATATAGACAAGTTAGAATCCTATTTGTTAGAAAAATTTAATCAAAGGCTTACAAGACTAAGAAGTAAGGAGGATATTTTCGCAAAATGGGCTTTTACTTACCCTATCACAAGGGGGGAGAATCAAGGCAAATTGCGTGGGCTTCCAAAAACTATTGGAATGGATTATTGCACAAGGGAGTTAAAGGCAAAACCCACAAGAGAATTTGTCAAAAGCAAAAGCCCCAATGCTTTTAAAAACACGATTCTTATTGGTTATACCTATAATGAAGTGGAGAATGGGAGAACTTCTAGTTTGGATTATGGAGTTGCAGAATATCCTTTGCACCAGTGGCAATGGAATGAAGGAGAGATAGAAAACTATTTAAGAGAAAGAGGAATCGCAAATCCTCTTTATCGTGATTTTAGGCGCACAGGTTGTTTTCTTTGCCCCAAACAAAGCAAAAAATCCCTTTTTAATCTTTTTAAATTCTACCCCAAAGAGTGGGAGAAATGCAAACAAATGGAAGCAAAGGCTAAAGAATTAGGCTGTTTGAATACGACTTTAAAACCTAATGTAACTTGTGTAGAATTGGAAGCACAATTTAAAAGAAATTCCACAATGGATTTTACTTCAGCCTACACAGAGGATATGGTTTGTTTTTGTAGGTAGGATTATGGCAGAGATTATCATTAGCATTGAGGAGCTACAGGGCAAACTAGAGAAACTAAGCAAGGCATTAGAGAATAAAATGCCGCTTCTAAGGAGAGTTGCAAATACTTTACAAAATACTACAGAGGAATCCTTTGACAAACAAGCCTCACCCTTTGGAGAGAAATGGAAACCTAACGCACCTAAAACTTTACAAAAGAAGCGAGGCAATAAGATTCTGATTCAAAGCGGACTTTTAAGCCAATCTTTCACACAAAAAGTTACAGGTTCTAGCGCACAAGTAGGCACAAATAAATCTTATGCTGCCATTCATCAATTTGGAGGGAAAGCAGGGAGAGGCAAAAGAGTTACAATCCCTGCGCGTCCTTTTATGCCCATTAATAAAAATGGAGAGATTCCAAAGGATTTAGGGGAGAGATTAGAAAATGAAGTGGTGGATTATTTGAAAAAAATATTGCGATAGAAAACCAGTTATAGAACTAAAAAGATTTAAAAATTTAATCTTTTTAGCTACTCATTATCTCATACGCTTTTTTAAATCTATCTCCAAAAAGGACTCATGTCTCGCACAAGCATTACGAATTTCTATTTCTATTTCACGCACCATATTGACTAAACTATCAAAATTGTTTGTTGTTGAAAATTTAATCTTGTATTCAAGATTATTGCAAGAAATTTTAATACTCCCTCTCCCCCCTTCTCTTCGTTTTATCAAAAATCCAATGTTTGAATGCTCATTAAGCGGTAAAGATAAAAATGCGCTTTCGCTTCTGTCGTTATATATAATTTCTAAAATCATGGTATTTCCTTATTGAGTTTTGTTTATAAAAAAATAACCTCACTTCGCTTAATACGCAATTAAAAAAGCTATAATTCCAAAAAGTATTGAGGAGTTAAAATGAAAAAATTAGCTGTTGTTGCATTGCTTTTCTCTACATTATTAAGCGCAAATGCAATAGACTCTCCCAAAGAAACTAAGGAAAACTTGGTAAAAATAAGCCCTTATTCACAAAAAGAAATCTGTGTTGCAAATATTACCGATGTGAATCGGAGAGGTTGTTGCTCTAGGCACGGAGGCGTATGTGGCTGTGAGGGTAAAAGAGTAAAATGCTGTGATGATACTTTAAGTCCAACTTGCAAGTGTGGGGAATAAAATGAGAGCCTTAGTTGCATTTCTATTTTTAGCACAAATCCTTTTTGCCGAGCAAAACTTTAGCGAAGCCAAAAAGACACTGACAAAATTTTACCAAGACAATCCACAATATCAAACCGACTTCTATTGTAACGCTCCTTTTAAGTGGGTTAAGAATCGTTTTGAGATTGTGCCTAGTGAAGCCTATACTCCAAGAAATGCTAAAACAAAGAAAGGTAAAATCAATGAGAGGGCAAGAAGGATTGAATGGGAACATATAATGCCCGCGCATAACTTTGGACAACATTTGCCTTGTTGGAGAAAGGGCGGTAGAAAGGAATGTCAAAATGATACAACCTTTAAGAAAATGGAGGGCGATTTACAGAATTTAGCCCCCGCTATTGGTGAAGTGAATGGAGATAGAAGCAATTACCGCTACGCAGAATCCCCAAAGGATTTGCAATTTACACAATATGGAAATTGCAAAGTTTTTACAGACTTTAAAGGCAAGAGATTCTACCCTGCCAATTATTCTAAGGGTTGGATTGCAAGAAGCTATCTTTATATGAGTAAAACTTATAATGTGAGACTCTCCGACCAAGAAAGACGATTAATGGAAACGTGGGATAAACAATATCCAATGAGTGAAAGAGAAAAAGAATACAGGGATTTTGCAAAAGAGCAAGGATTTGAGTTTTAAAACAAACTCGGTTGTCTCTTATCTTTAAGAATCTTATAGAGGTGTTGTTCGCTTAAATCATATTTTTGTTGGAGGCTTAGCATAATATGCTTTTTAGGGAAATGTTTGTTTAGGAGATTTTGATAATCCTCCCAAATATCCTCATCTCTTTGCACACTCTTATAACTTGGAATATAAATATTTGCCCCACCAAAATCTTGTAAAACTTGCCTTAGGGTTGCACCACCTTTGATTTGCTCATAAAGATGAAAGAAAATATCTGAATTGGTAATTGGGGATTCCATTAAAACTCCTTACTAATGGAATTTTAACAAATTTGTATCAATTTTTATCCCCCTTTCTTGCTCTTTGCCATTTCTTTAACGCAATAATGACCTTTTGTGCCTCTTTAATTTCTAAAGCATTCAAATACAAAGGGCGTCTGCCAATGATTCTATCAATGAAATTTCGTAATCCTAGCTCATTTTTCACTTCTGCAACTTTGAAATACAAGCCTTTTATTGTAGCAATTTGTGCCTTTGTCGCTTTACCACTCTTGCAAAACTCGGATTTTAAAAGCACATTCAAAGGCACGGCATAACCAAATCTCTGTGCTAATTGGTGAAGCTCTTTTTCGTCTAGCTCTTTACAGCTCTCCACCCCAAACATATCACTTAGGATTCCACGATAACATTCCTCGCTAATGCCATTCCCACTTTTTAGTGTATGAATCACTTTAATAAGATGATTCTTTAAAAACTCTGTATTATTCATCTCTCCTCCCTTTCTCTTGCTAGGTTGTTTTTTATGCTTTCTTGAATCTTTAAAAAGATTTTACGCATACTTTCATCTTGACAATGGATTGTGAAGTTTCCACTAGATTGCTCTTTGAACGCTAAAATTTCTTGCTTTGTATTCTCTTTTTGAATCGGCTTAAACTCTACCTCTGCTTTTACAGCATTAAACACCACGACTTGTTTTAAATTGCGCTCTTTATAGAGTTCGCGCATTCTCTCTAGTGTTTGGGATTGCGTGTGATTCCATTCCGCTAAGGCGAGATTATGTTTAAAGACAATGACACAAGCAGCATTGCTTCCATTCTCTCTCAAAGCCACACAAGCAATTAAAGGTGCTAAACAAGCAGGAATACTATCTAAGACTAATTCCCTTAAAGCCTTGCGTTTTTCAATTCCTGCCCATACATTAGATTCCATATTTCTTGATTCCTTTTAAATCCTATAAAACAATTAATAAAGCACCCATAGCAAAAATAGACAATCCACCAATGATTGAAAATCCTATAACCATTCCTTTTAGGAAAGACAAAATAAACTCCAAGTCTTGATTTTTCATTTTCTTCTCCCTTTGTAAAACTTCAATCAAGCCCACCAAAGTGGTAGGCTCTATTCAAGCTTTAGTCAAACCAAACCCTTAGTGTTCCATCATTCTCAAAGCTTAATTCATCAGGGTTTTTGCCTCCAAAAAACCATACCGATTCAACTCCTAATCCAAACCTAAAGCCCTTAATGCCGATTAAGTCAATGTAAAAAGTATCGCAATGACTTCGTGGATTCTCTACAAAGCTATCCTCTAAAAGCAAATTCTCATAGCCAATGACTTCGCAAGTCTCTATTAAATCTTTAAGGCTTAATTCTGAATTGCACTCCACAATCAAATCAAGAGAAAATTCCTCTTCCTCATTCTCTGCAAATTGTTTAAAAATCTGCTCTAAATGCTCTTTGTCTTTAATTCTAATTTTTCCCATTTGTTCTCCTTTATCTCACCCTAAAGCAAGGCAAGGCAATCTCACTCTTTAGCTCCTCAATAAACTCTTTTAACACTTCTTCTTCTCTGATTTTTCTATCATAGCTTACAAGGCGAATCTCAAAGCTATTTTCTTTGAGTGTGATAAAGAGTTCAACTTCAAATGTAATAGTCTTTTGACTGCAAGAGAGCATTTGAAATTCAAAGACTAACTTGCTTGGAATATCCACTTCCTCTTTTGCACCACTTTTAATGGTTGTGGCAATGCAAAAGGAAGCACTTGCGTGTTTTTGCACAGAATCAATCTTGCTAGAAGCACTTAAGTGGGTGCTTAACTCTACCAAATCTAACCCACTCATTGTGTTTGCGCCCTCTTTCAAAAAGACATAAAAAGTCTTTAAAAACGCTACAAAATCTCTTTGATTCAAAGGTTGTGTTAAATATTTTAAAAAAGCCAAATAAAAGGGGTGTTTTTCTAACTCTAACGCCACGATTCTATTGTTGAAGCATTGTGCTTCTTTAGTGTGAAAATCAAGAGACGCGCTGATATTTTTGAAGTTATAGAAAATCTTAGAATTTTCTTGCTTGTATTCCTCCACAAGCGCAACAAAGCTTTCTTTATCCTCCACATTTAAATAAAAGCCACGATTGAGTGGCTCTTTTAAGCAATTTTCTGCTAAAGTATAGTCCCTATGCACGAAAGGTAAGCCATTAATTTCGGTGCTAGGGGCAACATTGTTTAAACTTTCTTTTTCCATTATCCTCTCCTCATTACGATTTGTTTAGGTTGTGTGCGGGTGGGTAGCATTTGCTCACTCACATAGAATGCACTTTTGATTTGTGGTTTAGGTAGGCAAACAGAGTTTGTGCCGATGATATTAATCGTGTTTTCCACATCACTAGGCTTAATCGTGAGCTTTAGGGTGATACTTGCGTTCTTTCCCTCAAAGCTCACAACTTCCATTGCCTTTTTAAGATTTGCAATGGCTTCGCTTAAAAAAGCACCATTGCCTAAACCTTTTAACGCTTCACAAAAAGAATCCATCTCTTCGCTTACAATTTCAGCATTTACGCGACTCATTTTTTATCCTTTGTGTTGAATTTTGGAGGTTACCCTCCAAGAAGCCTTAAAGTAAAGACTTCTTGCAAGGTAAGGCAAGATTATTTCTTGCCTTTTACATTTTGTTTCTTAATTGCCTTTTTATGCTTTGTGCGTCTCTTTCTTTCTTTTTTGCTAATCGTGCTTGTTTGGCTCTTTGTGGAATTGCCTCTCTTAGTTTGTGTTTGCTCTTTAGAGAAAGTAGGCAAAAGCGTTTGTGCTAAAGCAAGGGATAATGCTTTTAGTTTCATTGCGCATTCTCCAAACTTTCAATCTTGGGCACGATTCTAAAATTATCTTTGACGACTCTTTTAAGTCCTAGCTTTACAAGTGTAGAATCCTCTAGCTCACACACTGCGTCTTTGTCAATGCTCTCCTCATATTTGATACAATCAGAGCAACCATAGCTCTTAAGGGCTAAGAGGAGTTTGTCTATCTTTTCTCTTACTCTAGGCAGTGAGACAGACTTCACAAGACGATAACCAATCGTGCCAAAGGTAAAATCCTTGCTTCTTTTTTCTGCAAAGTCCGCTTTATTCTCCTCACAAAAGCTTGTAATACATTGCTCCAAATACTTTTTCTCATTGGAGAGTTTTTCAATTTCGCTACTTCTTGATTCCTTGATTCTGTTACACTCTAGGGTTACTTCTCCATTGATTCTTTCAATCCCTACACTAAGTTCTGCGATTCTCTTTAGTGCTGCATTCACATTTTCATAATTGCTGATTTCCATTTATTCTCCTTTCAACAAAATTTTAAATTGATAATCCCAAGCCACAAATCCATATCTTGTAGCCACCGCCATTTTTACCTTTGCCTTTTTGATGATTTTTAAAGCCATTGTGTGCCTTTATAGGTTTAAAAGGCTCTTTGTGAGTGCATAAACACGGACGCTTAGGTAAATACTTACGCGCTTTACTCTCCCTACACCTAAAACCCTCATTGCTTCTAAAAACACTCTATCTGCTGCTTTGCGTGTGAGTTCTCCCGCGTTTGCCCTAGCACAAAGATAATCGTGCAACACGAATGCTTTAGTAGGCTTTCCTACAGGTGAAATCAAGCTTTGAAAAATTTGTGGCACACTGCCGAAATCTGTTTTAAAACCCTTTGGAATCTGAATAAAGGGTGTTCCATTTAAAGCGGAATATCCGATAAAATCATTCAAACCATAAGCGAAGTGCGCCAATCTCTCTTTTTGAAAATAAAAGCGAAAAGATTCTAAGAGTTCAAAGTCTTTTCCCTTGCGCAAAATTGTGATTAAGTCTTTGTATCCTTGCATTTTAAACCCCATACACAATCTCTTTCCCGAGTTCTTTCCCATAAGCTACGTCTTCTAAGACTTCTTTGGGGTGAGCCTCTCCATTCCAAGAAACCACAAGCACTAATTCTGCACTTTCAATCAAATGCTTTTTAATGTTATTTGCATCTGCCTCTTTTTCTGTATTCCAAACAGGATTGTAAATGTCCATAGCTGCGTCAATTGCTAAAACTCCACTCACTGCAATGCAACCCATTGCCTTAGCTTTTTCCATTCCTGCAACTGCAAGGTGTTTGATAATAGAATACGCGCTATTAATGGATTCCGCATTGGAAGTATTCACAACCTTTTCCTGCACTGCTTGTAGGGGTGAGGAGATGTAGCAAAATCTCTTAATTTCCACCATATACGGCACTCCTAGCTAGAATATCCACGATTCTGTCTGTTTTCTTTGAAAAAATGTAACCACCTTTTATATAGAAAAACCGCTTTGAGTAATCGCATTTGCGCCCTTGCAACATTGCACTACTGCAAACAATTTCTTTTTCCATTGTTGCTCCTTGTTTTGAAATTTGGGTTTGTGTCCCCAATACTTTAGACTTATTTAAAATCTAAAGTATTGGAATCACTTTTTGGCTTTTTCTTTTTCTATCTCTTTGATTGTGTCTAGTATCTCTTGCCATTTTTTAAGATTCTTTGGAGAGGAGAGTTTCCTTAAAGCTCTTTGATAAATTTTCTCTGCTCTTTGTGGGCTAACTCCTAGCACTCTCCCAATCTCTTTAAAAGTCATTCTTTCCCTTACAAATACATCATTGCCTTAGTGGATTCTAAATCCTCTAAAGTCGCACTTTCTTTGCCACTTAGAGAAACTCTTGCAAGGGTAAGCCTTAACACTCCCTCACTTTGTCTAAAATTGCCCCCGCCTAGCTCCCAAAGCTTCCAAGCGCAATTTGTAGGGATTCCACTCACTTTGCAAATTTCTACATATTCTTCTTTTTGTAAGCCCCTTAGCTCGTAACGCCCTAAGCAGCGGTTGCGCAGTTGTGCGAGTTCTTGCTCTTTCTTGCTGCCAAGTCTGCCACTACTTAAAGAATCCGCAAGCCAATGTGTGCCAACCAAAATCAAGGGTTGTTTGCTAAAGTCCATTACTCTGCGCAAAGTCTCTAAAACTCTCCATTTTAGGTGCTCTGCTTCATCAACAATAATATATTTTCCATTTTGCTTTAGGGCGTTTGCCACCTTGACTACCCCCGCGTGATTGCTTTTAAAATCTCCCAAATTCAACTCTTCGCAAAGCTTCTTTAGAATATCTTTGGCGTTCATATCGGGCGTAGCTTCTATTAAAATGGCTTCCAAATGATTTTTGCAATATTCCTTCACAATCCTTGTCTTGCCTGTGCCACTTGCACCCAAGACAACCGAGATTCTATCGCCCTGCATACTGGCTAGGACGATTCTTGATATAATCCTTTTAACGTCGCTTGTTTGGATAAAATCTAAGCTGTTTAAGCCCTTAATCTGTGCTTTAACTTCCTCTTTTTCTTTGTTTTCTTTTAGAAAAATCGCAAACTTCTCTTCTACGCCTGCGGCATATTTGAAGTCGGGGTTGTTAATATATTGACTCAAATACGTCTTTTTAATACCGAGCTTCTGCTCTAATTTGCTTTGAGAAAAATTTTCGTCCTCTTCTCTTTGTGCTTTTAGATATGCTATAATCTGTTCTCTCATTAAGTATCCTTTTTTCAAGCAAATTTTCTTTGCTTGGAGAGGGTAAATTTAGGCTTTAAAAGCCTTTTAAAGAGTTTTTAAAAACCCTTTAAAAGACCTTTAGCCACCTACTGCGCCAGCTTTTGCAGTAAGTCCCATTTTTCCACATTGTCCTCTTTGGTAGGTTTTACATCAAGTGGTTTATTTGGTTCCCAGTTGTCTTTATGTTGCTCAATTTGGGCGTTGTTAATAGCTTCTCTTACTTGAGTTTTTAGGGTTTTTCCACTAGAATCGCCATTCTCACTCACCCCTTTAAGCAATGCAATCTCTTGTTTTTGTTTAAGTTTCTCTGCTTCCAGCCTTGCATTTCTGCGGATAAACTCGGAGTGTTTCGCGTCTTTTTGTAAAGCTCTTATGCGATTAATGGCAACCTTGTATTCTTTGCCTATCGTTTTAATTTGCTCTTGTGTAAAGGCTTGCGCGTTTTCATCATAAGCCTTGCAGATGAACTCGCCTTTTGTGTTAAAGACAAAAGCTTCATTAGAAGCATTGATATTCACGCACACAAGCACTTCTGTTTTAGACTCAATATATGCTGTTGGTTTGAAGTAATAAGGCTTCATCTCAATTCTTTGTTTGCCCATTTTTCTTGACACAGGTGTGGTTGCATAAAGCAAGAATTGCGCGTAAGGCACATTGACTTTTTTAAAGTTTGCCTCACTCCATAAATCCATTGGGCTTTTACCTTGTGCCTTGCTCCACCTGCGTGAAACTCTGTCTATGTTCCAAAACTCCACCGCCTCATCTAGCAAGAATTGTGCAGCTTCAAAGGTTATGATATGTTTTTGTTGTGTCTTTAGCGGATTCCCTAATGCGTCCTTGCTTTTTCTTTCTCTTTTGGGAGTTTGTTGCTCTCTAGCACTTCTCTCACTGACATTTCTACCGATATAGCTTCCAAGCGCAGTGATATAGCTTCCTTGAATCGTGCGGAATCGTCGCTCTACGACTGCCTTTGCTTTGCCCTTATAGGCAGCACTTCGCACAGATTTGATATTAAGCCCATCCACAAGCCCTTGCACTTGCTTACTCAAATAGTCTTTGCCATTATCAAACTGAATCGCTTGGGGTTTGCCCATACTCTCAAAGGCTTTCCACATTAGCCTAACAACCGCGTTAGAATCGCTTGTCTCGCTTAAATATGCCACGCTTCTACCGCTATAAACATCCACAATAGACAAAATGCTTGGGCGCATTTGCTTTCCGTCTTTATCTAACACAATCGCATCAAGCGGGGAAGAGTCAATCTGCCAAAGCTGATTGGGGAGAGTGTATAAATCCCTTTGCATTCCAAAAGCAGGTTCTTTATAAGAATCTGTCTTATCACTTCCATAGGTAATCAGCGTGTATTCCAAAGAATTTGCTTTAAGGTAGGAATCCAAAAAGCGATTCATTGTATTAAATGAAAACAAAGGCTCAATCTCGCGCTTTAGAAACTTCTTGTAAGAGTATCCCTCCGCATAAGTATGTGCAACAATGTGCAATTCTCTCCATAACTGCATACGATTGAGATACCCGCTCCCCATTACGCGCCACATTTTTACAACTTCCTCTTGCGCCCATTTTGGAAGTGAGGTTGTGCCAAGTTTTGCAACGCCTCTTTTATCACTTAAGCCACTTAAGCCTTGTGCTTTATACTTTCTTTGCCAATCAAAAAGCTTTCCTTGTGTAAGTTTTAGGGTAGAATCCTCACTATTTTTAAGCGTCAAGAAGTCTGCAACTCTGATTCCTGAAGCCTTTGCACTTTCATAGTCAATTAGGATTCTTTCTCTTTGCTTTGCTTGGGCTTTTTGAGAAGAGGTGAGATTGTGCCAAGTGGTTACCCCACCATTAGATAAATCATTCCGATAAAGAGTGGAATCGCTGCTGCTAGTAGCCCTACTAGCACACTCATTAGCATTATTGCACCCTCTAGTGTGTAGAGTTTCTCCTTGAATGTTTTGAGAAGTTTTTTCATTGTTGTTTCCTTTACAATCCAATGTTTTAGAATCCATAGATTCCATAACATTAGGTTGTGCCACCTCACCCATTTCCTCTAGCACATATTTCACAGGATAGCCTTTCTCTAGGGCTTCTACTTGCTTTGGGGATAAGGGGGTATCCCAAATTTGGAGAACTTTACCTGCGTTGCCACCAATACCTAAAAAATATTCAAAGTATAATTTTTGATACTTAATTACACAAATTTTTTTGCCTTTTTTATTGGCACGAACACAAGCTTTTTTAACAGCTTCATATTCCATATTCTGCAATTCCGCGAACTCTTTACTACTAACCCACTGCCCCATTATGATTCCTTGCATACTTTTATGTTACAATAAGACAAAAAAGGTTCTCTTATGAAAAAAACTTTAAAATATTTTAAAAGCCTTGAGCACACGATAGAAGACATTTTAAAGGAATTACCAGATCCAATTCCAAAATATCTAGAATCCATCATTATAACCTGCGCACAGAATAAAGACATAAAAATAGAACCTTTTAATGATAAAATAATTGCTAATGCAAAAAAAATATATCAAACTCACCGCACAAAAAAGAAAAGAAACCTTGCAAGGCAAGGATGACAGAGAAGCTGCATTATTCATTTTTCCTATCCTTTATATGCTAACAAAGTCTTATATTTCTTGCAGAAATATTCTTGATGACTTATGGTTTAGCTCCAATCTCCCTTATAAAGCTTTTGCCGCAAAAACTCTTCAAAATCTGTATGCTGTTTCCCCTGATGAAGTATTGGCAGAGCTTTATCATCTTTTTGAACGAGTTGGTCTATGTGAGTCATAATACTAACGACAAGAGAACTAAGACAAGCGTGTTTCCCATAGAAATCCTTGCGCATACCAATATAATGCATACCCTCTAAAAGCTCTCTGATATAATTAAGGTTATTCTCCCTGTCCCCACTTAGCCAAAATTTACTTTCTTGATTTTTTTGTTCTTTTTTCATTGTAACTCCTTATGCAACCTTAAATCCCTCTTTTTCTAGCATTTCTTTCAATTCTTTAGCTCTGCCCCACTTACCCTTAATAAGACCAGACGAAATTTGATTTAAGATTCCAATATCCTTTTCGTTTAGCCCCTTAGATTTTGCCCAAGTGCGTAGCTTCACGCCATTTTTCGCCATTCTTTGACTAAGAGTGCGATAACTCATAAAGACTCCTTTTTTTGCATAATTTAGCAATCTGTATAAAAGACAAGTAACCACAGCAAGAATTTGATAAAAAGGACAAATAGTGGTAAGGCAGAGTTACCCTCTGCCTAGTCATCAAAAAGAATAATCCAGCTCCATAGGACAAAAACTCCCCATAACACAAACCACTCCATTGTGATACCTTAATACAGATTGTTAAAGAACTTATTTGTTTTTTTATCTAAAAGCAAGTAAAATTATAAACAAATATGTAGAATTATAGTATAATTTTTAATACTTGTCAATATTTTTTGATACTAAAAGGATATATTTTGATACTTTCTAGGGCTTTAAAAGAGTGCAGGGCTGAAAAAGGTTGGCGGCAAGAAGATTTAGCAAAATATTCTGGTGTTTCTTTACCAACAATCAAAAGATATGAAGCGGGAAGCGATAATGCAACTACTGCTAACTTAAAAAAAATTGCTGACGCTTTTGGAATAGACATATCTTTTTTTCTTGTCCCTCAAGTGTCCCCCAATGTTGTCCCTCAGTCTCAAAAAAGTGTCCCTCAAGTGTCCCCCAATCAAGAAAATTTGTCTCCCAAAGCCAAATTAGAATCCCAAACCTTAAACGATGATGATTTTGTTAATATCCCTTTTTATGAGGATATACGCGCAAGTGCAGGAAGTGGCGCATATAATGACATTGAAACAGCCGAGCAACTAAGCTTCCCTAAGTCCTTTTTACGCCAATATTTCGGCATTATTTCATTTGCAAACCTTTCTATCATTGTAGGTAGCGGAGATTCTATGTTTCCCACTTTGCCTGAAAACTGCTATCTTGTAATGCAACAAGGTGATGTCAGAGAGGGTGAAATTTGCGTAGCTAGAATTGATGATGAATTATATGTTAAACGCCTCCAAAAACGCCCAAAATTGAAGCTTTTAAGTGATAACAAGGCTTACGACAACATAGAGCTAGAGGGCGAAAACTTTGAAATACTAGGGCGCGTGGTAGGCTATTTTAAAAAAACCTCACTTTAAGAATGTTTCCTAGTTTATCGCAAATTTTGTGATGATTTTTGTGATTGCTTTTAATGGCGTTTAATACGAGGTTTGCGCCACTTTTTTAAGGGCATTTTGTGATTGATTTTGTGATGTTTTGTGAAAAAATCGCCATTTTGTGAAAAAACTTTTCTTAATTTTCCATTTTAAATCAAAGTATTTTAAAGAGCAAACTGCCATTTTAACGAAGCTCAAAGCCACTCACTCTATAAATTTTACACTTTGAAATAAAATACCCCCTTATAGATATTTTATACTTGTCGCCCTTGTGAGTATCGCCTTTGTAGGATTGCTGCTTTTAGAATCTTAAAAAGCGCAGAGGTGATGGAATTAGGTTGATTAAAGCAAGCTTATTTTTTCCTCCACCTTTGCTTTAGCTTTCTCTAATAACTCTTTGCTTTTTGTTCTTAAAGCTAGGCTTTGTGTGATTTTAGATTCTATTTTTTCTTGAATAGAAAGCTCTAGTAAGGGGATTAAGAGGTTTTCAATCTCACTTATTTTCCAATGTGCGATAATGGAGCCTCCGCTATCCCTTTGTGATTGAAGTTTGGTAGGCAGTGCATTTAAAACTAAGTTTAGATATTGAGGTAGAACAAGGGCTTGATTTTTAATTGTTAAATGCAAAATCGCCCCGCTTGTAACACATTCTAAATCTTTTTCTACATAATATGCAATACCAACGCTACCATCTTTGCTTAGTAAAATCATATCTTTTTTAGGATATAAAGATTCTAGTTCACCTTTTTTGAAATCCTTAGAATCTAAAAATACTTCAGTTTGGCTTATCCCAAAGGTGCCAAGATTGCTTACTCTTATAAAGGGGATTCCACTTTCTCTATACGCCTCGCTACCGGGCTCTATGGATTTTTTGATTGTTACTATGTCTCCAAGTTTTATGTATGGTTTAGATTTTATCACTGCTTCATTTTTCTCATATTTGCTTTGATAGTATTCGCTATCTAGGCGTCCGCTTGTGCCTAAGCTCTGCTTTAATGTGGTGATAGTGTAGTTTATTGTTGCGCCTGTCGTTGTGGTTTGGCTAAATAAAAGTTCCTCTAAAAGCAACCATTCTGCTAAGCGATAATGTCTTTTTGCTTCTTTAAGTTTGGTTTTGATTTGCGGGAAATAGATTCTAAAGATTTGGATTCTAAAGGCTACAAAAGAGGCATTATTCCCCCCCCCCCCGATAATAGCGGATTCTACTTTTGCTTTAGCTTCGTTTAAAAGTGCTTTTGCTTCAGCCCTTAAAGTAAAACTTTGTTGAATATGAGAAGCAATAGAATCTTGAGTGTTGGGATTAATTTTTGGGATAAGGATATTTAAAATATCAGAGGTAGCAAGATTTGTTTGAACTCCCCCTGTGCCAATTCTCTCAAATTGTAATTTGCATAAAACAGAATTTAAAAGCAAAACCAACACATCGGCATTAAAATCATCAATACTAATTTTTAAAATGCGTTGATTCACCATAGCGTGTAAGTTTTCTCTCACCACACAAGATAAACCGATACTCCCAGACATTGAAATTAAAATATCTCCTTTTTTAACTTTATCTTTTGGACTTAAAGAGATTGCTTCATCATTGAGATAAACAGCATTATTCATATCTAAGTTTGCATTTTTAATATTATTTATCCTAATAAGTGCCAAATCCCCATTTTCTAAATATTCATTGCTTGAAAATGCAAAGCCACCAGAAAAGCTAACCACAATATCCTTTAATTTGCAATATCCATTAGTATAGGTTTTAATTCTCTTTTCTATCTCCTCATACTTGACTTGATAATATTCAGAATCTAACCTACCCGTTTTGAGGAAAGATTCTTTTAATGTAGCAATGCGAAAGTTTATGTCATTGCTATGAGATTGCAAAATACTTTGCATTGGATTTTGTGGGTTTAACCCTAATTCAGTATAGAGCAAATCCTCCGCTTCTTTATATAAGGCTTTACTTTGCTCTAGGGCAAGGTGAGAATCTTTTACAAGCTTTTCAATTTCTAGTTGAAAGTCCATAGGGAGTAGGGGGATTAGGAAATTGTTAATAGTTGGCAATGAATTATATTCTATACCATTATTAGCCACTTCTCGCAATTTTTGAAATGTAAAGTAGTTAGTCATCATAAATACATATAAATATGCAGAATTGATATTCTTAGCTTGCATCTTAAAAACAGAGCCATTAAAAATCATTGGTTCTATTGGCTCCTCTAAAATAAGTAGAACACCATCAGAATACCCTATTGTTGCACCCTTTACTAAAAATAAAATATCGTTTTGATGAATACAATAACGCTCTTGAAAATAGGCATAAGGAACTTTTACCAAATTTGATATTTCTAAACTAGAATCTCTTATATCTTTGCCACGAACTAAGCTCAAACCTTTATCTAAGTAATCGTCGCTTTTCGGCAAAATTCCATAGTATCCACTTACTATCAAATTCTGTAATTTTGTAGAAATCGGCAATAAGGTTTGAATTTTCTCCAAATATTCCTTTTTGAAATATTCACTATCAATCCGCTTTGTTTCATTATCCTTTTGCGTTTCACTAAGCTTTAGGACACTCACTTCAAGATGAGGAAATTTTTCTTGCAGGGTTTGGTTTAGAGTATTCATTAAGCTTTCCTAAATTTTCTACATATTGAAAAGATATGTAGAAAAAATGCAAAATTTTCTACAAATTGAGAGGATATGTAGAAAAAAGATGATTTTTTTAACATATTAATTCCTTACTTAGAATTTTGAAAAGCTTAGTATTGATAAAGTATTTCTTTCTTCCTATTTTTATACTTTGCAATATGCCTAATTTTTCACAAGTTTTTAAATAATTTGAGGCTGTGTGTCTATGGACTTTTAAGCCTTTTTCTAAAGATTCTATTTTGGTATAAGGGTAGGCAAAAAGAATCTCAATTAAATCTTTGCTATATATTTTGCTTGCTGTTTGCAAGATTTCAGCATTTGCTTTCATTGCTAAATCAATTTCTTTTATTCTCTGAATCGTGGCGATTGAGGTTTGCTCTACACCCTTTAAGATATAGGCTATCCATTCATTCCAAGCTCTATTTTTGCTTACTTCAGCCAAAAGCCTATAATAATCCTCTTTGTATTTAATGATATAAGCACTCAAATATAAAATAGGTAGCTCCAAAAGACCCTTATATGCAAGATAGAGGATATTTAAAATCCTGCCACTTCTGCCATTACCATCATAAAAGGGGTGAATGGTTTCAAATTGATAATGAATAATAGCAAGTTTTATCAAAGGATTAAAATCGTCTAAATCTTCATTAATATAATTTTCCAAATTATCCATAAGCCTTAAAATCTCATCTTTATGTTGTGGTGGGATATGCTTAATCTCTCCTGTTTTTGGATTTTTCAGCATTGTGCCACTTTGTGTGCGAAAACCTGCATTGTTTGATTCTAAGACTTTTTGAATTTGCAAAATATGGCGATTAAGTAAAAGATTGTCTTTTTTAATCAATCTAAGACCTAATTTTAAGGCAATTTCATAATTTTGCACTTCTTTAGCATTTTTAGTAATCTTACTTTCGTCAATTTGTGCTAAAAATAGTTCATCGTGTGTGGTGATGATGTTTTCAATTGCATTAGAATCCTTTGCTTCTTGCAAAACAAGGGAGTTAATCAGAATATCTTGATTGGGAATAATTTTTGCAAAACCCTTGAGTTCGCCTAGCCTGCTAGCGGCTTGTGCTAATAGGGTGTAATTTTGGGATTTCAACTTAAAATCAGGGGGTAAAAGTGTAGGGATAAATTCTTGCATTATTCCCTCCAAAAACTCAAATTTTCGCTCTTTGCAAATTCTATGAAAGCTTCTGCGATTCCGTCTTGTGTCAATCCATCGTGATTGTAGAGGTCGTGATTTACAATTAAATGTCCGTGTGAATCTAAAAGCGGTTGTTCGGTGATAAAAGCCCTTTGTGCGATAACTTTTTGCTTATCTTCTTTATCAAGTTTTTCATATTGATTTTGAGTGATTTTTCCTCCATTAAGCTCCAAAAAATTTGCTTCTTCTATGTTTTGATATTGCATAAGAAAATCTTGCAAAGTTAATGTTTTAGAATATTCATTTTCTGCGTTGGGCACTTTTCTTGTGATATTAACTAGTTGCGTTTTTACATAAATTTTCTCACCTGAATTATCCTTACTAGGTAAGCTTTGGGTCGCGAAGAAAATATTATAATCCTCTTTCTTGGGGCAAAGCTCTTTGCCACTTTCATCAATCCCGCCCCATTTTTGCAAAAATAAAACGCTTGTTTTTGTGCCTGTATGAGGCTTAAAGACATTTTGATGCAGCCCTACAACGGCTAAGATTCTCGCCTTGTCCGCAATAAATTCTCTTATATGTTTATCGCTTGAATTATTGAATCTCCCTTGTGGAAGCACGATAGCCATTCTCCCACCGGGCTTTAGCATATTGAGGTTTCTTTCAATAAATAAAATATCTCTTGTAACTACGGGTTGTTCTTTGATTTTTATCTTTTTATACCCTCCTCGTGTTTCTACAACAGCTGTTGGATATTTTAAAGCTTGTGGAAAATTAGGAATTTCTGAAAGATGATCGTTATATTCTTGCGCTTTTTTCTCAGAGATTTTTTCTAAATTTAAACTATATCTTAAATCATATTCTTTTAAAATTGCGTATTCTTTGATATTTCCTGCAAAAGGCGGATTTGCCATTACTATATCAAAGTTAAAATTTGCGTAATTTTTTTCTTCTTTTTCTTGTTCATCTTTAGGCAAATTTTTCTCTAAGTTTTCAAAATTTTTATTAAAGGTTTTGGTGGCTTCATCGATATTTTTTTGCTCATTCCAATGCGTATAATCTAAGCTATTAAGCTTAAAAACATTCGTATGCCCATCTCCTGCGATTAAATTTAGCATTTTTGAGATTCTAACCGTGCGTGGGTCAAAGTCAATCGCAAAAACCTTTTTTCTTACATAATCTTGTGCTTCTGGTATTTTTTCCTCTGCGGTAAGCATTTCGCTTTCTTCTCGGTTTTGCTCTTTATAAATTTGCTTCCATACATAAAAGCAAGTATGAATAGGAAATCCACAGCTTCCACTTGCCGGGTCTATCATTGATTCGGTTTTCTTGGGGTTTAGCATTTTTACACACATATCTATGACATAGCGAGGAGTAAAATACTGCCCCTTTTCTCCTTTAGAATTTTTATTCGCAAGATATTCAAAGGCTTCATCAATCACTTCTAAATTAGAATTAAAAAACTTACATTTCTCTAAATGGCTCACGCAAACGCTCAAATGACTTGGCGTTAAAGAGATTTTACTATCGTTTGGAAAAATACCTTGCCATTCCTCTTTAGCTTTTTTAAAAAGCTCTTGAATGCGTTTTTCTAAAGTCTTATCATCTTCGTCATAACGCGCAAATTCTAAATTGCTCATTTGCTCATATAATGCTTGTAATTTACCATCAAATTGTCTATTTTCATTTTCTTCTAAAAGAATATGATATTTTTGGATTTTTTCTTTATCTTTTCGGTAGGTATGAAGCTCATCATAAAGCTTGATAAAAATCAGTTTAAATACTTCTTCAAAGGCATCTTCTCCAGAATTTGCTAACACATCATCTTCAATGAGTAAAATTTTATCTTTTAGGCTGATTTTATCTCGGACCAAAACATCATTTTTGACTAAATCAATATGCTTAAATCCCTGATTTAGCACATTTTTTAAACTCTCATTTGCCTTTGGTAAAGCACGGATTTCTTTAAAAGTATTGGGATTTTCTCTTTGATAAATAATCTCCGCATTGCCATTGCACCAAGCCGCTATTTCTACTCCTAAAGCATTCGCATAGCTTTTAAGCTGCTCTATACCATCTTCTAATTTGGGTTTTTTGACTTCAATTACTATATATTCTTGCTTCGCTTTTGAATCTCGCTTTAACCGATCTTTTTGTGTATTTTCATCATATAAAATCACAATATCCGCTCTTTTGACTTCTCGCCCAAAATGCACAGCGTATTCCACTTGAATCCTGCTTTTTGGATATTGGTATTCATTGATAAGTTTATCAAGGTAGAGTTGGCGGATTATTTCTTCGGGGGTAAGTTTGATTTCTTTATTGCGGATAAGGCAAGGGATATAATAGGCTAAAGCCCCTGTTTTTGTCTCTTTTGTAATAATCTTTGATTCTAATCGTTCAATACAATCTTGACTAAAAATATCTAAAGCATAATTTGAATCTGACAAAATATTTTGAAGTTTCATCACTATTTTTTCCCTCTTTAGGATTGATTTTGGTTGCAAAATTTGGCTATTTTATCAAAGTATTACTTGGCTTTATTTAAATTTATAGGTTTTTGTAGGACTTAATGAGCTAATTACTTATCTCGCTAAGGCGGATTCTAAGCGAATCCAAAAGCAAGATTGCACTTTAGAATATTTGCATATTTTAAGGAAGTGAAAGTATCTGTCAAGTGCGCAAATAAAGAAAACAACCGAGATTTGCTATAATTATTATTTTATTTTTGGAGGGTGAAGATATGCAATGGTGGGTAAAAAAGATTAAAAATGTCCTTTTATTTATGTATATTACTTTTGGACTAAGTGGTTGCTTAAATCAAGTAAGCCCATATAATAAAAAAGATGAAGTTTCCAAAATCAACATTGGAGAAGCTATACAAATTCTTTCCCAAATGGAAAGCGAATGCCAAAAAGGCAATCAAGAAGCGTGTTCTGCAATGCTTGGAGCGAGTGCGGAACTTGCGAGTAGCGAAGACAAAGAAGCCTATGAAATTGGAATGCAAATACTTCAAAAGGCTTGTGATATGAACTTAGGGCAAGGTTGCTATGTTTTAGGTATGTTTTCTATGGCTGATTTTAATGGCTCAATACAAAGGCAAAATCTTGGCGTGTCTTTAAAATATTTAAATAAAGCCTGCACACTTGATATTTCCGAAGCTTGTCAAAATATGGGACACGCGTATCGGCAAGGTGAGGGAGTGAAAAAAGACTATCAAAAAGCTATGGAATATTATAAAAAAGATTGTGATATAGCCCTTTTTAAACTTAAAGAAAACAAACAAAAGACTATGGAGGAATATAGCAGTTGGACAAAAATGCCTTGTATGAATGCAGCGAAAATACACTATCGTGGAGAAGGTGTGCCAAAAAACCACATAAAAGCCCTAGAATACTTTACTAAAGGTTGTGAAATTTCTGCTTTTTCTTGTAGTGTGATGGCTGGACAATTTTACAGGGGCAATATTATTACGCAAGACTATGTTATGGCTTTTAAACTTGCAAAACTAGGTTGTGAGGGGAATAATGCAGAGGGCTGCAATTATTTAGGGATAATGTATGCTAATGGAGAGGGTATAAAGCAAGATTATCAAAAAGCCTACAAGCTATTTTACAATGTATGTCGCAATGGAGGATTAGACGGCACTCTTTATGGACGTGCTACCGAAAAAGAACTTGCTTGTTACAATCTAGGATTAATGTATGTAAATGGCAATGGAGTGAAACAAAGCTATGCACAAGCGCTTTCTTATTTTCAACAAGCTTGTAATGACGATTTCTCACAAGAGCAACTAAGATTTAATAAAATGTTTGGTGGAGATGTCGCACCTGCTTGCCATAATATAGGCTTAGCTTATGCCAATGGACAAGGTGTGAGGCAAAGCTACAAGAATGCTTTGCCTTATTTTGCAAAAGGTTGCGACTTGGGAGAACAAAGGGCTTGTGATGCATATAGGGAAATGAAACTATCTCCTGCACTCTATGGTTTAAACCCAAGTGATTTTTAATTTTATAAATATATGAAAAGTCTGATAAGCCAAAACACCAGCGCTTCAAAGCAGATTCTAAACGAATCCAAAAGCAAGATTGCACTTTGGAGTATTTGCATATTTTGAGGAAGTAAAGAGTGCTTTAGATGCTATTTCTTAGGAGGGTTAGGGTCATCAGGGTCATAGATTTTATGTGTTTTGCTTGGAACAATCACATTTATTTCTCTAGGATCTACATCTTTGCCGTTATTGCTTAGCCTTAAAAGCAACTTTTTAAACTCATACGCACTGCTTGGCTCATAAAAACTTCCTTCTGTGGCAAGGGTAAGCTCTTTTAAAGAATCAAGGTTTTTATTTAAAGCTAAAGTGTGGATTGTAACCCAATTTTTCTTAGAGCCACCGCTATTTTTCACAATATTGCGATTAAGATTCTTCGTAAGATAGAGCATTTTTTCCGCACTTCCCCTATCATTTGGGTTGCCATCAGTGATGAGAAAAATTTCTTTTTTTAGCCCATTATCTTTTGTAAAATGGCTCATCGCTTTAATGAGCGCATAATTGATGAGTTTTGTTTGCGAATTTACAACTTTTAGATTTTTTGCACTTTCCACAAATTCGCTAGAGCTAAACACATCATCAAAATCCTTAACATCATAATTACTAAAGCTCACAAGCGTGATTTTGGCATAGCTACCTCTGCTTTCTTCTTGAAGTATATGTTTGGCAATAAGGGGCGCGATTTCCTTAAATGCAAAGACATAATCTTTCATTGAATTTGCAACATTGATTACAATAGCAATTTCTTTGGCAGGTTTTGCGCGAAGTTTGAGATTATAATCCTCTTTTTCTTTGTCATAATTGTTTAAGATAAGCCGCTGTTTATCGCAAATACTCATAACCTCTAAATCAGCCCCATTTAGTGTGTAGAGAAATTCTTTATCCGCACTAGTATAAGTGCTATTTCCACTTGAGATACCACCCGATAGAATCCTCCCTGCAAATCGGAGATAGCGGATTTTAGCTGGGATTTTTTGCATATCAATTTTATCCTTATCTTTTACCCACAGCACACTTGGGTCAAAGTGCGAAATCATCGCCATTTCATCGCATTTTGCTCCATAAATAAGGCGAGAGAGCATAGTATCAATGAGCTTTTCATCTACTTCTGGAATCTTTGTTGAAGGATTTGCACCTAATACACTAGAGGTAAAAACGAAGCAGAGCAAAGCTTTAGCTAAGAGTGACTTCATCAAATATCGCATTTGAAATCCTTTTACACTTATTTGTAATTGTTTTCAAGGATTCTATCAAGCTTTTGCTTAAAGGGTCTCTATTTTATCAAAGGAATGTTATAATTGATTACCACAGCAAAAGGAAAGAATATGAAAACAAATGCTTCAAAAACCATTCGGCTTATCTATCCGCAATGGCAGGGTGGAGACATCGCGCATTGGTTTAAAGGGCTGCCTAAAGAGGAGATTTCCAAAGGCTATTTTTTAGGTGCAAAACTCCTTGAACTTCTTACACATAGCACCTCTCATCAAACCCTTGAAGTGCCTGTTTCACAAGAGTTTAAAAGAGAGGTAAAAGACGGGGTGCTAGATAAAAGCGATATTTTAAAGCAAACCAAAGCCGCAATGAAACTCATCACAGAATCTAAACCTGATAAGATTCTCACACTTGGGGGTGAATGCTCTGTGTCTGTCGCGCCCTTTAGCTATCTTGCAAGTAAGTATGGTGATGATGTCGCAATGCTATGGATTGACGCACACCCTGATATTGGGCTGCCAAATGATGAGTATAAGGCTTATCACGCAATGGCGGTTACGCATTTGCTAGGGCTTGGCGATAAAGAGATTCTTAAAGTCCTCCCCGCAAAAATACCAGCTCAAAATACCTTGCTTGTGGGATTGCATAGTGAGGAGGCAAAATTTTATGCCAAGCGTCAAAAGGAGCTAGGGCTAAAAGCCCTTAAAGCGAAGAAAGTAAGCAGCAAAAAGGTCTTGCAATGGTTACAAGGCACTAAAGCCTCTAAGGTTGTAATACACCTTGATTTAGATGTGCTAGATTTTAGCGAGATTTATGTCGCTGTGGGCAATAGTGGCAAACTCAAAATGAAAGAAGTCGCACACATCATTGAATCTGTGAGCGCACACTATGAAATCGTGGGCTTAAGTATCGCCGAGCTAATGCCAAAGGAACTCATTAAGCTACAAAATATGCTCCAAAAACTGCCTTTGATGTGATAATGTTTAACCCTACTTCATAACCCTAGAATCCGCTTTTGCTTAAAGGGAATAAAATTGTATTTTATTATTCGGTAAGGGTTTTAAGTAGTGAAGGCACTATTTAAATTATCCACAAATGCACACCACTTATATTGCTTTTTGACAAAAAGTTCCTTTTGTGGGAGAGTCTCTATCAGCTCCATACATTCTATGTGGCTTTTTTCTAACATTGCTTTTGCGGCTGTAAATCTAATGATTCCTGTGCTTCTTGGCTTTAGCGCGGTGATTGTGGCTGAATTTTTAAGCTTTTTAGTTATTCTTTACTATCTAACAACACAGCGCGCCAAGTAGGGCTATGGTTAAAATTCATCATTGCTTTGTTGGTTGCTTATCCTCTTCTTTATCTCCCCTTTTACCCTTTGTAAGTCGCTGCAAGTCAGCAGCGGGATTAGACTTTGAATCTCTGCTATGCTTTTATCCCACCATTTAAACTCGAGCAAAAGTGAAATCAGCTCCTCATCAAATCGCTTCTTAATCATTCTTGCAGGATTCCCTACCACAATGCTATAAGGCGCAACATCGCTTGCCACAACAGCATTTGCGCCGATAATCGCGCCATCACCGATATGTACACCGGGCAAAATCGTGGCATTTTGCCCAATCCACACATCATTGCCAATCATCGTATCGCCCTTAAGAGGCAGATTTTTGGGCGTTGGAGGTGGCGCATTCCAACCCTCAAAAATATTAAAGGGAAAAGTGCTGACTGCATTCATTTGATGATTTGCGCCGTTCATCACAAACTCCACACCCGCAGCGATTTGACAGAATTTGCCGATAATGAGTTTGTCTCCATTAAATGCGTAATGGTGGCTGATATGCCGCTCAAAATCGCTATCACTAATGTATGTAAAGTCGCCCACGATGACATTTGGATTCTTTATGATGGGCTTGACATAACAGACATAATCCACGCCCTTAATTGGAAAGGGATTGTTTGGATTGGGAAAGATTCTATGTTTCATATTTGTCTCCTTGTGTCAAATCTTATAAGGCAGATTTATTAGTAAAAGTCTGCTATATGAGGTGTTATTTCAATCTGTGATTTATGGATATAGCCAATTTTTGCATCTTTAATCTTTTGCACATTGGGTGGGAAATACAATACTTTTACCCATTCTTGTCCAAGCTTTTGTTTATCTTCAAAATCTAGTTTTTGTTTATAGCCAATTTGTCTTTGCCACTCGCTTATTTTATTTAGACTCCAAAGCATATTTGAGAGATTAATAAGTTTAATGTTTTCTTTATCTTTTGTAAAAATTTGCGCTAGAATTTTCCCATTTGGCTTATTGCGCAGATTCACATAGTTATCCGAAGTATTAAGGGTTACTTTATAATACTCGTTATCTTCATAATCTTTCTTTTGGCTTGGATTTTCTGAAATCTTTTTAAGAATCTTAATATTCTTAATCTGTATCGAATTTCCGGTAGCACAAGGAAATTTCCACGGCATTACGCTTTCAAGTTCTAGCTCTACTTCAAAGTTCACACTCCCACCAAGCCCCTCTTTATACCACTCTGGCAAAAGAGGTGCAAAAAGATTATAATAAGTTTGGTTATATGTTAAATCAACTTCTCCAAATGCAAAAACAAGATTCTTATTATGTGGTTCAAAGGCAATATAAGGAGAAGAGCCATCATCACAAGACCCTAGTCTTGCAGGTTGCAAGTGGAAATCTTGTATAGCTTTTAGCACTCCTCGCAAGACAAGAGGCTTTTTAGGGACAAACCTACACTCTCCGCTTTCTGCAGTAACATAGTGACAAATTTTTTTCTCTTACCATTATCATCTATTTCTGTTGCTATTTTAAAATGCTTTTTCATAAAAAGGAAGTTTTCATACGCCTCTTTTTGTGAAGGGCTATTTTTGTTTATTGGAAACCAAAATACAATCTCATCGTAAAGATAATATTCTTTTTTATATTCAAAATTTTCATATCCCATATTCGAGCCCATTCCATATTCTGCAAATAAATGTCCAAACTCTTTTGCCATAAATTTAGTGAAGTGATAAGCTGCATTAGTAACAAATCCCGGTGTTACGCAATCCTCAAAAGGTGACATTTCACACAGCATTAATGCTTCTAATTTTTGATAATCCTCAAAACTCAAATCGCGTTGCTTTGCACGAGATTCCAAGCCTTTTAATAAAGCTTTTGCTTGCGTATAATCCTTATTGTTTAATAATTCTACATTTAACCCTAGTTTGTCAAAATCAAGGCCAAAAGTAAAAGTTACCAAACAAATAAAACAAAGAATCTTTTTCATTTTTTCTCCTTTTTGCGTATGTCTAAAGCGGCATTGTATCAAAAGAATCAAGGGATTATTAGGTTTTGTTTGAAGATTCTTTTACTCTTCTCTCTTTAAAAAGTTTGAAATAGCCTCTTTTGCCCAATCTTTATTCTTATTTTTGTTGATTTTATCTCTTCATATTGACATACAGAATGTATGTATGTTATAGTATTATAAAATTTAGGGGGAAAAGGTGAAACACAAAGACCATTATAATGATGCCTACATCGTGGAGTTATCCCAAAAGATTCTAAGTGTAATGCCACAATTTGAAGCGCAAAAGTTTTGTGTAATGTTGCAGGGTAATTTAGAGGATAAGGAACTCTTTGCAAGATTAGATTGTATCGTTGATGCAATGGTTAAGACAATGGGGAGCGATTATACTCAAAACATTCAAAGCTTTTTTCATCTACTTGGCGAGGAGCTAGAAAAAGCGGAGGGAATGTTTAGCTTTGGCTATTGGTTGTTTCCTATTTCACGCTATGTGGAACGCTATGGCAATACAAATTGGCAAGTTTCTCTAAGCTTTATCAAAGAACTTACCAAGCGATTTACAGGTGAATACGCTATCCGTCCGATTCTAAGAGAGCACCCAAAGGAAGTAATGGACGAACTCATTTTATGGAGCAAGGATAGTAATGTGCATATTCGCAGGCTTGCAAGTGAGGGCGTGAGAATCCACCTGCCTTGGTCGCCAAAGCTCCTTGTTGCGCTTGATGAATTTGAAAAGTATGCGATGATTTTGACAAACTTAAAAGATGACTCGCAAAAGTTTGTGCAAAAAAGCGTGGGGAATAATCTCAATGATTTGTATAAAGAAGCACCGCTAAAAGCGCAAATTCTCATCGCACAATGGCGACAAAGTGGGGCAAGCAAGGCGTGTGAGTGGATTATCAAGCACGGAGAGAGAAATCAAAATAAAAATCAACAAAAAAGAAAGAGAGGAAAATAAATGGCACAGAGTATTTATCCCGTCTTAATGACAGACAAACTTCAAGAAAGTAGCCTATTTTACAAAACTTATTTGGGCTTTGCGCAAAACTTTTCAAGTGATTGGTATATTAACTTATCTCACCCTAATGGTGGTGAGTTAGCCTTGATTGATGTAACCCACGAAAGCATACCCGCACTCTATCGCGCAAATGCGAATGGAATCCTCGTTAATCTTGAGGTAGCAAATGCCACACAAGTGTATGATTTTATCAAAAGCAAAGATGAACGTATTATCGTAGCGCATTTGGCAGATGAGGTTTGGGGGTGGCGACATTTTATCATAAAAGACCCAAATAATGTGTTGATTGATATTATTGAAGTTTTGTCGCCAAGTGCGGAGTTTTTAAACAATGATTCTAGCGGTGTATTATGACAAATAAAGAAGCTACGCGCAAAACTACCTCCGCCTTATTAAGCGTTGCAAGAGCGCATTTTGCGGAATATGGCTACTTTGATGTCGCACTAGAAAAAATCGTAGAAGAAGCAAATGTAACGCGCGGGGCGGTATATCATCATTTCAAAAACAAGCAAGGGCTTTTTGTCGCTGTGCTAGAGAGTGTGCAAGAAGAGGTTGCCGCGCAGATAGAAAAGCAGGCTTTAAAAAGTGATGAGGCGTGGGAGCAGCTTATATTAGGCTGTGTGGGGTTTATCAAAGCAGCAAATGCAAAGGAAAATAGGCAGATATTATTAGTTGATGCACCCGCTGTGCTTGGTTGGGAAGTGTGGAGAAGCGTTGATGCGAAGCATTCAATGAGTGTATTGCAAGCGCATATTGAGGAGCTAAAGGCACAAGGCTATTTGTGTGAAGAAGTAGATACGCAGTTGATGACATTTGCGCTCTCTGGTGCGCTCAATGAGCTAGCATTGCAATTTTGTGCAAACTTCAAAAAGAAGCAAGAAAAGAAACTTCTAGCCACTCTTACACAATTTGTGAGCGGGTTTAGGAAAGCTTGATTTGTAGAGCGGGAGTTGGTTGCCCTTTGCTCTTAAGCCTTATTTTTCTTTGGCTTTTTGGGCTTTGGCATAGGCAGAGTGGGAGCAAGGGTAAGCACGACTTCTCTTAAAGTCGTATAAGAATCCACATCAAGGATATAAGATTCCTTTGCACCCGCGTAAGGAAATCCAAGCGGAGCGGATTCTAAAAGGGGCTTTAGAATCTCAAATTGCTTGACATAGAGCATCTCATCACAGAGCAAGAAAATAGGCTTAGGCACACTCTCGCCCACAATTACATAAATGCAGTATTCGCCAAACATCTTTTTTGCGCTAAAGTGATAAGGTGTGTCCTCTAATGCGCTGTTAAGATTTTCTAACACAAAATCCTTAAAACTCTCACTTGTAGCCATACAAACTCCTTATTTAGAATGAATTATTAGGTAGCTTAGCATAATTTTTCTTGCGAAAAAATAGTTAATATCTTTTTACTTGGGATATTAGATAAAGAAACGAGCTTATTAACCATAGCAATAGGAATAAAAGATTTTTCATATAAATCACATTTAAGCCGAAACAATACTTCTAAAATATTTTTTAATGAGAGAAAATCTTCAATTTTTGGTTGTTTGATATAATCCTTGTATGTGATGCTTTCATCAAAAGGAATCGCAACATCTAAAACAAAGGACAATTCTTTTTCTTTTCTTACAAACATCTTAATCCCAAAATAAGTATTTTCTCCAAAAACTGAAGTATTGTTGCCTGTAATGTATTTTTTCATATAATCTAAATTTGGCAAAAGAATGCTTCCTAGAGGGATTTTAGATTCTATATTTTTAAGATGTTCTACAAACATACCACTTTTATCCAAGCCTACAAGATTAATATAGCTTATATTTTCATTCAAAGATTTTGCATAAAGAAATTGTATAAACGGACGCACAATTTTAAAAGCAAAATCATCAAGACGACTAAATAAAGCCAAAGGACCATCTTTGATAAAGAGAATCTTTGGTAGCCATTGTATAGTGTTTTCTTCAAAAAGGAATCGAAACATTGAAAGCATTAAAATAATTTCAAAAGCACTCATAATGTAGGATTCTATAAGCGTTGCTCCATTGATTTCATCAATGAGAGTATGTAAGTCAAAACAATCTGTAATGTAAATGATATTTTCACATTCTGAACATTTTACAAAATTATTTTGCTCATCTAAATAATTGGGGGTTTGCTTTTGGAATGTCTGCATTTTCTTGCAGTGAGGACACGCAAATGTTATAGAACTTTTCCCTTTAGAATTTGAATCTAAATATTCTTTAAAAATGAGCCATTTAATTGTATGGATAAATGAACTCTTTTCATTTCCCTCGCTTAAATAATTTTTGAGGAAAACTTCTTCATAAAGTGTTTTTCTAAATGTAGAGATAAAATCCTCATTTTTTAAACGAATATTTTGTGTGGGTATCACAAAGCTAAATCGTTCAAGATTCTCTAATTTGCCTATATCGCTTGGGTTAATTGTTTGTTGCCTTTCAACTACTTCTAAATCTTTAACACTAAACATAAGAATACCTATATTGTAGTAACAAAGTTTTTGTGAGGGAAAATTATCATTGATATTTACTTCTTGGTAGCCACCATCTATTGTGATGACGCGTTCAATGCAAGAGGAAAATTTGTTTTGTATGTTAGATATTGGTGAAGTGATAGCTTGAGAATCAACTTCCAAAGGTAGATTTTGTCCTATCTTTTCGCATTTTGCAAGATAATCTTTAACCTTTGGATTCTCAATAATATATTGATGATTGATTTTGGAGGCTTTTTCATTAAAATATGCCATTTTAATCCCTTACTTCAAATTTTTGAATCTGAACAGGCACAATAAAATTATTGGAATAAGTTTTTACTCTAGCAAACCCTACATCGCTATTGCGGATAATATTTTGAGAGAAATCAGCAAAATCATAATACTTTTCTAACGCTTTAATTTCATCTTTATTGTTAAGATGAGAAATAAACCAATTTTGCGTATTTTTTAAAATACTTGGAGCAATAGAGCTGACCTCTTGAGTAGAATAACTAATGCCAATTTTAAGCTTTGCTCCCTCTTTTGCCAAACGATTATAAATGTTTTTTAAATCTTTATCATCTTTTGGAAAAATATTATGTGCTTCTTCAAAATACATTTGGATAAATTCAGGCTCTTCATCATTAGTGAATTTTTCCATAGATTTTTTAAATATATACTCACAAAGCCTATCAATATATTTTTGCTGTGTTTCGGTTGAAGCGGTGGATAAATCTACTAAAATAATTTTTCCCTCACGCAATGCAGAATCTATATCTTTTTTATAGTCATTTTCACCTTTTAAGGAATGCAAATAATTAAATTTTGTTAAAAATCTATAACCCGAAACCTTAGTCCCTTGAAACACTTTTAATAAAGATTCCCAATCCTTGTCTTCAGCATATTTTTTATCAATATTGCCATTATTATTGTCTATCTTAATCTCATCAAAGTATTCGCAAGCCTTTTTTATATCTAACCCCTCTCTTGGTATAGAATTTAAAGTTGAGCTGCTAAAACCAGAAAACTTAAGTATTTGTTGTGGAGTTTCAAATTTAGCTCTATATAATATGCACTTATATAAGGCTTTTTTGCGCTCTTGATTGCGATATTCACTAGAGTTTTTATCACTAATATTTTCAAACATATTGATATTGGTAAAATGCGTTATATAGTCCGCTTTTTTATCAGATTGTGTAATTTCATCACACAGCAAGTTAAAGGATTCTTCCAAAGTTTCATCATTATAAAAATTATACTGCACTGCTCTAACATCTGGGTGTTGTTGGGATTTTTTAAGCGAAGTGCTAAAGCGAATGACTCTTTGTTTAAATCTATCATAGATTGAGCCTTCATCTTGTCTATTGCTAAAGGTGTATTCACCATTAACATCAAAAATAATTTGCCCTATTTTTCTCTCTTGTTTTGTATTAAGATTTTCAATAGCACTGATAATAATCTTGATTGTATTAGACTTACCTGTTCTTGTCATTCCAAAAAAGGCTGTGCGTCTTGCAACTATATCATTTGTCCTTAAGAAAACATCTGGAGCATAGTTTTTATCTTCATCATAAGATTGGCTAGAAGCATATCTTAGGATTCCTATCTTTTCTTGTGTTTCGTTATTGCTAGATTCTGTATTCTCATTTACAATGATTTGTAGCTGCTGTTTTTGAGGCTTATACACTCTATAATTATGCGCTCCTAAGAAATTTTCTATATCTGTTCCAAAGATTAATTTTTTATCTTTATCTAAAAAGAATGTCCCTAGAACCCTACAAGATAAGCCCGAAAATTGATAAAAATATTTTGTATAAATATCTGGGTCTGTGTTTGCTCTATTTTCTTTTTTTGAAATATAAGAATCTGTCATACTTTGGATAATCTCTTTCTTTTGTGGAATTTCACAAACGCCAATCACTCTAAGTAAAATAGCCTCTGTTTGATTTTGTCTTAATTCATTATTATAAATTGCAACCAATAAACAGCCGTGAGGCAAACCTTTGATAGCATTCTTATCAAAATCATTGACTAAGATTTTGGCTTCTTCGTAGTCCAAATCATACAAACTCCCAACAAAATTTTTATCTTTCTTAATTTCCTCAAAAAATTTTGTTTTTGCCTCTATCAACTCTCCTTGAGGTTTCTTTTGAAATTCATCTGTAATGCCCATTTGCCTACTCCTTTTGCAAAACTAAGATTCTATCAATTTTTGTTGCCTTGCCTTTTTTTGCACCCCAAATTCTTGTTACTTTTTTTTCTTTATCATTGGCAATGACATCTTCTGCAATGTGTTTAAGTCGTAATTTGCACCCACCATTATTTTGTATGTAATCCCAAGTGTCTTTTGCAAGGTTGCGCTTGTCAATATCTCCAATAACAACAAAAGCATAGGATTTTGGCTTCAAAATTTTTTCCCAACTTTTGAAGAGTTCTTGCATATATTTAGCATAATTTTCAAATGCCAAATTATCTTTTAAACCTTTAATTTTTTGCATATTATGATAAATACTTACGTTCTTATCTACTTCTTTTACTTCCTTATTGAGCAACCAAAGCCTAATCCAATTATATTTACCATAATTAATGTTTTTTAAGTATGGAGGGGAAGTAATAATGAGTTGGACACTATTTTCTCCATATTTTTTAATGATTTTTTTTGTGCTTTTGATTGCATCTTTATTAAAGCAATCACCTTTTTGATAAGAATCTAAACTTTGAAATTCTTTTGTTTGATTTTGAAATAAATGCTCAATGCGTTGTTGTAAAAGTTTAAAAACATTTTGTTTTATTTTTTTAAGATGATGTTTGGCAATGAAATTACGGATATAATTAGGCGACATACTAAAAGTATTAGGCATATCAATGCTACAATAAATTGAAGTCCCATCTTTTCTATGTTTGCCGTGCATAATTCCTGTTAAAACTGCAAGAATAAAATTATCAATCTTTCTATTTTTGTTTAAATTATTTTTTAGATATACAAGTTGTGGCAAGGTTTCGCTTTCTTCATAAAGCATTTTAATATCATCTGAAATGTTTTTAATTTGTTTATTTGTAATGCGTGTAGTTGTGAAATCTTGTTTTAGTTTTTCGAGTCTTTTTTGTATATTATGTTTTTTGGGTATATCAATTTTACTTTTTGTTAGACACACTGCAAGTGGATTTAAGTCATTTCCTATCCCTTTTCTTCCCATTCTGCAAGCTTCAAATGCTGTTGTTCCTCTTCCAGAAAATGGGTCAAACACCAAATCCCCCTTTTGGGAATATTTTTTGATAAAATGATAAGGAAGATTAGGCGGAAACATTGCTAAATATGCGGTTATTTGGTGTATTTTTGAAAAATCTCTACAAAAATATTGTTTATAGTCATTAGTATTTATTTCATCACTCAATATACTACTATTGCCCATAGCGTTTAGCCCTCATTTCTTGTAGTTGAGACAAAGACGAAAGTTTGGCAGCGATATTCCCCATTTCTTTGCGCCTCCATAAAATGTCTATTATAGCATTAATTACCTAAATTGCGCGTTACTTGATAGCCTTTAGGGATTCCCTCTCAAGCCTTAATAGCCACTCTTTGCGTTTCAAACCTCCCGCATAACCTGTGAGGCTTTTATCACTCCCAATCACTCGGTGGCAAGGGATAAGTAGCGCGATAGGATTTGCTCCTACTGCACCGCCCACAGCTTGAGCGGACATTTTGGCTATGCCTCTTTGGCAAGCGAGAGTTTGTGCAATCTCCTTGTAAGTTATCGTGCGTCCATAGGGGATTGTGCGTAAGATTGTCCATACAGATTCTCTAAAGGGTGTGCTTTGCGTGTGAAGTGGAGCTAGAGGCGGAGTGAAATGTGGAATCTCTCCGCTGAAGTAAATCTCTAACCATTGTTGCGTTTGGGCTAAAATCGGCGTTTGCTTCTGCACACAATCTTTTGGCAATGTAAAATACTTTTGCCCCTCAAACCATAAGCCAAGTAGTGCGCTTTCATCACTTGCAAGTGTGATTGTGCCAAGCGGTGAGTGAAATTGCTGCGTATAAATCATTAAAACTCCACATATAATCAAAGGTAATGATGAAACGATTTTGCTCCTAAGCTCCGTTATCCCCGTCTTCTATAATTTCTACTTTTTGTCCATTTTGTTGATATGTTTTCTTAAAATCTGATTCATCAGAGCAGTCATTATACTCTATTTCCAAAGTATTTTGATTTGGAC
>NZ_CANBCA010000017.1 GCF_947367035.1 uncultured Helicobacter sp.
CTTTAGAAATAGAATCTTGGCTTGTTAGTTTTAGCTCTTTAGAATCTGTTGTTTTTTGAGTTGAATTGGATTTGGAAGCTTTATCTATTAATTCTTTATCTTGTAAAAGACTACTCAAAATATTAGGAGATTCTTTATTGGTTTTTTGTGTTGATTTTACATTAAGATTTGTTTTGAGATTCTCATTAAGAATTAAGACTTCTTTTGCGGGCAATATTTCTTGTTTAATAACATCTTTGGGATTTTTAACTTGGTTCCCGTCTCCTGCTTGCATACTGATTTTTTGGACATTTAACTTCAAATCATCAGCAACTTTACTTAAATCTTTCAAGGTTTTTGTCTCTTGTTTTTGCGTCTTTGAAAACTCTAATAAATCTTTCGCGTTTTTTAAAGTTATATTAGTTGGCAAAGAAAGAGATGAGTTACTAGAAAACTTAGTTTTTATGTTTTTAGTTTGCACTTCTGTTCTTTGTGAATCTAAAAAGTTTTTAGAAAGATTATATTTTTCATCTAAACTTTTTAAAATCTTGCTTTGATTTTTCTCGCTCTTTAAGAGTTTATCAGTATCTTGAAAATCTACTTGTACATTTGAGGGAATATTTTTAGATTTTATTTCAGATTTTTTCACATTTTTATCTGAACTTAGAAAATTAAAGATTTCAGCAAATCCATCACTTTCATTTTTACTTTCATTTACATTTTTGCTATTTTGAGTTTTCACTGCACTTTTTTGATTGATTTTCTCAATCTCTAATAAAGGTAGCATTGTTGTGCCTCTCTTTAAAATTTAAGGATTTTTATAAAGTATAAGCAAAAGTCATTCCATAGATTTTTGTTCATTTGTTTAAGATTGTTTTAGATAAAATCCGCTCTTTATTTTATCAATAGAGGAAAAAATGCAAGAAATTAGAAATATTGCAGTGATTGCACACGTTGATCACGGAAAAACTACACTTGTAGATGGATTACTTAGACAATCAGGAACTTTTGCAAACCACGAGCAAGTTGATGAACGCGTAATGGATAGTAATGCCATTGAAAAAGAAAGAGGAATCACGATTTTATCTAAAAATACTGCAATTAACTATAAAGGCACAAAAATTAATATCATTGACACTCCTGGACACGCTGATTTTGGAGGAGAAGTTGAACGTGTTTTAAAAATGGTAGATGGTGTCCTCTTGCTTGTAGATGCACAAGAGGGCGTAATGCCTCAAACTAAATTTGTCGTTAAAAAAGCCCTTGCACTTGGAATTAGACCAATTGTTATCGTCAATAAAATTGATAAACCTGCTGCACAACCTGACCGAGTCATTGATGAAGTTTTTGATTTATTTTCAGCAATGGGAGCAAATGAAGAGCAACTAGATTTTCCAGTAATCTATGCTGCTGCACGTGATGGTTATGCAATGAAAGAGCTAGAAGATGAGAAGAAAAATTTAGAGCCACTTTTTGATGCAATTTTAGAATATGTTCCACTCCCAAGTGGTGAAAGCACAAACCCTCTACAAATTCAAATCTTTACCCTTGATTATGATAATTATGTAGGCAAAATCGGAATTGCTAGAATCTTCAATGGTAAAGTCAAAAAGGGTGAAAATGTAATGCTTGCAAAAAGTAATGGCGAGAAAATAACCGGGAAAATTACCAAACTGATTGGTTTTTATGGACTTGCTAGAACAGAAATTGATGAAGCACAGGCGGGAGATATTATTGCATTAGCGGGATTCCATTCTATTAATGTTGGAGATTCTATTGTAGATATTAACAACCCAATCCCACTAGACCCTATGCACCTAGAGGAACCTACAATGAGTGTGAATTTTGCAGTCAATGATTCTCCCTTTGCTGGAACAGAAGGCAAACACGTAACTGCCAATAAACTAAAAGAACGATTAGAAAAAGAAATGCAAACAAATATTGCAATGAAAATTGAAGAATTGGGTGAAGGAAAATTCAAAGTTAGTGGGCGTGGAGAACTACAAATCACTATTTTAGCAGAAAACTTACGCAGAGAGGATTATGAGTTTAGCATTTCTCGTCCTGAAGTCATTGTAAAAGAAATTGAAGGAACAAAATGCGAGCCTTTTGAATCCTTAGTCATTGATACACCCCAAGATTATGCAGGCAATGTGATTGAAAAACTAGGGCGTAGAAAGGCAGAATTAAAGGCTATGAATCCTATGGGAGAGGGTTATACACGTTTAGAATTTGAGATTCCAGCACGTGGGCTTATTGGCTACCGCAGTGAATTTTTGACAGATACTAAAGGGGAAGGCGTAATGAATAATAGCTTTTTAGAATTTCGCCCCTTTAGCGGTAATGTAGAGACAAGAAGTAATGGCGCACTTATTTCAATGGAAAGCGGAGAAGCCACGCCCTTTTCATTGGGAAATATTCAAGAACGTGGTGTGCTATTTATCCCGCCACAAACTAGAGTTTATGTTGGTATGGTGATTGGCGAACATAGTCGTGAAAATGATTTGGATGTTAATCCTATCAAAGCAAAACATTTAACCAATATGCGTGCAAGTGGCAGTGATGAAGCTATTAAACTTACTCCTCCAAGAGATTTAAACTTAGAACGTGCATTAGAATGGATTGAAGAAGATGAGATTTTGGAGATTACTCCAAAAAATATTAGAATTCGTAAAAAAGTCTTAGATCCAACACAAAGAAAGAGAAAGAAAGCCTAAATCATTATAGAAAGGAAAACTATGAATGAGTTTTTAAAATCCATAAATTTTAGACACGCTTGTAAATTGTTTAATGGACAAAGAATCCCAAAAGAGACTTTTACAGAAATTTTAGAGGTGGGGAGACTAGCACCTAGCTCTTTTGGTGTAGAACCTACACGTATGGTTGTGGTGCAAAGTGAGGAAGTTAAAAAGTTATTGAAGCCTTTATGCTGGAATCAAGAACAAATTACAACAGCAAGTGAAGTCGTGATTTATAAAACTTTAATCCAAGACATTATCCCAAAGAGTGCATATTTGAATTCTCAAGTGCAACGAAAAACACAAAATCCTGAAATTTTAGAGGGCTTTTATGGTGCATTGCAAGGGCATTTAAATGTAAGAGGATATTTAAGTGCTAAAAATATCTTTCATTGGGGTGCATTACAAGCTTATATTATGGCAACTTATATGGTAGCGTATGCAAGTTATTTAGGTATTGACACCTGCTATATTGAGGGCTTTGATAAGGAAGCAGTGGAAAAGTATTTAAACTTAGATACAACAAAAGAGCAAGTGGCACTTGTGGTGTGCTTTGGCTATCGCGCTAAGGAACAACAGCCAAGATTCCGCTTAAAGTTAGACGAAATAATAGAATACAAATAAAGGTGAATAATGCTAACTGTTATTAAAAGAAATGGTAGAATTGAACCACTTGATGTAACCAAAATTCAAAAATACACGCGTGATTCTGTTGTTGGCTTAGAGGGTGTTTCACAAAGTGAATTAGAAGTAGATGCAAAATTACAATTTCGTGATAAAATCACCACACAAGAGATTCAACAAACCCTAATTAAAACTGCCGTAGATAAAATTGACATTGATTGCCCAAATTGGACTTTTGTTGCTTCAAGGCTTTTTTTATATGATTTATATCATCGTGTCAATGGTTTTAATGGCTATAAAACCTTGCGTGAGTATTTAGAATTAGGCGAAAATGAAAATCGTATTATTAGAGGAATGAGAGAAAAGTTTGATTTAGAACGTTTGGATAAAAAGATTGATTCAAGCAGAGATTTACAATTTACTTATCTTGGCATTAAAACACTTTATGATAGATATTTATTAAAAAACAAAAAGGGTGAGCCTATTGAGTTGCCACAACATATGTTTATGGGTATTGCTATGTTTTTAGCACAAAATGAACAAGACCCGAACTTTTGGGCAGAGCAATTCTATGATTTACTTTCTAAATTTGAAGTAATGGCAGCTACACCTACGCTTTCTAATGCTAGAACTCCGCGACATCAGCTAAGTTCGTGTTATATCGGAAGCACACCGGATAATATTGAAGGGATTTTTGATTCCTACAAAGAAATGGCGCTTTTGAGCAAATATGGAGGTGGAATCGGTTGGGATTTCTCCAAAATTCGTGGTCTTGGGAGCTTCATTGATGGACACAAAAACGCAGCGGGGGGAGTGATTCCCTTCTTGAAAATTACCAATGATATTGCAATTGCAGTAGATCAACTAGGCACACGCAAAGGGGCAATTTCTGTCTATCTTGAGCCGTGGCATAGTGATATTTTTGACTTCATAGATATTAAGAAAAATAGCGGGGAAGAAAGACGTAGAACCCACGATTTATTTCCTGCACTTTGGATTCCAGATTTATTTATGAAACGTGTAAGTGAAGATGGCTTGTGGAATTTGTTTGATTCACTTACTTGTTCGGATTTAACAAATCTTTATGGAGATGCATTTGAAGCACGTTATATCCAATATGAGCAAGACCCCAATATCCCAAAAGAAACCATTAAAGCAAAAGATTTATGGAAAAGAATTTTGACTAATTACTTTGAGGTAGGCTCACCTTTTTTATGCTTCAAAGATAATGCCAATCGGGCAAATCCAAATTCGCATTCTGGAATTATTCGCAGTTCCAACCTTTGCACAGAAATTTTTCAAAACACTGAACCCAATGAATGCTTTATTCGCGTAGAGTATGAAGATGGGACGATTGAAGATTTTGCTGAATATCAAGAAGTTATTACTGATTGTGGTATTAAAAAATCCTCCAATAAAATCACTTCTATGGATAGCATTAGGGGGAAAAAAGTCTTTATTGCTCAAAGAGAATCCAAAGATGGTAAAACAGCCGTATGTAATCTTGCTTCCATTAATCTTTCAAAAATCCATACTAAAGAAGATATTGAACGTGTCGTGCCGATTGCTATAAGAATGCTAGATAATGTGATTGATTTAAACTTCTGCCCAAATCGTAAAGTTAAAGTTACAAACCTAAATAACCGCGCCATTGGATTGGGTGTAATGGGTGAAGCACAGATGTTAGCAGAATCACGCATTGAATGGGGAAGTGATTATCACTTGGCTAAAATTGATGAAATTATGGAAATGATAAGCTATAATGCGATAAAAGCAAGCTGTAACCTTGCTCAAGAAAAAGGTGTTTATAGCGAATTTATTGGTTCTCATTGGTCTCAAGGAATCTTCCCAATTGATAAGGCGAACAACGAAGCAAAGAAGTTAGTGGATAGGGGGGGGCTTTTTGGATTCGTCTATGATTGGGAGAATTTACGCAAAGAAGTTAAAACTAAAGGAATCCGCAATGGTTATTTAATGGCAATTGCGCCCACAAGCTCCATTTCTATTCTTGTTGGAACAACACAAACGATTGAGCCAATTTACAAACGCAAATGGTTTGAAGAAAATTTAAGTGGGCTTATTCCTGTCGTTGCCCCTAATTTGAGCTTAGATAATTGGAACTATTATACTTCTGCTTATGAAATAGACCAAAGATTGCTTATCAAGGCTGCAGCGATTCGTCAAAAATGGATTGACCAAGGGCAAAGCACAAATATTTTTATGGCTTTAAATCTTGCAAGCGGTAAATATTTGAATGAAATTTATACTTTAGCGTGGAAACTAGGTTTAAAATCCACTTATTATTTGCGCTCTCAAAGTATTGAAGTAGAAAGTAGTGCAGATGCAATAGACCGCAGTATTGAGTGTGAGGGTTGCCAATAGGTGAAGAAATCCTATCTCATTGATACTTCAGTTATTTTAGATGATGTGGAGAATCTCTTTTTTCTCTACCAAAATGGTCAAAATTCAGTTTTTATTTGCGATGTAACTTTAAGTGAATTAGACAAAAAGAAAGATTTAAGCAACGAAACAGGGTTTTTTGCACGAGAATTTTTCAGAAACATTTTAGGAGATTCTGCTTCCATTTCAGAGCTTAATGCACGCAATGAAGATAAAATACACACGATTTACTTTGCACGCAATGAAGATAAAATACCCCTACAAATCATTCATCGTCCAAACTACAAGATTCAGTCTAAAGACTATGGATTAAATGACGCTAGGCTTTTAGAAATTGCTAGAGATTATCATCTCACTTTACTTACCAATGATATTTCACTAAAAATCTATGCACTTTCTTTAAATATTCCCTCACAATCCTTAATGAGAGATAGAATAGAAAATCCACAAAGCATTCGTTTTTTGCATTCTTTTAAAGCACACAAAAATAATTTAAAAGAAAATGTAGAATCTAGTTCTACATTTGTGGCACTTAAAAATTGGAGTTTGATTGAAGTATTGGAACAGGATAACACTGAAAATAGCCTCTATTTTACAGGAAGAAAATATTATGGCATTAAACAAGATGGAATCTTTGAACTCCTAGACTTTGATACGCGTTTAACAGAAGATAAACTCTATGTTAATCCAATTAATTTAGAGCAAAAATTCCTCTATGCACTGCTGACACATTCTAAAAATAAAATTACTATTTGTAGCGGTGCAACAGGTAGCGGTAAAACTCTCATTGCCCTGCAAGCTGGCTTACATTTGCTTAAAAAAGGTGCAATCAATGGAATTGTTTATTTGCGCAACACCATCACAGCAAATGACAGAGAAGCAGAACTTGGATTCCGTAAAGGCGATGAGAATCAAAAGCTCAATTACTTTATGTATCCTCTCTTTAGTGCGATTAACTTTATGATTACCAAAATGCAAAAGGAATCTTTAGCAAAACGTATAGAATATCGTGGCGAAGCAAATAGCATACAAAGCCAAGAAGCCACAGAATATTTTTTAAATAAACACAACATTGAAGTTTTAGATATTGCCCACGCACGTGGAGTAAGCATTGCAAAAAAATTTGTCATTTTTGATGAAGCTCAAAATGCCTCCAACGCAACGATTAAACTTATTGGCACGAGAATGGCAGAAGATTCTAGGATAGTTTTTTTAGGAGACCCTATGCAAATAGACCATCCTTATCTCAGTAAATATCGTAATGGCTTAATAAGCCTCCTCCAAAAGGCAAAGCAAGATGATTTTCTAGCAGGCATTGTTTTACATCAGACTATTCGGAGTGAGATTGCAGGTTGGTTTGAGGAAAATTTCTAATCGACGCTTTAAATCGTTTAGAAGTGCATTAATTATATTGCAACAATTCTACTTTAGCTAGAAAGAATTTCAAGTTTTCTAAACTTGCTTCTATCGTCAAATATACATTATTTTCTACAAATTCTTTTTGAATAATGTTAATTTCAAATTTCTTAATTAAATATTCCACTTGTGAGAAAATTGCAAAAGAAACTTGAATATACGCTTTTTCTTTAGGAGTATATACTTGCAACGCACCCTGCTCTTTTGCCTTGATTACAACCTCTCTTGCTCCTTGTGTGTAAGCACGCACAAGCCCACCTGTGCCAAGTAATGTACCTCCAAAATAACGAACAATCAATAATCCACAATTTATCAAATCATACCCACGCAAGACCTTTAATATCGGCATACCTGAAGTGCCTTTTGGCTCTCCATCATCACTAAAACTTTCTTCAATCTGTCCTTGTAGATTAAATTTGCGTGAAGAGGTTACAAAATGCACTGCTTTAGGGTGTTTTATTCGCATTTGAGCAACAAACTCTACAAAACTACCTATTGCGACTAAATAGGAAATAAACTCTGAACCTTTAACTTCAAAACTAGATTCTATGGTCATTAAGGGATAATATAGTTTAGTCATTACTCTCTTGTAAGCGCTTAAGACTTCCTTGTGCAAAACTTTGAATTCTTTGAATAATAGAATCTAATCCCACGACTTCACAAATTGCACCTTTTGCAATAGCTTGCTTAGGCATTCCGAATACAACGCAACTCTCTTCGTCTTGCGCAATCGTATAAGCTCCATTGTCATAAAGCTCTTTTATCCCAATACTTCCATCATCTCCCATTCCTGTCATAATAATAGCCAAAGCATTTTTTCCTACAACATTATTTACACTACGAAACATTACATCTACGCTTGGACAATGACGAGAAATACGAATCCCCTCTTGAGCAGTTGCATAATAATCGTTACAATGCTTTCCTAAAATCATATGCAAACCACCTGCTGCTAAATATGCGCAGGAATCACACAAAGCGACTCTTTCTTTTACCTCATATACATCTAACTTAGAAATTTTATTTAATCTTTGCGCAAAAGAAGTAGAAAAATTACCAGGTATATGTTGTGTAATGACGATGGGTGGTAAATCTCTTGGTAAGGATTGTAAAATCTTTGCAATTGCATCTACTCCCCCCGTGCTTGCTCCAATAGCAATCAGTTTTTTACCCTCTCCCTTATAGGGATTAGATTTTAACAATAAATCTGGATGATGTTTTTCGTGAATATTTACAACCAAATTAATCCATCACTTTTACAAAAATATTTTTTCCTAAACGTTCCACTTTATGAGCAAGATTCAAAATACTTTCTGAATGCCCAAGATAAAGAGTTCCCCCAATTTTTAAATGGGAAAATAATTTACTTAAGATTTGTTCTTGGTCTGAAACCTTAAAATAAATTAATACATTGCGACAAAAAATAATATCAAACTCTTTATGCGCAAAGGGATACCTTGAGTCATAAAGATTCTGCTGTTTAAAAGTCAAAATATTTTTTAAATTTAATTTAGCTTCCATAAAAAGCTCATATTCATTTTTATATTTTATCTCAAAATAATCTTTCAAATCTAACCAAGTTGGCAAAGGATTTAATTTGGTATTCACAATATATTTGCCTACTTTAGCAAACTCAAGTACAGAGGTGTCAATGTCCGTTGCAAGCACACTCATATGTGTATTAGAGCGATAAACTTCTCTAGCATAAAGCAAGGTAGCCGCAATAGAATAAGGCTCTTCTCCTGTAGAACTTGCTGAGCAATAGACTTTCATCGGTTCATTTCCCCTCAATCTTTGGGGCAAGATTCTATCCAACATATCTTCAAAGTGAAATTCCTCACGGAAAAAATCTGTTTTGTTAGTCGTAAAAGCATTAATAAATTCTTGTTTAAATTGCCCTTGTTTAATTTGATTAAAAAAATCATCAAAATCTTGGATTCCAAATTTTCTTTTTAAAACATCAAGACGATTCTTAATTGTAGAATCCTTGCTAGATGGCAGATAAATTCCTGCTATTTTATAAATCATTTCCCGTGCTGTATTAATATTATTATTACTAATATTTAAAGACATCATTCCTCTTTAGTTTAAATTATGCTGTTTTTTATAAATCTCTTGCCACATTTGTGGAGTAAGCGTATCAGTGATTTGCCCAATCACTTGATATTGTTGATAATAATCTTCTACAAAAGCTTTAACTTCGGGTTTTATAGGTTTATAGTTACCCTCCTTATCTTTTATCACATAATTTTCTAAAAAAACTTTTGCATCTTGTTTATTTAAATAAGTTAAAATTAATTGATTGTAAGTTTCTAAATATTGTTTTCTTAAGAGCTGCATTGCATTTTCATTAGTATTTACTTCCAAAGCAGTCATTTCAAAACTTCCTTTATAACGCAAAATACCTGCACCAAATAATACTGATAAATGTATCAAACCCTCACAATAATAAGGCAAAACCTCATCTTCTTTCATCCAGGCAATCAATCCAACTGCGCGTGCAATAAGATTAAATATAATCTCTTGTAAAAGTGGCTGACTCGCGGATAGAAAATAATAAATAAGCCCCCCCATTGTAGCCTTAAATTCCTCTATATTCTTGAATTGACCACTTCCATTCATTTTTAATTCACTATCTAAACTCACCCATAAAATATGTCCAAATTCGTGTCCAATCGTTGAAATCTCATAAACTTTATACCAATCTTCTTTCCTAAAAAATAATAACTCCCTATTAAAGTCTAAAAATTCTTTTGGGAAAGTCTTGGAAGATAAAAGCATAAAAGGCTTTGCTAAAGATAGCTCACGCACCCTATCTGGAAAATAAAAAATCTTTTTACCATACTTTTCACTCACTTTTTCATCATTTGGAACAACTTGAGCACTAAAAAGCCCATTGAGTTCTGCTCCATAAAAAAGTGCGGGTAACCCTCCATAACTCTGTGTTTTGAGCAAAGATTCTTGCACACAAGTATCAATTTCTTTTTTATATTGTGTATCAGGCACTTTTGAGCTATAAAATTGATAAAATTTCAACATAGATTCTTTGGAGATTTTACAATCTTGTAATTCTTGCAGATTTAGCAAATCAACACCTTCATAAATTCTAGCGATACGCAAATCCCATTCTGGCGCAACTGCTCTTCTAAAATGGTCTTCATAATACTCTAAAGGGTGTCCAATTTGCAAAGGAGAGGAGATTGCCATCCAAGCTTTATCTACAAGTCGCCAAGATTCTAATAACCTATTAGGGCTACTTTGCATAAGTGCCGATTTTAACACACTAAGATAATTTAAATACGCATTTTTTTGTTCTAACTTTGGACAAACTTCAGGAATCTTTCTTAGAGATTCTATACTAGAGTCAAAAGCAATTTTTAATGCTTTAAATTCTTCTTTAAAAAATTCTACATAAGCGACTGCTTGATAAACAGAACCTTTAAGCACAGGGACAGAGTAACTCCTATCACTTTTTTCATTCTCTTGCCTAAACTCATCTTTTTGACTTGGCAACTGCTGCAATGTATCTTGAGTAACAATCCCATTCAAGATAGCACAAGAGCTAGAATGTGAAACTTCAAAACTAGGTCCTAAAACTTTTAAAATTTTCTCTAAATCATTGCAGTAAGTTTGATTAAGCTTCCGATTAATCCCTAAAATCAAATCCCGTTGCCAGGCAACAAAAAAATCATTAAAGCATAGTCCAATTCTATGCACTGCTTGCAATAATGCACAAAAAAATGGTGTTAAAAGCTGTTCTTTAGCAATATATTGCAATAAATTTTTATGTTTATCCATATAAAAGTTCTGTGTAATCTTTAGTAATTGCATTCGCAAAGAAATTACCTGTTCTTCTGGTAATTCAAGCTTTTGCAACATATTCATTAAGGAAGATTCTTGTAATGTAACTACACGTTCAATACAAGCAAGTAAGGTTTCACGATTATGAGGAATCTGCACAAATATACTTTCTAAGAAATGTGGAATCTGATTTGTCTCTATTGATTTATAAAGTTGATTGATTTGTTTATTTTGAAGTTCCAAGCGTCTATAAACCTTTGCGACATCTTGCAAAATTTCCATTTCCATTTTTATGCTCCTATACATTCGTTATAATCTAGAATTTAAAGTGTTTTTACTCCTGTGTTCTTTAATCATTTGATAAGCAGAATTAATCTTTTGTAATTTTTGTGTGCTAGTTTCCATAATAGATTGTTCCAAACCTTTATGATACAAAATATCTGGATGAAATTGACGCACAAGATTTTTATAGGTTTTCTTAATCTGTTCCATTGTATCTTCTGGTTGAACACCCAAGGTTTCATAGGCTTCTTTTAAATTAGAATCTATTTGTTTTTGTGCATAAAATTTTTCAAATGTATCATACAAAGCATTAAAATCATCATTACTAATTTCCAAATACGCTGCAACATCTAAAATCATCTCGCGCTCATTACTGCCTAACTCTCCATCGGCATAAGCAAGTGCAAGCAAATATTCTACTATTTTCAAACGACTTTTATATTGCCCTTTTGTAAGTGCCGCATATTCTTGAGTAAGAGATTCCACACTTGCATTCGTTGAATTAAAAATTTTATGCAAAATCTCTAATATTTCATCTTTTTGGTTCATTGCACTTTGCAAACATAATGCCTCTGCAATATCTTGCATTGTATTTTCCATAAGTTCTTGCTCTAATTCACATACTTTGCCATCACTTTGAGCAAGTTTGGATAAAAGTGCAACAATTAAACCATATTCGCTATTTCTAATTTTTTCTTCTCTACTAAGACTTGGAGTTTGTTCTTGTTTTTTATAAGGATTTTGATATTCACTAAACTCATTATTCTCCTCTTTAGTATTAATACGAGGACGCTTTTGAGGATTATTTAAATAATCTTTGAAATTCATTAATGCAATAGCAATAATCACGATCGTAATAAATAATAAAATCTCCATTCAACCTCTTTTATTTTTTAAAAAACCGTTTAAACTTGCCTAAAATTCCACTTTCATTTAAGAATCCCAACTCTTGAAGCTTAAGTTTAATTTCTGCAATTCCAGCCTCATCTGCTTCTACTGCTATACTTTGGCTTGATATATCCACTTGCAAAGAAGGATATTTTTGCAAAAGTGCTTCATTGATTTTTTGAATACACCCTTGACATTTAATATTTTGACATTGTATTTTTTCCATCTTAAAGTTTCCTAAATTATTATTGTGCAATATGTGGTGGGCTCTATAGGACTTGAACCTATGACCAATCGGTTATGAGCCGAGTGCTCTAACCAGCTGAGCTAAGAGCCCTTTTTGAAAAAGAGCTATGATTATACACAAATTTGTATCTAAAGGCAAGTAAATTTTCTAATACTGCAAAAAGAATCATAAAAGTAATAAAACTACTCCCTCCATAACTAAACAATGGAAGTGGAATCCCAACTACTGGGGCTAATCCTATCGTCATTGCAATATTTACTCCAGAATAAATAAAAATTAACAACCCTGCACAATAAGACACAACTTTCAAAAAATAGTCTTTTTCATTTTCCAAACTCATAGAAAAAATATGGAAGATTAAAGAGCCATATAAAATAAATAACCCGATCACACCTATAAAACCAAATCTTTCTACAAAATAAGGAAAGATGAAATCACTTGTCGCAATAGGTAAAAACTTATAGAGTGCCTGCGTTGCCTCCTCTTTTTCTTTTCCATAAATACCACCTGAACCAATTGCAATCATTGCTTGTTTAACTTGATAATCTGGCTCTTTAGAGATAAAATCCACAATCCGTTTTTTTTGATAATCGTGCAAGTTTGCATATAAAATTGGCGATAAAAACAAAATACCAACCGCTAAAGTGAGCCAAATTTTATAATTGACACCGACCAAAAACAACGCACCAAAGCTCATTAATAACAAGACGAGTGCCGTTCCTAAATCTGGTTGTTTTAACACTAATAAAAAGGGTAAAAGAATCAAAAAAGATAATTTCAAAAAATCTAATAACTTATAACCATTTTTACTTGGTGGTTTTTCACTAGCATAATAAGCCAACATTAAAATTAATGCGGGTTTCATTGTTTCTGATGGCTGAAAAGTAAAGTGTATAAAGGGAATCTCAAGCCACCTTTGTGCTCCTAAACGCGTATCTCCAAAAAACTCCACCAAGACCAATAATATGATATTAATACAATAAAAACTGACGATAAACCAAGGGATTTTGCGTGCAGGAATTAAAAAGACTATTGCAAAAATCAACAATCCTACACCCACATATATTATAACTTTATTGCCCAAAAACTCACTATTCTCATTAATTAAAAACCAAGAAAGCAAAATAATGGGAGTAATCAATAAAGGTAAAGTCCAATCAAAATATGCTAAAATTTTATGATTAAAATTAAACAAAAACAATCCCAAATAATGATATTTAAGGCGTAATTTTAACATAAATTTTAAATAAAGCACAAAATAAATGAAAAAAACTCATAAAGTTCATTCTTTCTTTAGTATTACTCTATCTCCAAATCAGGATTTTATTCAAAATCACTTGGATACTTTGGAAAAATCCCATAAAATTTCTTGCCAAACCCTCACTCCTAACTCTGATGAAACAGGAATCAGAGCAGATATCTTTATCGCAAAAACACTTCAAATTTCACGCTCACAAGTAGAGAAATTAATTTCTAAAGAGAAAATTTTACTCAACGGTGTAACTTTAAAAAAACACGGAATAACCTTAAAACCAAAAGATATTCTTGTAATTCAAAAAGAAATATCTAAAACAAATAATTTAATAAAACCCGAAAACTTAGAGATTCCAATCCTCTACCAAGATGAGGATATATTAGTTTTAAATAAACCTGCTGGATTAATCGTGCATCGCACCAACCAACAAGACACGCAATGGACTCTTGTCCATTGGTTACAAGAGCAAAATTTCTCACTTTCTAACCTTGGGGATTCTTATCGTGCAGGTATCGTTCATAGGTTAGATAAAGGCACAAGTGGTGCAATTGTTATTGCTAAGACTAATTTTGCACACGAACATTTAAAACAACAACTTCAAATGCGCCAAATGGGACGCTATTATCTCTGCATTATTGATAAAAAACTAAAAGAATCGCAAATTGTAGATTCCCCTTTAATTCGTCATTCCAAAAACCGCTTAAAATACATTGTTGCAAATAAAGAGAATCTTGATGCAAGATCTGCCAAAACTGCATTTTTCAAAATCGCCTCCGCAAATAGCAAACACTATGAATTAATTGGGGCAAAACTTTTTAGTGGGCGCACTCATCAAATTCGCGCACATTTAAGCGGCTTAAATCGCCATATCCTAGGAGATGTCTTCTATGGTTATCCAAAAGGTTCCAGCCATAAAGAGTTTTCACAAGATAGAATTGCACTTCACTCTCATCTATTATACTTAAAACACCCAAAAAATAATGATATTTTATATCTTTATGCTCCACCCTTTAAAGAAATGCAAGATTTTTTAAAAACACATTTTGATTTAAAATCCTATCAAGATTCTTATGCAAACCTCATTTTTCCCCTTGACAATTTATATCAATCCATTTTCTCTTAAAATTCTTTATAACAAATCTTGCACTACATTATATATTTATGTTAAAATTAATAAGTTTTACTTTCTACATTGCATTATTTAAGGAATCCAAATGATTTTAAATCGTCCATTCAGTTTTTTTCTAGGTGGAATCGTTTCTATTTTGATGTTGGCTTTTAATGGTTGCTCTACGATGATAAATCCAAATCCAAGTGTCAATAGTTCCATAATGCCTCCAAAAAATATCCGAGTTCTAAGTGATATTAACACCAATGCTTTTGAATGGGATTCTATTCAAGATCCAGAAATTGCAGGTTACTATATCTATCGCAAACAAGCTAATGCACAAAATTTTAGCAAAATCGCCACACTAGATTCGCGCTTTATTACACATTATGCAGATAACAAACTAGATTCTAATACAGAATATGTCTATCAATTTGCTTCTTTTGACAAGCAGAAAAATGTCTCCAGTTTTTCTCAAGCTATTACTGCAAAAACACATTCTATTAGTGCGGTTAATTATGTCGAAGCAATTAGTAACTATCCAAGAAAAGTAAAAATTATTTGGAGTCCTCATCAAGATACACGCGTTAATGGTTATATTGTAGAACGAAAGGAAAAAAATGGGAATTGGAAAGAGTTAAACAAAATCCCCAACCGCTTACTTGTAGAATATTTAGATACTAAGCTAGAAGATGGCACAACTTATGAATACCAAGTCATAGCCTATAATGCAAATGGTTCTCGCTCTATTCCCTCTAAAAGCGTCCAAGCAACCACCAAATCAAAACCTGCGCAAATTACTAATTTCAAAGCAACCAATAATATTCCAAAACAAATCAATTTAAGTTGGAATCTACACAACAATCCTGAAGTAACTTCTTATAAAATTTTACGTTCGGGGTTTATTTCTAGTTTTTATACTACTCTTGCTACATTACCTAGCAATACAAACTCTTATCAAGATTTAATTGATAAAGATGGGGAACAATATAATTATAAAATCATCGCCACAGATAAAGATGGGATTGATAGTTTAGAAGTAGGACCTATCATAGGTTCTACTTTATCAGTACCAAATGCACCCAATATAACCTATGCACAAATTGAAAATGGTTCCGTTGTGCTAAGATGGAATCCTACGGATAACCGCGCCACAGAATATATCGTCTATAAAAAAGATTCTATATTCTTTGGGGAAACTCTACGTTACAACAAAGTCCTAACTACAGAATTTATTGACAGAGAAATTAAAGCGGGAGAAAAATACTATTATCGTGTCAGCACAATAGATAAAAATGGATTAGAATCCAAACCATCTCAAGAAGTTGTGCTTTCTTTACCTAAATAAACCAATGCCACATTTTAAAACAACACAGCTAAACCTTCCGCCCCTCCCATTAAAAGTTGCAAGCCAAATGGGGGAGTTTTGTTTTATACAGAGGTTTTATTCCACACACAACCCATCTTTTTCTTTGTTACAGGTTTGTTTTACACCCAAAGATTCCAAAGAAAAAGTTAAAAAATTTTTCTTAGAAATTAAAACATATTTGCAGTCTTCGCGCAAAACACAAGAAACTCTTGTTCATTTTGACAAGTATTCACGCATTTCTCCTATTGAAATCATTAAACATGCATTAAAGATTTTGATGAATTTCCAAAATTCTATTCTTACACATAATTTGGAGGGTAAAAATCTTGCATTAAAACACAAACTTCCATCTATTAAAAATATTGAAGACTTTTTAGACTTTAAACATTTATTAAAAGCACAAGCTTCTAAGTTTAAAAAACCCGACAATAAAGACAATCAAAAAACAGATAAACCCTCGCAAGATTCCACTACTTTTCCAAAAGTTTGGCTAGAAATTGGTTTTGGCAGTGGGCGTCATTTACTACACAATGCCAAAAATTATCCCAAAATCTTACACATTGGCTTAGAAATCCATCGCCCATCATTAGAGCAAGTTGCACGCCAAATCGGGCTTTTGGATCTTAAAAATATTTTAATTCTTGCTTATGATGCACGCATTTTCCTGGAATTACTTCCCTCTAATAGTTTGGATAAGATTTTTGTGCATTTTCCTGTGCCTTGGGAGAAGCAACCCACTCGCAGAATCCTAAGTCAAAGCTTCCTAACTCAAAGTGCACGCACATTAAAACCAAAGGGACATTTACAACTACGAACAGATAGTTTAGAATATTTTAACTATGCTCAAAACCTAGCACAAAATTTCAAAACAGATTTTCAGATAGAATCACAAATAAACACAAACTCAACCATCACAAGTAAATATGAAGCAAGATGGCTTAAACAAAATAAAGAGATTTATAATCTTGAATTTTTCGCTCTACATTCCTCTGCTCCGCGTCCATTGAACTTTGATTTTACTTTTTTAGATTCTAATTCCAAACCTCTACTATTCTCGCCTATCAGCTTTCATCAGACCAAAATCGTGCAGAATAACTATTTCTTGCATTTAGAAGATTTATTCCTCAGCGATTCTGATTCTTTGCAACCTGTTTGTTTGCTGAAGGTCTCTTTTGGGGATTTTAATTATCCGCAAACTCGTTATGTGTTGCAAACCAATCACATAGAATATTTTAATGAAAATCCATTACCGACCTATCTTAATTATCAATCCCACTTAGAATTACTTCAACTAATCCAAAACGACTTCAACCTTCATTATAAGGAAATTTAATGGACGCAATCATTCAGGCAAAAAATATTAATCTAGGTTACAAAAATGAAATCATTATTAAAAATGCAAGTTTTAATATTTATCCAAAAGAATTTGTATTTATCAGCGGTCCAAGTGGAAGTGGTAAAAGCACATTAATGCGTTCTATCTATGGGGATTTACCTCTTAAAAGTGGTTCTTTAGAAGTTTGCGGGGTAGAAATGTTTAAGGCAAACAAAAAAAATATTGAAATTTTGCGCAGATATTTAGGCATTATTTTTCAAGATTATAAGCTTATTAAGGATTTCAATGTGGAAAAAAATGTTATGCTTCCTATGATTATTGGAGGTTTCACAAAAGAATCCTGTCAATCCCAAACTGATAGGCTTTTAGCACATATTAAACTTTCCCATAAAGGAAGTAAATATCCTCTAGAATTAAGTGGGGGGGAACAACAACGTGTAGCAATGGCACGTGCGCTTTCTCACAATCCGCTTTTGATTTTAGCAGATGAGCCGACAGGAAACCTAGATGACTATTCTTCTGAAGTAATATGGAGTTTATTGAAAGGTGTTAATGTGCAACTTGGCATCACTGTAGTTGTCGTAACTCATAGAATCCCAGAGACTTTAGGAGTAAATTATCGTCATTTTCATATTGAAGAAGGGGTTATTTATGAACTCTCTTAAAAATCACCTGAGCTTAATTATTCCACTCATTGCTTTACTTTTTGCATTAGAGAGTATTTTACTCGTGCATCGCACTTTAAATGATTATGAGAGTAAATTAGGCAAAAATTATGCGATTATTCTTGCAAGCACCAAAGAATTAAAGTTAGAAATTTTGCGCAATAAAATCAGTGAGGCACAGGATTTAAGCCCTATTGATTCTAAAATCATTCTTGAGCGTTTAAGTAAAAACATTAGCCAAGCCAATATTGTTTTGCTTAAGAAATCTCTCCCAAAATTTTATTCTTTGACACTCAACACTTATCCTAGCAGTGCGCGTTTAGCAATAATTCATAAAACCTTAGGTGAAATAGATGGAATCTTGCGCATTGAAACTTTTACCAAAAGCCATAGTCAAATTTATCAGTTATTATTGATTATCAATGGTAGCACGATGATTTTTTCAAGCCTTATTGCGCTCATTAGCTTACTTTTAATGTTTAAGCAAATTGAAATTTGGAAATTTCAACATTTAGAAAGAATGGAAATTATGACTTTACTTGGAGCACCACTTTGGATGCGCTCTCAAGTGCTATTTCGTCTTGCTTGTTTTGATACCATTCTTGCAACCATCATTGTTTCTAGTGGTTTGGTTTATATTTCACAAAATCCAACTTTACTTATCTTTTTGCAAGAACTTGGAATGAATCCAGAGATTTTTTCACCCTTTTTGGATTCTATTGTTCTGCTTTTAACAGGACTTACTGTTTCACTCATTGCTGTGTGGATTGTCAGCTTGCAACATAGAGATTAAGGATTTTTATGCGTATTTGGTTTCTTTTTATCCTACTTATCTCACTACTATTTAGTGCAAACGAAAGAGAGATTAGCCAAAAAATTAGTCAAAACCAAAATGTTCTAGCAGATAAAAAACGACAAGAAAAGCAAATTAATATTAAACTCCAAGAACTAGGCAATGCAATCAATGCCAAAAAGGAAGAAAACAAACTGCTACAAAAAACCATCAAAGAAAATGAACAAAACATAGCCAAAAATCAAAAAGAATACAATACAAAATCTGCTTTGATAAAAAAACTTAGCAATAATCAAGATTCCTTGTTTCAAATACGCAAACAAATTGAATTTGAAATGATAGATTTAATTACTAAAGATGTATCCTTTGCAATTTTGCTCAATGACTTTCAACCAGAATCTATCCAAGATTTAATCACAGAAGAGGCATTTAAATCCCTAAGCACTGCGACTAAACAACACTTAAGCGCACTAAGCAACAAACAAAGTGAAGTCATTGCAAACCTACATACCCTACAAAATGAAATCACACAATTAAAAGATTTTCTTGAAATAGAAAATAAAAAGCGCACTCATTTAAAAGCACTCCAAAATGAGCAAGAAACCCTGATTGCTAATTACCAACAAGAAATTACCAAATATAATAATGAATTACAAAAAATCGTCAAAGAACGTGATGCAGTGCAAGGGATTCTTGTCAATCTTAATATTTTAAAAAGCCAAGAAGAAGAAAAACGCAAAAAACGAGAGGAATTAGCCAAAACAAAACAACAAGAACCCAAGCAGCAGTTAGAATCCTCAAAAATATCAAATAAAGATTCCACTGCTAAAGAATCGCAAGCTACCACTAATACATCTAAAACCAATAATGACTTTGATGTGCGCCAAGTTGCAAGCTCTTATCATAATATTGGCACAACTAAATACAAAGGAGCTAAAACGATTGCTCCTTTAGAAAATTTTGCGATTGAAAAACGTTTTGGACCCTATTTTGACCCTGTGTATAAAATGAAAGTTTTTAACGAATCGGTTACTCTAGCTCCCAAAGGAGATGATAAAGTCAAAAGCGTTCTAGATGGTAAAGTCGTCTTCGCTAAAGATACTCCTATTTTAAAACGTGTAGTAATTATTGAACATAAAAATAATATGCACACCATTTATGCGCAACTAGATAAAATCGCCCCTACAATTAAACCCGGCAGCACAGTGAAAAAAGGTTATACAATTGGGCGTGTAGAGAATGCTTTGAAATTTGAAGTAACGTTAAAAGACAAGCATATTGACCCCTTGGAGCTGATTACAACAAAAAATCTTTGATATCATTTAAATTTCTCTTTATTCTCAAGCCCTTTTGAATTAAATTTTGAAAATCTTAAAATAGCATTTTAGTAAAAATAGATAAATAATATTCAGAGAATATCTGTATAATTCTGTAACACTTTAAAAATTAAATTTCTTTAAAAAGTTAAAAACATAAAAACTTTAAGCCTTGTTTTGATACTTTTATAAATCATAATTTAACTTTGGAGGAAAGTATGAAAAAAAACATTGTCTTTTTTGAAGCAGTTGGCGGTAGCGATAAAGGTGCGGATGGACATAGAAAAGATACAATGCCAATGGTAAATGCTCTTAAAGCAAAGGGTTGGAATGCAGAAGTTGTGTTTTTTAGCGATGAGATTTTGCGTGATTCTAGCAAACGCGAAGAAATTTATAAAAAAGTACGTGATAGTGCCGATGGCTATGTTTCTCGTGTAAACCCAGGCAATTTAAAAGAAGAAAAACTTTATTTTGATGTATTGCGCAAACTCTGTGCAGATGGACTTGTAGGTATGCCACACCCTGACGCAATGATTGGTTATGGTGCAAAAGACGCTTTGACAAAGTTAGCGGATACCCCTTTGGTTCCTAGTGATACTTATGCGTATTATGACCCAGCGGAAGCAAAGAGAATCGGGGTAACTTGGGCTGATAAACACGACTTCAAAAAGACTTTTCCTAAAACTCTAGCAAAAGGTGAGAGAGTTTTAAAACAGAATCGTGGTTCCACAGGAGAAGGAATTTGGCGCGTAAGGCTGGAATCTAGCAATGATTATAATAAGGTAGAATCTCTCCCACTTGATACAAAAATCATCTGCACAGAAGCAAAAGACAATCATACTGAAGAGCGTAAATTAGGTGAATTTATGGATTTCTGCGAACACTATTTAGTTGGTGATAATGGTATGCTTGTAGATATGACCTTCTTACCACGTATTAAAGAAGGTGAAATTCGCATTTTAATGCTTTATAAAACTCCTGTTTATGTCGTGCATAAAAAACCAGCTGAAGGCGGAGATGCCTTTAGTGCAACTCTCTTTAGTGGAGCAAAATATCGCTATGATGAGCCAAAAGATTGGCAAATATTAGTGGATTGGTTCTTAGGACAACTTCCACAAATCAAAAGTAAATTAGGCAATTATGATTTACCACTTATTTGGACTGCAGACTTCATCTTGGATACTGACGAAAAAGGCGCAGACCGCTATATTCTAGGTGAAATTAACTGCTCTTGCGTTGGATTTACAAGCCCAGAAGAATTTATGGCAAAAATTGCTGTAATGGTGGGGGATAATATTGTAGAGATTGTCAGCGAAAAGAAAGCGTAATTAAATCATTTAATTTGCTATCTTTATAGACAAAAAGGTATTTTTGAATCTTTAAGATTTCAAGGTGCCTTTTACTTGCTTGGAGTTACACTATTTTATCTACCCATCGTTAGAATTTTTTCTATTTTATAACTTCAATAGCATTTATTGTAAATTTTTATTCACAAGAAACTTAAATTATCAGATTTTAATTGCAATCTTCATTGAAATAATCTTCATTGAAATAATAAAAACCACAAAGGGAAACTATGGAATTGCGTGAGCTATTTTCTTCTCTTTTTAATGCCTTAAATGCCAAAAATGCACAAGAAAAATGCAAACAAGTGCAAATAATTTGGAAGAACTTTCACAACCTTTCTTTAGAACACAATCAGATAATTTTACCCTTAGAGATTCCAACTTTTGCACATTTTTGTTCCATAGTTCCACCCTATAAAGTTCCACAAGGAAAATACTTAAAAACAGATTTAAATGTCGCGCATTTGTTGCACTCTATTGCACACATTGAATTTTCTGCAATTGATTTAGCACTAGATTGCGCTTATCGTTTCAGAGAATTACCCCATTGCTTTTATCGCGATTGGGTGGAAGTGGCAAATGAGGAAGTCAAACACTTTTTAGCTTTAAATTCGCTTTTAGAGGTTTTGGGGTTTCATTATGGTGATTTTGGTGTGCATACTTTACTCTTTGATTCTATGAAAAATTGTAATATTTTGTTAAATAGAATTGCGTTAATTCATCGTGGAATGGAAGCCGTGGGTTTAGATGTCAATCCCTTTTTATGCATAAAAGTGCAAAACAGCAATCATTCCATTAAAAACGAACTTCTGAATGTTTTAGAGATGATTTTACAAGATGAAATTTCCCACGTTTTAAAGGGTAGTATTTGGTTTAACTTCTTTTGTGAGCAAGAAAAAATTTTACCAAAAAATCGCACTTTAAAATATTTTGAAATCCTCAAACACCATCATTTTTCATTTCCCAAAGCCAATGAACAACTTAATGCCAATGCAAGATTAAAAGCTGGCTTTAGTTTAGAAGAGCTAAAAATGCTAGAAGATGAAATTTTTCTCTCAAAAAATCCGAAATAAGCAACTCACTTACAAATCTAAATTAAAAAACATTAATTAATAAAGATTTCTTAATAATTTTGATTACAAGCAAAACTTACTCAATATAGTGTGCGCCGACTGAAAAATCTCGTTTTAAGGCAGATTCTATAATATTTTTGGCGGTGAGTAGGCGCAGACGTAAAAGTCTTCCTACACCACTTTGAAGCATCACTTCTACTCCACCTAATGCTTCATTTAATCCCGATTTTTTACGAATAATGCCCACTTTACTCCACATCAAATGTCGTAAAATTGCTTTTAGGTTTTCATCTTGTTCTTTTTGTAAAGTTTGGGTATGTAATGGAAATTCTCTTTTTGTCCATTCTTTCCCCTCTGCTCCATAACTTCCTAAAATCTCTTTTGCGCTACGCCTTGAAAAAACCAAACCCTCAAGCAAAGAATTAGAAGCCAAACGATTGGCTCCATGTACCCCTGTGCAAGCACATTCTCCCATCGCATAAAGATTATGCATACCAACCACTTTACCCACATCATCTGTTTGTATCCCACCCATACAATAGTGAAATGCAGGAGAAATTGGGATTCTATCTTTTGGTAATTCATATCCAAGTGCATTCAAATTCCGTGCAATATTTGGAAAACGTTGATAAAAAAATTCTTTAGAAAATGGAGTGAAATCCAAATAAACCTCTTTTTCTTCTTGTGGTGCGCCAAGATTTCTTTCTTCTAGCTTAATTTTATAATCAAAAATGCTTCGTGCAACTTTATCACGTGGCGCTAATTCTCCTGCAGAATCATAATCAAATAAAAAGCGATTTCCCCAAAAATCCACAATTTTCGCGCCCTCACCCCTTAAGGCTTCACTTAAAAGCATTTTACGAGCATAGGGTGTTTTTACAAACACAGTGGGGTGAAATTGGAGCATTTCCATATCTTTTAACTCCAACCCATTTTCTAAAATCATTCCGTGCAATTCACTAGAGATTGTATAAGCATTTGTATGGTATTCAAAAAGTGCGCCCACACCCCCACTAGCTAAAATAATATGTTTAGCATAAAGATTATAGCTTCCTCTTTTAGTTAAAACACTTACCCCATAACAACGATTGCCTTCAATTAACAATTCTGTAACAGTGGCATTTTTCCACAATGTATGAGAAACCTGCGCAATTAAATGAGAATGTAGGGCTCTCCCTGTGCAATCTCCCCCTGCGTGAATAATGCGTGAAGTGCTATGAGCAGCTTCTTTAGTAAAAAGTAAATTTCCTTGCTCATCTCTATCAAAAGGCGTTTGGCGAGTTATCAAATCCTCCAATACTTCCAAGCTTTCTTCACTTAATGTTTTAACTACTTTTTCATCACACATTCCAGCACCAGCGTTTAATGTATCTTTTACGTGGAGTGGAATATCATTAATATCCTTTGCTACGGCGATTCCACCTTGTGCATAAAATGTATTGCATTCCCAGGGTTGGTCTTTGCAAAGAATTAAAACTTTTAGATTTTTGGGTAAATTCAATGACGCATATAATCCCGCAACACCAGCCCCTACAATAATCACATCAAAGTTAAACATTTTATCCTCATTTCATACTAGATTCTACTTTAGTATAAGATTCCCTTTCTATTTGACTTGTATTCTTTTTGGGATTAAACGGGTCACCTTTAAATCCACAGCCTACATTTAGAAAACTTACGCAAAAAATCTGTGCTATAATTAAAAAATGAAAAATGTATCGGAAATTTTGTCGCATCTTTTTAACACTCCTTGTCATCAGAAATATTATGAAATAAGCCAAATTAATCATTTTATCCGTATGCTTCCTCTTAGCATCAAAGAAGGAATCGTTTTTGGTTATATCAAAAATAATATTTTGTTTTTGGTTCTTAAACATCCAGCTTTTAAACAAGAATTTTATCATAAAATTACCCTAGTAAAACAACTTTTAAAAACTTACCAGAGGGAAAAATCTAGTCTTTTAAAAGTGCAAGACATAAAATACTTTGTAACTCACAATATCTATCACAAAGCCGTAGAATCCTTACAAGACAATGCAAGAACACAATGCTATGGAGAACTTTCTTGTGGAAATTTTACCAATCACGCCAAAGACACTAAAATCTATGAAATCTTTGAGAATATTCGTCAAATTATTTTAAACCATCAAGATTAATCAAGGACTTTTATGGAATCTAAAGAACCTTTGAAACTCAAACCATTCTCTAATGAGCTTTTAGAAACATTAAAAAAGATTCCAAATCAAAGCGGAGTGTATCATTATTTTGATAGTCAAGGGAGATTGTTGTATGTAGGAAAAGCAAAGAATCTTAAAAATCGTATCAAAAGCTATTTTCGCTTTACCCCTATTCTTGCTCCAGCTCCTAACTTAAATGCACGCATTACAAAAATGGTTCAACAAATTGCAATGATACGTTATTTCATTGTAGAAAATGAAAACGACGCTTTGATTTTAGAAAATTCACTCATTAAACAACTTAAACCAAAATACAATATTCTTCTACGTGATGATAAAACTTATCCTTATTTATGTGTCAATATGCAAGAGGATTTTCCCCGCATTATTCTTACAAGAAAGATTCTTAAGAAATCTCAAGGTTTGCGCTATTTTGGACCTTATTCAAGCGGGGCTAGAGATTTACTAGAATGTCTTTATCAGATTTTTCCACTCGTGCAAAAAGAATCTTGCAAACACGGTAAAAAAGCTTGTTTATTCTATCAAATTAAACGTTGCTTAGCTCCTTGTGAAGGGCATATTAACACAGAATCTTATCACTCTATTTTACAAAATGCACTCCATTGTATTGAGAATCCTAAAAAAATTATTCCAAAGTTAAAAGAAAAAATGTTGCTTTTAGCGCAAAATTTGCGTTTTGAAGAGGCTGGAGTTTTACGAGATAGAATCACAAAGATTCAACAATTAAGCACTATCTCTTCAGTGGATTTTGCACGTTTAGAGGACTTAGATGTCTTCGCTCTTGTTTGTGGAGAAAAACAAGCTGTTTTGGTTAAACTCTTTATGCGTAAGGGCAAAATCATCTCTAATGCTACACAAGTCATCAGGAGTGAAATTGGGTTTGATGAAAACGAAATCTACAAACAAGCTGTGCTTAATTATTACAAGAATGATTTGCCCTTGATACCCAAACAAATATTAATCCCCTTTGATTTGGGAGAGACTTCAAGAGAATTAGAAAACTTCTTAAAACAAAAATTTCATAAAAAGATTCTATTGCATTATCCCAAAAGTGGTGAAAAAAAGAGATTGTGCGAACTTGCTTTGCAAAATGGTCAAGAAATTTTGCGCTTACAAAAGAATGAAGAAGAGCAAGTTCTTTATGATCTTCAATCACTCTTTAATTTAGAGAATATTCCCTACCGCTTGGAAGTTTTTGACACTTCGCACCATAGAGGAAAACAATGTGTAGGTGCAATGATTGTCTATGAAAATGGGACATTTATTAAAGAATCTTATCGTCACTACCTATTAGAAGGTGCGGATGAATATTCTCAAATGCGTGAGATGATAAAACGTAGGATTGCAGATTTTGCACAAGAATCTCCACCAGATTTGTGGGTATTAGATGGAGGGGCTGGGCAAATAAATCTTGCCAAAGACTTATTAAAAAGTGCTGGAACAAATTTGGAAGTCATTGGAATTGCAAAAGAAAAAATAGATAGCAAAACGCACCGAGCCAAAGGGAGTGCAAAAGATATTTTGCGTGATGAATCTTTACAAGAATATCACTTAATTTCTAGTGATAGACGTTTGCAATTCATTCAAAAATTACGAGATGAAGCGCATCAATTTGCTATTAATTTTCATCGAAAGCAAAAGCAAAAAACAATGCGACAATCTAAGATTTTAGAGATTAAAGGAGTCGGAAAGGCGACACAAAATAAACTTTTATCGTATTTTGGCACTTTTGAAGCAATCCATAATGCAACTTTAGACGAATTAAGCCAAGTACTTCCAAAAACACTTGCGCAAACTATTTTTCAAAACCTACATTCTGATGAATCCTAAAATGTAGTTTAGGATTCACTTAACAAAAATAACAAAACCTCACAATATAGAATCTTGATTTTAAGATTCTATTGCAAATTAAAGTATAACCAAAAATAACCAAGAATCTTGAAAGATAAATTATTCTATAGCGTTGCAGTTTTCAAGATTTATTGCTACAATTCTGAGCTTTTATGCAAATCAATCTTTAAAGGAATAAGAATGAAACGATTACTTTTAAAACCTTTTTTGGCTCTTTTGGCTTTAACATTTGGAATGCTACTTATTGGTTGTAGTGAAAATGTAAATAGCCAAAAAGTTACAAACAACTTAGAATCCATTAAGCAAAAAGGTGTAATTACTATTGGCGTTTTTAGCGATAAACCACCTTTTGGGTTTATCAATGACAAAGGTGAAAATGATGGGTTTGATGTAGCCATATCTCGCAAAATAGCAAAAGATTTGTTAGGCGATGAGAGAAAAGTTAAGTTTGAATTAGTGGAAGCAGCAAGTCGTGTAGAATTTCTCAAAAGCGGCAAAGTAGATGTGATAATGGCAAACTTCACACAGACAAAAGAACGTGCAGAGGTTGTTGATTTTGCCACTCCTTATATGAAAGTCGCGCTTGGAGTTGTTTCCAAAAACGGCGAGATTCAAAATGTGGAGGATTTAAAAGGTAAAAAATTAATTATCAATAAAGGCACAACCGCTGATTTTTATTTTACAAAAAATCACCCAGAAATCGAACTTTTAAAATACGACCAAAACACAGAAGCGTTTTTAGCCCTTAAAGATGGTCGAGGAGAAGCCCTAGCGCACGATAATCTACTTGTTTTTGCTTGGGCGAAAGAAAATCCAGATTTTAAAGTTGGAATTGAAAAACTAGGCGAGGAAGATGTTATCGCGCCAGCAGTGAAAAAGGGGGATAAAGAGTTACTAGAATGGCTAAACAATGAAATACAAACACTTAATACAAACGGCTTTATGAAAGAATCTTACAATAAAACACTTGCTCCGATTTATGGTGAGAACCAAATAGAATCTGTGCTTTTTGCCAAATAAACCTCTTTGATTAATGCGTAAGAATCTCATTAGATTCTTACGATTCTCCTTTTTATGCTTTTACAATCCATAAAAGTTAATAGCTTTATTAGTAATTGTAAGTTAGAATTGCAACTTTAAATCAATTTACTTTAGGACTTACAATGAGTCAAACTCCAAAATTTACGCATTTACACTTACACACCGAATATTCCTTACTTGATGGATTAAATAAAGTCAAAACTCTAGCAAAAAAAATCAAAGAATATGGTATGGAGAGTGTTGCAATCACTGACCACGGAAATATGTTTGGTGCAATTGAATTTTACAAAACAATGAAAGCAGAGGGAATCAAACCGATTTTAGGCATAGAAGCTTATTTGCATAATGCGGAAGAAATTAGCGAAAAAAATAATCAGAGATTCCACCTTTGTCTTTATGCTAAAAACTTAGAGGGCTATAAAAATCTAATGTATTTAAGCTCACAAGCTTGTTTATATGGATTCCATATGAAACCCCGCATTAGCAAAAAAATGCTACGAGAACATAGTGCGGGATTAATTTGTAGCAGTGCGTGTCTTAATGGTGAAGTGCAATGGCATTTAAATCTTAAAAAAGATGAGAACAAAGGGCGTAAAGGCTATGAAAGAGCAAAAGAAGTCGCACTAGAATACAAAGAGATTTTTGGAGAAGATTTTTATTTAGAACTTATGCGACACGGAATCCAAGAACAACAACTCATAGACAACCAGCTTTTAAAACTCTCTCTTGAAACAGGAATTAAAATTGTTGCAACCAATGATACCCATTATACTCTTCAAAGTGATTCCACAGCACAAGAAGTAGCCTTTTGTATAGGTTTTGGTAAAGATTTCAACGACCCAAATCGTATGCATCACACCGTGCAAGAATTTTATATTAAAACACCCACACAAATGGCAGAACTCTATGCAGATTTGCCAGAAGCACTTGAAAACACACAAGAAATTGCCAACAAATGCAATTTAGAGCTACATTTAGGAGACCCCACACCTCCTAGTTTTAAATTTACCAAAGAATACGCAGAAGCAGAAGGGCTAACTTTTACACAAGATAGCGAATATTTTTCCTATAAATGTCGTGAGGGCTTAGAAAAACGTCTTAAAAATATAGATAAAAATCATCATCAAAAATATAAAGAACGACTAGAGCACGAGATTGAAATTATTAATAAAATGAAATTTCCAGGTTATATGCTTATCGTTTGGGATTTTGTACGTGCAGCAAAAGAACTTAGTATCCCAGTAGGTCCTGGACGTGGAAGTGCCGCAGGAAGTTTAGTCGCTTTTTGCTTAGAGATTACCAATATTGACCCAATAAAATATGATTTGCTTTTTGAGCGATTTTTGAATCCAGAACGTGTAAGTATGCCGGATATTGATATGGACTTTTGCCAAAGTCGCCGTGGCGAGATTTTAGAATATGTAACCGAAAAATACGGACGCCATAATGTAGCACAAGTCATTACCTTTGGTATGATGAAAGCAAAAGCTGTCATTCGTGATGTGGCACGTGTAATGGGAATGCCTTATAATGATGCGGATAATTTTGCAAAATTAATCCCCAAAGAATTAGAAATCACTTTAGAAGATGCTTATAACAAAGAACCAAAAATCGCTGAACTCCTTGCAACTGACCCATTGGCTAAAAAGATATGGGAGTTCGCACTCATTTTAGAAGGCACGAAACGAAATCCCGGCACACACGCAGCTGCAGTGGTGATTGATTCTGAACACGAACTATGGTATAAAGCTCCACTTTACTGCTCCCAACGTGACGGAATCATTGCAACACAATATTCTATGAAATATCTTGAAGATGTGGATTTAATTAAATTTGACTTTTTAGGACTTAAAACGCTTACCGTGATTGATGATACCCTAAAACTTATCAAACAACGTTACAATAAAGATATAGATTTCTTGGATGTAGATGTTGATGATAAAAAAGTCTATGAAATTTTACAAAGCGGCAACACACTAGGTGTTTTTCAGATAGAATCTAGTATGTTTCAAGGAATGAACAAACGAATGCGCCCTAGCACTTTTGAAGACATTATTGCTATGATTGCACTAGGTCGTCCAGGACCAATGGAATCTGGAATGGTAGAGGACTTCATCAACCGCAAACACGGAAAAGAGCCAATTACCTATATGTTTCCTGAACTAGAACCTATTTTACGTCCTACTTATGGTACGATTGTTTATCAAGAACAAGTAATGCAAATCGTGCAAAGAATCGGGGGATTTAGTTTGGGTGGAGCAGATTTGATTCGCCGTGCTATGGGGAAAAAAGATGCACAAATTATGGCAGATAATAAAAGTAAGTTTGCAGAGGGTGCAGTTAAACAAGGCTTTAGTAAAGCAAAAGCAGAGGAATTATGGGAGCTTATCGTAAAATTTGCAGGCTATGGATTCAACAAATCCCACTCGGCAGCCTATGCGATGATAACTTTTGAAACAGCCTATTTAAAAACTTACTATCCCAAAGAGTTTATGGCGGCCTTACTTACAGGTGAAAAAAACGATACAGATAAAATCGTAGAATACATTAAAGAAGCAAACCAAATGGGAATCCAAGTTCTCCCGCCCAACTTGCAAAAATCAGAATTAGAATTTAGTGTTGCAGACATTAAAGGGGAAGGCTGTATTTTGTTTGGACTTGGTGCTATCAAAGGTGCTGGAGAAGTGGCTATTAATGTGATTTTAGAAGAACGTAAAAACAATGGAGAATTTAAAAATTTAGAGGATTTTTTAGGGCGCATTGACCCGCAAAAAGTTAATAAAAAGGCATTAGAATCTTTTATTAAAAGTGGTGCAATGGATAGCTTCAATTATACGCGCAAATCCCTTTTAGAGCAAGTAGAATCTCTCACTGAAGCCGCAAAAATAGCTCAAAATGCAAAAAAAGAAGCAGAAAATTCACTTTTTGGCAATGATGAAGAAATGACAAAAGTTAATATTCATTTAGAACATTATGAGGAATTTAGCCAAAAACAAATCTTAGAATTTGAAAAAGAAAGTTTAGGATTCTATGCCTCTGGACACCCACTAGATGCTTATAAAGAAGAGCTTAAATCTATTCAATACACCCCTACAAATCAAATTAAAGATATTGCAGAAAATAGCCATATTTTAATTGCAGGGAAAATTGAAGACATTATCAGTAAGTTTTCAAAGAATGGCAGACGTTATGGAATCTTAAAATTACAAGATTTATGCGGCAGTGTGGAACTAACTATTTTTGAACAATCCTTAAAGCAGCTTGAGACAATGGACAAAGAAAAACCCATTGCAGTCAAGTGCCTCGTCCAAGAACAAGATGAAACTAAGAAACTAAAAGCAGAAAAAATTCTAGAACTAAGAGAGGCAAAAAAGGAAAAGGTGGATTTTGTGATTCAAAAAGCAGACACCAATGAGCCACTAACCCTTATGCTAGATATTCATACCAATACAGAGATGATGCACCTTTTAAAAGAAACTGCTTTACGACATCAGGGTAAAAGAGAGCTTAGGATTCTGTTTAGAACACAGACACAAGAACTAGAAATGATTAGCTCCTTGCAAGTTCATAGTGCGATTAAAGAGGAATTGAAGCATTTACAATGGCAAAACTAAGTGATTTACAAGAATTAATGGAAGCAAAATTTACAGACACGATAGACACACTTTGTAAAAAATGTGGGGAACTCAAAAGTGCGTGTATCTGCACAACCCCATTTTCAACGAAAGAAAGAAATTCTTATTTTTTGCATATTAATGAAGAAAAGGCAAGCAGCAGAGACATTACACATTGTGGAATCTTTTATGAAAACAAAGAAGAAATGCAAAGAATCCTAAAGGAAGCAAAAAAGCATTTTGCAAGTGGAGGAAAACTAGAGGAAAAAGAGGGTGGAATCCTCCTTATTTTACAAGGCAAGCATAAAGAAAATCTCAAAGATTTCCTCAAAGAGAAAAAATTTAAATTTAAGAGATAAAATGAGATTAAATCAATTCATAGCACACCATTCCAACCACTCAAGGCGCGAGGCAGATAAATTAATCCTTGATGGCAAAGTCAGTATCAAACGCGAAATTATTACCGATTTTTCCTATCAAGTGCAAGCGGGGGAGAAAGTCTATCTTAATGGCAAACTTCTTAGAGCAAAAGACCAATATACTTTGATTGTTTATAATAAGCCAAAAGGTGAGATTGTGAGCAAAAAAGACGATAGAGGGCGAGCGGTGATTTTTGATTCCTTGCCTAAACGATTTGCGCATTTTACACCTGTGGGAAGACTAGATTTTGCTAGTGAGGGATTGCTTTTACTTAGTGATAACATTAAAGTCGCTTGCGCACTTATGGAAAGCAAACTGGAACGTGTGTATCTGCTTAAATTATCCGGCAAGATTCAAGAGAATGTGTTTGATGCAATGGAATCGGGCTTAAGCCTAAAAAATGCTTGTGCGGGTGCGCATAGTAAAAACAAGATAAAAGCAATGGATTTTGCTCCATTTGCTAGTTACACTTGCATTAAAAACACTCCGAAATTTTCAAAAATTAAAGTTGCTATTACAGAGGGTAAAAACCGAGAACTTCGCCGATTTTTTGCTCATTTTGGGCTTGAAGTTTTGGACTTAAAGCGCATTGCTTATGGCTTTGTGCATTTAAACAATCTTCCAAGCCAAAAGGTGAGATTTTTAGAGCGTAAAGAATACAATAAACTCCACGCATTTTTGCGCACTTTAGAATCTGATAAAAACTTTAAACTATAAAAGGAGAAACACAATGTTTAACCCA
>NZ_CANBCA010000018.1 GCF_947367035.1 uncultured Helicobacter sp.
CCCAAGTCCAATAGGAAAAGATATTTTCTTATCCGTGATGACTTTACCTTTATCGGGCATATCCATTCCGCCTAAAATTCTCATTAGAGTAGATTTTCCCGCACCATTGCGCCCCATAAGTCCAATGCTACAACCATCTGGAAATTCAAAAGTTAAATCTCTAAACACATAATGCCTCCCTTTGTTTAAGGGATAAGATTTTGTTACGTGGTCAAGTTTTATCATCGGATTTGCCCTAGATATTTGTAGCGGAAATAATAATACCAAAGTCCAATAAATAGTAAAACAATGGTAAAAGAAAAAGGATAAATAAAACTGATACCTTCTGTTAAAGGATAACTTATAAAATAGTTTTGTCGTAACATTTCAAGAAATTGTAAGACGGGATTATAAATTAAAAAATCTACAATATAGCTAGGTAGAATCCAAAGAGGATATAAAACTGCAGAAGCAAAGTATAAAATATTGATTCCATAAGTAATGAATATTTTAGCGTATTCTACTTCACTATCTAAAAATGCTAGACAGATCCCCAAAGCGAATCCTAAAAGTGCTAAACCTAAAAATGCAATGCAAACTTCCAAAAAATTGATAGGTAAGATTGGTAAGTCCAAAAACCAGCCAAATCCAAACATAAAAACTATAAAAATAGTTAAATAAATACAAATCTCAAGCAAAGCACGGGCTAAAAAAATATGAATCGGCTTAACAGGCTTATAGGCAATTAAACCAAGGTTGGCTTGCACTCCAGCCATAATCTGCGTAACAATATTTCTAAACATAAAAAAAGGCACGAAACCAGTAACTAAAAACATTTCTATTGGAACTTGCGGGATTGATCTTGCACGAATCATTGTAAAAATAATGAGAAAAAAAATGATATGCGTCATAGGTTCTCCAATAACCCAAAAATAACCCAATCGTTTATTTTTACCAAAACGTGTTTTTAATTCTCTAAAAAATAATGCCTGCACAATATGTGTCATTGATTTAAAAGCCCTACATTTAATAATTTATTATTTATTTTGAATAAAATGATAATTATAAAATAGACTTGCTTTATTTAGGCATAAATTGACAAAAAAAAATAAATTTGTTATAGTTAATGAATTACCTTAATTTAAGTTTCGGTGTATTTAGAATGATTTTACATAAGATTCCACAAATCATCGTTTTTATTATAATATTTACATTTAACTTATGGGGAAGTGATTTTGAAATTAAATCAGAAGAGTTAGAAAATAATAAAAAACTCAAAGTGTTTATTTTAGATGAAAAAATGCAAACATTAGAAGTTATAGAGGTAGATACGACAAAGGCGAATCAACTCACTCTTAATTTACCCAAAGATAAAAAAGTTTATGTTACTTTTGTGATGCCACAAGACACAGATTCTGTTACTTCAGATTCTACAATTTTGCCTTCAGAAACTATCCAAAATCAATTAGTTTCTTCTTTAAAAAACGAAGGTTTAAACCAAAAATCTAATACAGATTCTAGCACTGATGGAATTAGTTATGATGAAAAAACACTTTATGAAGGACGATTTGAACGTAATAAATTTATGGGGGGACTATTGGGGTTCGAACCTCATAAGTTCAACTACATTCTTCCTATGAATGCGAGTAGCTCTAAAGAGCCAAATCAACGTAAGCAAGTAGAGACAAAATTCCAAATTAGCATAAAAAAAATGTTATTGAATGATTTATTGACAAAAGATTTAGATTTATATTTTGCTTATACGCAACAGAGTTTTTGGCAACTTTATGATAATCAGGATTCTAGACCTTTTCGCGAAAGCAATTATGAACCAAGTTTATATTTAAGTTATCCTTTGGAAAAGTATAGTTTATTTTTTGACCGCGTAGATTTTGGCTATATACATCAAAGTAATGGGGGAGATTTGAGCCACTCTCGTAGTTGGGATAGGCTTTTTGCAGAGGGAATTTATAGTTATGAAAATTTTGTTATGACTCTAAAGGCTTGGTATAGGATTCCAGAAAAAGCAGATAAAGATGACAATCCAGATATTACAAAGTATTTGGGCTATGGTGATTTAACCCTTAGCTATTTGTGGAATAAACATTTATTTAGCGCAACTTTACGTAACAATTTAAGAAAAGATAATAAAGGCTCCATCTTATTGGATTATTCTTATCCAATTTACAAGAATCTTTATTTGTATTTGCAGTTTTTTAATGGATATGGTGAGAGTTTGCAAGAATATAATAATTCCATTAATCGGTTTGGTATTGGATTTTTATTTAATCATTAGTTCTTAAAAATTCTAGGAATGGTGGCCACGACTGGACTTGAACCAGCGACCACTACCATGTCAAGGTAGTGCTCTACCAACTGAGCTACGCGACCAAATAAAAGAGTATAAAATCAAGCTGTGATTCTATCACGACACACTTTTATCTTTTCTTAAAAATGCTTGATAAAAGATTAGGACAACTCCCAAATCAATCATTACATCAGCAAAATTAAAAATAGCAAATTCAAATTGATAATGCCAAAAAATATAATCTACTACACCTCCGTGAATGAAGCGATCTAGGATATTAGAAGAACCGGCTCCAAAGATAATCCCAAGTGCGAGAGAATAGGTTTTAATTAGCTCTTGATGTCTCCATAAGTAGATTAAGATTCCAACAAGAAGTAGAATCTGCAAAAATTTAAGCCAATCTCCTAAAAATGCGAACATAGAGAATGCAACGCCTTTATTATAAACCAAAAGGAGCGAAATAAAAGGGGTTTCGTAAATAGTATCACCAAACTGATAGCCCTTTAATAAAAACAACCATTTAATGGCTTGGTCTAGTGCAAATATAATGCAAAACGTTAAAGTAAAGTAAAACCATTCCTTAGATAACTTTAAATTTCTTCTCTTTGCAGTTAGCAAATTTTTCCCCTAAAATATTCTTCACATTCTTGCATTACTTTTTCCAATATTTTTGTTTCCTTTCCTTCAAGTAGAATCCGTAGTTTATTTTCTGTGCCACTATATCGGATTAAATGCCTGATATGATGTGATTCTATACTTTTTAATAAGGCATTGTAATTTTCTAAGGATTCCAAGCAAGGTTTGGAATGGACATTGAGGTTTCTTAGGATTTGCGGATAAAGCTTAAAGCAATCTAATACTTTAGAGGCAGGTTTTTTGGATTTTAAAATATAAGCAATAGTTTGTAAAGCACTAACTAGCCCATCGCCTGTTTTTGCAAAATCACTAAAAATGATATGCCCACTTTGCTCTCCTCCGAAATTTAGTCCTTGCGCTAACATAGATTCTAAAACATATTTATCCCCTACATTGGAGCGCATAAGTTCAATTCCATAGCCTTTTAAAAATTCTTCTAAAGCATAATTACTCATAATGGTTGCTACGGCTGTATTGTTTTTTAATGTCCCATTCTCTTTGGCGGCAAGAGCTAAAATGCCGATGAGTTTATCGCCATGCACCACACCACCTTTTTCATCTACAACCACAAGCCTATCTGCATCTCCATCAAGGGCAAATCCAATGTCTGCACGAACCTTGCGCACTTCTTCTTGTAGCATTAGTGGCTGTGTCGCTCCACAATTTTCATTAATATTGAAGCCATTGGGTTCATCATTGATGACAAAAACTTCTGCTCCAAGCTCGCTAAAGATTGTTGGAGCGACTTTATAGGCTGCACCATTTGCGCAGTCTATCACGACACGGATTCCGTGTAAGGATAAATCTTTGGGAAAGGAATTCTTAATATGCACAATATAACGTCCAACGACATCATCAATTCGTTTGCTAGAACCAATCTCCTTACCTCGTCTTTGGGCATTTTCAAGTTGATGAACATCGTCATAAATTTTTTCAATCTTTTTTTCGTCTTTTTCATCAAGTTTATAACCACTGCGCCCAAAGAATTTGATACCATTGTCCATAAAGGGATTATGACTAGCGCTTACCATAATCCCGCCATCGCATCGCATATCTTCTGTAAGATAAGCAATTGCTGGTGTTGGCATTGGACCAATTTGTATGACTTCATATCCTACGGCTGTAAGCCCACTTACAAGAGCATTTTCAAGCATATAACCACTGCGTCTTGTGTCTTTACCTACCAAGATTCTGTTTGTTTTGGAATGCTCACGATAGTAAATGCCTGCAGCAATCCCAAGCTTGAGCGCACAAAATGCGTCAAGTTTCACACCAGCCTCACCTCTTACGCCATCTGTTCCAAAAAGATTCATTATCTTACCTTTTTATTTGCTTTTAATAAAAAATTAGCTAAAATTATAGCTTAAAAATTTTATAAAAGGATTAACACTCTATGGCAAATCATAAGTCAGCGCAAAAACGCATTCGTCAGACAGAAACACGCACTGAACGTAATCGCTACTACAAGACAAGAATTAAAAATATGGCAAGGTCCTTAAATGAAGCAATTTTAGCCAAAGATATTAACAAAGCTCAAGAAGTATTTAAACAAATTAATCAAAATTTCCATAGCTATGTTAGTAAGGGAATCTTGACTAAAAATACTGCTGCTAGAAAAATCAGTCGCCTGAATGCTTCTGTCAAAAAGCTTGTCTTGGCAAACGCTTGATTTGCGTTTGCGATTTTATATGATTTCACTTGCTTTATAGCAAAATTTACAAAGTTTCTCAAGTTTCTTATGTTAGCTTCTAAACTTCAACCTTTTATTAAACATTATGATGAGATTAGCAGACTTCTTGCTGACCCAGAGATTCTAAACGACATTAAGCGAATTACAGAGCTCAGTAAAGAGCAGAGTGATTTAGAAGAACTTGTGCAAAAATCTCACGAATATTTAAATAATCTCCAAACCATTGAAGAAAATAAAACCTTGCTAGATGATAAAGAATTGGGGGATTTGGCAAAAGAGGAAATTAAAGAAGCAGAGGCACAAAATGAAATTTTGGAATCTAAAATTAAGCTTTTATTACTTCCAAAAGATCCTAATGATGATAAAAATATTTATTTAGAGTTGCGTGCTGGCACGGGAGGTGATGAGGCAGGAATTTTTGTAGGGGATTTGTTCCGCACCTATGTGCGTTATGCAGAGCTAAAGTCTTGGAAAGTAGAAATTATTAGCTCTAGTGAAAACAATTTTGGAGGCTATAAAGAAGTTATTGCACTTATAAAAGGTAAGGGTGCGTATTCTAGGCTTAAATTTGAAGGTGGTACACATCGTGTGCAACGCGTGCCAGAAACAGAATCGCAAGGACGTATTCATACTTCAGCAATCACAGTGGCTATTATGCCAGAAGTTGATGATGTGGAAATTAATATCAACCCTAATGATTTAAAAGTTGAAGTATTTCGCGCTGGAGGACACGGGGGACAATGTGTAAATACTACAGATTCTGCCGTCCGTATTACACATATTCCTACGGGCATTAGTGTATCAATGCAAGATGAGAAATCCCAACACAAAAATAAAGATAAAGCTTTAAAGATTCTAAAGGCTAGAATTTATGAAGCGGAACTAGAAGCGCAAATGGAACAAAATGCGCAAGAAAGAAAATTACAAGTAGGAAGTGGCGACCGCAGTGAGCGTATTCGCACTTATAACTATCCACAAAACCGCTTGACAGACCATCGTGTGGGTCTTACATTGTATAGTTTAGAGGAGATTATGCTAAGTGGTAATTTAGATATGGTGATTGACCCTATTGTGGCATATTTTCAAGCAGAGGCTCTCCAGAAGAGTGGGATTTCGTAAGGCGATTTCACAAAAAGCTTAATTTAAGTTTTATTTTACTTAAACAAGATATAATTACGGTTCTTTTCAAAAGGACAGATGGGTGAGTTGGCTGAAACCACATCCCTGCTAAGGATGCGTAGTCGCAAGATTACCGAGAGTTCGAATCTCTCTCTGTCCGCCACTTTGCTTCTATTTGGTTTATACTCTTATATAATTCCGCATTTACCCAGTAGTGTTGTAAAGTTAATCTTCTATATTTATCATTCAAGGAGTTCCTAATGTCTAATCTATATGTTCTCTTTGTGTTGCATTCTTAATAGAAGTAGGTTTTATTAGCACCTCAAAAAAGCTCCAGAATACACAAAAACCGCAAGAGCTTGAAGAATTAGCCAAAAATTAAATATTCCTTACCTCTATGTTTCAAGAATTTCTACGCAAGAAAATGTAAATTTTATCAAAAATAGAGACTATCTTAATAGAGGGGTATTGTGCCTTTGTGTGACGTAGGGATTTATCCTTGCAAGAAGTCGTAAGATTTTCGTGGCACAACACGCAAATGATTATGCAAGTATGGGTAAATTCTTTATAGTAATGTGTGCCTAAACCTACAAATCTATAATTAAGCTTAAGATAGATTATCAAAAGATGGCAGATTCGCTCCTTAGTTTTGCAAGGATTAATCCTAAGTTGCTTGATACTACATTTAGATTCTATCGCACATTTGAAATATACAAGATGAAAAAGTCATGTAAAGAATACAAAATAGCAAAAGGTAAATTTGCCACAAAATTTATTATTTTTTTCAAATAAGCTTTATTTTGTAGTGCTTTTTAAGCCAAAAAAAGATAAATTCACTTTAACCAAAACTCTAAATAAAAAGGAAGGTAATGGAAAGAGAACAAACACTGCTACAACAGGCTCAAGACAGGCTTGCAAAAATAGCCAAAATCCCAAGCCTCAAAAAAGGTAATAGCATTAAAAAAATGTTGAAAGAAAAAGGAATCTCAAGAAGAGACTTTATGAAATGGGCTGGCGCAATGACTGCTATGCTCTCTTTACCTGCAAGTTTTACACCACTCACTGCAAAAGCTGCAGAAGTTGCAGACCGCTTACCAGTGATTTGGTTACATTTAGCAGAATGCACAGGCTGTAGCGAAAGCCTACTAAGAAGTGATGGACCGGGCATTGCAAGTTTAATTTTTGATTATATTTCTTTAGAATATCACGAAACAATTATGGCGGCTTCAGGCTACCAAGCAGAAGAAAATTTAGAATCTGCTATTAAACGTTATAAAGGGAGATATGTATTAATGGTAGAAGGTGGTGTGCCTACTGGCTTAGATGGGCAATATCTAACCATTGGTGCATTTGGACAAACAGGCTTACAAAGTGCAAAAATAGCAAGTGAAAATGCCGCGGCAATTTTTGCTATCGGGACTTGCTCAAGCTTTGGTGGAATCCAAGCGGCTAACCCAAATCCAACGGCTGCAAAACCGCTAAGTGAAGTTACCAATAAACCTGTAATTAATGTGCCAGGCTGTCCTCCAAGTGAAAAGAATATTGTGGGTAATGTGATTCATTTCTTACTTTTTGGGACTTTACCGCAGTTAGATGCCTTTAATCGTCCCAAATGGGCTTATGGTTTAAGAATTCATGATTTATGCGAGAGACGCGGACACTTTGATGCAGGTGAATTTGTGCAGAGATTTGGCGATGAGGGTGCAAAAAATGGCTATTGCCTCTATAAAGTTGGCTGTAAAGGACCTTATACTTTTAATAACTGCTCTAAACTTCGCTTTAATTCCCATACAAGTTGGCCTATCCAAGCGGGACACGGCTGTATTGGGTGTAGTGAGCCAAATTTTTGGGATACAATGGGACCTTTTGAAGAGCCGCTTGCAAGCAAACTTTATGACGCACCGCTTTTTAAAGGAGCAGACCGCACTGCTGACAATATCGGGATTACATTACTCGGTGCAGCAGCAATTGGTATGGCAGCTCACGCAGTATTAAGCAACTTCAAAAAAGATAAGGAATAAGGAGACTCTATGACAAAAAGAATTATTGTAGATCCAATCACAAGGATTGAGGGACATTTAAGGATTGAAGTAATTGTGGATGAAAATAATGTCATTACTGATGCTTATTCTAGTTCTACTTTATGGCGCGGTTTAGAAGTCATCGTAAAAAATCGCGACCCTAGAGATGTAGGATTTATGGTGCAGAGAATCTGTGGTGTTTGCACATTCTCTCATTACAAAGCGGGAATCACTGCGGTAGAAAATGCTCTTGGCATTCAGATTCCATTTAATGCACAAATGGTGCGAAGCTTGATGAATATTTCCCTTGTGATGCACGACCACTTGGTGCATTTTTATCATTTACACGGATTAGATTGGTGCGACATTACAGAGGCACTTAAAGCTGACCCCAAAAAAGCTTCTGAACTTGCTTTTAAATATTCTAAAAATCCCATTGCAACAGGTGCAGATGAACTCCTGGCGGTGCAGGAAAAAGTCAAGGCTTTTGCGAGTGCTAAACAAGGCTTAGGACCTTTTGCAAACGCTTATTGGGGACACAAAACTTATAAACTCTCACCAGAGCAAAACTTAATCGTGCTTTCTCATTATTTAAAAGCCCTTGAAGTGCAAAGAGTTGCAGCGCAAATGATGGCAATCTTTGGCGCAAAACAACCTCACCCACAAAGCTTAACCGTAGGTGGTGTAACCTGTGTTGCAGATCTTTTAGACCCAAGTAGATTGGGAGATTGGCTTACCAAATACAAAGAAGTGGGAGATTTCATCAACCGAGCTTATTACGCTGATGTGGTAATGGCTGCAGAAATGTTCAAAAATGAGCCGAGTGTTCTGAAAGGTTGCGGAGTACGCAACTTCCTTTCGTATGCTGAAATTCCTGTTAATCACAATGAAACACTTTATAGTAGTGGAGTTGTAAGAGGTGGAGATATTTCCAAACTTTTAGAAGTCAATGAAGATTTAATTACAGAAGAAGCGACACACTCTTGGTATCAAAATGATAAAGCTTTGCACCCTTATGATGGGGAAACCGCACCAAATTACACAGGATTTACAGAGATAGAGACCATTGGACCTGATGGCAGCCCTATTAAAACGAAAGCACTTAACACTGATGGTAAATATAGCTGGATTAAATCTCCTCGTTACAATGGCGAACCAATGGAAGTAGGACCACTTGCAGCAATAGTTGTAGGTTTAGCCGCAAAAAATCCTCGCATTACCAAAATTGCAACTCAATTCTTAGAAGATACGGGACTGCCGCTTGAAGCACTTTTTAGCACATTAGGCAGAACAGCCGCGAGATTATTGGAATGTAAGCTTTCCACAGATTACGGGATTGAAGCATTTAATTCCTTAGTAGAAAACCTCAAAACAGGAGACCAAAGCACTTGCGCTCCTTACAAAATTGACAATAACAAAGAATATAAAGGGCGTTATATCGGTAATGTGCCACGTGGTATGTTAAGCCATTGGGTTAGAATCAAAGATGGTGTGGTATCTAATTATCAAGCGGTCGTGCCAAGCACTTGGAATGCAGGACCAAAAGATTCCAAAAACCAAATGGGACCTTATGAAGCCTCACTCATCGGAATCAAAGTGCAAGATATTACACAACCATTAGAAATTATCCGCACGATTCATTCCTTTGACCCTTGTATTGCTTGTGCTGTGCATTTAATGGATACAAAAGGCAATGAGATTAGCCGATATAAACTTGACCCTATTGCGATGAATTGTAAAATTTAAGGAGAAAATATGGAAACAAGATATAAAGCGGTGGTTGAGTTTTCTAAACTCACACGAATTTTCCATTGGATTAGGGCATTAACAATCTTTGCACTCATTGCAACAGGATTCTATCTTGCCTATCCCTTTCTAGCACCTAACAACTTCACGGGTGAGCCTATAGGATTTCTTTACGCCTTAATGCGTAGTTGGCATTTGATACTTGGCTTTTTGCTCATTGCTGTAACGATTTTTCGGCTTTATTTACTTTTAACAAAAGAATGCGCATTAGAACGTCGCTCTATTTTGGATTTTTTTAATCCTTTTGTATGGTTTGGTGTTTTAAAAAGTTATTTGCTTCTAGGTGGGCATCCACGTTTAAAAGGTGCTTATAACCCTCTGCAACTTGCCACTTATTTGGGTGTGATGCTCCTTATTATTGCTATTTCTCTCACAGGGCTTGTCTTATATACGCACGTTTATCACGAAGGTTTAGGTGGGTTGATTGCCCCTTTAATGAAGCCTTTAGAGGTATTTTGTGGTGGAATTGCTAATGTGCGTTTGATCCATCATATTTTAACTTGGGCTTTCATCATCTTTATTCCGATTCACATTTATATGGCAAGTTGGAATAGCGCAAAATTTCCCGGCGCTGGAGTAGATACAATCTTTAGCGGTGTAAAATTTGAAAGAGATGAATAAATGTTACTTCATCTAGCGATTCCTTGTGAATCGCTTTTTCTACATTTAAGATAAATATGAAAATCCTTGTTTTAGGCATTGGTAATATTCTCTTTGGAGATGAGGGCATTGGGGTGCATTTATCCAATTTGTTAAAATTAAATTACACTTTCAAGGGTAAGCATAATGTAGATATTGTAGATGGAGGAACAATGGCACAACATTTAATTCCACTCATCACACAATATGATTTTGTTTTAATTTTGGATTCCATTGATGCAAAAGATGCTAAAATAGGTGATGTATATTTCTTTGACTTTGGCGCAATTCCTCATCAAATTACTTGGGCTGGAAGTGCGCACGAAGTAGAAATGCTACAAACCTTACGAATGATTGAAATGTTAGGTGATTTACCCTCAACTAAAATTTTAGGTATTAAGCCTTTCATTATTGGTGAAAATCCAACTTTTGAACTTACAGAGGAAATCAAACAGGGAGCAAAATTAATGGAATCTCAAGCAATAGCCTATTTAAAATCACTTGAAGTGCAAGTGGAAAGAATCGCAAATCTTGATTTACAAGAAATCGCAAACTTCTCTTATAAAGGCTATTAAATGAAACCTGTGGAGCTAGAATCTCCTTTAATTGTTGCTTTTACCTTTGAACAAATTACTAAGCTTCAAATGCCACAAAATATTCAAAACTTCCTACTAAAAGCTCTAGATTGCGCACTAAGAAAATCAAATTTACAAGGGCAGTTTGTGGAAGATTCCAAAGAATCTTTTAGTTTAGAAATACAAGGCACACAACAAGAAATTTTAAAGTTTAGCGATTCTTTGCAAAATTTCATTCCTCTGTCATTGCAATGGGCTTTTAAGGAATTGGTAATTTTAGAATCTTTTAGTCAAAATAATTTAATAGACTTTAAAAAACTCCTTACAAATTCTTTTCTTACAACGAATTTCTTATCTCCTTTAGAACTAAAATCCCTCTGCACAAAAGAATCGCCAAATTTTTGTAATTTATGGAATGAATTTATAGACTTTAAACCAACAAAAATTGCACTCTTAGAGCAAGGAAAAAGAAAAGAAATCAAAAATTCTCAAGATTTAATAGAATCTCTAGAAACTATTGCCAAGCTTTTAAAGCAAAAAGAACGCGTTTTTGTTAAAACAATTTTTGGTAAAAGAGAATTGGCACTTTTTGATGAGAGCAATCCTTTAACAGATATTACAGAGAATTTTTGCTTTATGCCCCATTCTTTGGCAGATGTTAAACTACTCTTTAAGGCAGAGAATGAGGAGTTACAAGCGCTTGCAACATTAGAAAAACCTATTTTAAAACTTGCTCCTAAAGGTATTTTTAATAATTTTTTCCCAACTTCGTTTGTTAATGTTCTCTTGCCTTTTGAGCCTTATTTAGTTCTTTTAAGCAAATTTTTGGATTCTTTTGCTGGTTTATATTTGTTGCCTTTAAATCAAAAGAGGGAAAACGGGATTTGCGAATTTACTGCTTATGACTCTAAACCTCTCACTTTAAGCGTTGCTCAAAATTCCCTTATTTTGCCACATCACTTTAAACCTTACAAATCTAATTCTATTGCAAATGCCTTTAAACAAACGATTATTGAAGAATCCTTGAATCGTGTGAATATTCTATATCTTGGTAAGCACCAAACACTTTTTTGGGTTTATTTTAATGAGAGTTTTAAAGAAACGCTTAAATTTATCTTTGAAAGCAATCTAGCCATTATTATAGAAACACTCAAAACCTTAAACCTAACCACACAAAGCTTGCTAAAAAACTTTTCCTCTCACTCTCCTCGCTTAATCCAAACTTTAGAATCTTTACCTAAAGATTCTATCCTTTCTCATAATTTGTTGGACTTGTTAGGAATGTGTGGTGTTTTGCTTCATTTAGGTAAAGTGCAAAATCTTCAAGATTCTGCTTATGCTGTGATAGAATGTGCGCGGAAATTTTTAGGCAAAAAGGGTCCGCGCATTGATTTTAGATTAGAACGCAACCAAGAAGGCGAAGTCTTCCTCAATACTTTACAAACTTTGCGCTCTGTTATGAGTTTCAAACTTGCTGGAGTGGAGAATGAATTGCTTTGTTATGGAATTTTGGATTCCTTAGCAGAATTTTTTGCCAACTTTAGCCGTGATATGGAAGAGAACTACCAAACAAAAGGTATTATCCTCTGTGGTGAATTATTCTTAAACACGCAATTTGTAAATCAATTTTTACATTATCTGCCAAAGACTTCTGAAGTTTATGCTTGTGAGACTATGGAGTTTGAATAAACCTTTTATTAAAAGAATTATTTAAACAACACACTTCCTAATCGCACACAATTACTACCACACGCAATTGCTAGTTCAAAATCATCACTCATTCCCATACTAAGCACTTCTGCACCCTTGTTTTGCAAGGATTCAAAAATCTTATGGGTTAATTCAAAACTCTTTTGAATCTCTGTTTTATCATTAGTGTGTGCACCAATGCTCATTAATCCACATAACTTGAGATTGGGGCAAGATTCTTGAATTTTAAGATACATCTCATACGTAATTTCTGGCATAAAGCCACTTTTGCTTGCTTCTTTGGCGCTATTGACTTGTAATAAAGTTCGTAAATTTTTGTTTTCTTTATGTAATCTTTTTTGTAATTGTTCTGCTAATTCTAAGGAATGCAAACTTTGGAGCATAAAAGGATTCAAACTTAAAAGCATATTAATTTTGTTGCTTTGCAGAGACCCGATGAAATGCCACTCTAATGGGAGAGATTCCAAGAATTGTGATTTCTCTTTAAAATCTTGCACCTTATTTTCCCCAAAAGCCCTTTGACCACAAGCATAAAGCATAGCAATTTCTTCTTGCGTAGAATACTTACTCACAGCCACTATACGTACAATTCTATGCCTATCTACTGCAATTCTTGCTTTCTCAATTCTCTCAATCACATTGATTAGGTTTTGATTTAATCTTGTTTGCATTATTCTCCTTTAAAATGGCATCGTCCCATTGATAATACGCAGAATATCGTTATACAATCCAAGTCCCATAAGCCCCAATAGCACAATCCAACCTGCCATACTTAAACGATAAAAAGTATTTTGTGTCGGGATTCTTTTTGTGAGCATTTCATAGAGTGTAAAAAGAATATGTCCTCCATCAAGCGCAGGAATAGGGAGTAAATTCAAGATTCCAAGATTCACAGAAATCAAAGCAGTGAATCCAAAAAGTGTAATGATTCCAAGTTCTGTTGCTTTTTTAGTAATACTCACAATAGACACTACACCTCCCACTTCACTAAGTGGCACAACGCCAGAAAACATTTTTTCAATACTCTGTAAAATCAGCTTACTAGATTCTAAAGTTTGATGGAATGCATAAGGAATAGAATCCATAAACGAATAAGACACAAGTCGGACTTCACCACTTGAAACAATCCCAATTAGAGGACGAGAAATACGCTCACCAAAAATATTTTTAGACTCTCCATATTGTGGCATTAAAATTGTCTGATATTCTTTAGAATCTCGCAAGAATACGATTTCTATTTCACTATTTGATTTTGCGATTGCTTTACTCAAATCTTCCCAAGTGCGTGTTTGCATTCCATTAATGCTAAGAATCTCATCACCCCTTTTTAACCCCGCAAGATTTGCTGGCATATTGGCTTCTACTTTACCCACTACAGGAGCTAATTCGTTTTTTTCCATTAAACCAATTGCGACAAAAAGCAAAAAGGCTAAAAGTAAGTTAAAAAACGAACCCGCCGCTAAAATGATTAATCGTTTATAAGTTGCAATACCATAAAGACTATCACTTGAAATATCCCGAAGTGTTGGGTCAAAATCACTTTGTCCTTTTAGTTGGACAAATCCACCTAAAGGAATCGGGCGCAAAGAATATTCTGTCTCTCCTATTTGCTTCTTGAAGATTCTTGTTTTTCCAAAACCAATACTAAAAGCTTCTACGCGCACACCAAAGAGTTTAGCTGCTAAAAAGTGTCCTAATTCGTGAAAAAAAACTAAAAATGATAAAACTAAAATAGAACCAATGATTCCCATTTAACGCGCCTTTGCATACATTCTAACATAATCAAATCCTGAATAAAGCGTCAAAGCCACCGCAAGCCATAATGTTGCATTTGCAAAAGAATAATCCATAAACAAAAACGCAATGGCGGTAATTTGCAAGCCTGTTTTGTATTTGCCAAGATTGGACGCAGCAACTTTGATTCCTTTACTTGCAGCAACTACACGCAACCCTGTAATAAAAAATTCACGACTAAGAATCAAAAATATAGCCCAAACCTCTGCCCGATTCCAAACTAGAAGTCCAATCAATGCGGCTAAAATTAATAATTTATCCGCTAATGGGTCAAAAATCTCTCCAAAAACACTTGAGACATTAAAAGTCCTCGCAATAAATCCATCAAAAAAATCTGTAATACTTGCTATGCAAAACACCAAACAAGCAAAATAATTAATCCAAGTTGGGTGAATTGGGGGTGGCAATACCCAATGCCCATAGAGGACTAGACCAAGTAAAAGGAAAGAAAGAATAATGCGAAGAATTGTTAAACCATTGGGTAGAGATTCTAGCTTCATAATTTTAAGCTTATTTAAAGCTTGTCCCTCCATCAATCACAATTGTTTGTCCTGTTAGCCACGCACTAGAACTATTATCACATAAAAACAGACAAGCTCCCGCAATATCCTCTGGAGCCCCCATACGATTTAAAGGACTTTGCTCTACAACTTTTGCTTTAATTTCAGCAAAATCAGGGAATGCTTTAAGTGCATCGGTTTCAATCGGTCCGCCGCTTACTGCATTCACGCGAATATTGTGTTTTCCAAGTTCCATTGCTGCATATTTTACCATTGTTTCTACTGCATTTTTTGAATTGCCGTGTCCTGCATAATTTGGCATATAAACAAGATTTCCTGTGGAGCTTAAAGAAATAATGTTACCACCCCCCACTTTTTGCATTCGTTTAGCCGCTTCTTGCGCACCCACGACAAAAGCAAGCACGGTGGCGGTATAAATATTATTTAATCCTTTGGGTTTCAATCGCATAAAAGGTGCAAACCCCCCCACAACACTTTTACCATAAATGATTGCATTGCTGATAAAAAAATCTACTCTCTCAAAATCTTCATCAATTTTTGCAAACAAATCTTTATAGGTTTCTGGTTGCAAGACATCTAGTGGATAAGCTTTTGCTTTAATGCCAAATTGCGATTCCACATCCGCAATGATTTTGTTTGCTTCTTCTGCATTTTTATTGTAAGTAAAAGCAATATTGACGCCATTTTGCGCAAAACGATATAAAATTGCCTTACCAATTCCACGCGTTGCACCACTGATAACTAAAGTCTTTCCTTTAAAATTTTCACTCATTTTACTACCTCATATTGACTTAAAATTTTTTCAAGATATTCCATATTTTGCGGACTTGGTGCCACTAATGGCAAACGATATTCTAGTGTTTTTAAAAGCCCACTCAAATACATTACTGCTTTAATTGGAATCGGATTGCTTTCTATAAATAATGCTTTATTGATAGCATAAAGCTCATTATTAAGCTCTCTTGCACGCTCATAATTATGTGACTCTAAAAGAGTATGTGTTAATTCTGCAATTTTATCAGGCAAGAGATTGGAGGTAACAGAAATCACTCCTGTGCCACCACAGCTTAAAATAGGATAATTAATTGCGTCCTCTCCGCTTATGATGCTTAAAGTTTTGGCATTCATATTTAAATCAATAACTTTTTCAATACTACCACTTGCTTCTTTGACTCCATAAACATTTGGAATTTCATTAAAGAGTCTCAAAATGGTTTTGGTTTCAAGATTCACACCCGTGCGTCCAGGCACATTATAGAGCATAAGAGGAATGCTAACGGCACTTGCAACTGCCTTATAGTGCAAAAACAATCCTTCTTGTGTTGGCTTATTATAATAAGGTGTAACACACAAAATCGCGTCTGCACCGCAACTTTGAGCAAATTTAGCAAGTTCAATTGCTTCTTGTGTGGAATTGCTTCCTGCCCCCGCTAGAACTTTAACATTACTTCCCTCTTTATGGCTTATCTTGCACACGCTCACAGCAACTTCAATACATTCTTTGTGTTCTTTATGGCTAAGTGTTGCACTCTCTCCTGTCGTTCCAACAGGCACAATCGCATCTATACCATATTGAATTTGCCTTTTAATCAAAGATTCATAACTTTCTAAATCCAATGCACCTTTTTTAAAAGGAGTTACTAACGCAGTCATTGCTCCTTTAATTTGATTCTCCATTTGCATCGCTTACCCTCACTTGGTTAAAGTTAAAATTACTGCATTTTGATGAACAAAATATTTTTGTGCCACTCTTACAATATCTTCTAATCTTAGATTATCAAAGTCTTGTTCAAAATGTAATAATGATTCTAAATTATTACGCGCCAAATAACTTCCAAACAAGTTGGCTACACCACTACTAGATTCTAATTCATACAAGAAATTAGCACGTAAATTGGTTTTGGCTTTTTCTAACTCCGAGGCTTTTAATTTTCCTTGTTTGATTTTCTCAATCTCTAACAAAAAAGCCTTTTCTAGTTTTTCTAAACTTACACCTGTATTGGCTAATCCCATAAGAATAAACAATCCATCGTCCATTAAATCCATATTGTAAGCATAAACCTCCGTGGCTAGTCGTTTCTTATCTACGATTTCACTCACAAGTGGGCTACTTTTACCGCCACTTAGAATCTCACTTAACGCACTCAATGCAATTTGGTCTTGATGATTAAAAGGGGGGATTCTAAAAGCAAGTGTTAGAATCTCAACTTCACTTGGTTTATGCACTCTTACTCTACGCTCCCCCTCTTGTTTTGGTTCTTGGGTATGTAGCTTAGAAAGAATCTTACCTTTATTTTTAATTCCATCAAAGTATTTTTTCACTTCTTTTAATGCAAGTTTTTCATCAATATCTCCTGCAATCACAATGACTGCGTTTTGTGGCTGATAATAAAGACTATGAAAAGCACGAATATCCTCTATCGTCCAATTCTTAATATCGTCCATAAAGCCAATGGGTGTCCAATGATAAGGGTGATAAATAAAAGCTGTGTTAAAAAGCCTAAAATACAAATAACCCATTGGATTATTATCCGTTCGCCATAATCGCTCCTCTGCGACTACATTGCGTTCAGGTTGAAATTCCTCATCTTTTAAACTCAAATTTTGCATTAATTCACTAAATAGTTCTAAAGATTTACTAAGATTTTGTGTGCTAGATTTAATATAATAATGCGTATAATCAAAACTAGTTGCAGCATTAGTTGCACCACCAAAACCTTTGACAATCTTATCAAGCTCTCCTGCTTTTAGATTCTTGGTAGATTTAAAGTTTAGATGTTCTAACATATGGGCAATTCCACTTTTGCCCATCACTTCATTACGACTTCCCACTTTATAAAATATATCTGTTGTAATTACATTGCTTTGATTTTTTAGCGGAATAATTACAACCTCCAAACCATTTTGAAGTGTTGTTTGATAATGTTTTGGAAGTACAGATTTCATAGGGCTATTCCCTGCCATTAATACTCCTAATAAAAATGAATTGATACAAAAAATCTTAAAAATTATAGAGGTCCATCTCATAAATCCACGCCTACTGCTTCACTAATATGATTAAAGCCATCACGTTCCAACAAATCTTTTAAGTCTAGATTAATCTTTCTAATTAAGCTTGGTCCTTCAAAGATTAATGCACTAAAGACTTGCACGAGGTTTGCACCCAAACGAATCCTGATATAGGCTTCTTGTGCATCCGTGATTCCACCTACACTAATTAATGTGGTCTTTTGATTTTTATCTTTAAGTGAAAGTGAGATTTGTTTTAGCATTTCGCGGCTTTTTGACGCTAAGACTTTTCCACTGATTCCCCCCTTATCTTGTGGTTGCGAAACAAGACTATAATCTGAAGTTGTATTGGTAGCAATAATGCCTTTTGCACCGCTATTAATTGCTACTTCAATCAAGCTTAATGCAAAATCTATTTCCAAATCTGGTGCAATCTTTAAATAAATAGGCTTCGTATAAATTTTGCACAACTCAAGTAAAAGATCTTTAATAAAATTAACATTTTGTAAATCACGCAAATTAGGTGTATTAGGTGAAGAAAGATTGACACTTAAATAATCACTTGTTTGCTTAAAATCACGCGCCAAACTTAAATAATCTTTCATTGCTTTTTCTTGGGGTGTGATTTTATTTTTACCAATATTCACACCCAATGGAATCACAAAAGGAAAAAGCTTCCTTAATCGTGCATTCACTGCATTAGCACCTTCATTATTAAACCCCATAGCATTTTGGATAGATTCTTCTTGAATATGTCTCCAAAGGCGTGGTTTGTCATTACCATTTTGTGCAAGAGGAGTTACTGCACCTAATTCTAAATGTGAAAATCCAAAAGCACAGAGTGATTCTATCATCGTGGCATTTTTATCAAAACCAGCCGCCAATCCAACTGGGTTATAAAAATCCATTCCATCAATCTTTTGAGCTAAAATAGAATCGTAAATACAATTTTTATAAGATAAAAAAGGCAAAAGCATAGGAATGTTTGGAGAGACTCTAGCCACAGACTCTACAATAGAATGTGCAGTTTCTGGATTTGTTTTAAAAATAAAAGGACGTAGAGTTTGATAGTTTAGCATTATCCACCTCATTTAAAAAATTCTGAAATTTTAATATTTTTTTGATAAAGTTGTAATAAAGTTTAAAAACTTTAACCACATATCTTTTTACATATCTTCCTCATTTAGCATAGCACGGGATTCTTCACGCACGCGGTCCATACCGATATAAAACTCTTTCATCATAGACATAAAAAGATATTTTCCTTTTTCTGTGGGATAATAAGCATTTCCTTTTTTAAAAATATTACCACTTAATCGTAAGAAAGCAATTTCTTTCATTAAATCTCTCTCTAAATTGGAGTTATAGAGTGTTTGGAATCGTTCTATACTTGCTTTACCTCCAAAAAGTTCTACCATTAAGCGATATTGTAATTGTGCTTTTTTGGAATATTTGCGTTCTCTTATTACACCCATTTTTTCATTTTGGATTCTATGGGCATAAGTTTTAAGTGAAAAAGTATTGATATATAATGTGCCATTTAAAAAACTAAAAGATCCAGAACCAATGCCAACATATTCATCATTATCCACTACATACTCATCAAAAATTTCACTTCCTTTATGTGAAAATGCCCAACTAGATAAAGGAATAAAATCCGAAGAAAGAGTTTTTAAAATCTGCTGATAAAATTGTGCTTCTTTTTTTAAATCTATTTCTCCAATGGAACGTTTTAAAATACTCTTAACTGAAGGAGAAGACATTAAAGGATAAGTCGTCAGTTGATTAGGTTTTAATGCTTGAATAATTTCCAAATCACGAGCAAGCATTTCTTGAGTTTGATTAGGAAAATTAAAAATTAAATCTACATTTAAAATGGGTAAAATCCCTATAACTTGCTCTAGTTTTTGGCGCGTTACCTCACCACTACCAAATTTCTCATAACGTCCAGTTTTGCGTAAGATTCCATCATCAAAGCTTTGTACTCCCACTGAAAGCCTATCAATCCTACCTTTAAAACTCTCTAAAATCTCTTTTTGTAGATGATTTGGGTCAGATTCACAAGAAACTTCTTTGATATTAAAAAGAGATTTTGCTAAATCAAGCGTTTTACACAATTCATCAGGTAGAATAGAGGTCGTCCCGCCTCCTACATAAACTGCATTAAAATCATATCCTAAATCCTTTACCATTTGCATTTCTTTACGCAGATTCGTAAAATAAGCTCGTGCTTTATCCTCTTGAAACAAAAACCGATTAAAAGAACAATAAGTGCAAAGCGTAGCACAAAATGGCACGTGAATATAAAGCAGATAATTTTTGTTTTTGACTTTCTGTAAATTTGGCGCAGGAAGTTTGGTTAGCTCACTCCTTTGTAAGCTCAAATACCGGTTTGTTGCATAACGCATAACACCATTAACAAATTGAGTTGAAAAGTTTTGTCTTGTCATTAATCCCTTTTACTCTTATTTTAAAATTCAAAAATAAAATCGGCGATTATAGAAAATATTTTGTAAATAAAAGATAAATTTTGAAAATTTTTAAAGAAGTTATTAAAGCACTAAAAAGTGCTTTAAACTATGCCATAATATCTAACGCATTTACACTAGTATTTGGCGCTTGTGGAGCTGGTGCAGATACTGCTGAAGATTGTGTTTGCAGATTGCTTTGCGCTCCTTGCATACCATTAATAATTGAACCCATTAAGGCTTCTTCGCTTTCCATCGCTTTTTTTAAAACATTCAAATTTCCACTTGTTGCTACTGCACTACTATCAATTCCTGATAACATTTACAGACTCCTTTCTGTTTATTTATAGTCTTATAAAAAGAACTACATATTATATATCGGCAATCTTTATGGTTTTATGAAGTATAAAAACTTTATTTATCGTTTTTATTAATTTAATTTTGCTAAAATCACGATTAATTTTATTTAGAAAGACGAGGTAAATTTATGAAAAAAATTTTGAAATACTTAGGAATCTTTGTTGTTGCATTACTACTTATTACAAGTGGAACTCTAGCTTGGTTATTCTCAAGCAGTGGAAATGAATTTTTAAAAAACAAAATCATACAGATTGCAAACGAGAAAGCTCCTATTGGTTTAGAATTTACGCACTTTAAACTAGGATTTAATTCGTATGCTTTTAGTCTGACAGATAAGCAAAAATCTCAAATTGCACTCAATGGAGATTATTCACTTTTTACACTCAATACTAACGCAAAAATTTATGCAATCATTAAAGATTTAAGCCCTTATGAGCAACTCATCGGAATGAAATTAAATGGTGGAATCAACCTTAATGGAGATATAGTAAAAAAATCTAATGATTTGGAAGTAAAAGCAGATATTAACGCATTTAATAGCACAATCCATACCGACATCACATTAGAAAACTATAATCCAAGACGTTTGTTTATTACAACTGAAGATGGGATTAAGCTAGAATCTCTACTTGCTTTTTTAAACCAGCCCAAATACGCAAGTGGTAAGATTTTGTTAAATGCTGATATGGATATTTCTGACTTAAATGCGCCAAGTGGTGGATTCCAAATTGCTTCTAATGCAATTTCTCCAAATATTACACTTCTCAACAAGTCTTATGGGATTCTCTTGCCCAATGATCCCATTAAACTTGCAATGAATGGAAAGGCGCAAAAAGACCATATTATCACAACTTTACTTGCTTCCTCTAGTTATCTAAAATTAAGTTCTGATAACTTAAAAGCTAGTTTAAAAGATTATGCAACCAATGGAGATATTTTGATAAATCTTGAAAAAATTAGCCTCAATGGAATCGCACTTAAATCCCCAATAGTAGCAAACATTAATCTCAAATCAAGCAATATTACAGACCAAGAGGCAGCTCTTGCTCTCCATCTCATTAAAAATCCTATTTTAGCCCATATCAACCTACCAAACTACACACCCACAGACTTGACAATTCGTGCGCAGGATTTAAGCTTAAAAGAGATTTTAAATCTTGTTGCAAACTATACCAATACTGCTCCTTATGATGTGAATGGTGTAGTCAGCTTAAATGCCAAAGTAGATAAAATTAATTTAAATACCCTCAACTATCAACTAGACGCTAACCTTAAAAGCCAAATTGCAAGCTTAAATTTAGAAGGGTTACAAATTGCTAACAACAATACTCTAAATGCCCAAATCAATGGAGACTCTAAAAAACTTAAAGCACAAGCACAAAGTGATTTATTTGACTCTAAACTCGTTGCGAATGCGGTTTTAAATGATTATTCTCCTGCAAATGTAGAAGTAGAAGTTAATCATCTTAACTTGCAAAAATTTGCTAAGCTATTAAAATATGATGTGCAGGGGCAACTAGACGCAAAAGCAAATCTCAAAAATTTTAAAAATTCTAGTTTTGATGGGGACTTTAGTATAGATTCCAAGCAAATCACTCTTACAAAAGCTACTCTTAATGCGTTAAGTGGAATGAAATTTAAACAAGATATTTCCTTAGCACTCAATGGAAATGGGAGTTTAAAAAATGGGAATGGTGAAGCTCAAATCAAAGCTAATGGTAAAGATTTGAATGTTGAAATCTATAATGCCAAAATCAATTTACCTCAAGATGCTTATAGCGCAAACTTTACTTTCAACACTCCAGATATTGCCAATATCAATCCATTAGATATGACATTAAAGGGTGCATTGTCTCTTAAAGGAAGTGCAGGATTTGCCAATGGAATCCCAAGCTTTAATTTGCAAAATAAAGATTTTGGTGATTTAAATGTTCAGCTTAAGGAAGAAAGATTTACTTTGCAAGGTGCAAATTTAGATGTGAAAAAAATTGCTAATTTTACAGGTAATGGCAAGCTAGTTAAAGGAGGCATTATCAATACTAATGCAGATTTAACTATTAAAGGCAAAGACTCTAAGACAATTTTAGCAAATCTCAATGGTGTTGCAGAACTCAATAGTAAAAATTTAGAAATTTATAGCGTAGATATTGATGCGCTTGTAAGCAACTTTGAAAAAACCAATAGCATAAACCTATTAGATGTAGGTGCATTTGTGCTTGCAGGTCCTTTAGGGGTTGCCGTGACAAAAGGGACAAATGTCAGTATGCTAGGACTAAATGCAGTTATAGAATCTAAAAGCGTTATCAAAGAATTGGAAGCAAAATTTAATGTAAAAAATGGAATCGCCACTGCACAGGATGTAGCTTTTGCCACAGGAAAAACTAGAATTGCCGCAATCGGTGCTATTAATCTAAACAACAATGCTTTCCAAAATTTTACGATTGGATTATTAGATAATAAGGATTGTGCAAAATATTCTCAAAAAATTAAAGGAACATTAGATAGTCCCAAAATTGAAGTAACACAAACAACGATTTCAACTGCGGTTAATCTTGCGACTTCTCTCTTTGGTCAATTAAAAAAAGGTGCGCAAAATGTTGCTAAACCTGTAATTGGTGATACAGGCAAATGTGAGCCATTTTATACAGGAAGTGTCCGACATCCAAAATAATATGAGAGATTCCACACTTTATCGCTTAATCTTAACACAGCCTCATAGTATAGAGACAAAACTTTTAGTCTGTGGAATCGCACTATTAGCCTTTTATGGCATTACGATTCTTATTTGTTTGTTGCTTCAAAATGGTGTGGGTGATAAACTCTTAAGTGTAAGTTTAAGCTCACTAATTTTTGGGCGAGCAGCAGGAATCTCTCTAGCTTTGGCATTGGGATTTAATATGATTTGGGCTACAATTTTAAATATTTATATTGAAAATACCCTTGTGATTATCCTTTATCCCCTTTTTGTATGGAGCATAGAAGGAATTAGCACTTTTAAAAAGACAGAAAAATTTTTCCGTTCAATTTATGAAGTTGCACAAAAATATGAAAAACCAATTCAAAAATATGGAATTTTGGGTCTCTTTGTATTTGTTTGGTTGCCCTTTTGGATGACAGGACCTATCGTGGGTGCAGCTATTGGATATTTTATGCGTTTAAATGTTTTTCTTAATCTTGGGGTGGTGTTAAGTGGGACAAACTTTGCGATTCTATGTTGGGCATATCTATTGGAACATTTAGATTCTAAGTTAAAATACTTTGGTCAAAACACAATGTGGGTGTTACTTGGCGTGTTTATTAGTTTAGCGATTTTTGGAACATTGTTTGCCAAATTGAGGAAAAAGAAAGGAGAAGAATGAAAATAATTTCTTGGAATGTGAATGGCTTACGTGCTTGTATGAATAAAGGCTTTATGGATTTTTTTAACGCAATGAATGCAGATGTATTTTGCATTCAAGAATCCAAAATGCAACGCGACCAAGCAGATTTTGATTTCCCAAACTATCAAGAATATTGGAATAGTGCGGAAAAAAAGGGGTACTCTGGCGTAATCATTCTTAGTAAATCTGAACCTGTTAGCGTTCATTACGATATGGGCATTGCTCATCACGATAAAGAAGGACGCATTATTACAGCAGAATATGAGGATTTCTATCTCGTGAATGTCTATACTCCCAATTCCAAGCGAGAATTAGAAAGGCTAGAATATCGTATGGAGTGGGAAGATGATTTTAGACAATTTTTAAAGAATTTAGAAAATAAAAAACCTGTTATCGTGTGCGGAGATTTGAATGTTGCCCATCAAGAAATTGATCTAAAAAATCCTAAAAGCAATCGTAGAAATGCTGGATTTACTGATGAAGAGCGTAAAAAAATTAGCGAATTACTAAATGCTGGATTCACAGATACTTTTCGTTATTTTTATCCCAACTTAGAAAATGCCTATACCTGGTGGAGTTATATGGGAAAAGCAAGAGTAAATAATACAGGGTGGCGGATTGATTATTTCTTATGCTCTTGCGTCTTAAATTCTAAGCTAATTGACGCAAAAATTTATCCTGAAATCTTAGGAAGTGACCATTGTCCTGTGGGGTTAGAAATTGAAGCACATTGACATAGACAACCAGAGCAATTTTACATTAAAAGAAGAATTTTTAGTTTTTTTAGATTCTATTTTGCAAACTACTCTACAAGATTTGAAATTACCACCAAAATCTTGCGAATTATTATTGGTAGATAATGCAAAAATTGCTGCTTTTAATTCAGAATTTCGTGGTATAAATTCCCCTACCGATGTGCTTTCATTTCCTTTAGAATCAGAGTTTAGCCTAATTTTAGGGAGTGTAATTATCTCTGTGGAGTATGCACAAAAGGTAAGTCAAGAATTAAAACATACTTTAGAAGATGAAATTGCTTTGCTTTTTATCCACGGCATTTTGCATTTGGTAGGCTTTAATCACGAAATAGATAATGGGGAGCAAAGGGTAAAAGAGGGAGAATTGGTTACTAAATTCCATTTACCTCAAAGCTTAATTGTCCGCACACAATCATAAATTGAAAGATTTTATATGCTAGGTAAAACACATATCAGCTTTGGACTTGGACTTAGTGCTTGTGGAATCGTTGGGTTTAATGCGCTTTCTAGCACTCCTTTAAGTGGAGCAGGTTTGAGTATATTCTATGGTGCAGTTGCGCTTGGCTCACTTGTGCCAGACATTGATGAACCAAACTCTCTATTGGGCAAAAAAACACTAGGTATTTCTAACCTTATTAAAACAATTTTTGGGCATCGTGGTTTCACACATAGCCTTTGCTTTATTCTTTTAATGGGAGTTTTATTGTTTCTCTTAAGCACTTTAGATGAAAATTTTTGGAAAGAGATTCCACTTGTAGCTGATGTCATTAAACAATTTGGTAGCGTAGAGTCAAAAAATATTAATATTACAATCTTTAGTATTGGCTTACTACTTGGTTGTATCTTTCATCTTATAGGCGATATGATGACATTAAGCGGTGTGCCATTGTTCTTACCTTTTAAAAGATGCAATTATCATATTGTGCCAAGTTTTATGCGCTTTAAGACAGGAGGAATCCCAGATAAACTCATCACCGCATTAAGTTTAGGAATCTTTGGTTATTTAAACCTAGAACTCCTAGGTTTTAGTGCGAATCTTAAAGAATTCTTTTTCTCTTGATGTTAAATTATCATTAGCCCAAAGTAAGGCTTTGTAAAGTTATTTTCAAGTGCTTTAAAAGTTTTTTGAGTTATAATTTGAGCTTAAATTCATTAAATCTTAAGAATTTCAGGAACTTTTATGCTTAAAAATTTAAAGCTGATTGAGCCTATACGTCTCTATACTGCAATGGTTATGCTAATTGCCATTGTCTTAATTGTCCTCTTTCATCATCCTTTACTTTTATGGGCAGTACTTGGGGTGGCATTTATCATTGGTTTTTATGAATCCTACAAACTTTATAACCAAACAACTCCTCGCCCTCTCTTTTTATCTTTTGCGATTCTAATATGGTTGAGCGTTTATTACTTAGAATCTCCCCTTGGTGTTTTTGTTATTTTAATTTTTCTAGGCGCATACCAAAGCTATACCAAAAAGGGCAAATTAGAGCAAATGTTACCTTTTATTTACCCTACGATTCCATTTATCTTTTTATATTTGCTTTATTTGGACGATTCTATTAATGCAATTATTTGGCTCATTGTCATTGTGGGACTTACGGATAGTTTTGCATACTTTGGAGGCAAACTTCTAGGAAGCAAACTCTTTGCCAATAGTGCTTTCTGCCCCACCTCTCCCAACAAAACGAAAGAAGGTGTGTTAGTGGGAGTTGGAATCGCAACTTTGATTGGTTCTTTAATGGGACTTGGAGTGTGTGGATTTTTCACTTCCCTTGTGCTGACATTTATTACAAGTATTACAAGTGTTTTTGGTGATTTATATGAAAGCTACCTTAAACGTCAAGCAGGAGTGAAAGACAGCGGCTCTATCCTACCTGGACACGGAGGAATCCTTGACCGCTTAGATGGCTACTTTTTTGCCGTTATTATACTTTATACGCTTTTACGAGTGGTTCAATAATGATTATTCTTGGTTCTAGTGGTTCTATCGGTGTGAATGCACTAGAAATAGCCAAACGCTTTGGGTTGGAAGTTGAGGTGCTAGGTGTAGGTAGAAATATTACACTTTTAAACGCGCAAATCTTAAAACATCACCCAAAAGCCATAATTATTGCCCAAGAACAGGATATTTCTAAGATTACCCCGAACTTTCAAGGAGAAATTTATATTGGCAAAGAGGGGATCTTAAAAGCAATAAAAGATTCTAAATCCAAATTGGTTATTAATGCCCTTAGCGGGTTTCTAGGCTTAGAGCCTACGCTTTATGCTATGGATTGTGGCAAAACTATCGCGCTAGCCAACAAAGAAAGTTTAGTTGCAGGGGGAGGATTTGTGGATATTTCAAAAATCATTCCTATTGATAGCGAACATTTTAGCCTAAGCTATTTATTAGGATTCCACGAATCTCCTCGCCCTTTTAGAAATCTTTATATTACTGCAAGTGGGGGAGCATTTCGTGATACAAATTTAAATGCGATTCCTCATCAAAATGCAGCAAATGCCCTTAAACACCCAAATTGGCAAATGGGCAAAAAAATCACGATTGATTCTGCAACAATGGTTAATAAACTCTTTGAAATCTTAGAAGCCTATTGGCTTTTTAGCAGCAAAAACATTGATGCTCTCATAGAACGCAATTCTCACATTCACGCTCTAATAGAATTTTGGGACGGAAGTGTTGTTGCGCATTTTGCTAGTGCAAATATGCAACTGCCTATTGCGTATGCAATCTGTTTTGGTCTTGGACTGCCAGAATCCTTTTTAAATCCATTCAAAAACATTGATAAATCCACGCCAATCATTGAGAGGCTAAACTTTCAAAACAAAAATTATCATCTCCAAACAATTGAAATTTCTCGTTATCCTTTATGGAATCTTAAAAATGAATTATTAGATAATCCTAAGCTAGGTTTAATTCTAAATGCTGCAAATGAAATTGTGGTAGAAGCCTTTTTACAGGACTCTATTCCTTTTGGTGTGATTCCAAAAATCGTGCAAGATTGTATGCAAACTTTTAAGAAAAGAGATTTTAAAAATAGAGAAGAAATCTTTGCTTTAGATAAAGAAGTGAGAGATTATGTTCAAAGCAAACTCTGATTGCCCTTTTTATCTCTCATTTGATTCATTATTGATTGATTTACATTTTTTTGAAATAATATCAATAAAATTTTAAGGAGCAATAATGAAAGCTAAAACTTTATTCTTAAGCGCACTATTAGCTGGCAATGTTTTCGCCTTTGAAGTCGCTGAATTACCAAATATTACAGAGAGAGAAACTCCAAATATCTCACAAACCAAAATCTACTCTTATTATGATTCTATCAAAGATGCTAAAAACGCTGTGGTCAATATCTCCACACAAAAAAAGGTTAAAGCACCCAATCTACAAGGGCACCCATTATTTAATGATCCTTTTTTTAAGCAATTCTTTGGTGATGCGTTTGGTGCGATGATTCCAAAAGACCGCGTAGAAAGAAGTCTAGGGAGTGGAGTGATAATTTCTAATGATGGTTACATTGTAACTAATAATCACGTGATTGATGGGGCGGATAAAATCTTAGTTGCTATGCCAGAGAGCAACAAAGAATATGAAGCCAAAGTTATTGGTAAAGATTCTAAAAGTGATTTAGCCATTATTAAAATTAATGCAAAAAATCTACCATTTTTGAAATTTTCCTCTAGTAATGATTTGCAAGTCGGAGATGTTGTTTTTGCAATTGGTAATCCCTTTGGTGTAGGTGAAAGTATTACACAAGGCATTATCTCCGCCCTTAATAAAAGTGGAATCGGAATTAACGATTATGAAAACTTTATCCAAACCGATGCTTCTATTAATCCCGGAAATAGCGGTGGCGCACTCGTGGATAGTCGGGGTGGCTTAATTGGAATCAATACTGCAATCCTCTCTCGCACAGGAGGAAATCATGGAATCGGATTTGCGATTCCTAGTGAAATGGTGAAAAAAATCTCCAAAGCTCTCATTGAAGATGGTGTGATTGAACGCGGATATTTAGGAGTTAGCATTCAAGATATTAGTGGGGATTTGCAAGAAGTATATAAAAATCAAAAAGGTGCGGTTGTTATTGCGATTGAAAAAGATTCTCCTGCGGATAAAAGCGGTTTAAAAGTTTGGGATTTAATCATTAAAGTTAATCATAAAGAGATTAAAGGAGCGGCGGATTTAAAAAATATTATCGGCACTTTCAATCCAAAAGATAAAGTAAGCTTAACGATTCTAAGAGATAGAAAAGAACAAACCATAAATCTAGCACTTACTAAAGCACCCAATGAAATACAACAAAAAAATATAAAAGAAAATAGCGGAATTGCTGGACTTGAAATTAGTGCTCTCAATTCAGAAACAAAATCAAAATATGGAATCCCAAACCATATACAAGGTGTCTTGGTTGCAAATGTCCAAGCCAATAGTAAAGCGGAAGAATTAGGCTTTAATAGTGGAGACATTATTATCCAAATTGAAAGCTTTAGCATTAGTGATATTAAAAGCTTCAGCGATGCAATGAATCGGTATAAAGGACAAACTAAACGTATGTTAATTAATCGTAATGGAAGAATCCTTAGTATCGTGGCAAAATAATATCACTAGACTAAGCCCTTCAAGGGCTTAATTTTCTCACTTGATTCATACTAAAATTCAACAATTTCTCCTTATTTAAATATACCAAAAAACACAAAATCAATTCAAATTTTGTGTTACAAACTTTTATTGTTTTAGTAAAATTATTTAGAAAGTTTTAGTAATTTATCATTATGAAACTTGACAATATTAGACTAAATTTATATAATTTTGATAAATTTTAAGTAAAGGAGTTTTTATGAATCTTTTAGAAAAATTAACTAATACTCTACAAGAAACATTAGAGCAGGGAGCTTCTCTTGCATTGCATAATAAAAATCAAGAAATTGAGCCTATTCATCTTTTTTGGGCAATGCTAACGAATACAAATTCGTTACTTAATCAAGCACTTAATCGTCTAAATTGCGATAAAAATGCACTAGAGCTAGAAGCCAAAAGTATCGCAGGAAATTTACCCAAAAGCAGTCAAGTCAGTAAAGAAAATTTAAAAATTTCGCGCAATCTTAACGAATCTTTCAATCTTGCAGATGGCTTAGCAACAAGCAATGGGGATTCTTACATTGCGTTGGATACTTTCATTTTGAGTTCATTGCAAAATGAATCTATTAAACAACTCTTTAGCAAATATTTGGATATTAATGAACTCAAGAAAACTTTTGAAGCAATGCGAGCGGGAGCGAAAATTAATTCACAAAGTGGTGATGAAAACTTAGAAAGTTTAGAAAAATTTGGTATTGATTTAACCAAAAAAGCACTTGAGGGCAAACTAGATCCTGTGATTGGTAGAGATGAAGAAATCACACATATGATGCAAATCCTTATTCGCAAAACAAAAAATAATCCGATTCTACTTGGTGAGCCAGGAGTAGGTAAAACTGCTATCGTAGAAGGACTTGCACAAAGAATTATTAAAAAAGAAGTGCCAATTTCTTTGCAGAATAAACGTGTCATTGCTCTTGATATGAGTGCTTTAATCGCGGGTGCAAAATATCGTGGAGAGTTTGAAGATAGATTAAAAAAAGTGATAGACGAAGTGAAAAAAAGTGGAAATATCATTTTGTTTATTGATGAAATTCACACAATTGTAGGAGCTGGTGCGAGTGAGGGTAGTATGGACGCAGCAAATATCCTAAAACCTGCTTTAGCGCGTGGAGAATTACATACGATTGGAGCAACCACGCTTAAAGAATATCGCAAGTATTTTGAAAAAGACGCAGCGTTACAGCGTAGATTCCAACCTGTAACCTTAAATGAACCTAATGTAAATGAAGCATTACAAATCTTGCGTGGAATCAAAGAGAAACTAGAAGCACACCACAATGTAACGATAACCGATAGCGCGTTAGTTGCAGCTGCCAAACTCTCTAACCGCTATATTACCGATAGATTTTTACCTGATAAAGCTATTGATTTAATTGATGAGGCAGCCGCAGAACTTAAAATGCAAATTGAATCTGAACCTAGTGAGTTAGCAAAAGTTAAGCGCGAAATGGAATCTTTACAGGTAGAAAAAGAAGCCCTTTTAATGGAAAAAAATGACAAAAATAATGTGCGTTTAGAGGAAATCAAAAAGGAAATTGAAAATAAAAATGAGAGGAAAAAAGCCTTAGAGGTGCAATTTGAGAGTGAAAAGCAAGTTTTTAACACTATTGCAAACATCAAAATCCAAATTGATTCCTTAAGAACTGAGAGCGAGTTAGCAAAGCGCAATAGCGACTTTAACAAAGCAGCAGAAATTGACTATGGTAAGATTCCAGAATTAGAGAAAGAATTAGAATCCCAAAACGAAAAATGGGGAAAAATGCAAGAAGCAGGAACTTTACTTAAAAACGCAGTCTTACCAGAATCTATTGCTTCTGTGATTAGTCGTTGGACACAGATTCCTATTAAGAAAATGCTTCAAGATGAAAAGGATAAAATCCTAAGTATTGAAAATGAATTAAAAAAAGATGTAGTAGGACAAGACAAAGCTTTACACGCAATCGCAAGAGCTATTAAACGCAATAAAGCGGGTTTAAGTGAGCTGAATCGCCCGATTGGAAGCTTTTTATTTTTAGGACCAACAGGAGTTGGCAAGACAGAATCTGCCAAAACTCTCGCACGATTCCTCTTTGATAGCGAGAAAAACCTCATACGCATTGATATGAGTGAGTATATGGAAAAACACGCAGCAAGTCGTCTTGTTGGTGCTCCTCCAGGATATGTTGGTTACGAAGAAGGTGGGCAACTCACGGAAGCAGTGCGCCGTAAGCCTTATAGTGTCGTGCTTTTTGATGAAATTGAAAAGGCACACCCCGATGTCTTTAATATGCTGTTACAAGTCCTTGATGATGGGCGTTTAACGGATAATAAAGGTGTTACAATTGACTTTAGAAATACTATTATTATTTTAACGAGCAATATCGCAAGCAATGCAATTATGGAGTTAAAAGACGAGAAAGAACGAGAAAATGCGGTTAAAGAAGCACTCAAGAATTATTTTAAACCAGAATTTTTAAATCGTTTAGATGATATTGTTATTTTCAATCCACTTGGATTGGAACAAATTACACATATTGTAGAGATTTTATTTAAAGCAATAGAGAGAAAAGTGAATGAACGCGACATTAACATAGTGCTTGAGCCAAGTGCAAAAGAGTGGATTGCAAAAGTGGGTTTTGACCCAACTTTTGGTGCGCGTCCGCTTAAGAGAGCACTTTATGAGGAAGTAGAAGATCGCTTAGCTGATTTAATTTTAGAGGGCAAAATTAAAGAAGGAAGCAAAGTTACCTTTTATGCGCAAAACGATGTAATGAAAACGCGTATAGAATCGTTATAAGTTTAGTAGAATCTAATGGGCATTGTCTTGCTCTTAAGATTCTATTCTTGCAATCTTTTTCATTTTAATTTAATATTTTTTTGCTATTATCACAATTCCATTTTATTCGGAGTATAGCGCAGCCTGGCTAGCGCACACCCTTGGGGTGGGTGAGGTCGTGGGTTCAAATCCCGCTACTCCGACCATTATCTACAAAATTACAATAATCCAAAAATAAATTTGCAACTACATCATTGGTGCTACGCAAGTGAAACAAAACTATCCATAATAAATATCTAGTTGATAAAATAATAGATTCACACGAAG
>NZ_CANBCA010000019.1 GCF_947367035.1 uncultured Helicobacter sp.
GTATTTTGCGCTATTGCGGACGACAAAAAGAGGGGATTACTTATATTTCTTGTCCTACGTGTGGGCGTTTGCAAGCAGATTTAGTTCCACTCCTTCAAGAACTAAAAGAAAGAATGCCCAAGATTAAAACCCCTATGCAGATTTCTGTAATGGGTTGCGCAGTTAATGCACTAGGGGAGGCTAAACACGCTGATGTGGCGATTGCTTTTGGTAGTGGCGATGGATTGATAATAAAGAAGGGAGAGATTGTTGGTAAATACAAACAAGAGAAATTAATTGATGTTTTTATTCAAGAAGTTATCAAAGCAGAGGGAGAGATAATTCAAGCAGCAGAAGTTGAGAGATAAAATTACAAACCTTGTATTTGCATAGGCAATTCCCAAAGAGGTAGAAAAATTGCAAGCGCCAACCATAAAACTAAAGCACCCAGAATTAAAACCATTAAAGGTTCTAGTAGAGTGAGGAGTGTTTCGCTACGCGTAGATAATTCTTCTTGATGAAGCTCAAGTAAGACTTCTAAGGATTCTAAAAACCCTTCTTCATTTTGTGCGCTACAAAGTAATTGAATACTTAGGTTGTCTAGTAAGCCACTTGTGCTAAAAGCTTTTGCAATAGGGATTCCACGCAAAATTGCCTCAAAAATTCCTTTAGATTTTTGTTTGATAGCTTCATTGGTAAGAGATTTAGATGAGATTTCTAGGGCAATTTGTAGGGGCACCTTGCTTTTATAGAGATAAAAGAAGCTAAGAAAAAATTGTGAAAGCTGATAATAGTTTAAGAGTGCGCCCAAATAAGGAATCTTGAGACATAACCTATCTATCGTGTATCGGAATTTCAAGGAGGTTTTATAAAGCCTATAAATCCACAATGTGATTCCACTTAACATTATCACACTAAACCAACCATAATCCAACACAAGAGTACGCATAAAAAGTAAGCTTTTGCTAACAAAGGGCAAAGGTGCATTAATCCCCATAAACAGGACTTCAAATTGAGGTAAAACAAAAAGTGTAATGCCCAAAAATACAGCCATCATCACCAAGAGAACGAAGATCGGATAAAGTAAAATCTTAGTTAAAAGTTTGCGATTCTTTTGCATATTTTTAAGCTCAAGCAAAATAAACTCTATTGCACTATCTAGCATATTTGCCTTTTGCCCAATTTCCAACATAGAGCAAATGAAGTCAGAAAAACCCGCCTCTTTGAAGCTAAGAGAAAGTGGCTTACCAGAGTTAAGTGCAAAAAGTGCTTTGGCAAACCTCGCACTTAATAGAGGATTTTTAGTGTGATTTTGCAAGTTTTCTAAAAGCAAATTTAAGGGTAAATGGGCTTTAAGTCCAAGCTTTAGTTCGTAAAAAGCGCTTAAGATTTCTTTTGTTTTGGGTGGATTGAGCATCAGCAATTTATCTTTGAGGCTTAATTTGCGTGTGATTTTTAACACAAAAAGTTGTTGTGACTGGAGTTTATTTTCTAGCTCTTCTTGTGTTTTGGCGTGATAAGTTTGTGTTTGAATTTTACCTTTTTGTTTGTATTGGACTTGGAAGTTTGGCATTATTTGACAACACGATAAACTTCGCGCGTATCCGTGATTCTATTGGTTGCTAATTGGTGCGCTTTTTGCTCTAAGGTGAAGTTTGGCATTCGCCTTTCTAACCTTTTTAACAATTCTATTTTATTGATACGATGATAAATGAATTCTTCTAGGTCTGGGCTAGCAAGGACAATTTCAGCAATAGCAATTCTCCCTAAATATCCTGTATGATTACAGGATTCACAACCTGTGTTTTGTCCTGTAATGTCGTGAGGATTTTGCTGACAAGTGCAGAGTTTGCGGAGTAGTCGTTGAGCAATGATTCCGCTTAGAGATTGTGCGATGAAATGTGGCTCTAATCCCATATCACGCAAACGCACAATGGTATCTAACGCGTCATTTGTATGCAGTGTAGCAAAAACTAAATGTCCTGTAAAAGCTGCTTGAATTGCAATTTGCAAGCTTTCTTTGTCGCGCACTTCACCTAGAATAATCACATCAGGGTCCTGACGTAAAACATTGCGCAAGATGTTTGCAAAACCAACTTTAGAACTTATTGCAACTTGGTTAATGTGTGGCAAACGATATTCTACAGGGTCTTCAAGCGTGATGATTTTTAAGTTTCTATCTTTTAAGATATTTAGGATTCCATACATTGTAGTGCTTTTGCCACTGCCTGTGGGTCCTGTAACCAATACAAGCCCATAAGGCAAATTAAAAAGTGATTGGATTTGTGTTAGTTCTGTTTCTCCAAAGCCTAGAGATTCCAAAGGCAAAAGCGTTTTGTGCTTGTCTAAAATTCTAAGAACGATAGATTCTCCTTCAATTAATGGAAGAGTGGAAACGCGAAAGTCAAAAGTGCACAGGGTATTGTTTGTATGGAGTAATTCTAACTCAAAACGTCCATCTTGGGGGAGTTTAGATTCTGTAAGATTTAAATGCGATATAAGTTTAATACTAGCACTTAAAGGAGCAAAAAGCCACTCATCAAACAAAAATCTTTCTACAAGCACTCCATCAATACGAAATCTCACACGCGTATGGTTGAAATCACGTTCAAAATGCACATCACTTGCATTTTTAGATACAGCAATTTGCAAGATGAATCGCACAAGGCTTTGGATACTAGAATCTTTCTCTTGGGATTCTTGATTTATTTCTTGTTGAATTTTCTTTAGCAGGTTTTGCAAATATTCTTCTTGTTCTAGCCATATAAGAGCTTTTTCAAAATCTTCTAAATCCATTGTGCCAAACTCTAAAATATAATCTTCAAAGAGATTTTGGAGCGTATCTTTGTGCGGATTGTTTAGGGATTTTAATAGGGCAATTTCTAGTGTATTTGAGGCTTCTTGCACAAGAATTGCTCCAAAATAGCGCATTTGCTCTACCTTTAACCGCAGAGCAGAATCTTTATGGATTTCTTGAAAACTAAAGTGTTTGTGCGAATCTTGGTAACTCAAATTTTTTGTCCTTGTTGCATAAGTTTTAAGAGATTGGCCAGATTTTCATTGTAGTTTTGTTGTAAGAAGTTTTGTAAAATTAAAATAGCTTCTTGTGGATTGCCCTCTAAATACACACTTTTAACAAAAATTTCCCAACTTTCTAAGTTCTTAGGATTTGCCAGGTTTGCGCGTAGGGCTAAATTTTTAGCGCGCGTGTAGTTTTGATTCTCCAATTCTACTCTAGCTTGAATAATAGGGCTTGGAAGAAAAGTTTGAGCAGAGCCTTGAGTCTCTCTGTGTGCGGCTAATGTAGGAATAGAATCTTTTGTTACACTTGTTAGTTTAAACTTTTGGTTGCTGTGAGATTTGCTATTAAAGGATTTGTTTGCAGAAGTTGGGATATGTGCTTTAGAATCTAGTATTTTTTGGGAGGCTATTTGAGGGGAAGTAGATGCAGAATTTTGTCTTTGTTTGAAAGGCTCTAGGCTTAAATGCTTGGTTGCAACCCAACCCTCTTTTGTTTGTAAAAAACCATCGTGTGTATTAGAATATTCGCAGATTTTAGAGTTTTGTTGTAGTTGATAGACGATTTTTGCTTCTAAATTTGGTGCATTGCGAACATTCAATCGATTGGGTTGTACAAAAAAGCAGAGTTTATTTTGGTGAGTTTTTAAACTTTGCGTGGTTTTAAAAGCCCAAAAATCTCCTATCCACACAAGAGTAATACCTCCTAATGCACACAAAATAGCAGTTTTTAACATTTTTTCTCCTTTAATTATGTTAGATTTATCTGATTAATTTTCTAAATTCTCATAAATCTTTTTGCTAACACTTGACTTTTCCTTGAATATGCAGTAATTTTTAAATAATTAAACTTAAAAGTGTTTAAAAATATATGGCTTTTGAAAGGGTTGGTGGTGAATTTAGAGAGAAAAGCCTTTACTTTGTTAGAGTTTTTGATTTTTATTTTAGTGCTAAGCATCTTAATATCAGCAATATTGGGAAGTTTTGCAGTAGTTGGGTTAGAGGATTTTAGAATAACGCAAAATGTAGATATTTATAATGTTCCTATTTGTAACAAAGTTGCACCCAATTGCGTTTTTCGTTCCCCTGTATTAGAATCTTTGCATTTTTATGAAATCAATGCAACAATCCCTTAAGGCAAAAGTATGCAGCGAGGTTTTACTCTCATTGAGATGTTATTTGCATTAATCTTGCTTGGGATTTTGGGTGTTTTAGGCGGCTCAACATTGCTTAAAATTTATCAGAATTACCATTGGCAAAATCATAATTTCACTCAAGAGATTCAAGTGCGCAACGCCCTATTGCAAATTAAACGCTTATTAGAAAATTCTTATTTAGAAAGTCTTATATTAAGCAGTGGTGAGGAGATAGGGATAAATCCATTAAGCTTGAAAGGCAAAAGTTTGATGTTTTATGAGAAGACACAAGAATATGTGAGGATAGGAGATTACGCTTTACCTTGTTTATGTGGCATTATTGAACCTAAAAGCATTAAAATTAGTAATATTTTGATATTAGAATTTTTAAGTTTAGATTCAAATTCTAATAAAATCCTAAATCAAAAGTGCTCACTTTATAGAAAAGCAAATATGCCACAAAAAGCACTTTTTGTTACTCATAATTTTATTGCCCCAAAAGACTTTTATTCCCTTAAATTTCAAGGGAAGATTTTAGAGATAAATGCTAGTAAGATGTTATTGGAGATTCCGTCCTTATTTAGAGATTCTATACCACTAAAGGATTCTTTGCAGATTGCTCCTAAAATTTATTTTTTAGATTCTATTTCTCGTTTGCATTTTGGCAATTCTATTACATTGGAATCTAAAAGTCAATTGCAAAATATACAACCAATTATTGAAAACATTACAGATGTTAAGATTGCAAAAACATCTTTAGGCTTTGCTCTTGAGATATGCATTAAAAGTGTAGAGGCAATCCCATATTGTGAAAGTGTGTTGGTAGTAGAGGTAGAATAATGCGTAATTTAAAGAGTTTAAGAGGTATCGTTTTGTTGCCTTTGATTTTATTCATTTTTTTGGGAACTCTTGTGTTAATTTTGGGAGTAAAGAGCGAGTCTTTCAAGCAAGATTTAAGAGCAATTCATCAGCGCATCTTGTGGCTAGATTTACATTTGTTAAGTTTTAAGGAGCAATTAAAAGTTGAATTAAAATCCAAAGGCTTAACTACGAAAGATTTTTCTACATTTTCTGCAGTGATTGCAGAAGATTATCATTATCGGGCAGTGGTTAAGAAATTAGAGAAAAATTTGGAGCAAAATGGTAATATGGAGGCATTTTATTTTGTAGATATTTTTGGGGTTTATCGCGACAAGCATAAGGAGTTTTTGCAAGAATTTTCTACAAGGCGCGCTTTTATTTTAAGATTGTAACTTTAGATTCAAAGTTTTATAAAATTTATTAAAGTTTATTTATTTCTTGCTTAATTTAAGGGCTTTTTATGGTAATATTTAAAAGTTTTACACAAAGTTTTTGGAAATGATGGAGATTGAATGTTTTCTCTAATTGGCTACTTTTTATTGGCAATTATTATTTCTTTTATTTGTTCTGTGCTAGAAGCTGCTTTGCTTTCTGTTACTCCACCCTTTATGGAGAGTTACGCAAAAACTCACCTCAAAAGTGGCAAGATATTGAAATATTTAAAGTCAAATATTGATAATGCAGTTGGGGCAATTTTGGTCGTCAATACCTTTGCTAATACAGTGGGAGCAGCTGGGGTTGGTGCGCAAGCTGTAGAGATTTTTGGTGAGGCGTGGCAGGGTTTTGTTGCTCTGTTTATGACTTTGTGTATTTTGTATCTCTCTGAAATTTTACCCAAAACCATTGGTGCCACCTATTGGAAAATGATTGTTTCCCCAATGTCTTATTGTGTTTTGGTGCTTTATTGTATTACTTTTCCTTTTGTTTATATCTCCCGTATTATTACGCATTTATTCAAAAGAAAAGATGTTGATCAAATGAGTCGTGATGAAATCTTGGCAATTATGGATTTGGGGGAGAAAAGCGGTTCCATTAATGAGCTAGAAGGCGATATTTTAGAGCATTTAATCTTGCAAAAAACCCTTCAAACAAAAGATATTATGACACCAAAAGAAAAGATTTTTGCTTTAAATGAGGGGATAAGTATTGAAGAATCTGTGAGGGTTTCTAGTGTTTATAAATACTCACGCATTCCTTTATATACTGATACGATAGATAAAATTAACTCTATTGTGTTTAAGAGAAATATTTTGCAAGCCAACCTTGAAAAGAGGGGCAAAGAAGCACTAAAAAGTATCGCAAAAAATATTATAAAAGTAGAATCCGAAATGGGATTGCTAGATTTGTTAGAGAAATTTATCTTGCAAAAAGAGCATTTATTTTTAGTTATAGATGGCAAACAAAATATTGTGGGGATTGTTGCGCTAGAAGATGTCATTAATGCCGCATTAGGTGTCGGTAATTTGCAACATCGTTAGGAGGCTGTTGTGTTCTTGTTGGTTATTTATTGTTTGATCGCAATTGTTTTTACCTTTTTTTGCTCTATTATGGAATCTGTTTTTTTATCCATTACACCTTCTTTTGTTGCGAGTTTTGAAAAGCAGAATCCAAAAATTGGGAGTCATCTTAAGCGCCTTAAAGATAATGTTGATGATGCAGAGGGGGCGATTTTGGTGTTAAATACCTTTGCAACGACCGCAGCGGCAACAGGTGTTGGAATCCAAGTTGCTAAGCTCTATGGTCTCAATTATCAAGCATTGGGCGCAACAATTCTTACCATAGTGCTAATTTATCTCTCTGAAATTTTACCCAAAACCATTGGTGCCACCTATTGGAAGAATTTAGCGCCTTATGTCACGCTAAGTATCCATTATCTTTTAAAAATTGTTTTTCCTTTCGTCCTAATTGCCAAGCTCATTACACGATTTGTTAAGACAAGTTCTAGTTTGTTTATCGGTCGTGATGAAATCTTAGCAGCAAGTCAAATAGGGCATCAAAGTGGCTCTATTTCAATGCGTGAAGAATATATTATAGAAAATCTATTAAAACTCAAAAATTACCAAGCAATTGATATTCTTACACCTCGTAGTGTTGTAGTGTCGTTGTGTTATAGTGACACTTTGCAAAAAGCATTAAAACAAAAGGAGATTCATAATTATTCACGTATTCCTGTTTATGGAGAAAGCGTAGATTCTGTTATTGGGATTGTCCATACGCAAGATATCTTAGAAGCAGGATTGAAGGAGGGTTTGCAAGAGAAGCAAACGATTGGAGATTTTGTGCGTCCTGTTTATATTGTGCCTTTTAGTCTCTCGGTGTTGAATTTGCTAAATCTTTTTATTGCGCAAAAAGAACAACTCTTCGTTGTGCAGGATAGATATGGACAATTTTATGGGGTTGTAACGCGTGAAGATGCGATTGAAACATTGCTTGGCAAAGAGATTTTAGATGAATTTGATGAAGCCGCAGATATGCAAAAGGTTGCAACAGAAAATATCAAAAAATATCGTTTAAAATATTCGGATAAAATTAAAAGCATTCATTAAGCTTTGGAGTCCAAGGAATGTATAATATGTTAAGTGGGCTCAAAACCTTAAGGAATAGTTTTAGGTTGGAATCTCCGATATGCTTTAAGTTCGGGTTGGATTTGTGCAATATCAAATTTAGACTTGCGCTTTTATATACTCATATTAAGTTTTGATTTTCAAAAGAGAATTAATTTAAGATTTCTTTGTGTCTGTATCACAAATACGTAGAATTTGCCACATAAAGCCCGCATACCTCGTCCTTACTTCCTGCGATATGGGGGGATTACGCAATGGTATCTCAATACGAATTTCTAGTTTAAGGGCGTGTAATCTGCGGCATAAAGATGCTGCGTCATTGCAAGTAAATCCTTGCTGACTTTATTTGCTGTGTCAATATCGTTTAAAATAGAAGAGGCATTGTTTGCACTTATTTTATTGTCCAAAATAAGTTTTTCTATTTTGCTAATCGCATTGTCGTCCTCTTGGTCTAGGAGAGCAGAGCCTTTCTTAATACTTGCCAAAATTAACTGAATATTCTCATCAGAGCTTTTTTCAAGATTTTCAATACTGCGCAAAAGCTCTGCTAAATCCACTCGTATTTCATTATAAATTTCTGCTAGAGATTCATTGTTTGTCTGTGCAGCTTCTTTTAAATTGTGGTAAAGCATTTTTAGTTGATGGATAGATTCTACTGCTCTACGTGCAGCATTTTTAATATGGGCAATTTCATTCATTTGGTCTTTCTCGTGGATATGGGTTTGTGCTGTTGTTGCAAAATCAAACATTTTGTCAAATAAATTTTTAATGCTTAATTTGTAGAGATTCTCAAGGTCAATGTCTTTTTTATAGAGCTTTTTGCGTGCAATAATTTCACGAAAAGGTATATCCGAGTGAATCTCTTTGCGCGTGAATCCAAGCGAATAAGTCAAAACTAAGAAGCAGTTATCATAAAGATGTTCCATTTCATTGCGTAAGGCTTCAATCGCCGTGTCGGGGTAAGATACAATGGAATCGTTAATATACATAGGCTCGTATTCTTTTGCCTTTTTATCCACGATGAATTTTTCAAGGAAATAAACCATTTTGCCAATAAAAGGCATCATTAATGCGATTCCCACGATATTAAAGAGTGTGTGGAATGCGGTGAGCTGCAAGATATAATCGTCATTTGCGATTCCAACCACACTGCAAAATTCACGCACGACAAAAATCATTTGTTGCAAAAAGACAACCGCGACAAGTGCGGTAATGCTATTAAAGAGTAAATGTGCAGCCGCAAGTCTCTTGCCCGCAATATTTGTGCCAATAGAGCCGATGATTGCCATTACCGTGCTGCCAATGTTTGAACCAATGGCGAATCCCAAAGCGTTTTCATAGCTCATTTGTCCCGCGGCTAGAATCGTGATAGCCACAAGCAAACTCGCATTAGAGCTTTGCATAATCACGGTTAGCACAATTCCGATAAAGACAAACAAAAACACACCCGCCATTCCGCTAATTTGCCCATATTGTGCAATATCCACGATGTCTTTTAGCTCATTAAAACCGCTTTTTACAAGAGAGATTCCAAGGAAAAAGAATCCGATTCCACAAAGAATTGAACCAAACGCCTTTGTGCTTTTGGAGTTTTGGAGATTTAAAATCACGCCAAAGACTAGCAGAGGCATTGTAACAGAGGAAATATCAAACTTCACACCCGCAATGGCAATCACCCACGCAACAATGGTTGTCCCAAGATTCGCCCCAAAAATAATCCCGATTCCTTGTCCAAGCGTGATAAAACCAGCGGCTAGAAAGGAGATTGCAAGGACAGAGACAAGCCCACTGCTTTGCATAATCATCGTAGAGATTGCACCAAAGATTAAGCTTTTGGTTGCGGTGTTTGCCCATTTTTTTAGCACTCTTTCAATGAAAGTGCTAAAGTTCCCAAAGCCATTTTTAAGACACATAATTCCGTATAAAAAGATTGCGATTCCAGAACCTGCTTCCAAAAACGAGCTTGATTCGTAAAATAGGAATCCCAAAATACCAAAAACAAGTAATAAAATGATACTGCGCATTGGATTTCCTTGAAATTGTCAATAATAGATTGTGAAAGTGTAATTTTATAACGATTCTTAAATGAGAAACTTAAAAATAAATAATGATTTGGAATTTTTGCAAATATTTTGCCTCAACTTATACATTTTGTAACTTAGTTGTCTTTGGTTTTTAAATATTCTTCCTTGATATTTGCTTCAATTTTGAGTAATTCCTCATAATGTTGTTTGCTTAAATTTAAAGTCTCCTCAAATTTAAAACCTAGCATTACAATGCGATAGAGATTGGGTTTGTGTTTTTTCCAATTATAAAGCGTTTTGGTATCAATCTGCAAAAACCCTGCAATATCACGTTGTGAGAGTTTGGGGCGAAAAAAATAATAATTCTCTTGCTTTGGCATAAGATTCCTTAAAATGTGTATTTTTTAAGGAAATGTATAGAGTTTTTTTATAATTTCTAACAAAGGAATAATTACTTATTTATATTATTATTAAGGTAATTATTCCTTGTATTATTTTTTGAAATATTGTAAAATGTAACCCAGCTTTTTAGCTTTCAAATATAAGGAGATTCTTAAAATGGAACAAAATGTTGTGAATAGTCTAATGTCGCAATGGAGAGGCAAAATTCCTAGCGATTCTACTTTTGGGATTCAAGAGGAATTGAAATCGTTAAATGGAGGAGCAGAAAGGCTTTATGGGCTTCCCTTAAAATCTAAGGTCGTTGGGTTGCTTTTGGGATTGTTTTTGGGCAGTTTTGGTGCGGATAGATTCTACAAGGGCGATAAGAAGCTTGGAATCTACAAATTGGCTTTATTTTTGGCTTGGATTATCATAGGCAATGTTGGAGTGGCTGTTGGTGGAGGTGCGATTATTGGTGGAATTGCTGGTTTATTAGGCTTTGCTTTAATGTTGTGGTGCATTGCAGATTTGTTTTTGGTATGGAAAGGAATCCCAAAGGATAATCTAATAGCAATTCAACAAGCCATCGCAAATACACAATAAGAATTGAATATGAAATTAATTTTTAAATATGCTTTTATCGTGTTTGATTTTGGTTTGTTGTTGAGCGGTTGTGGTAAGACAAGTTGCGATGATGATGGCATAGCAGACCAAGCCCTTAATATATTGCTACAAGAATACAAGCAAACTGCTAAGGATTTGGGATTTTACACGAGCAATGTTGTGTTGCTAGATGCCGAACAAAATATTTGTCAGGCAAAGGTTGGAATAAAAGTGTTAGATGAATTTACAAAAATGATACAAAGCAAAGAAATGCAAAAAAAGATGACTGATGATCCAGGTCTTGGACTTTTTGTCGCTATGGCAACAAGCAGTTTCCTGATTTATCGCTTAATGGGTTATGATGTTTCCATAGATGTTGATAAACAAGAGATTGTCAATGAACCAGATATACAAAAAATGAGTGGAGAGGAGAGAAATAAATACATATCTTATACGCAGGTTTTGGGGACTTTTTTAGATGCCACAATTAATTATAAGGTTACTAGCAACAATAAAGGTGATGAATATATTATCGCAGAAATAAACAAATAAGGAGCAACAATGTTGTATGAATTGCCTAAAGGAGCAGAGATTGAACTATTGGATTCACATTATAAATCCGATAGTTTTCAGGGAGGGAGGTTGTTTAAGTCTTTCTTTGTAGAATTTTGCGAACAAGCGTTTGCGGTAAATCTCAAAGCACAAAAGGGCTTGGGGCTTTTCCCAATAGCGTTTGAGGAGAAAAATGCTTATGCGAGTATCGGCTATACACTGCATTCTTTGACACCTTATGTGTTTAGTGAGAATCCCATTAAATACAGGACAAAGGCTAAAGGAGAGGGGGAAAAGCAGGATAGAAATGGACTTATAGATTTTTGGTGTGCGGAAAAAGATTTTAAATTTGAAGCTTATATAGAATCCAAAAAACTATGGTTGAATATCGGTAAAAGTGCATATTGGAAATTTGATAGCGCGTGTGAAGCACGTATTGATGACGCAATTTCTCAAATCAAAAGGCTTAAAAGCGCAGGAGTGGATAAAGAGGGTGTCAAATACACAAAGGGAGCGGTGTTTAAAGTCGCACTCTTTCAGATTCCAATCGTTTATCACCCTAGATTCAAGCCAGAGGAAGTGGATTTGGAATCCGCACCGAAGCATTTGGAGAATCTCTTAGCAGATAAGCTTAAAAACAATATGGGCTTACTCCTTAGTGTGTTGGATATGCGTCCTTTTGGTGGTTTAGAAGAAGTGGAGTGCAATCCCTTTAATGTCCTTGCTGCTGTGGTAATGCAATAATTATCTTATCAAGTGTTAATTATTGTTTAGATTCCACTCTTAAATCCACAATTCTTGCCTTGCCTCTAAAGACTTTCAAGGTTACAATCGCTTGATTGTTGGGTTTGGCAAGGAGATTTTGAATCTCTCTCGCCTTTTCTTTAGTTGTGAAGTATTTTTCTATATTTCCCAAAGAGAGCCGCGGGGAATAGTAGGGAGAGATTTTCGTTTGGATACAAAGTGGATTCTTTGTCGGTTTTGCTAGAATCTCTTGAAAGGTAAAATTCTCTTTGTCTGCCTTTTTGAGACATACAAAAACTCCTGTTAATGCGGCTTCCGTGAGTTCAGATTCCTCTAATCTTAACCCATAATCAAGCCACACAAAATTCCCTGCGAGTAAATCTCTAGGGTCGTATCCTTTGGCGATGACTTTCACTTCTGTGCCAAAATATATTGGCAAATAAGCATTGATAAACATTGTGCCAATCAAAGTAAATTGTAATGCGCACGCAAGAAAAATCCATTTTATCTTAAGCATTTTTTCTCCTTGCAAAAAGAAGCAATCCCAATCCAAAGCACAAGAATACTACACTTGCGCCAATATAATCTCCCAATAAATCTAAATAACGAATCACTATCAATAACGAAAAAGTAAGTAATCCCAAAATTTTATGATTTTCTTTGATGAAATGAACACCTAATAAGAAAGTAAAGAATGAATAAAACCCTTTAAGAATGATTGCGTTTGTCGGATATAAAGCGGAATAATTACCAATCAATAAAAGACTTATTGTCAAAATGCCTAAAAAATAGTGTTTGAAATACAGATTGATTGCACCCAATAAAATCAATAAGGCAGATAGAGAGGTAGAGGAGCTTGATAAGAATAAATGGTTTGCATCATAACTTAGAGCAACAAGGGTCAAAGCTAAAGCAAAATAGGCGTAAGATTGGTAAGACTTGAGATGAAAACCTAAAACAATTAAAGAAAGCCATACAAAGGCTGATAAATTTAAACTATTCCCCTGAAAGTTGTATAGGTATAAGCTTAAAAACACAAAATTTAAGAAGGCAAGGAATCTCGTAGCATTTAAAGAAAGACAAAAAAGGATTCCGCTTTGCACTATAATCCCAAGCACAATGAGACAAATAAATAAATGAATGGAGTGATTGTCAAAACTTAAAAAATACCATACGCTAGTGAATAAATACCCTACTATGAAAATGGAGAAGGATTTTAGGGCAAAAGCCAATACTAACACGATACAACCAACACTCAAAAATGCTAAAGCAGTATCCTCTCCTAAGTGATAAATTTGTGAAATTAGAGCTATATTTGCAAGCAAAACAAAACTGCTTAGGATTCCAAAACTCTGCTTGAATAGAGGGCTTTTGGAGTAAAATATCCCTAAATGTGTAGAAAATAGTGCGGTGAGGAGCAAAAAAGTCTTAAAAATATTTGGAATCTGCTCCCAATTATAAGCAACAAGCGTGAGGATAGAAAGCCCTATAAATATAAAGGCAAAAATAACTAGAAAAGGAAAATCTGAACTTTTATTAAGAGAATAAGAGTCAAGAATTTCCTTTTCTTGTTCTTTGTTGATAAGACCCTCATTGGCAAGTCTAGCGATTTCAGATTTTAGAAAAGATTTTTTATTGAAAAACAATTTTCAATCCTTAGTGTAATGATAAATCTTATCAAATGTTAAGAATGAGATTATAAAGATTTTTGTGGCATAAATTTTATGTTTGCAAGAAAATTGCAAACATAAAAAGTTATTGATTAGTTTTTGTTCTTATCGACAAGTTTTCCAGCAGCAATCCAAGGCATCATTTCACGCAATCTTGTGCCAACTTTTTCAATCGGGTGATTTGCTAGATTTTTTCGCTCTGCATTCATCCTTGCATATCCCGCCTTGCGCTCTAGAATAAAGTCTTTTGCAAATCTACCCTCTTGAATATCTTTTAAAATTGTCCGCATTGCCTTTTTGGATTCTTCATTAATAACGCGCGGACCGCTTATCATATCGCCATATTCTGCAGTATTTGAAATAGAATAGCGCATATCTGCCAAACCACCTTGATAAATTAAATCCACAATAAGTTTTAATTCGTGTAAGCACTCAAAATATGCCATTTCTTCAGGATAGCCTGCTTCAACCAATGTTTCAAATCCAGCTTTAACCAAGCTAGAGATGCCACCGCAAAGCACTGCTTGTTCGCCAAACAAGTCGGTTTCTGTTTCGTCTTTGAAAGTTGTTTCAATGATTCCACTGCGTCCCCCGCCAATTGCACTTGCATAACTTAGTGCGATTGCTTTTGCATTGCCCTTGCTTGTGTCTTGTTCTACCGCAATTAAATCAGGGATTCCACCACCTTTGGCAAATTCACTGCGAACCGTGTGCCCTGGCGCTTTTGGCGCGACCATTATCACACCCACTCCTTTAGGAGCTTTGATTTGTCCAAAATGCACATTGAAGCCGTGTCCAAATGCAATGATTTGGTCTTCATTTAAATTTGGTTCAATATCACGCATAAATACATCGGCTTGTAGCTCATCGGGGATTAGAATCATTACCAAGTCTGCCCATTTAGTCGCTTCGCTTACTTCTAAGACTTTGAAGTTTTTTGCTACCGCTTTATCCCAACTTTTGCCGCCTTTATAAAGCCCGATTGCCACTTCTACACCAGAATCGCGTAAGTTTTCTGCGTGTGCGTGTCCTTGTGAGCCAAATCCAATAATAGCAACTTTTTTCTTTTGAATAAGCCCTAAATCACAATCTTTGTCATAATAAACTTTTAATGCCATCTTTTCCTCTTTTTAAGTAAAATGTAAGATTTATGATTATATTGCATTTTTCCTTAGTGGATACTTTGCTATATGGAATCTTATTAGATAAATTCACATTTGATTGGAGGCATATTTTGTGAATTTGTAATTTTGTCTTTAGTTTCTAATTTGAAATAAAAAATTTATAAGGAAGCAAATATAGTATAATTGAGATAAATTATTGATGAGGATTTTAAAATGTTGCTTTCTTATCTATTGTTTTTGGCACTTTTTTCTATTTTGCTTTACAAGGTTTTTTCTATGTTCCGAGATTGATATGTTAGATTATTTTTTGTAGGCATAATACAAAAACGCACCCATTCCTACCACAAATACAACACTTAAAAAAACAAGCATAATGATGTCTAATAATCCCATATTATTCCTTTAAATTGTGTTCTCTTAGTTGCCCACACGCTGCGCTAATGTCTAAACCTTTGGATTCTCTAATGGTGCATAAAAGCCCTTTTTTAAGTAAAAATTCCCTAAAAGCCTCTATTTTTTCTACACTTGGACGCTTATAAATACTTCCCTCGTGAGGGTTAAAATAGATTAGATTCACCTTTGCTTTGATTTTATTCAGTAAGGCGACAAGTTTTTTTGCGCTATCTAAGCCATCGTTTAGGCTATCAATCACAAGATATTCAAACATCACCTTTTTACGATTATCAATGGGAAATTGTGCCACTTCATCAATCACCGCTTGGATATTGTAGGCTTTGTTGATTGGCATAAGCTCTGTTCTTAGCGTATCATCAACAGCGTGCAAGGAGATTGCTAATTGCACACCCAAATTTAATTCAGCTAACTTTTTTATTTTTGGAGCAATTCCGCTTGTAGAGATTGTTTGCCTACGCACAGAGATGTTTAAGCCTTCTAATTCGCTTAAGATATGAATACATTGTGTAACATTTGTTAAATTGTCTAGTGGCTCTCCCATTCCCATATAGACAATATTAACGGCTTTGTTATTGGGTAGATTTTGGTCTTTTTTAATTGCAAAGACTTGATAAACAATTTCACTTGCATTTAAATTTCGCACAAATCCCCCCTTTGCAGTGAGACAAAAACTACAACCCACTTTACAGCCGATTTGTGATGAGAGGCAAAGAGTGAATTTACCTTCTTTCATTTTTAAAAATACCGCTTCATATGTTAAATTATCTTTTGTTGCGAATAGATATTTCACACTTCCATCTTTGCTTTGTTCTTTTTGTTTTATACAAATATTTTGAGTTGTAAAATGTTCATTTAAATAAAGCTTTAAATCTTTTGGCAGATTGTTCATTTTATTAAATTTATCTTCATAACATACATAAAGCCAATGGTAGATTTGTTTTGCACGAAACTTTTGAAATCCTGCTTGTTCTAAGGCAATGCTTAATTGTTCTAAGGTCAAATCAAAGATATTTTGCTTGAGGTTTTGTGGTAATCTATCCATTGTTTCCTTTCTTGATAATGGTTTATTAAATCTTTTGCTTAGCGTAAATATAGGATTTTAATTTTTCCATTGCCATTTTATGGTTGGCAAGAAATTGTTTTTGCGCATTTGGGTGAATATAGTTTGTAACACAAAAAATTCCAAGTGCAGGTAGTTTGAATGCTTTTGCAACTTGTAAGATACTAAAAAATTCCATATTTTCATAAGTGATTCCAAGGTTTAAGAATTGCTTAGCAAATGTAGAATCGGTCGTGATATAATTGCTAGAATTGACAATGTTTTGTTGTCTCGGAAGAATATCAATAGAATCTTTTATGATTGTTTCACATGAAACATTGGTTAAAAAATTATCCAAAGGCGTATAGGATTTTCGTTGCAAAAAGGATAATTCTATATTTGCTGCACTTTGTGTTTCAAAGACTTCTAGTAATGGAATGGAATCCGTATAAGCACCACAAGTGCCAATAAAGATAATTTCTTCTGGTTTATCATATAAAATGGAACGTGTCAAGTTTATCGTGGATTCTATTAAACCCACCCCAATGCTTTTAGCAAATGAAAAAGATTCTATTTTCCCTGCACAATAAATCATTTTTATCCTTGTATTTCTTTATAGTATAAATGCGATTCATTTTTCTTGATTGTCTTTTGTTCTGGAATTTTAAGCACTTGATAAAATTTTGAATTTTCTAAATATTTTATTTCAATAATATCTCCTATCTGTATATTGCGACTTGCTTTGATAGGGATTCCATTGATTTTTATTACACCACTTGCTAGCATATCTTGTGCAACAGCACGTCTTTTTGTGATATTAACAATATTCAGAAATTTATCTACGCGCATTTTTATCCTTAAAATTTACCAAATTGTAGCCAAAAGAATATTAAATTGTTGCTATAATAACGCAAAATTTTTAAGGAGTAAAGATGAGCAAAAAAACTATCAAAAAGGTTGTGCTTGCTTATAGTGGAGGTTTAGATACAAGTGTAATTTTAAAATGGCTTGGGGATAATTATCATTGTGAGGTTGTAACTTTTACCGCAGATATTGGACAGGGAGAAGAAGTTGAGCCTGCACGCGAAAAAGCGCAAAAATTAGGAATTAAATCCGAAAATATTTTTATTAAAGATTTACGTGAAGAGTTTATCCGAGATTTTGTTTTTCCAATGTTCCGTGCGAATACTATTTATGAGGGAGAATATTTACTAGGAACAAGCATTGCCCGTCCCTTGATCGCCAAACATTTGGTGGAAATTGCAAAGCAAGTGGGTGCAGATGCAATCTCACACGGAGCAACGGGCAAAGGCAATGACCAAGTGCGTTTTGAGATTGGTGCGTATGCCCTTAACCCAGATATTAAAGTGATTGCTCCTTGGAGAGAATGGGATTTAAATAGTCGTGAAAAGCTATTAGAGTATGCAGAATCTGCGGGGATTCAAATTGAAAAAAAGGCGAATAAATCTCCCTATTCTATGGACGCAAATTTACTTCACATTAGTTATGAGGGACAGATTTTGGAAAGTCCAAATGTCGCTCCAGAAGAAGATATGTGGCGTTGGAGTGTTTCACCAAAAGATGCGCCCGATAAATCTGAAGTGATTACAATTGAGTTTAAAAAGGGCGATGGAATTGCAATTAATGGAGAAAAATTAAGCCCAGCAGATTTTTGGAATAAATTAAACGAATTGGGTTCGCGCAATGGAATCGGACGTTTAGATTTGGTAGAGAATCGTTATGTAGGTATGAAATCACGCGGCTGCTATGAGACACCCGGTGGGACAATTTATCTTAAAGCGCATCGTGCCATAGAATCGCTATGCCTTGACAGGGAAGAAGCGCATTTAAAAGATGAAATAATGCCAAAATACGCTAGTTTAATTTATAATGGTTATTGGTTCTCTCCGGAGCGTGAAGCTTTGCAAGCTTTGATTGATAAAACACAACAAAAAGTTGAAGGTATTGTGCGATTAGAACTTTATAAGGGAAATGTTATTGTTCTAGGTAGAGAATCTAAAAACTCCCTCTTTAACACTGCTTATAGCACTTTTGAAGAGGATTCCGTGTATAATCAAAGTGACGCAGAAGGGTTTATTAAACTTAATGCTTTAAGATTTATTATTTCAGGAAAAGCTCGCAAATAATTCTACTTTGATGTGATGGAGGTTAATAAATTCCTTTTTCACATCTAAATTCTTAATTTCAAAAAGCATAATAAAAATATAAAATATCAATGACGATATAGTAGATAAAATAATTAAAATGCAAGAATCTTCCCTAAACTTGCAATGAGATAATATTAGGTAAAGACTTTGTAACTTGTAAAGCCAAGCTACAAAGAGATAAATAAACTGGAATAAGTAGGGTTATGAGTTTCGCTTTTTTTGTATCCATTCACTAAAATTTGCCAAATACATATAAAACAAAGGCACAAAAAAGATTGCTAAGAAAGTAGCAGCAAGCATACCTCCAAGCACTCCTGTTGCGATAGAATGTCGGCTTAAGCTCCCCGCTCCACTGCTTAATGCTAAAGGTAAAACACCTATGCTAAAAGCCAAAGAAGTCATTACGATAGGGCGAAATCGGAGCTTCGCCGCTCCAATAGCGGATTCTATAATACTTTTTCCTTCCCCCTCTCTTAAATGCGTGGCAAATTCTACAATTAAAATTGCATTTTTGGCTGCAAGGGCAATCAACACGAGCAACCCAACTTGAAAATAAATATCATTTTCTAAACCCCTGATAAATGTCGCTAAAATTGCCCCAAAAAGTGCGAAAGGAACAGCACTAAGCACACATAAAGGCATCAGCCATCGTTCATATTGTGCAACCAGGATTAGAAAGACGAATATAAGCCCAAAGATAAATGCTGTTGTGCCACTTGACTGACTGACTTTTTCTTGATAGGTTGAGCCAGAATAAGCAATGTCGTAGCCTTGTGGCAAGATTTGCCGTGCAATTTCTTCTACTATGGCAATTGTATCCCCACTAGAGTAACCCTCATTGGGATAACCAATAATTTGTGCTGCTGGGAAAAGATTAAAGCGATTGACAATTTCTGCTCCTGTGGTATAATGGAATTTTATAAGAGAGCTTAGAGGCACAAAGTTACCATCTCTTGATTTTACAAAGACTGCATTTAAGTCTTCAGGAGATTTTCTGAAGTCTTGTTCAGACTGCGCAATGACTCTAAAAGTGCGGTTAAAAAGCTCAAAATTATTGACATAATAGTTTCCAAAGGTTACTTGCATTGTCCTAAATACTTCATTAATATTGATATTTAAAGCAGAAGTTTTTTCTCTATCTAGTTCTATGGCGACTTGTGGAGTATTGACAGATAAGCTTGTAAAAATATGACGAATTTCTTTGCGTTTTAAGGCTTCTTGCACCATTAAGTCTGCATATTTTTTTAAGTCTTCTAGACTTCCCCCCTCCTTGCTTTGAAGATATATATTGACCCCACTAGAATCCAAACCGATGATTGTTGGTGCTGGTGCGGCAACAAAACGTGCATTAGGGTAGCTTTGTAATTTTTGTGTAACTTCACGGATAAAGGCTTTATCGCTTTTAGAGGATTCCGTGCGCTCACTCCAATCAATTAAGCGATAGTAGCCCGTGCCACCACTGCTTTTAAGTCCTTGTGATAATTGGCTATATCCAGCAATTGTTGTCATCTCTGCTACAAGAGAGTTTTGCTTTAAGAGGGTAATTAAGTCTTGTTGCACTTGTGTTGTGCGTGAGAGAGAAGCACCCTCGGGTAAAATAGTATGGATATTTACGATTCCCATATCCTCTGATGGCACAAGTGAGCGGGAAACTCTACCAAATAAATCATAAGTAACATAAAACATTCCTATTAAAAGTAGCATAAAAAGCAACCCTCTTTTTAGTACTTTCGCAACTTGTGAGGAAAATTTTAAAGTGAGTTTTTCAAAGAGTTCGTCAAACTTTGCAACGAGATAAAAAGGCTTTTTTGTCTGTTTTTTTAAATACATTGCACAAAGACTAGGTGTAAGCGTGAGAGCAACACAACCAGAAATAACGACTGAAATTACAATTGTAATGGCAAATTGCCTATAAATTTCCCCACTAAACCCTCCCATAAAAGCCACTGGGATAAATACGGCACTTAAAACAAGTACAATTGCAATCACGGGGGTTGTAATTTCTTGCATAGATTTAATAGTAGCTTCTTTGGCGCTTAAATGTTCTTGGTGCATAATGCGTTCCACATTTTCAATCACAATAATTGCGTCATCTACTACGATTCCAATGGCTAAAATTAGTCCAAAAAGTGTAAGTAAGTTAATTGTAAAGCCAAATAAGTATAATCCAACAAAAGTCCCAATTAGTGAAACAGGAATTGCAATGCAAGGAATAATTGTCGCCCTAAGATTCCCTAAAAATAGATAAATAATCAACACAACCAAAATAATGGCTTCTACAAAAGTTTTCATTACCTCTTTCATGGATTGTATGATAAATTCTGTGGGTCGGAAAGGATTGGAATATTTCATTCCTTCAGGAAATTTTAGAGAAAGTCTCTCCATTGTCTGTTGCACATTATCTGCAACATCAAGGATATTTGCACCGGGTTGCAAAGTGATTCTAAGAGGAATGGAGGGAGTATCGTTGTAAAAATAAGAAGTCAGATATTCTTGTGCGCCAAGCTCTACTCTAGCGACATCTTTTAATCTAAGTGTAGAGCCATCGGGATTTGCTTTAATGATAATGTTTTCAAATTCTTTTGGGCTGGAAAACAAGCCTTTAGAGATAATTGTATAGGCAAAATCAGTTTTTGCAGTGGGTTCTACTCCAAGTTTTCCAGGCGCAAATTGTGAATTTTGCTCTTGGATTTTATCAATAATTTCTAAGGGCGTTAAATTCAAAGAAGCTAATTTATCAGGGAAAAGCCAGATTCGCATTGCATAATCCGAGCGTCCCCATAAATCTACATCGCCAATTCCCGAGATTCGTTTGAGTTCATCAATGACATTAAGAATCGCGTAATTTGCTAGATAAAGTTGCGAATGTTGGGGATTATCTGAATAAATATGATACATTCCAACCACAGCAGTAGAGCGTTTGCGCACTGTTACGCCTAGTCTTTGCACTTCGGTGGGGAGTTGGCTTATCACTGCTTGCACACGATTATTGACATTGACGACCGCCATATCTGGGTTCGCATTATTATTGAAGAACACACTAAGGTTCATCGTGCCACTAGAGGTTGTAGAGGTTTGAATATAAATCATATCCTCCACGCCATTAATACTATTTTCCAAAATACTTGCCACATTTGTAGAAATGGTTTCTGCGCTTGCTCCAGGATAATTTGCGCTTACAACGACTTGGGTTGGAACAAGCTTTGGGTATTGCTCTATGGGAAGATTAAAAAGGCAAATAAGCCCAGCAATCACGATGATGATTGAAATTACTGCAGAAAAGGCTGGGCGATTGATAAAAAATTTTGAAAACATTGATGATATTTACTTTCCTATTGAGTCTCGTGTTGTAATTATATCTTATGAACTTAAAGAGATTGTGAATCACCTTTATTTAGATAATATTTAGAGTAGTAAATTTTGTCTATTTTGAATCTACTGCTTTTTCATAAGTTTTTCCCAAAAAGATTCCAAGTAATCCCCAAACAAAAGAAATCATAGCACCGCTTAATAGCACACACAAAATCCCGATATTTGCGAGCAAGCTTTCAGCTTGGGCAGAGAGTGCGTCTCCTCCGCGATATACCACTGTGTCAAGGAAATTTTTGACTTTATATTTGGAGTCCGAATCTAGTGGGACAAAAAGCATTTCGCGTCCGGGTTTAACTAGCGCATATTCACCCACGCGCCGAATGCTCATTACGATAGCCAAAGGCAAAAATGCAGGGTGTGTGAAACTAAGAGTGAGGAATCCCAATGCGATGACAAAGCCAAGTATGCTAAGAAGGCTCGTGATTCCAAAAAATTTTGCAATTTTTGCAGTCAAGAAGATTTGAATGAGCAGTGCAGAGATTTGTACGATGAGGTCAATGTTTGCAAATGCTGCAATTCTCGCCTCGCGTGTGGGAAAAATCTCGCGGATAATCCGAGCTTGTTCCATATACAAAAAAGTAGAAACACTCGTAAGCAATAGGATAAAGGCACAAAGTGCTAGGAGGTATTTGGAGGCGATGATAAGCCTAAACCCGACAAAAGGATTCTTTGAGCCAATGACTTGGTTGAATCGTTCTAGTGATTCTGTATTTTCAAAATGCTGCAACTCACGCAAAATAAGATTTTTTAGCATAATACCGATAAAAAGCAGAGCAATGGAGAGAAAAACGAGATTTGCCACACCAAGATTTGCCACTAAAATACTCACACTGCTTGCCCCTGCAATGCTCCCAAGACTTGCTCCTGCGGAGATGATACCAAAAAGTCTCGTGCTTGCCTCTTTGCTAAAGACATCGGTGAGCAAGCTCCAAGCAGAGGAGAAAGCAAAGAGGTTAAAGACGCTAATCCACACGTAAAACACACGAGAAAGCCAGATAAATTCTGCGGTGTGTGGCTTGAAAATCTGCATTAACTCATAAAAAATAAGCAAATTGAGTGCAAAAAAAATAAAAATACAATCGGCATAGAATCTTCGCTTGATTTTGGTGCTTAACCACATCAGGAGCAAAGACGCAAGGATGCAAGCAACAAAAGTCGCCAAAAAGAGCCATTTTAACTCCTCTTGCCCTCCCTCTAGTCCCAAAGCATCACGCATAGGACGCAAAATCGCATAGGAGCTAAAGAGCATAAAGATAAACCCGCAAGAAAGGGCTAAGAGCTTAAATTCCCCGTCTTTAAGGCTAAAAAGTTTATAGATAAAAGCTTGCATATTTTCCCTTTGGTAAAATGATGCTGTAATTATAAAGCCTGATACCTGATGTTTGTCAAGAGAAAAGCATAAAAAAGATAAAAAGTTTCAATCCTCGTATTCTTTCAATTTCTTTAGCAATTCTTCCGTGCTAGCAAATTCATTGTCTTTTAGCGCATTCTCGCCCCATTTGGCTTGTAGATAAGGAATCTTTGCATTTTTTGCCGCTCTCTCATCTTTTAAGCAATTTCCAACAAATACAGACTTGGCAAAGTGAGCATTTTGTAAGATAAGATAAATCATTGATGGATTGGGTTTAGATTCTATTGTGTCATTTGTGCCGATGATAGAATCAAAATATTGGTCTATTTTATGCCTTTGTAAAATTGGCTTTAACCCAAGTTGTGGGGCATTGGAAGCAAGGGCTAGAAAGTAATTTCTTTTTTTGCAAGTTTGGAGCATTTCGCGCACTCCCTTAAACAAAACCGCCCTTTGCTCGTAATGTTTGCTAAAATAAGATTCAAAGCCAACCTTGTAGCTTTTATGCGGAAAATTCTCAATACCATAAAAGATTTTTGCGCAATTAAGATTTGGCGTATGAATTGCGCGTTGCATTGTTTCTTGTGGAAGTGCAGGGAGATTCCTATCCGCTCTAATTGCATTAATGGCTTCATAAATAGCATTTTCGCTATCTAGCAATGTTCCGTCCATATCAAAAATAACATTTAGCATTCATTCCTCCATAAACTCATATCAATTTCTCTTTAATCTAAAATTCCCAATGCTTGATAAAGCAGAGGAGAGAAAAAGCCCCACGTTTTTAGGTTTTTGTGAGAAAAGCACTTGATTGTGGGCTTTTGCTTGTGTTAAGATTCTGTAAGTATGTGCTTGCGTGGGGTGCAAGAAGTCTTGCGTCATTATCGCACAAACAATAGGCAACAAAAATTCCATCTTTTCATACGCTTGTGCGCAGCTTTGTGGGGCAACAATAAATTTTTGCGCGTGTTGGCAATGTGCGGAATAAAATCATCTACATATTCTAGTTCGGTGGCGTATCCATAGGATTCCATTGTATTTCCTTATTCAAAAATCCATTGCTTATAACGCGGTAGTTGCGATTCTATGGCAAATTTGCGCGCTTGAGATTGGAGATTCTTTGAAGAGAAAAAATGGGGTTGCGCATAAATAAAGCGCATAGCCTCGCTAAAAGCCTCTTTGTCATTAAGGGGGATGAGAATGCCTCCCTTGCAGATTTCACAATGTCTTTGGCTATCTATAAACTCGCCTAGTGGCTCTAAAATTTCTTTGGGCGCACAATTAGTCGTAAGAAGTGGAATCCCAAGCGCGAGGGATTCTACAAGCACATTAGGAAAACCCTCGTGATTGGAGGCAAAGACAAAGCAGTCCGCAACGCTCAAAGGAGCGTAAGGATTTGGAGTACGTCCAAGCAAATGCACACAAGATTCTAATTGTAGTTCTGAAATCTGCGTCTCTAGCTCGCCTCTTTTTTCTCCCTCGCCAAGAATAAATAAATCTGCCTTGTTTTTAAAATCTTGCATACAATCTATAAGCAAGCGATGATTTTTGCCACTATCTAGTCGTCCAATGCTAATAAAAGCGAATCTCCCGCGCGCCTTGCTTGCTAAAATTTGATTCTTTAATGTGGAATCCTCGCGGCTTTGTGTAGAAATTTTTGCCAAATCAAAGAAATTTAAAAGCAAGGTGATTTTGTCTTGTGGGATTCCAAAGTTTTCCACCAAATCCGCAAGATTTTGCGGGGCGTTTGCGCTAATTTTGTCCGCTTGGTTATAAAGTAATGCAATCAACTTGCGATTTATCGTAGAAGCAAGATTGGAATAACTATATTGTTTGCTTGGGTGGCTACGCTCACAAATTAAGATTTTAGGAGATTTTCCGCTCAATTTACACAACATACCTGCTAGAATATTAATGTAGTTTGGACGTGTCATTAGTGAGAGTGAAATTTCACAATTTTGAATGATTTGGCGATATTTAAATGCAAGTAAGGGAAGTTTTAGGAGTTTTTTAATCCCGCTTTCTGTGGCGTGATTCTGTCCCAAAATGATTTTTTCCACATTTTGTGCTAGTGGATAATGCTGAATATCCTCTAGCAAAACAAGCGTGATGGCATATTCCTTTGTCAGATTCTCCAACAAAAGCGAAGTAATGCGCTCTGCACCTCCTGCCCCCAAGGAATAGAGCAATATAACAAGTTTCATCACGGCAACTTAATCCTTTGGAGATTTCATCTCGTTGTTGTGCAATTCTACTTTTAAAATTTCTACGCTAACAGATTGCGCAAGAGAAGTCAGAATCTTTAAAGTTGTGCTGACCATAGAATCTACACTAAATTTTTCTACAATTTGCGCACGTGATTGTGCTTTCAGAGATTCTAGCTGATTAGAATTGCGGAGTGCATAGAGGGATTCTAAACATTTTAATGCACTTTTTTCCTCTTTGGGTGGGAAGAAAAAAGAATAAGAATCCTGCCCAAAGTTCGCGATAATTTTACTTTCGCCCACATCACTAACAATTGGCACACAACCACACGCCATTCCCTCTGCAATGGAGTTAGAAAAACTTTCAGTATAAGAAGTAGAAAGAATACAATCAAACAATGGATAGTATGCTTCCACATCATTTTTTGCCCCTAGGAATAACACTTTGTGTTGCGTTTCTCCTAAAATATTCAAACAATCTTTTAAAATTTTCTCTTCACATTTTCCAAGTGCAATGAAAGCAACTTCCGATTCTCCTTGTACTTTTGATTGTTCTATAAACTCTTTTGCAACACGTGCAAATAGTGGGTAATCCTTGACTTTATCCATTCGTGCAACAATTCCAAAGACAAAGATATTTTCTGCTATTCCAAGCTCCTTTTTGAATCTTTTGATGTCTCTTCTATTGAATCGCGTGGTATCAATCCCATTATAAACCACAAGTGCCTTTTTCATATAGTAGCCTTTAGATTGATAAAACCTTAGCGCATCATAGGAATTACAAACAATCGCATCGGCGAAGCGACTAAGTAGCCTTTGTGTATAAAAGTAGAGTTTAGAGGCTAGACTAAGTTTATTTACCTCAATAGAGCTAGAACGGAATCCAAAAATAACTTTTGTGCCTAAAAATGCGCTACAAATCAAGCTAAAAATATTCATTTCAGGCATAAAAGCATAGATGCAATGGGGTCGGAAATCTTTAATTACTTTGCGATAAGCCGATAAAAAGCTTATATCGCTCCTCCCCTTTTTATGCAAACAAATATGCGAGATTCCTGTTATTTCGTATTCTAAGCGTCCTCCACCATAAAGAGTGCAAAGTCGTAGTTCTACTTCAGGATGTTTGGCAATCTCTTTTGCAAGTAGCACCCATTGCCTCTCTGCCCCACCGAAGTTTAAAGACCTGATAGCTAATAAGATTCTAATTGGTTTCATTGGTTATTTCTCAACTCTTTGACGAATTTTTAGTTTTGGCAAACAAGATACAGGCAAAAATAGACAGGCAAAAGCTTGCAACGCAAGCCAGTTTGGATAGATAGCCAAGCTTTGCAAGATTTTTTTAAGAGACTTTTTGCGGTCTCCTCCTTGCCGATAGAGCAATGCCGCAGTGGCGCAAAGTTTAGCTAAATGCTTTGGACAGCACTTTAAACGTTCTTTGTAAAAAAGTAAAATATCTTGCTCGTAGTTTTTAACCATTTCTAAAGGCTTATATTTCAAGCTCTGCGTAAGTGATTCTGCGTGGATTCTATAAAACTTCAAAGGCTTATGGATATAATAGCAAGGTCGCTGTTTATGTAGTTTGAGCCATAATAATCCCATATTCCCTCGTTGTAAATTTTCGTTGAATCGTCTTTGTCCAAGTAATTTGCGTTCAAATAGCGTAACAAACTCTCCATCTAAACGACCTGAAAGCACTTCTTGGAAGCTAATCTCACGTGATTCATCTAATCCTTGTCCAGAAAGGAAGCCATCATCACTTCTTGTGCAGTTTGCAATAATGATACCATATTGCTTACCAAAGTGTAAATAAGTTGCTACCATTTGTGAAATTGCTTCTTTAAACAATAAATCATCATCGTCTAAAAGTAATAAGAGATCGCCACTTGCATAGTCTAACCCATTGTTGCGGTTACCAGCGCTTCCGCGTGTTCTTGCATTACGCACAACTTTTATGATTGGATTATCTTTTGCATATTCGCTTGCGATGCTAAAAGTGTTATCTTCTGACCCATCATCACTTACGATAATTTCTAGGTTTGGATAGTCTTGGTCTAAAATGCTCTCAATAGATTCTGTGAAAAAATACTCACGATTATAAGTGGTTAAAATCACGCTAACCTTTGGAAATTGTGGATTTTCTGGAATCTCATCTAGTAACTTTTGGCTAAATTCTTGTGGTAAGTCTTTAATATTAAATGGTTTAGAAGTTTTCATCATTTAATCCTGTTTAAAAACACTAATATCGGCTAAAAATACCAAAACTAAAGCCTTAAATGTCTGCATAACAAATTTTTTGTAAAGTGTTATTCTGCAAACGATAAATAGAATCGCAATGAGCAATCGTGCTTAGTCGGTGTGCAATGATGAGCAAGGTTTTATCACTCGCAATTCTATAAATTTCCTCCATAATCTTTGCCTCCACTTCTGTATCTAATGCGCTTGTTGCTTCATCTAGCACAAGGATTTCAGGGTCTCCATAAAGTGCGCGGGCAATAGCAATTCGTTGTTTTTGTCCTCCACTAAGTGCAATCCCTCCATCACCCACTTGTGTTTGCAAGCCCTCTTTTGTTTGCAGAAAATCATAAATTTTTGCATTTTTTAGACAAGTGATAATTTTTTCTTTATCCAACTCTCTCCCAAAAGCGACATTTTCTGCAACACTTCCAGCAAATAAATAGACATTTTGTGGGATATAACCTATTTTGGAACGCCAGCTTTTTAAATTTGTTTTATCAATCTTCACATCATCTACTGAAATTGTGCCATTTTTGGGAGAGAGTAAGCCAATGATGCAATCTACCAATGTGCTTTTACCGCTTCCAGATTCCCCGATAAAAGCAATTTTTTCTCCCTTATAAATTGTAAGGTTAATTTCTTCTAGCACGGGTTTTTCCTGATAGCTAAAGGAGAGATTTTCTAATCTAATCTTCTCTTTGAAAGTGGCTTCTATATCGCCTAGTTCTTGTGTCTGCATTTTCAAGTCTTGATAGATGATTTCTAAAGAACGGAAGTTGAATAGGATTTTATTATAAGAATCTAAAATACGATTGATAGAGGGTAAAAGGCGATAGAGCGCTAACACATACATAGAAAGTAGTGGCAAATAGCTTGTTACATTACTAGGATTTTGGACAAACAAATAAAGCACGACAAGAATCATCATACAAAAACCAACAGCTTCTAAAAGTAGGCGTGGAATGTGAAAAAAAGTTTGATTTTTGATATTTGCGAGGGAATATCCAGATAAAGATTGTGAAAAATTTTGCCAAATAGAAGCGGAATCACTTTGAAGTTTAATGATTTTGTAGTTTCCAAAACTAGAAGCGAGAGTTTCAAAAAACATTTTTTGGTGAGATTCTTTTTCTCTACCCTGTCTTTTAATTTTTAAGGCAATGAATCGCGCTAAAAGGAATCCTAAAATTGCTAGAATAAGCGTTAATCCAAGTGTAATTTTGAAATCTACAAACAACAATGTGCCATAGATGAGAAGAACAACAAAAACTTCAGAAGTCATAAATAAAAAAGCTGCAAGAAGAATGGTGAAATTATGCGCTTCAGTCGTAATGGTTTTGGTTAAATGGCTAGTGTTTTTAGTGATGAAGTCTTCATAATTGATTCCCAAATAACTTCTAAAGAGTCTTTCAACAATTAAATGATAGCGTCCGAAGGTAAAACGCGCTAAAAGATGCTGATAGAGCAAGTTAATTAAGCTTCTAAAAACATAGAATATCAAGAGAGTGATACCAAAGCAAAGAACAAAATCATAAGAGGATTTGAAGTTTAAAAACTCATAAGCCAAAGAAAAGTAGGTTTTGCTTTGAATAAGATTAAAATCACTTGCCACAGCAATAAAAGGGGCAATAGCGGAGATTCCGATTAATTCTACCATAGATACAAGTAAGGAAAGAAAAAGTAGTCCATAAATATAGCGCTGGTCATAGCTAGAAAGGATAAACTTGAGTTTTGAAATCATATCAACCTTAATGAAAAAATGGAGTTATTTTACCAATTACTCTCTTAACATAGAATCATAATATCCCTTTTGCTCATTATTACAATTTTTCACCCCATCATTACCTCTTCTGGTAGCCATTGCGAGGAGTGAGTGAAACAAAAGATGAAGCAACCTATAATGTCGCGTACTTTAAACTTACAATATTTTTCTATTTATTTAAAAATTCTATCTTATTTGACTTGTATTTCGCTCTAAATTATAGATTATCACGAGTTTTTGCAAAACTCTCACAATGAGAGGAGAAAGAATCTGCTTTAACCCAAGTTATGGATTTGCAAATGTGGGCAAATTCCTAGTGGAATGTGCGCTTTATCTTTGTTTGCAATGACAAATTCTTCAAGCATTGTCTTAGTGAAGGTAAGAAAGAATTAAAACTTCTTCTTATTCACATCACTTAGAATATCATCTGCAATTTGATTTACT
>NZ_CANBCA010000020.1 GCF_947367035.1 uncultured Helicobacter sp.
AAGTGATAGAACGCAAAGGTGTTTTGTCATAATCTTGAACCATAGGCATTACGATTCCATCAATCTCTTCGGCAAAGAATAAGACTTCAAACCCTTTTTTATTAAAAGCATCTAAAAGTGGCGAATTTTTAAGTAGTTCCAAATCCTCGCCTTGCAGATAGTAAATAGCTTTCTGTCCCTCTTGCATTCGCTCTTTATAAGTCTTAAATGCTATTTCTTTGCTTTCACTCTTGGTAGTTTGGAATCGCAAAAGCTCTAATAATTTTTCTTTATTCTCAAAATCACTATAAACTCCCTCTTTAATGCAACGTCCAAATTCTTTATAAAACTTGTGGTATTTTTCCTCATCTTTTTGTAAGTTTTCTATCTCATTTAAAATTTTTTTAGTAGAAGCAGATTTGATAGTTGCTAGGATTTTGTTTTGCTGTAAAATCTCACGACTTACATTAAGTGGCAAATCTTCACTATCTATAATTCCACGCACAAATCGTAAGTATGAGGGTAAAAGTTCTTTATCATCGTCTGTAATGAAGACGCGTTTGACATAGAGTTTCACACCACTTTTATAATCAACACGATAAAGGTCAAAAGGCGCAGTTTGTGGGATATAAAAGAGGGTAGTGTATTCTAATGTTCCCTCTACTTTCGTATGAATCCAACTTAATGGGTCGCTAGAATCGTAGCTTAGGTTTTTGTAAAACTCTTTGTATTCTTCTTCTTTCAAATCTTTTTTAGAGATTCTCCAAAGTGCTGATGCTTTGTTAATTTGCTCATTTTTTTCTTCTATAATTTCTTTTTTGTTTTCTCCTTCTCCCTCTGTTTTGGTCTCTGTGAATGTTAAGAAAATAGGAAATGGAATATGATCGGAGTATTTTTTGATAATTTCTTCAATTCTCCAGCGGCTTGTAAATTCTTTTTCTTCTTCTTTAAGATAGAGTTTAATCTCACTTCCTTGTGATTCTTTCTCACATTTTTCAATTTCAAATTCTCCGCTACCATCACTTATCCAAGCATAAGCTTGTGTTTCTCCTGCTTTTTTAGTTGTTACAATAATCTTATTTGCTACCATAAATGCAGAATAGAATCCTACACCAAATTGTCCAATCAGCGCAGAATCTTTTTTCTTATCTCCACTTAGTTTAGAGAGAAAGTTTTTTGTGCCACTTTTGGCGATTGTTCCTAGATTTTCAATCAAATCTTGTTCATTCATTCCGATTCCATTATCGCTGATGGTTAAAAGGTTTTTTTCACTATCAAAGGCAAGGTCAATTTTAGGAGTAAAATCTAATGATTTTAAATTCTCCTCTGTGAGAGTTAAATATTGTAATTTATCCAATGCGTCTGAAGCATTGCTAATTAATTCTCGTAAAAAAATTTCTTTATTGGAGTATAAAGAATGAATCATTAAGTCAAGCAGTTGATTGACTTCAGTTTGAAAAGTGTGTTTTGCCATTATTTATCCTTTCTAATAACTTAAAATTTTGGCAAAATTATAGCAAAAGTTTTAAGAATGTCAATAAACTTTATATTATTATTATCAAGTTTCATTATATTATTTATATAAAGATAATTGTCAAAAGAATGGTTAGTTTGTGTTAAAAATTAAAAGCAATCCCTAAAGATTGCGATGAAATTCTTGTGTATTTTATTTATGCGCTAAATCTTTATGGATTTTGTTATAATTAGCACTTCATTTAAATATAAAGGTTTATTGTGAGTTCAAAAACTAAACAACTGCCAACACCGCTGGACCATATTATTATCACAAATGCAAAAGAGAATAATTTAAAAAACATTAACCTAAGTATTCCCAAAAATAAGCTTGTTGTCCTTACAGGACTTAGTGGAAGTGGTAAAAGCACTTTAGCTTTTGATACGCTTTATGCAGAGGGGCAACGTAGATATATAGAATCTCTCTCAAGCTATGCAAGGCAGTTTTTAGACAAAATTGGTAAGCCAGATGTGGATAAGATAGAGGGGCTTACCCCTGCTATTGCCATAGACCAAAAAACGACTAGCAAGAATCCTCGCTCCACTGTGGGAACAATTACAGAAATTTATGATTATTTTCGTTTGCTTTTTGCACGTATTGGGGTGCAGCATTGTCATCTATGTGGTAAGCCAATTTCTAAAATGAGCGCAAGTGATATTATTGCTGAAGTGCTAAAAATACAAGAAAATACCAAGATTCTAATTCTAGCCCCTATTATCCGAGAGAAGAAGGGAAGCTTTAATGACAAATTAGAATCCTTGCGACAAAAGGGATATATCAGAGCACAGATTAATGGAGTGTTGGTGCGATTAGATGAAGAAATAAGCCTAGCAAAAACAAAAAAACATACGATAAAAGTCGTGATTGACCGTGTAATTGTTAGTATGGCAAACAAAGATAGAATCGCAGAAGATATTGAAAAAGCGTTAAAAGAATCTTATGGTGAGGTAGAAATTGAAATTTTATCAGAGGATAAAGAGAGTAAAACAACTCTAGTGCATTATAGTGAGCATTTAGCTTGTTTTGATTGTAAAGTATCTTTTAGCCCCCTAGAACCTCTTAGCTTTTCTTTTAACTCGCCTAAAGGTGCCTGTCCTAAATGTGATGGGTTAGGTATATGTTACACGATTGATACAAAAAAAGTAATAGATACTAGTTTGCCCTTAAGCGAGGGAGGAATTAAGATTATTTATGGCTTTAATAAAAGCTATTATAATGAGCTATTTCGCGCCTTTGCTTTAGCAAATAATATTAATCCAAAAGCTGCATTTGAGGATTTAAACGAACATAAACAAAAGTTGATTTTATATGGAAGTTGTGAGGAAGTGGAGTTTAGTTGGAAAAACTCTAAACTAAAACGTCCTTGGGCTGGTGTAATTTCTATTGCTTATGATATGTTTAAGGATAATAAAGACTTAAGTGATTATATGAGTGAAAAAACTTGTGAGGCTTGTGGTGGGCATAGGCTTTTGCCGGAATCTTTAGCTGTAAAGGTTGCAAATAAGAGCATAGCAGACCTGTTAGATTTGCCTATTGATGAGTGTTATGGATTCTTTGCAAATCCTGCAAATTTTGCGCATTTGGATTCCCAATGTGCAATAATTGCTGCACCTATTTTAAAAGAGATTTGTGAGAGACTTTATTTCTTATATGATGTAGGGCTTGGATATTTGAGCTTAGGACGTGATGCGCGTAGCATTAGCGGGGGAGAATCGCAACGCATTAGAATTGCTAGTCAAATTGGCAGTGGATTAACTGGTGTAATGTATGTGCTAGATGAGCCAAGCATTGGACTACACGAGAGGGATACATTAAAGCTTATTAGGACTTTGCGGAGTTTGCAACAAAAGGGAAATTCTGTTATTGTCGTAGAACACGATAAAGAAACGATTGAACACGCAGATTTCATTGTAGATATTGGACCGGGTGCAGGTAAATATGGTGGAGAGGTTGTATTTAATGGGAATTTAACACAACTCTTAAAGAGTAAAACACAAACTGCCCAATACTTAAGTGGAACAAAAAAGATAGAATATTTTATTCGAAGAAAGCAAGAGGAGTGGATTGAAATTTTGAATATTAATATTAACAATATCCATAATTTGAATGTTAAGATTCCGTTAAAAAATTTCGTATGTGTAACCGGTGTGAGTGGGAGTGGTAAAAGTTCTCTTGTGTTGCAAACTTTGTTGCCTGTCGCTCAAGAGCTATTAAATAATCGTAAGAAAGTAAAAAAAGTTGATGGCGTAGAGATTATAGGATTAGAAAAATTAGATAAAGTTATTTATTTAGACCAAAGCCCTATTGGGCGCACTCCACGTTCAAATCCTGCAACCTATACGGGAGCAATGGACGAGATTCGGCAACTTTTTGCACAAAGTAAAGAAGCGCAGATTCGTAATTATAATGTAAGTCGCTTTAGCTTTAATGTCAAAGGGGGTAGATGTGAAAAATGTATGGGTGAAGGGGAGATAAAAATAGAAATGCATTTCTTGCCTGATATTTTGGTTAAATGCGATGCATGTGATGGCACGAGGTATAATGCCCAAACCCTAGAAGTAAGTTATAAAGGCAAAAATATAGCGCAAGTGTTAGCACTTAGTGTAGATGAAGCGTGTGAATTTTTTGCCAAGATTCCACGCATTTATCAAAAATTAAAGACTTTGCAAGATGTGGGATTGGGTTATATTACCTTAGGGCAAAATGCAGTAACTTTAAGTGGGGGCGAAGCACAAAGAATTAAGCTTGCAAAGGAGCTAAGCCGTAAAGATACTGGAAAGACACTTTATATCTTAGATGAGCCAACCACAGGCTTACATTTTGCTGATGTGGATAGGCTTGTGCGGGTGCTACATCATTTGACGGATTTAGGGAATAGCGTGATAGTAATAGAGCATAACTTGGATATGATTAAAAATGCGGATTTTATCCTTGATATTGGACCAGAGGGTGGGAGTAATGGAGGAAATATTGTAGATAGTGGTTCGCCCGAACGGATTGCAAGACGTTACAAAAAAACAGCAAGCCATACTGGAAAGTTTTTAGCTAAAGAATTGGGTATGAATGGCGCAAGTGAATAACTTATGCACCTTATTTATCTAAAATTTCTTATTATTTGTTTCATTCAACACTTCAGTTGCTAAACTATCTACGACTTTAGAAATTTCTGCACAAGAGTTAGCGATAGATTCATTTTCTTGTGTAAGTTGCTCTAATTTTTCCACTACTTGACTGATTTGTTCTACGCTTCGTGTTTCTTCTTTAACAAACTCACTCATATCATTAATCCCTTGCACTAGCACATTCACATTGGCTTCAATCTCACTTAAAGATTTCCCTGTTCTTTCTGCTAGTTTTCGGACCTCATCTGCTACAACTGCAAAGCCTCTTCCGTGTTCTCCAGCTCTTGCAGCTTCAATGGCAGCATTAAGGGCTAGAAGATTCGTTTGGTCTGCAATGTCTTTAATCACATTGACGACATTTCTAATATCTTCACTTTGTTGAATAACTTCACTGCTTTTATTTGAAACATTTTGCATAGAATCTGTAATTTCTGTTACCGCAACGCTTGTTTGTTCTAAGGATTGTGCTTGAGCGTGGGAGGAGGCTTGTAAATTCGATACACGTTCTTGTAAGGTGCTAGAGTGTTCTTTAAGAGTTTGAGCAATTCCACTAGAGTGTTTGAGCATTTTTGCAATATAACGTCCCAAGTCATTAATATTTTCTACAACACGAAGCAATGCTCCTTTACTATCGTTAGTTTCTGCAATATGGGTAAAATCATCATCTTTATAAGATTCCAATGTTTTTTGAATGGTTTCAAAGTTTTGGTTTAAGTCTTTTAGAGTTTGATTGAGGTAGAGTTTGATGTTGTTGAGCTGTGCATTGTTAGATTCAGTCTCTATGAAGTGTCTAAAGTTTCCATCTTTAGCATATTCGAGTGATTTCAATGTTTCTTGGACACAGGCACGTTCTTTTTCTAGGCTTGTTTGAATTTCTTTAATATTTGCATTAATTGTTCTTGCCATTTGTCCTAGTTCATCGTGAGTGTTAATTTGCAATAATTTGACACTAGTCGTTTTGAGGTGTAAATAATCAAAAAAATCTAAAATTCCTTTACGCAAAGTTCCAATAGGCTTAAGAACCTTTCTTGTAAAAAGATTAATTAGCACAATTAATGCAATAGCAAATACTATTAAAGAAATGGCTAAAAAAGTAGCATTTTTATAAACAGATTGATACAAGATATTTTCATCTCCTACTAAGCATACATTCCAGGCGGTTAGTGTATTAGAAGAGCAAATACCAAATTTTTGTTTATTGTCTTGATGAAAGAAAATGAATTTGTTTGCATTATTTTTTGATTTTTCTACTAATAGCTTGGAGGTTTCGCTTTGATTGAGAATCTCATTGGTGTTTTGCGAAAGAATGATTTTCCCGCTTGGGTCTGTTGCAAAGATTGTGAAGTTTTCTCCTTTCTGTAGGGATTCTAAATAGTCATTAAGGGGTTTTAACGCGATATCGCCACTTACCACACCATAAAAAGAACCTTCTTGATGCAATGGCACACCAAACCCAAATACAGGGAGCTTTTTGCTTGCTTGCAACCAAGCGTTATTTAAGATAATAGATTGGTTGTGTGCTTTTGTATCGTAATACCAACTGCGTTTGCGTGGGTCATAACCACTTGCTGGAAACACGTGATTTCCATTGCTTCGTAACATTCTACCATTTTCTTCTATGCCAAAATATACGAGATTGAATCCCCCTGTTTTTTCAACTAATTCTAAACTTTTAGCAATGGCTTGCTCATTGTTTAAATTATCTGCAATGTCGTCTTTAAGCCGGTTAATAGCTATTTGTTTTTCAGTAATATATGAAGCCAGTAGAAGTTGGATAGAGTTTAATTTGCCTTGATAGCTTTTTTCTTCAGTTTGTAGTGTGCTGGTTTTTGTTGTTTGATATTGTAAGACCCCAAAAATCAAAAACCCAATCACAGCAGTCAGTGTAATACTTAAAGTTACTTTTAGACCTAAAGTCAGCCTCATTTTCCAAAAACCCTCTCTTTCTCTAAATTTTAAGTAAAAATTATAATACAACAATATTAAATTGCTGTTAATCTAAAAAGATTCATTAATTTGCTTCAAATGCAATCATAAAGTTAAATTTTGTAGTTTTGTAGTTGCAAGAGGAATTATGTTATAATCTATAAAATTTCATAGATGAAAAGGATTTAATAATGATGCCAAGCGTTCAACAATTACTGATTGTGTTATTAATTATTGTTGTGTTATTTGGGGCAAAAAAGATTCCAGATTTGGCTAAAGGGCTAGGTTCAGGAATTAAAAACTTCAAAAAAGCAGTTAAAGAAGATGAGGAGGAGACTGCGATACAAAATGCCAAAATAGAGCAGGACAACAAAGAATCTGTTACAAAGACTACGAGTGAAACAACAAAAGCATAACAAATGACTCAAACCATCAAGCAGATTATAGATAAAACATTGGGTATATCTATTATTTTAGAAAAGCCACGTGATAAGAAATTTGGTCATTTTGCTTTGCCAACCTTTGGTTTTGCTAAGACTTTGCGTAAAAATCCACAAGTGATTGCGCAAGAATTTGCACAAAAGTTAGAATCTTTATCACAAATTGCGAGTGTAAATGTGGTGAATGGATATGTAAATTTTAGTTTGAGTGATAAATTTTTATCTGAATGTGCTTGGAAATTTTTACAACAAGATTCCACAAATGCTGAATCTCAAGCAAACTCTCAAAATACTAAAGAACATATTTTGCTAGAATATGTGAGCGCTAATCCAACAGGTCCTTTGCACATTGGACACGCACGTGGGGCAGTCTTTGGTGATAGTTTGGCGCGTATTGGTAGGTTTTTAGGTTTTTGTATCACGACAGAATATTATATTAATGATGCAGGAGTGCAGATAGAAAATTTAGGTAAATCCATTTATTATGCTGGAAAACATTTATTTTTTGACGCACCTTACGAACTTCCACAAGATTGTTATAAGGGTGAATATGTGTTAGATTTAGCACAAGCTGCAAAGGATTCCTTGGGGTTGGCAATTTTTGAAAATCCATCTAATATCATAACATTAAGTAATTTTGGTAAAGAGCAAATGCTAGAGGAGATTAAGGCGAATTTGGCGCAAGTTGGCATTGTATTTGATAATTATGTCAGCGAAAAAGAGCTTTTTAAGCATTGGGATTCCACCTTAGAATCACTCAAATCGCATTGTGGTGTTTATGAGCAAGGGGGAAAGCTATGGTTAAAGTCTAGTGAATATGGTGATGAGAAAGACCGCGTGATTGTGCGTGAGAATGGAGAACCAACTTATCTTGCTGGGGATATTATCTATCACAATGATAAATTGAATCGTTCTTTTGGGCGGTATATTAATATTTGGGGTGCAGACCATCACGGCTATATTGCGCGGATTAAAGCCGCCATTACCTTTTTAGGCTATGATAGTAGTAAGCTTGAAGTGCTATTATCTCAAATGGTTGCTTTGCTTAAAGGAGGCGAGGCTTACAAAATGAGTAAGCGTGCAGGTAATTTCATCTTGATGAAAGACATTATAGAAGAAGTAGGTGCAGACGCATTGCGTTTGATTTTTTTAAGCAAAAAAGCAGATACGCATTTAGAATTTGATATAGAAGAATTAAAAAAACAAGATGCAAGTAATCCTGTGTATTACATTAATTATGCGCACGCAAGGATTCATACTCTTTTTGCAAAATCTAATTTTAGTATAAAAGATTTTGAAAATTTGAATCAAGAGCAGTATGTAGAATCTTTAGAACAAATGGAAGAAAGTTTGCGTGATTTATTGGTATTATCACTCGGGTTAGATAAAGTCTTAGTAGATGCCTTTATGCAACGTTCTCCTAATAAGGTGGTAGATTTTTTAAAGATACTCGCAGGAGAATTTCACCGATTTTATAATGAAACAAAAATTTTAAATACCGACAAAGAAGAGCAGATTCTAAAGGTGCTGATAGTGGTTGTAAAGTCTTTAAATTTAGGGCTTGCATTACTTGGCATTACCGCTAAAAAAAGTATGTAAAGGAGCAATTTTGAGTATAGCAGTGATTTTTCCAGGTCAAGGAAGTCAAAGTATTGGAATGGGTAAAGATTTATTTGAAAATAGTGCAGAAGTGAGGGCATATTTTGAACAAGCAAGTGATATTTTAAAAGAAGATATGGCAAAACTATGCTTTGAAGAGAACAAAAAGTTAAATTTGACACAATATACTCAACCTGCAATTTTGTTGGTAAGTTATAGCGTTTTTTCACTTATTTCATTAAAAATAAAAAATAAAATTTCCTTTGGTTTGGGACATTCTTTAGGAGAATTTAGCGCACTTTGTGCAAGTGGGGCTTTAAGTTTTGAGCAAGCTATTTCGTTGGTTAGCAAACGCGGATATTTGATGGAGGAATCTTGCAAGTCTAAAGCCGCAGGAATGATGGTTGTGCTTGGGTTAGAAGATGAAATCTTAGAGGAATTTTGTGCTAAAAAACGCAATAGAGGACTTAAGGTTTGGTGTGCGAATTATAATGGTGATGGGCAAATGGTGCTTGCAGGTAGTAGAGAGGATTTATCTACATTAGAAGTAGAAATTAAAGGGCTTGGGGCAAAACGGGCTTTAATGCTTCCAATGTCTGTGGCAAGCCATTGCCCAATTTTAGAGGGAATGTGTGCGGATTTTAAGGTTTTGTTAGAAGAATCGCTTAGAGATTCTTTTGAGTTTCCAATTATTTCAAATGTGAATGCAAAGCCTTATAAGAATAAACTAGAGGCATTGAATCTCCTTTCTGCGCAATTAGTTTCACCTGTGCTTTATAAGCAATCCATTAAAGAAAATGACGCAAAAATTGAAAGTTTTGTAGAGTGTGGCGGTAATGTCTTGAAAGGTTTAAATAAGAGATTAAGTCAAAAAGAAACTCTTTCTTTGCAAAATTATGCAGAGATTCAAGATTTTTTACAAAAGGATTAGTAATGATAGTGGGTGTTATGGGTGCGCTAGGAGAGGAGATTGCACCTCTTTTAGCGCATTATAAAGATTATGAGATTGTTGAGTTTGGAGGAAATACTTTTTATAAAGTGAAGTTGGCAAATAAAATTGTAATGATTGCTAAAAGTCGTATTGGTAAGGTGCATTCTGCTTTGACCGCTAGTAGTATGATTTTGCATTTTGGTTGTGAAAAAATAATTTTTAATGGAATCGCAGGTGCAATTAATCCTGCCTATAAGGTTGGGGATTTACTTTTTGCCAAAGAGCTATGTCAGCACGATGTCAATTTAACGATTTTTGGTTATTCTTATGGATTCATTCCAGAGAGTGAGATATTTGCTAAGAGTGATTCTGCACTTAATGAGATTGCAAAACAGGTTGCAAGCGAGCTTGGATTCCATATTTACGAGGGGATTATTGCTTCTGGAGACCAGTTTATTAATCAAAAGGATAAGAAGCAATGGATAAGAGAAACCTTTAAAGCAGATGCAGTGGAAATGGAAGGGGCTAGCGTGGCTGTGGTGTGTGAGAATCTAAATGTGCCTTTTTGTGTGATTAGAACTATATCAGATAGTGTCAATGACGAGGATTTAGAGGAATATAATGAAGAAGAAAGTGGCAAGAGAAATGTTGCGTTTATCATCAAGATGATAGAAAAAATCTAAAAGAGGAGGTTTAAGATGAGATTAATTTTAGTGCGACACGCAAAAGCAGAGGATAGAGAAAAGTGGATTAGCGAAGACGATTTGAAACGACCTTTGACTAAAAAAGGAGTTAAACAAGCAAAAAAGATTGCAAAATACATTGGAAAAAAATATCCTGATGTAGATGCAATTATTTCATCACTTGCTTTGAGGGCGTGTGATACGGCTAAATATATTGCCAAAAAGCAGTCCCATAGCACATTTTTTTTGAATCCAAGCATTAACCCAGACGAAGGATTAGAGGGATTTTTGGGACATAAAGATGAAATTGAAGAGGATTGGCAAACACTTGTCGTTGTTGGGCACGAGCCGAGCATTAGTGAGTTTGTGCGATTTATTTGTGCAAAGGGAACTTTAAATTTACACGTGGGCAAAGGTTGTGTGGTGGAGCTAGAGAGAGAAAGCGAGGAAGAGGATTGGTTGCTTGTAGGTTTGCGTAATTTCTAAGGGGATTTCTGATGTTTTTGGGTTATTTGCCAGATATTGCAAGTAAATTTAAAAAAAATGAGGTATTAGGAAAAGTTTTTGGTTATCTTTTTGACGCATTAGATGAAGAGAGTGAAGTGCATAAGCGTATTATTTCTTTAAAGGCTCAAGAAGAGTTCATTGTGCATTTTGAAGGTGGCGCAAGAGCAATTGAACAAGCCTATTGGACAAAAACTCCTAAGGAAGCCTTTTACGAAAGTCATAGTGAAATGGTAGATTTTCAAATGGTTGTTTGTGGCAAGGAGATTTTTTTTGTTGCTCCAAAAAGCCTATGTGAAGTTAAAAACCCTTTAGATTCTACAAAAGATTTGATAGAATATTATCCTAGCACCTTTCTTTCAAGCATTCAGCTCTTTGTAGGGAATCTCGCAGTTTTTGAGGATATAGATGTCCATGCAGGTGGAATTTCTGTAAATGTGGAATCTACACTAGTGCAAAAAGTTGTGGTAAAAATCCCCAAGCAATTTGTAAAATTAAATTTTTAAATGCTTGGTGTTTTAGAAAATGAACCTCTACTTTATTGGCATTGTTCGCAAATTCCAATTAACACAATGGAGGCTTCTTTAATTTTATAGGACGAAGTATTAGCGCAAGCATCTTTAAGTGCTTGTATAGGAGTCTCGAGCTCCATATCTGTAATACTTCCGCATTTTTCGCAAACAAGATGAATATGTGGATTTTTTGTTAGTTCATAACGCTGTTTTTGATTGGGGAATTTGACTTCATCAACGATTCTAGCTTCTTGCATAGAAGCAAGATTCTTATAGATAGTTGCAAGAGACATAGAAGGATTACTTTCTTTTATATTTTCATAAATTTCTTCAATGCTAATATGTCCAAATTTTTGAATTTCTTTTAAAATTGCTAGACGTTGGGGAGTGATTTTTAAATGATTATCTTTCAACATTTTTTCAAACATTTTAAATTTCCTAATATTCTACGGCTAAAATTATCGTTTTTGAAATCAAGCATTTTACTAAAAATTATTTTTATTATCAATATATAAAAGAATTGAAGTGATAAGTTATATTTTGATGGCAAATTAATTTTGCCTTTTATTATTTTTTGCTACAATCAAAGATTATTTTGTAGATTTTTAGGAGTGATAAACGTGAGAAGCCATTATTGTGCAGATTTGAGTGAGCAAAATATTGGGGAAGTGGTGAGTTTGTGTGGTTGGTGCAATACTTATCGCGACCATGGTGGAATCGTTTTTATTGATTTGCGTGATAGAAGTGGGCTTGTGCAACTTGTATTTGACCCAAAAGATAGTGGTGAAGCGCATAAAATCGCAAGCGAAGTGCGTGATGAGTATGTTTTGATTGCAAAAGGAAAAGTGCGCTCACGAGGTAAAGGATTAGAGAATCCCAAGCTAAAAACAGGTAAAATTGAGGTATTGGTAGAATCTTTAAAGATTGAAAACAAAAGCTTAACACCACCTATTGCTGTGGGCGATGAAAACGTAGGAGAAGATGTGCGCTTAAAATATCGTTATTTAGATTTGCGCAATCCACGTTTGCAAGAAATTTTTATCACACGAAGTAAAGTGACACAAGCTACGCGTAATGCACTTTGTAATTTAGGATTCTTAGAAGTTGAAACGCCAATTTTGACTAAAGCAACTCCAGAGGGTGCGCGAGATTATCTTGTGCCAAGCCGTGTGCATCACGGAGAGTTTTATGCTTTGCCTCAAAGCCCTCAATTATTCAAGCAGTTATTGATGGTTAGTGGGTTTGATAGGTATTTTCAAATTGCAAAATGCTTTAGAGATGAAGATTTGAGACTTGATAGGCAGCCAGAATTTACACAAATTGATGTGGAGATGAGTTTTTGCACACAAGAAGAAGTCATGGCAGTTGCAGAAGCAACGCTTAAAGCAATTTTTGGAGCTTGTGGAATTGCTATTGAGACACCCTTTAAGCATTACACTTATCAAGAAGTAATGGAGACTTATGGGAGTGATAAACCAGACTTGCGCTTTGGGTTACCATTAATAGAAGTAGCGGATTTGTTTGAAGAATCTAATAATGAAATCTTTGCAAAGATTGCTAAAGATTCTAAAAACAATCGTATTAAGGCACTTTGTATCTCAAAAGGCGATACTTTTTTCACTCGTAAAACTTTGGGGGAATCAGAAGAATTTGTCCGAAAATTTGGGGCAAAAGGTTTAGCATATCTTCAAATAAAAGAGGAAGGGGCTAAAGGACCTCTTGTGAAATTTTTAAGTGAAGCAAATTTAAAAACTCTAATTCAACGCGTGGGAGCAAAAGTGGGGGATATTGTGTTTTTTGGAGCAGGGGCAAAAAAAATCGTATGGGATTATATGGGGCGTTTGCGTCAAAAAATTGCACAAGAGATGGGACTCATTGATGAAAAGATTTATAAATTTTTGTGGGTTGTGGATTTTCCGATGTTTGAGCGCAATGAAGAGGGTGGTATTTCCGCCTTGCATCACCCCTTTACAATGCCAAAGAATTTAGAGATAGAAGACATTGAGGAGATTAACTCTGTTGCTTATGATGTTGTGCTAAATGGTTTTGAAATTGGTGGCGGAAGCATTAGGATTCATAAAAAGGAAATTCAAAGTCGCGTATTTAGTTTGCTTGGCATCAGCGAAGAAGAAGCAAAAAACAAATTTAGTTTCTTGCTAGATGCTTTACAATTTGGTGCGCCACCTCACGGCGGAATTGCATTAGGTTTAGACCGCATAATTATGTTATTATGTAAGGCAAATTCTATTCGTGATGTGATTGCATTCCCTAAAACACAAAAGGCAACTTGCCCACTCACAGATGCACCAAGTGTAGCAAATGAAGAGCAATTAAGAGAATTGCATATTAGAGTAAGAGAAACTAAACGATAAGGAGAGAAATGAAAAAGTTATTTTTAGTGATTGGAGCACCTGGAAGCGGTAAAACAACTGATGCAGAGGTAATTAGCAAAAATAATAGTGAAAGGATTGTGCATTATTCCACAGGAGAATTGTTGCGTGCTGAAGTAGCAAGTGGAAGTGAGCTTGGGAAGTTGATTGATAGTTATACAAGCAAGGGAAATCTTGTGCCGCTTGAAATTGTTGTTAAAACTATTGTAGATGCAATTTCAAATGCAATAAAGGATATTGTATTAATTGATGGTTATCCACGTAGTGTAGAACAAATGGTAGAGTTGGATAAAATTTTAAGTAACACAAAAGAAATTGAATTGAAAAGTGTCATTGAAGTAGAAGTGAGCGAAAAAACTGCTTGCGATAGAGTGCTTGGACGCGCAAGAGGAGCGGACGATAATGTAGAGGTGTTTAACAATCGTATGAAAGTATATCAAGCACCTTTAAAAGAGATTCAAGATTTTTATAGTAAAAAAGGTGTGTTGAGAAAAATCAATGGTGAGCGCACGATTGAGGAAATTGTTGCGGAAATGGAAATCTTTATTAAGTCTCAAGCCTAAAACAAATAATACAAGAATCTAACAAGGGTAAGTTTATGTTTAGCGTATCTGATGAAAGATTCTATTCTATAAAGGGATAAAATGAATGTATCAAAGATTAATGTAGGAGAGAATCCTAATAAACTAAATGTTGTGATTGAGATTCCTTATGGGTCTAATATTAAATATGAAATTGATAAGGAATCCGGCGCGGTTGTCGTAGATAGAGTGATGTATAGTGCAATGTTTTACCCTGCAAATTATGGTTTTGTGCCAAACACTTTAAGTGATGATGGAGACCCAGCAGATGTATTGGTGATAAATGAGTATCCATTGCAAGCAGGTAGTGTGATTAAGGCACGTTTGATTGGTGTGCTAATTATGGAAGATGAAAGTGGAATGGACGAGAAGCTCATTGCAGTGCCAATCAGTAAGATAGACCCACGTTATGACAGAATCCAAAGTTTAGACGATTTGCCACAAATTACATTAGACCGCATTAAAAATTTCTTTGAAACCTACAAAACTTTAGAGCCAAACAAATGGGTAAAAGTCAAAGAATACAAGGATTTAAATACAGCCAAAGAAATTTTAGACAAAGCAATTAAGAATTATAAATAAGTTTTTAGTTGTTTCAAAAAGTAATCTTTGGCTTAGAATCTTGCGCGATTCTACTTTGAAGATGCCAAAGCTTTTTGATTTATAATTTCTTTTAAAAAACTTTTGTAAAATAAATTTCGCAAATTAATTGCGTATATATCTGTAAATAGGAGAGAATAAATGAAAAAGATTCTTTTAGCTTCAGTTTTAGCTGTGTTTGGGCTGATGGGTTGTGGAGGAGAGGATAAAAATGCCAATGCTACGGCTAAAGAGGATTCCAATAAAGTATATGAAGTGAAATTCGCACACGTTGTGAGTGCAAATACCCCCAAAGGCAAAGCAGCAGATTTTTTTGCTAAAAGAGTAGAGGAGCTAACAGAAGGAAAAATTAAAGTGCATGTGTTTCCTTCGGCGCAGTTAGTAGATGATGATAAAGTATTCCAAGAGTTAAAACGTAATAATGTGCAGCTTGCAGCACCTAGTTTTTCAAAATTTACCCCTTTTGCAAAAGAGTTTAACCTTTGGGACGTCCCTTTTATATTTCGTGATACCGACCATTTGCATAAGGTAATGGACGGAGAAGTAGGAAAAATCTTAAAAGATGTAATTTCAAGTAAAGGTTATATTGCATTAGATTATTGGGACGCGGGATTTAAGCAGTTTAGCACCAATAAAAAGCCAATCATACAGCCAAGTGATGCAGAAGGACAAAAAATGAGAATTATGAGTTCTAAAGTGTTAGAAGAACAGACAAAAGCCATCAAGGCGATTCCTCAAGTTTTACCCTTTGGTGAAGTGTATTCTGCTTTGCAAACTGGTGTAGTAGATGCGGCAGAAAATCCACTCTCTAATCTCTATAATTCTAAATTCTATGAAGTTCAAAACTCTATTACGATTTCTAATCACGGGTATTTAGGATATTTAGTCGTTGCAAGTGAGAAGTTTTGGAATGAATTGCCCAAAGACTTGCAAGATAAATTTATGACTGCAATGCGTGAAGCAACTATTTTTGAAAGAGAGGAAAGTGCGAAGGAAGAGCAAATGCTCCTTAATAAATTAAAAGCTGATGATAAAACAAACACAACTATTTATGAGCTAGATGATAATCAAAAGAAGCAATGGCAAGATGTGATGATAGCCATTTATCCTAAGTTTTATAATCTAGTGGGTAAGGATTTGATTGAGAAAACACTTAACACAAAATAAGAAATTATTATTTTAAAAGGGTGTTATTGTGCGTAATTTATTATTGATGATTCAAAAACCTTTTTTATGGGCTCATAAAGATCCTAATGTTAATAAACTATTTGCAATCTTAGATAAAATCATTGCAGGAATCAATAAAAATGTTGCGGTTATTGGAATGGCACTTGGAATCATCATTACTGCGATGAATGTGAGCGTGCGCTATATTGCGGGATTCTATCCCGAGATTGGCTCTTTGACTTGGGCAGAAGAAGTGGCGCGTTATTGCTTTTTGTGGTCAGCATTTTTTGGTGCAGCGTATGGCTTTAGAAAAGGGGTGCATATTGCAGTAACTATGTTAGTTGAGAAATTTTCACCTGCCCTTGCAAAAGCCTGTGTGCTTGCAACTCATATTTTAAATTCCGTGTTTCTAGGCTTTATGTTTTATGCAAGTTTAATGGTTTGCTATTTAAATTATGAAATTGGTTATATGAGTGAGGCATTGCACGAAGTGCCTTTGTGGGTGTTTTTACTCTGTCTGCCTCTCGCATTTTTGGGAGCAACTTATCGTTCTATTGAAAAAATCTATGAAGTCTCTTGGACGGACGCGGATAAAGTCGTTAAAAATGCAGAGGAAGAGATGATTCACGATTCCGTGATTAAAGATTAGTAAAGTTTGGAGAATTAATGAGCGTTGCCTTTTTACTAATTGTATTGTTTGGTTTATTATTGGTGGGTGTTCCTGTCGCTGTGTCTTTAGGGGTAAGCGCGGTTTTGACTATGCTACTCTTTAGCTCTTATGATATTATGGGTGTGCCTGAAATTATGCTTAACGGCTTAAAACCTGCACTAATGGCAATTCCAATGTTTATTTTGGCGGGTTCTCTAATGAGCAAAGGTAGCTCTGCGCAAAGAATCGTAGATTTTGCGCGAAGTATTGTTGGACATTTGCCTGGCGGTCTTCCAATGAGTGCAATTTTGGCTTGTATTATCTTTGCTGCAGTGAGTGGAAGTTCTCCTGCTACGGTTGTTGCAATTGGCTCTGTAATGTTCGTTGCCTTAAATCAGGCAGGTTATCCTAAGAGTTATTCTGTGGGAGCCATTACTTCTGCAGGGAGTTTAGGGATTCTGATTCCACCTTCTGTGGTGATGATTGTCTATGGGGTTACCGCAGAGGTTTCTATTGAAAAACTCTTTATGGCAGGGGTTGTCCCAGGTGTGATGATTGGCGCTATGATGATGGTCTATGCGTATTTTGGTGCGAAAAGATTAGGGTTTAGTGCCACAGAGCCTGCGAACTTTGCAGAACGTTGGGCTAAGTTTAAAGAAGCATTTTGGGCATTGTTGATTGTCTTTGTAGTGATTGGTGGAATCTACGCAGGATTATTTACAGCCACAGAGGCAGCAGGTATTAGCGCAGTGTATGCGTTTATTGTATCCATTTTTGTATATAGAGACATTAGAATTAAAGACCTTTATAGAGTGCTTTTAGATGCGGCAATTACCACTGCAATGATTTTTTTTATCATTGGTTTTGCTGTTGTATTTGCCCATTTTTTGACCAGTGAGCGCATACCACATTTAATTGCTGAATATCTCGTGAATATGAATATGAGTTGGTGGCTCTTTTTGATTTTGGTCAATATTGCACTTTTTGTGATGGGGCAATTTATGGAACCTAGTTCAGTTGTAATGATTATGACGCCTTTGTTATTACCGATTGCTTTGCAATTAGGCATTGACCCAATTCACTTTGGAATTGCGATGATTGTTAATATGGAATTAGGTATGCTCACACCGCCAGTAGGCTTGAATCTTTTTGTGGCAAGTTCCCTTACAGGTTTAAGCCTAAAAGATGTTACACTTTCTGTGATTCCTTGGCTTTGCGTTTTACTCTTGGGGCTTGGGCTTGTTACTTATGTTCCAGCCATTTCGCTTTGGCTGCCAAATTTACTGAACTAAAATTGGCTTTTAGCAGGGCTTGAGAGTGGAAGAAGCACTACTAGCGTTGTTTGAAAAAGCCCCACATTTAATTAGTCTCGTAGCTGGTATTTTGACTTTCATTAGTCCTTGCATTTTGCCTCTGATTCCTGCTTATTTCTCGTATATTTCTGAAATTTCACTACAAGAGATGAAAGATTCTAAAAGTTTGGATTTAAAGAAGCGATTTAGAATCTTAAGAAGTGCGATATTTTTTGTTTTGGGATTAGGCATTGTCTTTGTATTGGTTGGAGCAGTGGCTGCTAGAATCTTACAAGGAGGGATTCTTTTAAGCCCGATTTTGCGCTATTTTGCTGGTGGTATTTTGATTCTTTTTGGCTTACATACTTTAGGGATTTTTCGGATTCCATTTTTAAATTACACAAAAAGCTTCTACACAGAATATACTTTTTCTTTTTTAAAAGATTTTTTCACTCCGTTTTTGCTTGGTGTCAGCTTTGCATTGGGTTGGACACCTTGTGTTGGTCCAATTTTGGCAAGCATTATTGCCCTTGCAAGTTTGGAAAGGCAAAGTGGAATCGCATTACTTGTAATTTATACTCTTGGGCTTTCGCTTCCTTTCTTGTTTTGCGCAATCCTAATCGGCTATGCTTTTAATTTTTTAGCGTGGATTAAAGCTTATTTCTTATGGATTGAGCGGTGTGCTGGTATATTATTGATAGGGATTGGAATCCTTGTTGCAAGTGGAGGAATGAGTGTATTGTCCGCTTATTTTGTGGGAATTTTGGGTTAGAATTCTATGATACAATTAAAAAATTTTGTTGATTTAAACGAGATAGAAAAAGTTTTGGTATTTGGTTGGCGCAATCATTTGAAAATTGCTCCTTTGATGAAAACACAAACAATTCCTTTAAAAAGTCATTTAGATTTTATAGAATCTTTGAAAAATGATTCCACGAAGCAGTATTTTTTGGTATTTGAGAATAGGGAGATTTTGGGAGTAGTTTGTTTTATAGATATAAAGTTTGGTGTGTCTTGTGAGTTTGGAATTTATCAGAATCCTGATTTGCAAGGAAAGGGAACAACATTGATGAAAGCTATGTTAGAATACGCTTTTGATGTTTTAAAAGTCGCAACGCTTTATGCTTGTGCTTTTAATTCTAATGTAAAAGCTATTGCGCTTTATGAAAAGTTTGGCTTTCATCTAAGTAAAAAGGACGAAATGATGAGTTACTTTACACTCTTACGTGCGGGGGGGGGGGGATAATCACTTAGTTGCATATTTTTGGAATCTCAAAAGTTGTGGAATCCACGATGCTAACTTTTATCCTACTTTCAAATTTTTAAATACACCAAGTTTTCTTTTGCATAGGAGGGGCTTATGCAAAGTAAGCTAAAAGTGGCGATTCTCACTTCACCAAACCAATGGTTTATCCCTTATGCAAAGGAGTTAGAGAGCAAGATTCCTAATGCAAAGCTGTATCTCTCCCATAAGGACTTAAAGGAATCTTATGGAATCGTTTTTATCCTCTCTTATCACCAATTAATTGAGCAAGAATTTTTAGATTTGCACGAATATAATCTTGTTATTCACGCGTCTGCATTGCCTAAGGGTAAGGGTTGGTCGCCCCTTTTTTGGCAGGTGCTAGAGGGCAAGGATTCCATTGTTTTTACGCTTTTTAATGCAGATGCAAAGGCGGATAATGGTGCAATTTATTTGCAAGAGACTTTGCATTTAAGCGGATTGGAGCTTTATGAGGAGCTAAGGGAGAAACAAGCAAAAATGTGTCAAAAGCTATGTTTGGAGTTTTTGGAAAAATTCCCTACTTTAAGTCCAAAGGCACAGAGCGGAGCGGAGAGCTTTTATCCCAAGCGCACACCTAAAGATAGTCAAATGGATATTACAAAAAGTTTGGAATCGCAATTTAATCTTTTGAGGATTGTAAGCAATGAGGAGTTCCCAGCGTTTTTCATCAAAGATGGCAAGAAATTTGTGCTAAAAATCTATGCCTATGATTCTTGGCGGCGGGGGGGGGGGGATAATTTAGAGATTCTTTGCTTGGAGCTAGAGGATTATGTTGTTTTAGGTGATTTGGAGAAGAAAGAAGTTTTGCAATGGCGCAACCACCCTGATGTCGCTAAAAATCTCTACAATCAAAATAAAATTTCACTTGCAGAACATTTTGCTTTTATAGAATCCTTAAAGCAGAATCCTAAGAAACGATATTTTATTCTGCGATTCTGTGGAGTTGGATTAGGGAGCATTAACTTTAGCAAGAAAAATAGTGAGGAGGCAGAGTTTGGATTCTTTAGTAATCCTTGCTTGGGCATTAGTGGAATCGGGCGCATATTAGAGCAAGTAAGTTTGCTTTTTGGTTTTGATATTTTAGGGGCTAGGCGGTTAAGTTTAGAAGTGTTTGAGAGTAACAAACAAGTCGTGAATTTACATAGAAAATTTGGCTTTCAAATCATTGGTAGGAAGAAAGTTAATGGAGAGAATGTGCTAAAAATGTTGCAAACACAAGGAGTTTAGCAATGTTGTTTTTGATTATTTAATACACGCTTTTAAGGCAATAGTTTTGTTTATGCTTATGTTTTGCCTAAGATTTATTCTGCAAGTGGTAGTTTGTAAGTCTCAAGAAATCTTTGTAATAGAATCCCTTTAAGAGATTCTATGTTTTATAGATTGCTTTGTTTTTTCGTCTTTTTCCTTGTGGAAATGTTGTGATTGGTTTTCTTAACAGGAGATTGATTGGAGGCATTTGTCGTGTCATATTTCTTTGGAATCTCCATCCAAGTTTTTGCAGCTCTTTTTGCAACTTCCAAAGTTGCGTCCATTCCTCCTGCAAGGGAAAAGAGCCAAAATTTATGCTGATAGAGCCAATCAATTTGTTTCACTTGCTTTTCAGTGAGAGTATGCACAGGGCGCACGACAATTTTAGCAAACTCTAATTCTTGATGCACGATATAAGATTGCACTGCGTCTATAAAGACTTTAATAAAAGTATCTTCTAAAAAGAAGTTTTTTACATCATCAATTTCTTCTAGCAATTTGTCCATTTTGGCAAAATTAATTTTTTCTAGTTTATTTTCGCGATTCAATCGTTCTAATTCTTCGGTCATTTTGACAACTCTTAAGAAAAGTTTTTCCACTAATTTTTTCTTTTTGTAGCCATAATCTAAAAATTCTTTGACTTTGGCTTTCATTTGTTTTTGATTCGCAGCAATTTGTGCTTTAGTAGGTGGTGTGAGTTTTATAAGGGGCTTTTTCACTTTTGGTAGGGATTTTAACACTTCTTCAAAAGGAATCTCTTTCGTTCCCTCAATTCTTGCGCCACCCTCTGTAGCATTAATAACCTCTAGCTCATAAGGCGTTTCTGCAATGTCTTTTTCAAAAAAGTTTAAAAACATTCTCCACACCGCAGTGGTTTCTATAAAACCCTTTCCACCATAAGCTGGGACTAAAATCTTCTCTAGCGCATTGTTTTTTGGTTTATATTGCGATTCATTTTCACCAAAAATTGCGTCTTTAGAATGCGTCTTGCCATCTGGAGCAAAAGCTAAATCCTGCCCGATAAAAATACATTTTTCAAACTTGCTATGCACGATAAGTTCGTAAGCCATATTTGCAGCACTCATTCCAATTCCTGCATAGCCATATTCTTTTAAATCAAAGAATCTTGTATAACCAAAGGGGCGCATACTAAAGCTCTTCACCCCTTGGGTGATAGCATTCGCTGTTGCCCGATGCACGATACTTGTCAGAGCGAAGATCACATCTTTTTGTGCTTTTGTAGGAGTGTTTTTATAAAAATCTGCTGTTAATTCTATGCGTTCTAATGTAACGACAATGTCTGGCTTAATATCGTGCTTCACTAGAATCGGAAAAGAAGCATCAATGCAAAATATCGTTATGTAAGGAGCATATTTCTTTAAAAGTGGAAGTTGTTTATAAAGTGAGGGTCCTGTAGAGACAATGACTGCTGTATTTGTATTTTTGGCTTTTGAAATCAGTTCTAGCATAGGAGGAGTGGTAATCATTTCAGGTAGATTTTCTAAGTGATGTTCTAAACCAATAAGTGCGTCTGTAGAATCATTACCAACAGAAATTACGTGATGCCCTAAAGAACGTGTGATAATTGTATTTAAATCTAAACATTCTTCCCTATATCGTCCATAATAATTATTGTAGAGATGTAGATTATAAATCCGAGAATAAATCCATTGTCCCTCACTAGATAAATAGGCGTCTAAATCGCCAAAGCTAATTGTCTTTGTCCAAAAAATTAAAAGCTTACCCTTTGCAATTTCTTCACTAAAATCTGCAAAATTTAATGCAATATAAATCAACTCTAGTTCTGGCTCAAAAATAAAAAGCTTTTTAATGTTTTGCACATTTTGGTTAAGCAATAAACGATAAAAGATTCCATTGCCAAAACCAAAAAAATAAAAAAATGGATAGAGCTTAAAAGTCTCAAATTCTTTTATTTTTTCTAAAGTTTCCATTAAAGGTTCATTGGGATAAAGGGCGAGTTTGTTTTCTTTATCATAAACATTAATGTTTAAAGGGTCTTGCCCGATATAAACTTCATATTTTTGGTTGGGTTGCAAGAATTGCAACTGACTAGCAAGCAAGGGATTAACTTTGCAAAGAGCTTTAAGATTCTTATCAAAGCGAGAATTTAGAGATTGGGACATAGGATTCCTTGTTGAAGAAATTTAAGTTAAGGTAGCAGATTATATCAAAAAAGCCCAAAGATTGGGCTTTGATTATTGTAGAAGCTTAAGAACATTTTGCTGCACTTGGTTTGCTTGAGACATTGCAAAGCTTCCAGATTGTGCTAGAATGTTTGTTTTAGAGAAGTTTGCTGATTCACTTGCAAAATCCACATCTCGGATTTGAGATTCCGCAGCTTTTACATTGACTTGTGTTACGGTAATATTGTTAATGGTTACGACAAGTTGTTGTTGCACAGAACCCAAATCGGCGCGGATTCTATCTAAGTGTTCTTGTGCAGATTGCGCCATATCCATAACTGCCATCGCACCTTCCATACTTGTTACCCCTGCTCCGATTCCACCTTTATTAATAAATGCCACGGCGGTATTGTAGTTAGCACCAATTGCAGAAGCAACATTTGCATCAAACTCACCATTAATGCTACGGAGATTGACGGTGTATTGTGCAAGTCCTGAGCCTGCTTGAATATTAGTTGCACCAGAGTGCAATCCAACTTGAGAGAAATTTACCCCAGAGACTAAAATATCTCTTGCATTCAAGCGAATAAGGGTTAAACGTCCTACGATTGCGTGTGTTGTGCCAGAAATTCCAGCAAATGAACCACCAGTTGTCATTGGAGCATTCGCACTATTGACACCATTAATTACGTGCGAACCAGCCGATACACTAACAGAAATTGCCCTACCATCATTACTTGTAAGTTGCAATGCACCGGAAATACTAAGGGAAGCATGAACTCCTGTGCGCTCTTTTTGTGCGTTAATTGCAGCAATTAACCTACCATCGTAATCGTTTTTTTGCACATCATTGACATCACCAATTTGGATTCCATTAATTGTTAATCCGCGAATCGTTCCAGAGCCAATTACTCCTGCACCTTGTCCCATTACGATATAGGTAGAACGCACACCTAGCACATCAGAGTTTTTGTTAATCGCCTCTGATAAAGCTCCAATCCCTGTTCCAGCAGACGTAGAAATTTTGATAGATTCAATAGCATAGTTGTTTGTTCCATCAGTATTTAAGAATCTTAAAGAAACTTCAGCCAAGCTGTTTGCTCCAGCACTGACAGACATTTCTGCTGCAGTTTCGTAGCGAACGTGTCCGATTTTTAGAGAGTTTGTTGGTTGAATAGAAGCTTTAACGGTGGTATTAGAATAAGCACCAATTTGAAATTCTTTGTTGGTAAAAGCACCAGAGAGCATTTGTTGTCCGTTAAAGCTTGTCGTATTTGCAATATTGTCCAACTCTTCCATCAGCCTTAAAATATCACTTTGAAGTGCATTTCTTGTGGTAACGGTTTGTCCATCTTGTGCAGCTTGCACTGCTTTGGTTTTGATTAAATCTAAGATTTTGATTTGTTCGTCCATTGCTTTATCTGCGGTTTGAATCATACCAATTGCATCATTAGCGTTGTTGGTTGCTTGACCCAAAGCAGCAGCTTGAGAGCGCAAACTATCGGCAATCGCCATTCCTGAAGCATCATCAGCCGCTTTGTTAATGCGTAAGCCAGAGCTTAATTTCTCTAGCGATTCTGACATATTGCGATTATTCACAATTCCTGAAGTGTGTGCGTTTAGTGCATTCACATTGGTGTATATCCTATAACTCATTATGCATCCTTTGCAAAAAATAAATTTTCAGAATGCTTAAGCAAATGGTGTTCCACTTTTTAGATTAAAATACAAAATTTCGTTAAAAAGTAATTTTTAACTAAAGTTTTGTTAGAATCTGCCGATATTAAAGAATCCTAAAACTAAAAGAATCATTATGCAATCTATACAACTTATTACACAAGAGATTTTGACAAGGTTACAAGAAGCAAGTGATAAGTCAGCTTTAAATGGTATTATAATGCTAATACGTTCCTTGGGAGGTGGGCAGGAGAGCTTGGAACTTCCTCCTAGATTAGAGATGATTACATTATTACGCGAAAAAATCTTGGAATTAATCTATCAAAAGGGTGATATACCAGATTGTCATCTTCTATGGTGCTATGGAATCTTTGGAGATTCTAGTGCAAATTATGCTAGAGAAATTCCGCAAGATATTCGGTTTGATACTTATGTAGATTTATATAAGTTTATCAAAAACACAGAATCCAATTATGAACGTTTATTGATGATTAATTGTGTGAGTGTGGCAATGCTGCTTAGAGGTGAGAGTGAGAGAGCAATTAAGTTTTTTTTGCGTCAGATTATTTATTTGGATTTGGGCGAAAATTATATGGTGGAGTTGAATGCCTTTGTGCTAGAGTTTTTGTTCTATTATAAAGTTCCTATTGAATGGATTTTAGAGATTCAAAAAGAAGCATTAGAGGAAGAGTCTTTTTATCAGCTTCCTGATAGGCAGAAAAAATCCATTTTTTTATGGAGTATGCATATTTTTTGGAATGTCAAGCATTATTTCAATCATTTGAAATGGCGTGAGAATTTTCCTGTGTGGCTTGGGGTTTTGAAGCGGCTTTTGGAGCAGGGGAATTTGGATTTGGCAATGTATGTGGAATTTTACATTTACCATAAATTTGGAAATTCTGCACAGACACAGGAGGATTGGCAGGAATATAATGATAAGGTTGTGAAGATTGTAGAACCTTATTTCGTAGAATATGGTAAAACTTTACCCAAATGCAAAGAGGCAGTGGATAGGAGTGAAGGGCGCAAGGTAAAAATTGGAATCTTAAAGGATAGAATCGTAGAAAATTCACCCTATAAGGTGGAGTATTCTTTGATTAAGGCGTTGCTAAGTGAAGAGGAGTTTGCAAGTCAATACGAAATTGTGGTGTATTCTATGGCGTATATTCAAAAAAGTATGGACGATATGGACGCAATGAAGGCTTTAGTGGAGATTGGTGCGTCTGTGGTGAGTCCTACTTTTGGTTTGATTCAAGAATATAGTTATTATGTGTCGCATTTACAAAAGGCGATGACACTTAGGAATAGAATCCTTGCTGATGAAATAGATATTCTCATCTCTACTGGCACGATTGATGGAAGTGATTTTCTCTTTGCAACGCGTAGTGCGCCTAAGCAGATATTCTGGAGTCACGGAAATGGCAGGTATGATATTAGCGGGATTGATGAGAGGATTTCGCACGCTCCGCCATCAGACTCTCCTTATACATTCAAAGGCTTTAAAATACCTATGGATGAGGATAGATTCTATAATCCACCCCGCGCACCTGAAGCGATTGCGGCAGAGAAAGCCAAATATCCTATCAAGGAAGATACGATTGTGCTAGGTGTGATTGGAAGGCTTGTAAAAGTAGATAGTGATGCGTATTTAGAAGCAATTGCGGAGGTGATGCAAAAGCATAAAAATACGATTTTCATTGCTGCTGGGGCTGGGAATATCCCTGTGATTAGAGAAAAAGTTGAAAAGCTTGGAATCTCGGAGCGATTCTTTATGCCCGGATTTGTAGATCCACATATTTATGGGCATATTATTGATGTATTTTGCAATACCTTTCCTTTGCAGCAAGGGGAGAGCATTGTAGAATATGCTTCCAAAGGAAGAGGTGCATTTGTTACTTTAATTCCTTCAATGGAAGCAAGGAGAAAACAAGTAGATTTCCATCTCAAAGAAAATGAGCGAGAGGTGCAAAAGTGGAAAGGGGGTTATAAAAAATTTGGAATTCCCTTTGATAAGGCTTATCAAATGGCATACAAGGGTATTTTTGATATTATGCAACCTGATACAAAAGAAGGCTATGTAAATGCTTTAAAATATTTTATAGTTCATCAAGACGAAACAATGAAACAGCATTTAAAATCTTATAGACAAACTGCAACCTATGTTTTAGCTTTAGATTCTATTGCGAGATTCAAAGCAATATTGGAGTCTTTATGAAATATTATATTTATGGAAAAGGTGTAAATGGAGAGGGTATTGTAAGCTTTCTGGGGCTTTATTTCCCCAATCAATCCTATGCTTTTATTGATGATAGCAAAGAGGAATCTAGTTTAATAAATCTGCTAGCGCATATCCAACAAGAGGATAGAATCCTTATTGCAAGCACCTTGCATTATGAAAAAATAGAGGAAAATTTAACACAATATCATTTAGAAAATTATGAGAATGGAATCATTTGGTGTGGAGAGATTCTGAATCAGAAACTCAAAGATTATAAAGAATCGCATTGTTTTAAAAAATATATTGGCTTAGTTGTTTGTAAATGGACAGAAAAGCATTTTGTAGATTTAGAATCACAACTTAAAGCCTTGGGCTATGGTGTAATTTATTTTACTTTTTATAGTGAGATTTATAAAAAGTATGCCAAAAAAAATTTTTGTCTTTTTGCTCCACATGCGGTTTTAGAGCGAGTGGTAGAAGTGGAAATGATGCTTCTAACAAATCTTACACCAACAAATGAAAAAGTGATTAGTATTGATATAACACATGGGTTTCAAGGAAGTTTGGTTTATCCGTTTATGAAATTTAGCCTTACAGATAAAGCATTTTTGAAATATTCTTACTCTACTGCGAACTATATTGTATGTGGAAGTAAAAAGATTCATAGGGCTTATGAGGAGTTTTTTCAGAGTATTCAAGAGAAGCCTACGTTATTGGACACAGGATATTTAAAGCTAGATAAAGACGTGCAAGAATTTGAGAAATTTTGCAAAAAGCAACAAGTAGCAGGCATAAAGTCTCAAAATGACATTGTAATTTTTGCCTTTACGTTTTTTGATGAGATTGCAAGAATGATTGTGTTAATGAAGGAATGTTTCAGGCTCAACTTGCGCGTATTTTTTAAGCCACATCCTGTTTATGCAGAGAAGCTAATGCCAAAAATTTTAGAGGCGTTCGCAGGGGAGAAGTTATTCATTGAGGAAATGGAGTCTAAAGAATTATTCTATCATTCACTTTGTGTGGTTACAGATTGCTCTTCTATGGGTTATACTTATCCTTTGACGACAGCCAAGCCAAGTTTGATTTTGGGCGACAATAAACAAGAAATAGATAAAAGCGAAAAATATTATGAGGAGAAACTAATGGTTTCTTGTTCAAAAGATGAAGATTTTCGCGAGTTTTTACAAGAGATAATTGCAACGCAAGAATCTTATCCAGTTAAGGTAAAAATTTATAGGCAAAATGAATGTTTTAACTTTGCTAATGCCACTAAAAGCTTGGTGGAACAAATTGAGTTAATATTAGGAGATTAGACAATGATTGTTAATATAAAAATTACTAACAAATGCAATTACGCTTGTGGAATGTGTCCTTTTCATGGGGGAGGATATAGTGGAGATTATTTTGGCGAAAGAGCGGAGTGGAAAAAAGAAATGACGCTACAACAAATAGAGGAGATTCTAAAAAAATCTCAACAACAAGGAGTAGAAAATATTGACTTCACACCCAATGGAGAATTTTTCACTTATAAACAATGGAGGGAAGTGCTTTCTTTGGTTCAAAAATATAAGATGAAAGCACAATTAACCACTAACGCAGGATTGCTAAGTGAGCAAGATATTAAAGATGCTGTGGATTTAGGAATCTCTCACATAGCAGTGAGTATTGATTCTGTGGATTATGACACTTATAAAATCGTTCGCAAACCTGCAAGCAAACAAGCATTTGAAAATGCAATCTATGCACCCATATTGCTTAAACAATATGGCAATGCAAGAGTTGAGCGGGGGGGGGGGGGGTTTTTTAGTGCAACTTGCAATTTACACGGAGGTTTGTGGGGTGATAAAAAGAAA
>NZ_CANBCA010000021.1 GCF_947367035.1 uncultured Helicobacter sp.
GACCTTTTGGAGTGCCAATTGTGCGAACTTTAACGGAATATTTTGCCTCTATACCTTGTTGAGCTAACATCAAATCCACGTGGATAATTTCGCTAGTAATAGGGTCTTTTTGATACTCCTGAATCACAACAGGATATTTTTGTGTGCCAACTTCTACTTCAAAGATTAAATCCGTTTTACTTTTAACCTCGCGAATAAAAGCATTGCGTTTAAAAGCGCAATGGATATTTTCCCTGCCTTTTCCGTAGATATTAGCAATTAGATAACCATTTTTTCTTAAAATCTTCGTATCAGACTTAGAAATACTCTCTCTAATTATTCCACTTAACATTTTGTGTCCTTAAAAATTAAAATAAAACCTACCATTATAGCAGACTTTCTTAAAACTTAATTTAAATTTATTCTAAACTTGACAAAATTTTTCCAAAAGCTATTTTAAAGTCCTCTAAACCTTGCTCTAAAAGCTCTTTACTTACTGCATTCAAGTCCACCCCTGCTTCTTTGACATTTGCAAAAAACTCTTCTAGCTCTTCTAAACTTGGCAAATAAGCTTCTTCTATATTATCTAATTCTACAAAAGCTTTTAAAGCTGCAAGTGGAGCAGTATTTATTGCATAAGAATGATAAAGTTCCTTAATGTAATATGCAGGCTCTAAATCCTCTCCTTTAACGCCAGTGCTTGCAAAAAGTGCTCGCACACCGGGTAGAGAGTAACTATTTAAGATATGATAGAGATATTGTGCATTTTTAATGCCTAAAGTTGCATTTGGGATTCCTTTTTCTTGTAAGATAGAATCACACTTTCTATCAAAGCGAGAAACAAAAATACTTACAACCGCACGTGGATAATCTTTAAAATCTTTTTTACTTGCCTGCTTCAGTTCTTCATAGCCTCTCTTAAATGCTTCCATACAGCCTATAACTTGATCTTTGCTGAAAACTAAAGTTGCATTCACAGAGATTCCTTGTGCAATCAATTCTTCCATTGCACTAAAGCCAGCCTTTGTTGCTGGAATCTTAATCATTACATTGGGGTAACCAATATCATTGAACAAACGAAGCCCCTCTTCTGCAGTAGCTTTTGCGTCTTCACATAAATTAGGGTCTACTTCAAAGCTAATGTAACCATCATTTGGATTTGCTTCATAGAGCGGTTTAAGTAGTTCTGCGGCGCGCTGAATATCAGTTTTAGCTAGTGCTTCATAGATTTCCTTTGCGCTTTTGCCTTTTAATGAATCTTTTTGAGATTGATAACTTTCACTCAAAAAAGCTTGTTGAAAAATTGCTGGATTGCTTGTTGCGCCCTCTATCAAATCTCCTTCAATCATTTTAATAAAATCATTTTCCAAGAAATCTCTTTCTATAAAATCACACCAAAGCGAAAGTAAAGCACTCTCTTGCATATTATCTCCTTAGTCCAAATAGGGTTTAATTAACATTAAATCTTTTTTTTCAATGATGATGTTTGCAGCTTCTTGCAACACTGCTTTTGCGCAAAATGCGACTTTTTTGTTTGCATAGGGAAACATTGAAACATCATTAGCGCCATCGCCAATCACTATTGTATTCTCATAGGTTGCGTTGAGCAAAATTTGTAGCTTTTCAAGCATGCGCCCTTTAGAATACGAAAACATCATTTCACCTCCCACTTCTCCTGTTAGAACATTCCCTTTGCGGTGCAAAGTATTACTAAAATACATATCATAGCCCAATGCTTTTTGTCCAGCACTTACTCCCTCATCAAAACCACCACTAAAAACTATAATCTTATAATTTCGCTTTTTAAATTCCATAATTAATTCTTTAGCTCCTCGGTTATAGGAAAAATGATTGCACACTGCATAGACTTTTTCTAAAGGCATACCTTTTAAAGTAGCTACACGTTTTTTTAAGCTATCGTGAAAATCTAATTTTCCCGCCATTGCCTCTTTAGTAATTTGACTTACCTCTTCTTCGCTACCATTTGAACGTGCTAATAAATTAATCGTCTCTCCGTCCATTAAAGTGGAATCAAAATCGAACACTGCAAGTTTCAAAAAAAATCCTTAAAATCTAAAAATGGCAAGTATTATACAACGCCAAAATATAAAAGTGTTTCAAAAATGAAGTTTAATTTATTTTTTTAGGTTTTTTAAAGCAAGTAGAGAAACTCTACTTGCGCTTAAGAGATTCCAAGTTTCTTTTCAAATTGGACAATTCTATCCCAAGTTTCAATCATAGAATCTGGATTAAGTGAAATAGAAGTGATACCATTTTCTACTAAAAATTCTGCAATTTCTGGATAATCACTTGGAGCCTGTCCGCAGATTCCACAATATTTATTATGTTTTTTACAAGATTCAATCGCCATTTTAAACATTTTTAAAAGAGCGGGATTACGTTCATCGCCTATGTTACTTACAAGTTCCCCATCTCTATCTATACCTAGTGTTAGCTGTGTTAAATCATTAGAGCCAATAGAGAATCCATCAAAGAGCTGCAAAAATTCATCTGCTAAAATAATATTCACAGGCAATTCGCACATCACATAAATTTCTAAGCCATTTTCTCCTTGCACTAAACCATTCCTACGCATAATATCTAGCACTCTGCGCCCCTCTTCTGGGGTTCTTAAGAATGGAATCATAATTTTCATATTAGAAAATCCCATTTCATTTCTAGCCATTGCTAGAGCTTCACACTCCCATTCAAATGCTTGCCGATATTGTTCAGAATAATAGCGACTAGCCCCCCTATATCCAATCATCGGATTCTCTTCATTGGGTTCATAATCCTTTCCACCCACCATACGACAATATTCATTTGTTTTAAAGTCGCTTGTGCGCACTATAACAGGTTTAGGATAAAATGCAGCAGCAATCATTCCTACACCCTCTGCAATCTTTTTAACAAAAAAGTCTTTGGGATTCGCATAGCCTGACATAATTTCTTTAACGCCTTCTACACCATCAAATTCCTTGTTGCCATTGTGTAAATCAATCAATGCCAAAGGATGTGCTTTAATGTAATTATTAATGATAAATTCCATTCTAGCCAACCCTACACCATTGTTTGGAATCATAGAAAACGAAAAGGCTTTTTCAGGATTTCCAATATTCATATATACTTTAGTCTTCGGTTGTTCTAAAGTATCTAAATCAATTTTTTCTACCTCATACTCATAAATCCCCTCATACACAAATCCATCTTCCCCCTCTGCGCAAGAAACTGTAACTTCCATTCCTGTTTCTAGTTTTTCTGTCGCTCCCACTGCACCGACAATTGCTGGCACACCAATTTCACGAGCCACAATAGCAGCGTGGCAAGTGCGCCCTCCACGATTCGTAATCACAGCAGAAGCTTTTTTCATCGCAGGTTCCCAATCTGGGTCTGTATTATCTGTAACCAAAATCTCACCCTGTTTTAGTTCCCCCATATTAGAGATATTATCAATCACACGAATTTTTCCAACCCCAATTTTACCCCCTACAGCTTTACCTGTTAGTATAATTTCTTTTTCACTTTTATCTTTGAAGAAATATTTTTCAAAGGTGTTATTCTGTTTTTTCATTTTTTGACTTTGCACGGTTTCAGGACGTGCTTGCACGATAAAGATTTCTCCGCTATTCCCGTCTTTTGCCCATTCCATATCCATTGGACGATATTCCCCTGCTTCTTTAGAATAATGTCTCTCAATCAACAGCGCATAACGTGCTAAAGTTAAGATTTCATCATCTTCTAAAGAAAAGCTCTTTAATTCTTCCTCTGTAGTTTCAATGTTTTTGGTTGGGTGTTTAGCACCTGGGGCTGCATAAACCATTTTAATATTTTTAAATCCTAATTGACGCTTTAAAATGGGGCGTTTACCTAACTCTAAAGAGGGCTTAAAGACATAAAATTCATCAGGATTTACCGTCCCACCTACAACATTTTCACCAAGCCCCCAAGATGAAGTAATAAATACCGCATCTTTGAAACCTGTTTCTGTATCAATGCTAAACATTACCCCAGAGCTTCCCTTGTCTGAACGCACCATTTTTTGCACTCCCACAGATAATGCGACTTTGAAGTGGTCAAAGTTTCTTGAAGCCCGATAACTCACCGCTCTATCAGTAAAGAGCGAAGCCATACAGGATTTAATATAATGAATAAGCTCTGTTTGCCCTTGCACACTTAAATAAGTATCTTGTTGTCCTGCAAAACTTGCATCAGGTAAATCTTCCGCTGTTGCAGAGCTTCTTACAGCGACATCCGCCTCTTCCATTTTATATTCTTCACTCAAGATTTTGTAAGCTTCTAAAATCTCCTTGCGTAAGTCCTCTGGTAATGGAGTTCCAAAAATCATATCACGAATTTTTTTAGAGCGAACATTTAAGACATCAATTTCAGTTACATCAATTCCATCAAGCAATTCTTTAATTTTTTCACGAATCCCTGCACTATCTAGCAAATACCAATATGCCTCACTTGTGATTGCAAACCCATTTGGGACTTTAATTCCCATTGGCACAAGTTCTTGGAACATTTCCCCAATACTTGCATTTTTCCCCCCAACGATAGGGACATCTTTGTTGTTTAACTCTTTGAAAAACTTGATGTATTTCATCTTAAATTTCTCCTTGAAATTCCTGCATAAAAATTTGTTTTATGAAATAAAACGCGTATATTCTACTGAATTTAACTTTATCTCAATCTTAGTTTATCTATACTTTATACGTCATTTGATAAACTTTCATTGATTTTGTAAAATTTACACACAAAACCCGCAATTTAAGGAATAAAATGGAAAACTTACCCCAAGTTTTAGCACAACACAAACTCACACAAGAGGATTACAATAAGATTCTAAATATCTTAGGACGCGAACCCAATTTGATAGAATTGGGTATTTTTTCAGCAATGTGGAGTGAGCATTGTAGTTACAAATCTAGCAAAATTTATTTAAGTGGTTTTCCTATCCGCGCTCCTTGGGTGATTCAAGGACCGGGAGAAAATGCTGGAATCATTGACATTGGCGGAGGATATGGAGCAGTCTTTAAAATGGAATCACATAATCATCCAAGTTTTATAGAGCCCTATGCAGGTGCAGCAACAGGTGTAGGTGGAATTATGCGTGATATTTTTACGATGGGTGCTAGAGTAGTAGCAAGTTTAAATTCTATTCGTTTTGGTGATATTACAAAAAGAGATTCCATAGGAGCGAAACATCGTTATCTATTGCGCGGAGTTGTAGCAGGAATCGGTGGTTATGGAAATTGTATGGGTGTGCCAACCATTGGCGGAGAAATGAGTTTTGAACCAAGCTATGAAGGAAATATTTTAGTTAATGCCTTTTCTCTCGGAATCGTAAAAAACGATGAAATTTTTTATGGCAAAGCAGAGGGGGCCGGCAATCCTGTCTTTTATGTTGGTTCCAAAACAGGACGAGATGGTTTGGGTGGTGCAGTAATGAGTAGCGATTCTTTCAATGAAGATTCTAAGGCGCTTCGCCCTACCGTACAAGTGGGAGACCCTTTTACTGAAAAATTACTTTTAGAGGCTTGTTTAGAGTTATTTAAACAAAATTTAATTGTAGGAATCCAAGATATGGGTGCAGCAGGATTGACTAGCTCAAGCTTTGAAATGGCGGGACGTAGTGGAAGCGGAATGATACTGCACCTAGATAAAGTGCCTATGCGTGAAAGCGGAATGACGCCTTATGAGTTAATGTTAAGCGAGAGTCAAGAGAGAATGTTGCTTTGTGCTAAAAAAGGTTGTGAAGAAAAAATTATAGAAATTTTCAATAAATGGGAATTAGATTGCGCAATTATCGGTGAAGTTACTAATAGTAGCAAAATGGAGCTATTTTGGCATAATGAAAAATGTGCAGAGATTCCTATTGCACCTCTTAGTGATAGAGCGCCAATTCTTAATCGCCCCGTTAGTGAAAACCCCCATTATTTGGATTCCATTATTTCTTTGGATAAGCAAAATTTAGAATCACAAGATGTTCAAGAGGTGTTTGAGTTTTTACTAAAAAGTCCAGAGATTTGCGATAAATCTTGGGTTTATACACAATACGATTCTAGTGTGCAAACAAATACGATTATCCCTAGTGGAATGGGTGGAGCTAGTGTGATTCGTGTTAAAGAAAATGGCAAAGGCTTAGGAATGAGCGTAGCTTGTTCAAGCCGACTTTGCTACCTTGACCCAAGAGAGGGAGCAAAACAAGCTGTGGCAAAGGTGGGACGAGATATTGCTTTGCGCGGAGGACGTGCTTTAGCAATTACAGATTGTTTAAATTTTGGAAGCCCAGAAAATCCAGAGGTAATGTGGCAATTCAAAGAATCTTGCGAAGGGATTAAAGAAGCTTGTAAAGCCCTCAATACTCCTGTAGTAAGTGGTAATGTTAGTTTATACAATCAAACCAATGGAAAAGACATTTATCCTACACCGAGCATTGCTGGAGTTGGTGTGATTGATGCCATTAATAATGTTTTACAATCTAGCTTTCAAGAAGAAGGGCTAGAAGTTTATCGCTTAGCCCCAAAAGATATTAAGTTACAATTTGGTGCAAGTTTGGTAGCAAAATATTTTGGAAATTCCTTTAAAAGTGAAGTTGCAAAGATAAATTTACAAGATGAGTTATTTTTGTGGAGTGTGCTAAATGCTGCGAACGAAAGAGGACTAATCAAATCTGCGGTGGATATTTATCAAGGGGGATTGGGGTTAGCATTAGCCAAAGCGTGTATTAGAGGAAATGTTGGTGTTCAAAGCATAGAGAATCTTACATTTAGCGAGCTTTTTGGTGAAGCATCCACACAGGTTTTAATTGCCATAGAATCTCAAAAGATTTGTGCATTTAGGGATTTGCTTGAAAATTCCAATTTAGCTTTAACCAAAGTAGCAATACTTGGGGGCGAGACACTCCATATTGGCAAAATCTCTATGCCACTTCAATATGCACGCAATATTTTTTATCAACAATTTCAAAAAATTGTTGAAGCACTTTAAAAGTCATTTTAAGATTCCACAATGGAATCTTAAAAGATATTTGTGTGTTTCTAGCCTTGTTTTATTGCCTTGCTTGGCAAATGAACCTAACAATATTCCTTTGCAACCAAATTTTATGAATTTTGATCAATTTTATATGCAAGTGCATACACAAACCTTAGCACGTAATTTTGTGCGATTCCGTCATCGTGTGGTTGTTAGTCGCGAGGGTTATCACTCATTATCTCTCAAAGAAAAGGAGGTTTTAAACCAACTACACGCACTTGTGCTAGTGTTTAGCAAAATTTCGTGGTTCATTTATTTTAATGAACAAAGTGGAGTTGGAATCTCAACTACCACCAATAGCCATTTGCAATTTGATATTCGGTATTATGAAACTTTAAAAGACATCGGTATAGAAGGAGACATTAAGGCAATGTGCGTGTTGCCTTATTTTGATAAATGTATTTTGCTAGGTTATAGAATGTTTTGATATATGGCTTATTTTATATTACCCTCAACGCATTATTCTTTTTAAAAAAACCATCGCCAATAAAGCATACCAAAGAGAATAATAAATACAATTCCAGCAAGGCTCAATAAAATCCCAAATCTAAACATATCCCAGATTTTAACTCCACCTTTACTGAACACTATGGCATTAGGTGGAGTGGAGATAGGAAACATAAAGGAAAATCCTACACAAATTGTTGCAATGAGCATTACCAAACTTTGCATTTGTGGGTCTAAAAAATCTTTTGTAGAAGCAAAAATTGCAGACAGCAGAATCGCAATTAAAGCTGTAGAGCTAATAAACATTGTTAAACATAAAACTAAAAGACAAACGCATAACAAAAATACTAAAATAGGCAGGCTACCAAAATACTCAAAAATAGGCTTAAAAGCATCCCCTAATTGCATTTTTGCAATTGCCATTGCAATACAAAAACCAGCACCAAATAAAAACATTACTTCAAAAGGAATCGCTTTAGAATCCTCCCATTGCAAAACACCAATTTTAGGGAAAAACATTAAAAGTCCAAAACTAAGTAAAAGAATATTTTCATTAAAACCCAATCCATTATAAATTGGCTTAATAGGTGAATTCAACAATAATAAAAGCAGTAGAATCCCTATTAAAAACATAAGTTTTTTATGTGCAAATGTTACTTTAATACCCTCAAATGCATCAACTTTAAGCTCTTCGTTATTAAGATTATAAGAAAGAATCTTAATCATCACATAAAGCATACACAAAGTTAAAGGTAACATCATAAAAATCCAAGTGGCAAACCCAATACTCTCAAAATGTATCGTCTCTAAAAAACCTAGAAAGATAAGATTTGGTGGAGTGCCAATAGGTGTAGTAATCCCACTAATACTAGCCCCAAAAGCAACAGCTAATAAAAATCTACTTTTCAACATTTCATTTTGTGTGATAGAAAAAGCAATGGGGATTAGTAAAAGTGCCACCGTAGAATTAGATAACACACTGCCTAGCGCAACACTAGCCACCCCAAGTGCAGTTAAAACGCCTTTGGGAGTTGTCGGAAAATGGCTTAAAAATTTCTTTGCGATGATTTTGTGCAAACCAATCTTTTCTACCCCAATTGCAAGCATAAATCCACCAAGAAATAAAAAAATAATGGGATTTGCGTAATTGCTTGTTGCGCTTTTAACATCTAAGATTCCAAAGGCTGGAAACAAAATAATGGGCAACAAAGAGACAATGCCTAGAGGCAAGGCTTCATTAATCCATAAGGTAATAAGCAAAAACAAAATTCCAACAAACGCCCCCACCTCAAAAGAAGCCGCAAAGTAATAAATACTCAAAAAACCTGCCAAAAAAGCACAAAAAATCGCCAAACTCAAACCCAATAGAATCTGAAAATGCGTTTTAAATCTTAGCTTTTTGTGCAGTCTTGTCCTTAATCTCATTGAAAACCTTTTATGTGTTGATTTAATGAAATTGTAGCATACAATGTTAGTTTAATTCCTCCTCTATTCGCGACATTTCCTTAAGCGCATTCTTAAGACTTATACAGATTTCCTCGCTTAAATCTTTTGGGCTTGGCAGATTCTCCAAATCCTCTAAACTCTCATCTTTTATCCAAAAAATATCTAAATTCATCTTATCGCGCTGCTTAATCTCCTCAATGCCAAACGAGCGAAATCGCTCACTCTCCTTGCGATTTTCCATTGCTCCCAAGCAAAAACAAGATTCAAACTCCCTTAAATGCTCCGCACTTAAAGGACTTGTTACAAGGCTTAGATTCATATTCGTGCGCATATCATACCCCACACTCTCTGAAAGTTGCGCGAGTGCGGCATTATACGCACTCTCTAGCTCCAGCCCATCTAAGCGTATCAATCTTTCCCATTTGCAGCTTGCAGGGATTTTGCTACTCTCCCCGATACTCTCCCTCTCACTTTCCATTTTCAAAAACAGCAAATAGCTTAACTGCGCGACATACTCAGTATAACTCACACCACTATCACGCAAAATCGTTGCGAAATTCCACACCTTTGCAACAATCGCTTTTTACTCATTTTTACCCCCTCCCGCATTTTGATTACACATTTTCATAGCCCTTTTAATCCTTATAAATATCCTTTCTATGTCCTATATGGATTACACAAATAAGCAACACTTCTTCACTTTTAAGATAAATAATCCTAAAATCCCCCGCTCTCTTTCTAAATTTACCTTTATGGCGACCTTTGAGAGCTTTATCTCCGCTAAAATTGCCCCGCTCCAAATCCTCAAGTTTTGATTGCAAAAGCCTTTGATTTTTTGGATTTTGCTTCACAATAATGCTTTTTGCATAATCAGCAATTTCCAAACGATACATTAATCCCAACCTAATTGCCTTTTGAACTCATCATAGGGTATTGTTTTTCTTTTTCCCTCTTTAATCTCATCTATGACTTTATCACTTATCATTTCGTCCATTCTGTCTTGATATGCGATAATTGCTCGTTCTATCAAAGCGGTGCGTGTGAGATTCATTTCCTTTGCAGTGTAGTCAAGCGTTTGTATCAAATCCTTATCAAGCCTTATATTAATCGCACTTTTCATTCTCTCTCCTCTGCTTTTTGTATCTACAATTATAGATACAGATTCCTTAAATCTTTATCAATATTCTCTTTATCGCTAAATCCCAAGCAACAAAGCAAGATTGCATTTTACTTGCTCTAGCACTTCCTTTTCGCACTGCTCTATAAAATTCGCTCCCCTTGCCTTAAAATCTACATTTCTTAGCTGGTCGCTTAAAATCACTCCCTCTTTCTCTCCAATCACACAAGGCACTTCAAAAGGATAGCCTTTTATCTTGCTCGCAAGAGGCACACAAAGGCACAAACCGCTTTTTTGATTATATTCCTTTGGACTTAGGACAAGTGCGGGTCTTTTGCCCTTTTGCTCGTGTCCGCTCTGCGGAGTGAAATCAAATCACCACTTTGAGGCACATAGTTTGCCATTACCATTCCTTGCCTGTTGTGTCGTTTTCCCAAACGCTGTCTATATTAAGATTCTTTTTATTCATCGCCTTGCATATTTGCTTTAAATCCTTTTGCTTTTCTATGATGAGCTTTTCATCTTGAATGCTAAGTTTGAGCTTAGAATCTTGATTGAATCCCAAGTTTTTCAAAAAACTGCTAGGAATACGGAAGGCTAATGAATTTCCCCACTTATTGAGTTTGACTTCACTTGTCATACTTTCTCCTTGTATCATTGTATATACAATTATATATTATAATTTCTTATAGGTGATTTTTTGTGCAAACTCATTATCTGCGTTAAAGACTTCTCGCGCAAGGCGCACGATTTCCTCTGCGTGATTATCATCTTTAGCAAAAATCAAAGTCTTAGGTAAATAGCTAGGCTCTCGTTCGGGAAAAAGTAGGTCAAAGACTTTGTCTCTATAAGTTTCTAAAATCGTGCGGATTTGGCTAGGAACAAGCACGGAGCGGTCTAAATCTGCTTTGGAATATTCTAAATCCTCCTCTAAGCTCTCATAGCCGATTTTTCGCGTGTCTTTATCACGGAATGGCACTTGAAATTCTGCATTCGCTTCAATAATGCTACCTTGCTCACTAATTTGGGTTTTAATTCTAAAGATTTCATAGCCCACATTGACTTTATCAAGAATGGATTTTTCTAAGTCATATTGCGCCACAATATTTTGGGCAAAAAACCCTAAGGTATGCTTAGAGGGTGTCGCGCTAAGCCCGATAAGAAATACGTCAAAATACTCTAGCACCTGTCGCCATAGCCCATAAATGCTGCGGTGGCATTCATCAATGATGATAAAATCAAAGGTATCAATGCCAATTTGGGGATTATAGGCAACTTCTTTTGTCTCTTTATCCTCTCTTTCAAAGGCGGAGTGTTCCTCCTTTGTGCTATCAAATGCACTCTCTCCGCGCAAAATGGAATAAAGCCTTTGAATTGTCGTAATCACGACTTTAGATTCTGCGGGAATGCGATTTGTCTCTAAATGCACCACATTATAAATCTCGCTAAAATGCCGCTTATCTGTGCTTGGGATGAAATTATCAAACTCTTTTTTCGCTTGTTTGCCAAGATTGTTCCTATCCACAAGAAACAAAATGCGCTTTGCCTTTGACAAAAAGCATATAATCCGCCCTTGTGCCATTTTCTAGGATAAATTCTCTTATGGCAAAATTGCGTGCCGCATTGGGTGCAGAATCTCCCAAAGTGCAATCCTTAAAATCTCTTAACTCAAATCCCGCTAGTGACAAAAGCTTATCAATCTCTTCTCTCGCTTGTTGCTCTGGCTTTAAATCTTGTTCCGAACCTTGTCCTTTTTCTTTTTGCCTCATCGTATTTTACAATAAATTTTGAGTTAAAATCCAAAAATGCAAGAGCAATACAGCCCCATAAGGGCGCAAAACAATACAACCACACTCCAACAACACGCTAGAGCAAAATACCGAAAAATTGGGATAAAAACCCCATATCTTCTTAAACTTACAAGCCATAATAATGTAGCAAGAGAACCTATGGGCGTGAGCTTAGAACCAATATTGCACCCCAATAAATGTGCAAAAACTAAAGGTAAATTTTCCATTTCTCTCAGAGCCAAATCACCAAGCATTACCATAGGTAAATTATTAATAATACTGCTTCCAAATCCACTAAGAAACCCTATACCAAAAAGACTTAAAAACTGCCCTTGTGCTACAATTTTAGAGATTCCAAATTGTAAAATCTCTAAAAATCCCGCATTTTTGAGTCCAAAAACTACAACAAATAAACCGAAACTAAAGATAACTACACTAAAAGGCGATTCTTTTAGTAATTTAAGTGGCGCAATTCTGCCTAATTTTATTCCATAGCATACTGCCAAACTTGCACAAAGCCCAACAAAAATTGAAAGTGGAATCCCAAAATATGCCCCGATGCCTGCACAAAGTGGCAAAAGAGCAAGTAAAAAAAAGCAAAAATAAATTCCAAAAGTGCTTAAAAATTCCTCTTTAAAATGACTTGTTAGCACAAGCGTTTGGGGTAATTTCACTCCCAAAAACCACCAAAATACTAAAAGCGAAGCAAGAATAGCAAATCCCTGCGGTAAAACCATAAAGCGCATAAATTCTACAAATGGAATCGCAAACAAAGAAGCAGTTAAAATATTTGTAAGGTTTGAAAGCACAAAAAGATTGGAAGCAAAATCACTGATAAATCCCATAAAAAGCAAAAAAATAATTAAAGGTGCATAAAAATTCTCTCTTTTATGCGGGAAAAGCGCAAACATAAGAGGTGTAAGCACTAAAATTGCTCCATCATTTGCCAAAAATATTGCCAAAAATGCCCCAAAAAGAACTAAAAAGATAAAAAGTTTCCAACTTTTGCAATAAAAGATTCTACCCTTATCGCTAGACTCTCTATTCTCTCCAGTAAAGCATAGAATCTTATAAGCTAAAAAATCAAAAAATAAAATGCGCTCTAGTGTAAGTGTTAAAACAATCAATCCGACTAATACTAGAGTAGAATCCCAAACCATTATCCATACAAACCACACATCGTGCAAATTAACGATTCCAAGAAGTAGTGCAATGAATGCCCCAAATATACTGATTGCCCAAAATGGAATCCCAAAAGGGCGAATATAGATTAAAAGCATTACCACAACAAACAAAAAATATGCCATAAGCCAACTTTAAATGAAATCAATTTAATCATCATATAATCCCCAAAGATTCGGATTTATTTTAATTTTATGCGCAAGATTAATAGGGGTAATTTGTGAGATATTTTCTAAAGATAATTTTGGAATCTTTTGAGTTTTAGTGAAAATTACAGAATCTCGCACATATTTTTGATGAAGTTTAAAGGCATAAAATCCCGCTAAATAAGCGGAATACAACATACAAGAATGATGGCTATAAGTAGTGATGAGGGTATTTTCTGCACTGATTGCATAGAGTGTCTTAAAATACTCATAAGTCCATAAATCGCGATTCTTAGTCGGACTAAAGGCATCTTGAAAAATAATATTAAAGTGCATTAGATTCTGTGCGATTTTGTATGGTGTGTCCTTAGAATCTCTTGCAAGAAAATTCTTTAAAATCTCCCTCGCATTCCCTAAATACAAAACAATCTCCAAATCTTGCTCCTTATAATAATGTTGTATAATTAGGGATTCTAAAATTGCCAATTCGTTTTCTAACTCTTTAGGATAAGGGTGCTTTAAAAGTTTTGGTAAAAGATTGGAATCCAACTCTGGAGAATGAATAAAAATCTTTCCTTTAAATCTCAATGAATGTGCAGTATGCACTAGACACAGGGTATTAAATCCAAGTCCAAAACAAATATCAAGCACCGATAAAATGGGTTCTTGCATTTTTAAAGAAAGGGCTGGGAGGATATGTTTGTGCAAAGTTTCTTGTAATGCGCCGTCTTTTGCACTATGGTAGGCTTCACCAAAACTTGTATTATAGAGTGTTACACTTGAATCTTTTGTTAGAATTTGCATATTTTTATCTTTTAGTGTAAATTAACACACAATTTTATACAATTTGAACTTATTTTTACAAAATTTATTACTCTAAATACTCTCCACTCTAAAATTGTGGAAGCCAAAAACTATTTAAGTTTAAGGAAATCAAATGGGTTTTGCAGATTTTTTTAAAAACTTCAAAAAAGATGATAGAGCTGTGCCACAAGAAGCTCCAAGCCATTGGGTAAAATGTCCAAGTTGCAATGCATTAATGTATTACAAGGAAATTATTGCACAGCTTTACACTTGTCCAAAGTGCAACTTCCATATGCGAATTGGCTTGGAAGACAGAATCGCACTTATGTGTGATGAAGGAAGCTTTATAGAGTTTGATAAAGATTTGGCTCCCAATGACCCATTAGATTTTGTAGATAAAAAAAGCTATAAAAAACGTGTGGAAGAATATACTAAAAAATGCGGTCGCCCAAGCTCCATTGTCAGTGGAGAATGCACTATTAATGGTATTAGTGCGCAAATCATCTTGTTTGATTTCAATTTTATGGGAGGTTCGTTTGCCTCAGTGGAGGGGGAAAAAATTGTTCGTGCAATTAATCGTGCGATACAAAACAAACAAGGAATTGTAGTTGTTAGTGCAAGTGGCGGGGCAAGAATGCAAGAATCCACTTATTCACTTATGCAAATGGCAAAAACCTCTGCCGCACTCAATGCTCTAAGTGAAGCGCATTTACCCTTTATCTCTGTTTTAAGTGATCCCACAATGGGTGGAGTGAGTGCTTCATTTGCCTTTTTGGGTGATTTGATTATGGCAGAACCAGGAGCGATGATTGGATTTGCAGGGGCTAGAGTCATCAAGCAAACGATTGGCACAGACTTACCGCAAGGATTTCAAACTGCCGAATTTCTCCTAGAACACGGATTGATTGATATGATTGTGCAACGCAAAGACATAAAACAAACCATTGCTCAAGCTTTAGAATACCTTAAAATAGAAGTTTAGAAATACTAAAAGAAGTATGATTAAAATTATTGTGTATTATATCGCCAAAAATCATAAAGACTTGAGCGACCAATTGTGCGAAGAATTTATCACTTTATGTAATAAGTTTGGAGCAAAACTTGAATTTATCAATTTGTTTTGCAAATCTATTAACTTAAGTCAAAAACAAAAACCAGCTGAAGCTAAGAAATCTTATACAAAAGAATTTCTTAAAACCTTTAAACCCAACCAATACAGAATTGCCCTAGCCCCTAGTGCCAAAAAATTAGATTCTCTTGAATTTGCAAAAATTCTACATAATCAAGGTAGTCTTACATTTTTTATTGGGGGAGCGTATGGATTAGAAGAAAGCTTTATTGAAAATTGTAATATGCAAATCTCTCTCTCAGCACTTACCTTTAGTCATAAAATCGCAAAAGTTGTATTAAGTGAGCAAATCTATCGTGCGCTTTGCTTAATTCATAATCATCCATATCACAAATGACAGGAGAGGAAAATAATGCGTCAAAGTGAATTAGAGAACTTAAAGTCTATTTTATTGGCTAAAAAAAAGGCAATTTTAGATAATAACTCTATCCACAAACAAACAATGGAGCATATTCAAAATAGCAATATTAATGAAACTGATTTTGCGGCAATGCAAATGAGAAATGTGTTGGATAACTCCATTTATGAAAGACATAATTTAGAACTAGAATACATTGAAAGAGCATTAGAGAAAATTGATGAAGGTATTTATGGAGTTTGTGAAATGTGTGATGAAGCAATTGGAATTCAACGTTTAAAAGCAAAACCACATGCAAAATATTGTATAGTATGCCGACAAATTATTGAAAAAGATTCAAAGGACCAAAAATGAAATTTAAATATTACATTAGTGCATTATTTGTATTTATCGTTCTCTTAGGACTTTATGTTTATAGTCTTAGCGGTGAAAGCTATTCGTTTGCGATTCCCTTGAGCACACAGATTATTACACTTCCTGTGGCAGTATGGTTTATCATACCTGTCATAGTTTTTTTTATTATTGTAGGATTTTTGGATATAGGTGGTTCTTATCGTATGTGGCGCAAACGAACGAAGTATAAACGTGATTATAAACTAATTTTAGAACAAATAGAAAACCAACTTTTAAATAAAGACGTGCCATTAAAACAACCTACGATGAACAGATATAAAAGCCTCTCTATTTTACTTAATAACCTTACTTTAGATATAAAAGACGGAATTGCTCTTAAAAGTGGTGAAGCAAGATTAGATGAACTCATTGAACTTTTAGGTGATTTAAAAAGAGGTGAATATGTGAATCTTAAGAAGTTTAATCCTAGTGAAAAATCTGCCTTTTTGCGTAAAAATATCTTTAATCAAATTCATAGTGATGAAAAATTTGCCACAGAAGTGCTTAAAAAAGCAAGCTATGATGAACAATATAAGCGTGAATCTTTTAAAAAGTTATTAAGTCAAGGGGAGACAAAAACAATTAAGCAATTTATTGGTGAGATAAAGTTTAATAAAGAAATAGCAAATGAAATGCTTGGAATGTGTTATGCCAAAAAAATGGACTTTAGTAATGATGAAATAGCACAGCTTTGTGCGGAAGTAGAATATAGCAAAGAAGATTATTTGCTTTTAGCGCAAAAATTAAAAGAATGCTACGAACCTGCAACTTGGGTTAGTTTATTTGAAAATCTTGCAAACAAAGATGAATTGGCTGAAATGGCATATTTTTATGTGCTTTTAGAATTAGAAATGATTGATGAAGCTAAAGAGCGTCTAAATACATATCCTCAAAATGAGCTTTTAAAAGTGCGTGCATATTTGGATTTGAAAGATTTGGGTAAAAAATATCCATTGGAGTTATTTTTGCTAGATTAAGTCTTTGGGACTTACTAATAAAATTTTTATTATATTACAATGAGGTTTCGCAATTCTTAGCAAAATATTCCTTACTGTCGTTATTGCAACATTGTAAAATGCAATTAAAAAAGAAATAAATATTTGGAATAAATATAAAATCCCACACAGAATTTTTTCACGTCGGATTTTAATGTTTCTAAAAGTTTTAAAACAAACTCCCAATCTCCCGAAAGGAAAACAATTCATAAGTTTTTTGTGTTGCGATTCTACCTCTTGCCGTGCGTTCTAAATATCCATTAATCAATAAATAAGGCTCAATTACATCTTCAATCGTCCCTTCATCTTCGCTCATCGCTGCTGCAAGAGTGCCAAGCCCAATAGGTCGTCCACGATTCTCACAAATAATTTTTAAAAAACGCAAATCCAATTCATCAAATCCATATTCATTTACACCAAGTTCATTCAATGCGTACTCGGTGCGCTTTTTGTTAATAACTGCTTCTTCAGCAACTTCAGCAAAATCTCTTACGCGCTTTAGTAATCTCAGGGCGATTCTTGGTGTGCCTCTTGAACGTTTGGCTATCTCTAACGCACCTTCATTTGAACACTCTTTTTGCAATTTTGCTGAAGCAATTTTGACAATACGCGCGAGCTCCTCTTGTTCATAAAATTGCATACGAAACTGCATTCCAAACCTATCACGTAAAGGATTACTAATCATTCCTGCACGTGTCGTTGCACCAATAAGTGTAAAATGGGGTAAATCAATCTTTACGGTCTGCGCAGCAGGTCCGCTACCAATGATAATATCTAGCCTAAAGTCTTCCATTGCTGGATATAAAATCTCCTCAATCGCGGGGCTTAAACGATGAATTTCATCAATAAACAGAATCTCTCCCTCACTTAAATTTGTCAAAATTGCTGCTAAATCCCCTGCTTTTTCAATCATAGGGGCAGCGGTTACTTTAATAGAAGTTTGCATTTGATTGCTAATAATATGTGCTAAAGTTGTTTTACCAAGACCCGGCGGACCAAAAAGCAAAAGATGGTCTAAGACATCTCCACGCTTCTTTGCAGCCGTAATAAAAACCTGTAAGTTCTTCTTCAGTTTCTCCTGTCCGATATAATCATCCCAACAATTTGGACGAAGCCTAATATCCTCTTCTTTTTCTAAGGTTAATTTTTCAATCTCTACAATGCGTTCCAAATTTCCCCCTAATAACTTTCCCTCTCACTTGGAAAACTGCCATTTTTAACATCTTCAACATATTGACGCACACTTTGACGCAACAATTCTGCACCTTTTAAATATTGCCGCACAAATTTAGGTCTAAATTCCTCAAAAAAACCAAAAGCATCACTCCATACTAATACCTGCCCATCTACATTCACTCCACTTCCAATACCAATGACTGGAATCTTAACGCTCTGTGTGATTTGTTGTGCTGCCTCCGCTTTTACTCCCTCTAGTAAAATACTAAATGCACCCTTTTGCTCAATCTCTTGTGCAAGTTTTATTAGTGATTCCACACTTTCTTGCGTTTTTCCTTTTACCTTGTATCCACCATCACTGCGAATAAACTGCGGTTTTAATCCAATGTGTACCATTACAGCAATTCCGTTTTTAACTAACATTTCAATACTTTTTAAACCCTCAAATCCTATTTCCAATTTCACTGCTTGCGCTTTGGTTTCCTTATAAATACGAATTGCGGATTTTAAAGCAAGTTTAGGTATTGTCGTGCTACCAAAAGGCATATCACAAATGACTAAGCTTTTTTTCACTCCATTACACACCGCTTGAGTGTGATAGATCATCTTATCCAAACTGCTACTTAATGTATCTAAATCACCAAAAAAACTCATTTGCAAACTATCTCCCACCAAAATCATATCCACTTCACCATCAAAGATTTTTGCCATTAAGGCATCATATGCTGTTAGCATAGTGATTTTTTCTATATCCTTTTTCTTTAAAATCTGTGCGGTAGTGATAGATTTTGTTATATTTTGCATACTCATTTTTATCCTTTTATGCAATGAAATCACAAGATTCAAAAAAAGATTTTACAATAAAATAAGAATTTTTACCCTAAATATTATATTAAACTAGCATTGGATAATTCATCTCTAAATGCAAAATTACATTCCATATTGCAGTGGTTAATAAAAATTTTATAGAATCTAAGATAGAATCTTATTCTTGGGGCTGACTTGAATTTCGACGAGAGTTAGATAGCTCTAGTGGCATACCAACCTGTGCTAAGTTGTAAATCTAGCACATAAATATAAACGCAAACAACGCAAATTACGCTCCTGCTTACGCTAAAATTGCGTAAGTTTATCAACTTTTGGAGCTGTTTTTGAATAAGGATTCTAGCGACTTCTCAAAAACATCATTTTAGCTAGATGCACTTTGTATGACCGCATATAAAGTTAAGATTAGGTTGCCTTGAGATATTATTTTTTGGAATTTTGATATTTCAAGAAAGATTAAAAATCCAAGAAAGTATGTATATCTACTATTGTTGGTTTGATTTTCGGACTGGGGTTTGATTCCCCACAGCTCCACCAACAACTATCAATTTAACTTTGTCTTTTTACACCATTTTTGATAACTTTTAGATACTTTATAAAGTTTAATCCCAATAATTTCTGGAATCTTATAGGTATGATATTGCAAAATAAGCTTACGCAAATCCTTAAAATCTTGCTTAAATACTTTAAAGCTTAATAAAATCTCATTTTCATTACAAACTTCTAATAAGCTTGGATTCTGCGCATTATGCCAAACATAATGACTTTGAATATTTATTTGCTGGACACAAGCACTTAGTGTGGATTCTAAAGCAATTCCGATTAAAATTGTAGCATTTGCTCGCGTGGTTGTCGTTTGAAGTAACATCAGTCTATTTCTATTACTCATCCTTGACACCCATTCTCTTCTTCTTTTCTTCTGCTGATTTTTTCTTTTCATCACGGCGCATTCTTTCTAGATTCATTTGACGCTCTTTTGAGCGTTTAAATTTTTCCAAATATTCTTCGCGTTCTTTTGGGCTTTGATATGCAATAGGACGAATAAAAAAAATAATAAGCATTAACACAAAAAAGAAAATAGAAATTTCTTGATTGGAGGAAAGTTTATACCAAATCATTGCAATTATAAGTGAAACAATGACCTTTAACGCTATAATCACTCTTATCCTTAAAGCATTTTTGGAGAAATAATATGCTCTCCAAAATGCAAAATGCTACTTGTTGTTTCGTCAAAAAGAGCTAAAATCACTTGAGGAATAAATAATAATGGAATCTCTAAATCATCACGACCTTTTGTGTTTCTTAGCTTTTCTGCACATCTATCCATTAATTCAAAATTACCAATATTTGGCGTTAAAATAAAATCTACTCCGCCATCTACCATTTCATAATAATCTGTTGCTCCCATTGAATAAGCTAATGGTGGATTGGTTTGCAACAAATACGCATAACTTTCTTTGAAAAATGGTAAAATCTTCAATCCTGTTCTCTCTTCTAAAGTAGAAATCATTTGAGATTCTACGACGATTTTTTCAAGCTCTCTATCTACGAAGAAAGCGCATTTAAATCCTTCCCAGCGCCGTTTAAAATTATAAGTCTTTAACGCATTGAGGATAACTTCTGGTGCAAAAATAAAACTATTTTCTAAGCTTAGAATATCAATTTCTGTTTCACATTCTTTTAAAAGCACTTCTCTTAATTCTGTTTCTTCATAAAAATTTGCGAAAAATCTCATAATTTCTAACAAACTTTGAGAATCACATACAAGGATTTTATGGTTTTCCTCTTGTGCTTTTAAAAATAAAAGGAATAGCTTTTTATAATATTCTACCCTATTTATAAAGGGTAAAAATTTTCCCTCCAATGTAATATTTTGAGATTTTTCAAAAGGAATTTGCAATTTTTCCAAAAGCGTTTTAATATTTTGCATTAAAATATTAGCAGATTTTGGATAGAAATTATTATGCAGTAAAACAAAAGATCCCATTTCCTCCCCTTTTTTAAGAATTAACTTTTTTAATGAGTTTTGATTTAAGGGCTTGAACTTGAGAATTTTCACTCATTTCAAAAGCAATCATCTTTAATTCATTGATACATTTATCAAACTTTGCATTTGGCGGAAACAAGTAAGTTTGTAAATTTTGCGCGTTAAAGATTCCATTTTCTAGCTTACAAATAGTCTCTAATATCTTTGGTGTTTTATGCTTCGCATACAAAGAAGCAACCAAAATAAAATAGGCTTCACCCAAATATTCTGAATTTTCGACACTTAAAGGAGTTGCATAAGCAAAAGGCAAAAAAGAAAGCAAAAAAACATTTTTGATATCCTGTGTTTCTATATCTAAGGCTTCTAACCCCCTAAACTCCATATCTTTTAACACACTTTGCACTTCATCTTGTGCTAATTCATCAAGCCCAACTTGTTTTAATGATTCTAGTTTTTGTAAAAATGGCTCTACATTAATCATTAAATCCTTTATTGCCAAATGCGGATTTAGTGGTTCTATTTTCCACTCTAACCCAAAATTTTTGATTAAATCTTCAATTTTTAAACCAAAGTCAAACACTACCACACCATTAATTTTAAATCCATATGCGTTATAACCATATTCCAATACATTTTTTTGAACAATTTTTAATAAATCCAACAATGATTTTTGCGAATCAATTTTTACAAGCAGTTTTGCAAAATAAGGCAAATAATCTGTTTTAATATCAAATCGGAATAATTCTAACTTAATCTTTTTCTCCATTTTCTCTCCATTGCCAAAACACTAAATTTTGAAGTATAGCAAATTATTTTTTAAACCTTTTGTTTTTTGGATTGCTTAAAAGGGCTTTCATTGAACTATTAATCCCCTCTTCTTCATCTTTTTTGGTTGGTTCTGTATTTATAAAAGCATTATAAAGATTTATATATACGCAAAAATCTGCACGTAAATCCTCATCATTTGGTAATAAAATTTGAACAATAGAATCCAATGGTGCTGTTACAAAACTGCCCAAATTCTCTTCTCCAAACCCTGCTTCAAAATATAGATTTTTAGAATCTAGTTCCAAACTCTCAAAAGTATAACCTGCAAGAATAAACAAGGTTAACTCACTAAAAGACCCTCTAATGGAATCTGGCAATTCAGGCTCAAACTTCACGCAACGCACATTACAAACAATGGAAAAATTAATTTTTCTGTGAATGAAATGCTCTAGAATTGTATAACAATGCCCTTTTAATATCTCTCTAAACTTTTTATCTTTCAGCAAAACTTCCATATTCTCTCCTTATAAAATCTCCTTTAAACCTTCAAGCAGCAACCTCACCTCACTCATACCAATCTGCCAAAAATCCTCACTTTCAATATCCAAACCAAAAATCCCCACTAATTCCTTAGGTGATTTACTCCCACCAAGGCTTAAAAATTCCTCATATTTGGTAACAAAATCTAAAGGGTTTGAGCGATAAACTCCAAAAAGCGCAAAAACTAAAAGTTGTCCATAACTATACGCATAGCAATAAAAAGGAGTATGAATAAAATGGGGAATATAAGACCACCAAAGACGATAATTTGGTGTTAAAATCACGCTTTTACCAAACATTTTTTGATTTTCTTCTTGCCAAAGATTGTTAAACTCCTCACTGCTTAATTCACCCTCTTTTAAATGCACCAAACGTTCAAAGTTCGTAAAAACATTTTGCCGGAAAAGTGTAGCAAATACATCTTCTAACTTGCTCGCATAAAGCTCAATTTTCTGTTCCCTACTTAGATTTTTTTTCATCTTTTCAAACAATAACATTTCCGCGAATACAGAAGCTGTTTCTGCTGTAGTCAAAGGAGTATCCGCGTTTAAATACCCCACTTTATAAGATAAAGTCTGATGAATGGTATGCCCTAACTCATGTGCCATTGTAAAAGCGTCCCTTCTGCGGTTTGTATGATTGAGCATCAAATAAGGATGTGCGCTTGGCACTGCACTATGGCTAAATGCCCCTCCCCTTTTGTATTCACGTGGGTGAGAATCTACCCAACCCTCTTCAAATGCACATTTAGCGATTCCATAAAATTTTGGACAAAACTCCTCAAAAGTTTCTAATACAATGGCTTTAGAATCCTGATAGGTAAATTCTGCTTCTTCTGTACAACACAGCGGTGCGTAACGGTCATAATCATAAAGAGTATCTAAACCCAAAATCTTAGCTTTTAATAGATAATATTCCTCCACAATTCCAACATTGTCGTTAATGGTTTTTACCATAGAATCTACGCTTTTTTGTGTGGTTTGATTGTCTAAATGGCGTGATTCTTCTAAGCTTTCATATTTTCTTAGTTCTGTAGTAATTTTCAAATCTTTACGCACAACATTATAAATATAGGTCAGTAAATCAAGATTCTGTTTTAATCCAACACTTAAGGACTCTTGTGCCATTTTACGAACCTCCCTTTCCTTATCATACAGGAGACTTAAGACTTCCTCCTCCCCTACTTGCTTTTGTGTGCCATTAAGAGAAATTGTAAAACGCAAATGGCTCAAATGCTCATCAAAAAGTCGCTTGAAGCTATCCACACTCACGGGCTGTGTTTTTAACAAAATTTTTTCTTCTTTTAAGCTTAATTGATGTTTAGAATTCTTACTTAAAAGATCTAAATAATATTTGTATTCTTGAGCATTTTGGATAAATTCTTGTTGTTTTTGTGAAGAAAGCGCGTTAAATTCTAAATCAAAAAACAAAAGTGATTCTTGCGCTCTATTCACTTGCATTTCACAATCTGCATAAAACGCACCCTCTTTAGTGTTTGAAGCAAAACATAAAAACGCATAAGTCATAATAGCAGAAAGTTCCTCGCAAATTTTTTCATAATTTTTAAGACTTTGATAAAACTTATCAGGTGTTAAATTTACAAGATTATTTTTATAAGTTTGTTCAAATGCTCTTGCTCTCTCTATGCTCTCTTTCATTGTGTTTTGCAGGGATTTTTTATTTTTAAATAGTGCTGTGAGATTCCATAAATCTTGTGTATTTGACATAAAATTCCTTTATTTTAAAAACTGAAATTTTACCTTAAATACACTGAAATTTGCAAAGTTTATTTACTTAAATATAAAAGGGTTTTTTCTTTAAATTAATTGTTGTTCTATAAAAGACTTTTTTGGCTTTACAAGGGGATTTTTGAAGCAATGGAACCCGGAAGGGATCCAAAGGATAAGAAAAGATGAAATTACATCATTCCACCCATACCTCCCATTCCACCCATACCACTCATATCTGGCATTGCGGGTTTATCTTCTTTGATTTCGTGAACGGTCGCTTCTGTGGTAAGCAATAAACTAGAAACGGACACAGCGTTTTGAAGAGCGATTCTAGCAACCTTTAATGGGTCGATGATTCCTGCTTCAAACATATCTACATAAGTGCCATTAGAAGCATCAAATCCGTGATTTACATTAGAATCTTTTTCTACATTATTTACCACCACACCATCATCAAATCCTGCATTTGTTGCGATTTGTTTAATAGGTGAAGAAATTGCACGTTTAATGATTTCATAGCCAATTTTTTCATCACCCTCAAGCTTCAGGCTAACTTTTGCTGCTGCACGCACAAGTGCCGCACCTCCGCCAATAATAATTCCCTCTTCAACAGCCGCTTTAGTTGCGCTAAGCGCATCATCTACGCGGTCTTTTTTCTCTTTCATTTCTACTTCACTTGCTGCACCAACTTTAATAACAGCAACACCGCCACTAAGCTTTGCTAATCTTTCTTGCAATTTTTCTTTATCATAATCACTTGTAGTGCTTTGGATTTGAGTTTTGATTTGCGCAATTCTTGCTTTAACTGCATCTTTTTTACCTGCTCCATCTACAATTGTTGTATTATCTTTATCAATCACAATTCTAGCCGCTTGTCCTAAATCCGCAATAGTCGCAGCTTCAAGTGTTTTACCCAACTCTTCGCTGATGACTTCGCCACCAGTTAAAGTTGCAATATCTTTCAACATTTCTTTTCTTCTATCACCAAATCCGGGAGCTTTCACTGCAGCAACATTTAAGACACCACGCAATTTATTTACTACCAAAGTCGTTAAAGCTTCTCCTTCAATATCTTCTGCAATAATAAGCAATGGCTTACCACTCTTCATTGTAGATTCTAAAAGTGGCAAGATATCTTTCATAGAAGTGATTTTTTTATCTGTTAATAAAATATAAGGTTGTTCTAATTCTGCTTCCATTTTGTCGCTATTAGTTACAAAATATGGACTCAGATACCCTCTATCAAATTGCATTCCCTCAACGACGCTTAGTTCATCATTGATTCCTTTTGCTTCTTCAACAGTGATGACACCGTCTTTGCCAACCTTTTCCATCGCTTCTGCAATTAATTCTCCGACTTTAGAATCAGAATTTGCAGAAATTGTTGCCACTTGTGCAATTTCTTTTTTCCCTGCAACGGGTTTAGAAATTTTCTTTAACTCTTTTGTAATAGCTTCTGCTGCTTTATCCATTCCACGTTTAACTTGCACAGGATTTGCGCCTGCAGTAATATTTCTTAAGCCTTCTTTAAAGATACTATAAGCAAGAACAGTCGCTGTTGTCGTGCCATCTCCCGCTGCATCAGCAGTTTTACTTGCAACTTCTTTCACAAGTTGTGCACCCATATTTGCAATAGGGTCTGCAAGCTCAATTTCTTTTGCCACTGAAACACCATCTTTTGTAATGCTCGGCGCACCAAAGCTTTTTTGAATTAAAACATTGCGTCCTCTTGGACCCATAGTTACCTTTACAGCATCATTAAGTTGCTTTACACCTTCATATAGTCTATTTCTTGCATTATCTGAAAAGTTAATTTCTTTGCTTGCCATTTTGTCTCCTTATAATTTTTATTTTTAAGCTCGGACGCCTAAAACATCCTCAAGTTTTAAAATCAAATATTCTTTTCCCTCTAATTTCACTTCAGTGCCAGAATATTTCCCAAAAACAATTGTATCTCCTACTTTAACCTCTTTTACTTCCTTGCCAATAGCTTTGACAATTCCTTCAAGTGGTTTTTCTTTTGCATTATCAGGGATAATGATTCCTGAAGCAGTTTTTGTGTCTTCTTCTAGTCTTTCTGCTAGAACTCTTTCTCCAAGTGGTTTAAACTTCATAAGGATTACCTCCAAAAAATTAATATATTTTAAACGAGCGAAATTATAATGCAAAAAGTTCATCTTGTCAATACATTTAGTAAAAAAATTCATTAAATCTTAGTCTATTTGGCTAAATATTAATTAGTCATAAATACTAAATAATTGATAAATTTAATCAACAATAAGCTTAAATCAACTGATTTAAATCTATTTACGAAAAGTTAATCAAAATCTAATTTTTATAAAATTTTTAACAAATTAAGATTATTATTGTGTTTCAATCTATAAATTTCAAAGAAGGACTACTATGCAGGCACATTATGCAAGCAGGGTTACTGCTCTATCTGAATCCATAACTATTGCAATTAGCACTCTCGCGAGAGAATTAAAATCCCAAGGAAAGGATATTCTTTCTTTTTCTGCAGGTGAGCCAGATTTTGATACACCTCAAGTTGTCAAAGACGCAGCAATTCAAGCTATTAATGAAGGTTTTACAAAATATACTGCGGTCGCTGGAATCCCAGAATTATTGAGTGCAATCAGTGCAAAACTTAAACGAGATAATAACCTGGAATACTCTACAAAAGAAATTATTGTTAATAGTGGAGCTAAACATTCACTCTTTAATGTATTTCAAGCCTTAATTGACAAAGATGATGAGGTAATTATCCCTTCTCCTTATTGGGTAACTTATCCTGAACTTGTTACTTTTAGTAATGGCAAAAATGTTTTTATTCAAACCACACAAGAAAACAATTTTAAAATTACCAAAGAACAACTCCAATCCGCTATTACACCCAAAACAAAAATGCTAGTCCTTACAACACCTTCCAATCCTACGGGAATGGTTTATTCTAAAACTGAGCTAGAAGAAATTGCTTCTGTTTTAAAAGGCACAAATATTTGGCTACTTAGTGATGAAATTTATGAGAAGTTGGTTTATGATGGCGTTTTTGTTTCACCTGCTAGCATTGGTCAAGATATGCTTGAACGCACGATTACAATTAATGGACTTAGCAAAGCAGTCGCAATGACGGGTTGGCGAATGGGTTATCTAGCAAGTAAGGACCAAAAACTTTGCAAACTGATTAATGGATTTCAAAGTCAATCCCTATCAAATATCAACTCTATCACTCAAAAAGCTGCCATTTTGGGATTAAATGGAAGTGCAGATAAAGAGATTGAAATGATGCGACAAGCTTTTAAGCAACGAAGAGATTTTGCCTGTGAAAAACTTAATGCTATCAGGGGTTTAAGAGTAAGTAAGCCTGATGGGGCTTTTTATCTTTTTGCCAATTGTGCAGAAATTTGCAAAGATTCTATGCAGTTTTGTAAAGATTTATTAGAAAATGCGGGTGTAGCTGTTGTGCCGGGCATTGGATTTGGAATGGATGGTTACTTCAGATTCTCTTTTGCCACAGATTTAAAGAGTATTGAAGTAGGGATTCAAAGAATTAAAGATTACTGCGAAAAGCTATAATTTTGTTTTTATTCTCCCTCTTGTAGAATTTTACTTTATGAGAGATTCCATTATTTGTGAGGTTTTTGCCAGCTTTGTCAAGATTGCTACTTGTGGAATCTATCATCTAGCTTACGCACTTTTTGGATAAAGATAAAGGGAGCAAATAACAGGGAATACCCC
>NZ_CANBCA010000022.1 GCF_947367035.1 uncultured Helicobacter sp.
TAAGGGGGAATTATAGCAAATAATTGGAGGGGCAAGAGGTTAATTTAGGGGGATTCTTTTATATCTCTTTATAGATATAACCGGAATCAACAATATCTAAGAGAGATGAGAGGGATTTGTGTAAGATTCTATTTTAACAAACACAGGATTCCACGCTTTAGAAGAAATCACAATCCAATCGCCCTTGTGCAAATCCTCCACTTCATTTCTATTGGAAGTAATTTGGACGATTTCATTCCCCACAAGCACACTCACAACACAAATTAAACCATTATCTTTTATGTCTAAAACTAATCCACTTTGTCGGAATTTCCCGCTTGGCAAACCATTTAAAAATACTTCATTAGGGCTTCCTTGTTTATCAATTTTTCCAAAATCCAAATGCACGACAAAATTTGAAAGAGAAAAGACTTCGCTAAAACTATGACTTACTAAAAAAGTTGTAAGCTTAAAATGCCGATGAATGCGTAATAATTCTTCTTGTAATTTATGCGACATTGCAGAATCCAATGCAGAAAAAGGCTCATCAAGCAATAGGATTTCCGGACTTCTTACCAATGCACGCGCTAACGCTACACGTTGTTGTTGTCCTCCACTTAATAAATTTGGCTTTAGTTTGCGCAAAGCACCTAATTCTGTGATTTCCAGTAACGATTCTACACGCATTTTATCTGCATTCTTGGGTAAGGCAAAAAACAGATTCTCCTCTACATTCATATTGGGAAAAAGTGCATAATCCTGAAAAACAAATCCAATTGGACGCTTTTGAGGTGGTAGATTAATGTTTGCACTAGAATCATACCAAGTTACACCTTTTACCTGAATTTTTCCACAATCTGGCTGACTTAATCCAGCCAAAATTCGTAAAATCGTAGTTTTCCCTGCTCCACTTTTACCAAAAAGCGCAATCAAATCTTGAGATTTTAACTTGCAACAAACTTCCAAAGTCAAATTACCTTGTGTGCTATGCAAATGTTTTTTAAAATCCAATATTATCATTTTAAGTTCTTTTTATTTAGATAGAAAGTAAGAAGCAAAATAGAAAAAGTAAGGATAAAAAGCGTCAAAGCATATTGGTGTGCTAATACATAATTAAGAGACTCTACTTCATCATAAATCGCAATACTTGCCACACGCGTTTGTCCTTGGATATTGCCCCCAATCATCATCACAACTCCAAACTCACCAATCGTATGGGCAAAGGTTACAACTACGCCCACAAGCACAGAGCGTGAAATATTTGGCAATAATACAAAATAAAGGATACTCAAACGACTTTTTCCAAGGGTTAAAGCAGCTTCAAAAAGTGATTTTGGTAAAGTAACAAAACCTGCTTGAATAGGATTAACCATAAAAGGAAGCGAAAATATCACTGAACCCACAATCAAACCCTCAAAACTAAAGACAAGTTTAAGATTAAAAGTTTCTAATAGAAATTTTCCCAAAATACTTTGAGGGCTAAAGGCAATCAAAAGATAAAATCCTAGCACACTAGGGGGTAAGACAAGTGGCATAGAAACAATCGCTTCTAAAATCGGTGCGATTCTACTATGTGTAAAAGCTAGAAAATAACCTAATGGAATTGCAAGGAGCAACAAGATAAAAGTCGTAATAGAGGCAATTTCAAAGGTTAAAAACATTGTCTCAAAAAAATTACTAAAATTTTCCACTTTCTACTCTTTTATTTGGAAATTTAAGATTGCAAATTTTTATTATCCAAAAAGAGCATAATTTCACTCTCTGGAATATGCCAGAGAATAGAATCTCCGACATTTAACCCATTATTTTTTATAAAATCTAAAGCACAAAGTGCATTTATTACACCCTTTTCCGCATATTTAAACTCTAGTATCAATCTTGCAAAAAGATTATCTTTGTCTATTTTTAAGATTTTGGATTCAAAGGCATTACACACCCCCTCTAATTTTGTCGCTACTACAATATTACTCTCTTTGAATCCTAATTGCAAAGTCTGATGCAATAAATGAGTAGCAAAAGCAGAATCCTCTAGCAATAAAACAGAAATTTGATTTTGCTTGACTTCAGAATTCAAATCTAAAACTCTCACAAAAAGGCGTAAAATGCCTTTTTGCTCTACAAAATATTCTAAGATTCCATTGAGTTTATTCAACGTTATAACCAAACTTTAAAAATATTTCTTTTGCTTTATCACTTAAAATATAGACTTTAAAATCCTTTGCAAGATTGGAATTTTTACCATAATTTGGAATTATCAATGCTTGATTAATGGGCTTATAAAGATTCTCATCAATACTTACAAAACTCATTTCTTTTGTATTAATTCCTCCCTCTCCAAGCATTGAAAGTGCCGTGAAGCCAACTTCTGCATTTTTGGATTCCACATAAGTTGTCGCCACACCAATACTTTCCCCTGTTACAAATTTAGATTCTATCAACTTTAGCATTTTTGTAGCCTCCAATGCCTCCACAGAAGCTCTACCATAAGGCGCGACTTTTGGATTTGGAATAGAAATATGCGTAATTTTTGGATTCAAAATATCTTTAAATTCTTGAAGTTTAAAATCTGCGTTGTTACTCCAAAGCACTAATTTTCCCTTAGCATAAATTTCCTCTTTAACAGGAGCAAGATTCTCTTCATAAAGTTTCGCAGGGTAACTCACATCAGCAGCAACAAACAAATGAATCGGTGCACCATTTTTAATCTGCGCATAAGCTTTACCACTTGAAATATAAGAAATTTCAATTTTATCTTGTGGTTTATCTTGCAAAAAATTATTTTTAATTTCCTCTAAAACATATTTAAGTGAAGCTGCACCTAACACTTTAATTTCCTCTGCTTGTGCATTGACAAACGACATTGCTCCACAGATTCCAGCAACGAAAAATTTAGATAGAAATTTCATTTTTCCTCCCTAAATTCCTAAAATTACATTATTAGATTTAAATCCAAACCAAACTTTTTGCCCTACTTTTAGCCTAAGATTCTTATTGGATTCCTCTGTAATGATTGCGTTAAACTTCACACCCTCACTTTCCATCTCTATTTCACAATTTACCACTCCTTGATGGATTGCTTTTATCTCTCCACCAATGCAATTTCGCAAGGAAATGCCTTTGGGTTGCTCTGCAAACACGACAATCCAATTTGCTTTTACTAAAGCATAAGCTTGTATGCCGACTTTTAAACCCAATTCTTTTAAAGAATGGAGGGTAATAGTGCTAATAATTTCTAGGTTTTGCTTCACTTTAAGCGCAACTTCTGCATTTACCTTGCCCTCTGTAATTTTCACAATTTCACCAAATAGCTGATTTCTTGCACTTGTTTGAATCATAAATCTCCTTTTAGCACTCTCATTCCATTTGGAATAATCCATAACGGAATCCCACGTATTTAAATTATCCTCAAAGAGAGCGAAAAGTTCCTCTTGAATCTGCTCTAAATTGCGAAAGATTCTAATAGCCTCTAAACCTTTTTGTGTAATTTGTGTGCCGCCCCCACCTTTACCGCCTGTTATGCGCACAACTAAGGGTTCGTTAGTAAGCCTATTCATTAAATCAATACTATCCCAAGCCGCTTTATAACTCATTTTCATCTCTTTTGCCGCTTTAGAAATAGAACCACTTTTTGCAATGCGTTCTAATAATTCTACTTTGCCGTGTCCTAAGAAGTTTTTATCTTGCTCCTTAATCCAAAACCTCCCTTGCACTCGCACTTTTTGCCTCCAAAATTTGATTCTAACTTAAAAATTTTTAAATGAAATTAGCAAATTATATTTTAATATATAACGATTGTCAAGCAAAAAATTTTATTTTATTTTTGGCTGTATTTTAGTTATAATTCAGCGATTTTTTTAAGTGTAGGGAATAGCAATGACCATTATTAACCAAGAATCACGTGAAGTTTTAGTAGAAGATGTCAAGGTCTCATCAGAAAATCTATTTTTAAGCATTGAACATATTTTGCTCTCTAATGAGATAGAAGCACAACCTATTTCTTTTCTCAAAGTGCCAGATTCTTGTAAAAAAATCCTCTTGAGCAAGGATTGGTATTGGAATGGCGCAAAACTCGTAATCCAAAAAAACTGAAAGGATAAAAATGAAAGGCAAAGTGTGGAAATTTGGCGATAATATTGATACGGATTTGATTATTGCAGCAAGGTATTTAAATACAAGTGATAAGGCGGTTTTAGCCTCACATTTAATGGAAGATGCCCGTGTAGGATTCGTTAATGAGATTAACAAAGGTGATATTATTGTAGCAGGTGAAAATTTCGGTTGTGGCTCAAGTAGGGAACACGCACCTGTGGCAATCAAAGGAGCGGGTATCAGTGCAGTAATTGCCAAGAGTTATGCAAGAATTTTCTATCGCAACGCTTTTAATACCGGTTTGCCTATTTTAGAAATTGAACAAGTAGAGACCATCAATGAGGGAGATACATTAGAAATAGATTTGCAATCTGGAATCATTAAGAATCTTACTCAAAATTGCACCTATAAATTTGCTCCGATTCCACCTTTCATGCTAGAATTGTTAAAGAGTGGTGGATTAATTTCGTATGCTAAAGCACAAAATATAACCAAATAATTTATGAAAGGTAAAGAATGAAAACCTATAAGATTGCCATTATCAAAGGAGATGGAATCGGACCAGAAATTGTTAATGAAGCAATGAAAGTATTAAAAGTGGTAGCACAAAAATTTAACTTTACACTTGGATTTGAAGACTTCTTAATGGGTGGAATTGCTTATGATTTGACTCAAAATCCTCTACCTGATGAGACAATTGCAGGTTGCTTAGCTTCCGATGCGACACTTTTTGGTGCAATTGGTGGCGAGAAATGGGATAATTTACCGCGAGAACTCAGACCAGAAAGCGGACTTTTGCGCTTAAGAAAAAGTTTAGAAGTCTTTGCAAACTTTCGCCCTGCAAAAGTTTACAATGAACTCCTTGAAGCAAGCACTCTAAAACCAGAAGTTGTGCAAGGAGTAGACATACTTGTTGTGCGTGAGCTAATTGGTGGAATCTATTTTGGCACTCCAAAAGGACGCGACAAGAATCGTGGTTTTAATACAATGGTATATAGTGTAGAAGAAGTAACACGTATAGCCCACATAGCTTTCAAGGCAGCACAAAAACGAAACAAAAAAGTCTGTTCCGTAGATAAAGCCAATGTGTTAGATGTGAGCCAACTATGGCGCGAAGTCGTAAATGAAGTTGCAAAGGAATATCCTGATGTGGTATTAAGTCATATGTATGTGGATAATGCAGCAATGCAACTTATCCGCAATCCCAAGCAATTTGATGTGATTCTAACAGGAAATCTATTTGGGGATATTCTAAGCGATGAAGCAAGTATGCTAAGTGGTTCTATTGGATTGCTCCCCTCTGCTTCTATTGGTGGAAAAACCGCCATTTATGAACCAATACACGGAAGCGCACCCGATATTGCAGGTCTTGGAATCGCAAATCCTATCGCAACCATTGCAAGTGCCGCAATGATGCTTCGCTATTCTTTGGGCGAACAAGAAGCCGCAAATGCAATAGAAAATGCGATTGAGGAAATATTAAAAGAGGGTTACCGCACAAAAGATATTGCAAATTTTGGCGCTAAAGAAATTTGCTCTTGTGAGCGTATGGGTAGTGTGATTGCAGAACATATTTAAAGATTAAATTGGAAATGTTCATTAATCTTTTTATAAATTACTTTAAAAACCAGCCTTTGTAATAAATACAAATGCAAAATGCCACTATCGCCCCAATATAACTAATATTTGCAATTCCCAAAGTTTGGATAATGATTCCTCCAATTAATGCTCCACTTCCGATTCCAACATTATAAATTCCAGAAAACATTGACATCGCCACAGAGGTGCCTATTGGAACAAGTTCTAACACTTTAGCCTGAAAAGTGAGATTAAATATTGTGATACATAACCCCCAAAATACGCAAATCAACACTGCACTACTTATCCCTAGTTTTGCCCCTGCTAAACTTGCAAGCACAATAAAAACCCCAAAAATTGCAAAATTTAAAAACGATAGCTGATGTTTGTCATAATATTTAGAAAACAAAAAACTTCCCAAGAAACCGACTAATCCGAATATAATTAATATTATCGTAACAGCATTTTCTCCAAGATTGACATATTGTTTTAAAAAGGGTTCAATATAGCTATATACAATAAAATGCGCACTCACAAGACAAAGCGTGATTCCATACACTCCAAGTAATTTTGGTGTTTTGAGTAATTTTGGCAAACTCCTTGGAGAAACTGCTCCTCCACTTGGTATTTTTGGCAAACTTTTAAATAAAATCAAAAGAAGTAAAAATGCTACGATTCCAATTACTAAAAAACTGATTCGCCAGCCTAAATGCAAACCAATCACTCTCCCTAAAGGTAACCCGGCTATTAGCGCAATACTTGTCCCTGTTGCAATACAACTAAGTGCTATACTCTCTTTACCTTTAGGGGCAATACGAACAGCCATTGGCGTAGCGATAGACCAAAATAACGCGTGAGCACAGGCAACTCCAAGACGAGACAACATTAGAGTCCAATATCCACTTGCCAATGCAGAAGCAATATGACTGACGATAAAAAGCGCAACTACCAAAAGTAAAAGCTTTTTCATCTCAAAACGAGAACAAGCTAACATTAAGGGCAAAGAAGTCAATGCTACGACCCACGCATAGATACTAATCAAAAATCCAGTCTCTGCCTCATTAATGCCAAAATCGTTTGCAATTAAACTTAAAAGACCTATTGGCACAAACTCTGAAGTATTAAAGATAAAGGCACTAAGACTAATAGCAACAACTGCCAACCAAATCCGCCAATTAAAATTAGCTGTATTCTCCATTGAATATCTCACAATATTTTCAAAAATAAGAGCATAAATAACTTTCTACACTCATCAAGTAGATAAAATGAAAATTATAAACTTTAATCGTTTATTAGTTGTTTTGGATAAAATACTCTTGTGTAATACAGATGGAAACCTCACCTACTTCTACTAAAGCCTCACCCTGATAGCGTCCTGACTTCTGCACTTCAAAACTTTTACTCTGCCATAAGCCCTCTACTAGCTCACCTTCTCCTAGAATTTGGTCTTCTTTGGTTGTATTTGGACGCGTGAGAAAAAAGCGGACTTTAGCGTCTGTCTCTATTTTTCCACTCGTCTTATCACTTAAACGCACGAAAATTTGACGAAAACTCTTTATATCTTGTTGCAATGCCCCTTCAAAAGCAATATGATACTTTTTTAAAAATGCTTCACGCATTTTGGTAATCTCATTAATATTTTCATCAATTTCTTGTGAATTACGTTGGCACATATTTTGTAATTCCACAGGGTTAGTGATTGCAATCTTAATAGTTAAGACAATAAGCCCTACTACCACCATTGCAAGCAAAAAGATTCCAAAAGGCCAGTAATTCTTCATTACTTACTTCTCCTTAAATACACAAAGATAAAAAGTAAAAGTAAAATAAACAACATTGCATAGAGTGCTGTGCGCACAGCAATTTGAACACCTTTATTTTGCTTTGGGAAACTATGCTCTAGCGTTACTTCCTTTGCACTGGCAATCCTATCAGCAATATCTACAAATCCATTCAACAAAAACGCGGATATATTTTGTTGTGTTAGCTCTTTATCGGACTTTGGAATTAAAGGCACAATATAGTCCCAATAGACAGCTTTCTTATCAAATAGTCTTTCAGCCTCTGAACTTGTGATGATATTTATTTTCTTTTGTTTGCGCACAAAAAAAAGAACGACAAAAGGCTGTCTTAGATTATTCAGATATTCCTGTTCTCTCTCCTCAAGACTTATTTCCCCTAAATCCTCAAGAGCGATAACATACATTGATACACCTGTTTTTTCAAAAACTTCGTTTGATAAAATCTCCATAAAATCTGTCGTTTTATTAATGAGCTGATTTTGATTTTCTAGCACATAGGTTTTACTAAAAGCAAATGAGCAAAAAAATAGGGAAAGAATCCCTATTTTAAGCATTTTTAACATTCATTAACCAACATAAAGAAGCATATTGGGAATGAAAGCGACTGCAATAGATGCAACAATTACCACAATATGAGCTATAAAAAGAATTTTTTCTAATCCACTATATTTAACCATTATTTCACTCCTTAATCCTACTTCTTTATTTCTTTATAATGTTGAGCATTATCTGCACTTTTCATTTGCAAAGTATTAGCATTCTCAATCATATAAGGATTATTTGCTTGCGCACTTTGAGTTACTACCGCTGCATAGCCTAAGCAGAAAACAATGGCAAGCAATAAAACAACTGCTACGATATAGCCCAAAAGCCCATTAACTCCAAATAAACCATTCATACTCAAACCTCCTTAGTTTTTCTCTGAATAGATAAAATGTGCCAAAGCTTCTTTTTGCTTATCAGTTAGCATTTGAGTTTTGAACGTTGGCATAATACCGATATGTCCTTTTTTACCTTTTTCAAGAACTTCAGCCACAAATGCGGGTGTCCCATATTTAGTCAAATCTGGTGCCATACCACCCATACCTGCACCATCTTCTCCATGGCAAGCATTACAAGTTGCAGCAGCATAAAGTTCTTTGCCTTTAGCAACTAACTCTGGATATTTTGTATTTTTAACTTCAGAAATCTCTGCCATTACATAGGCTGCAACAGCCTTTTGAGATTCTTCACTCTCTAACACACCTGGTGCAACTTCACTAATTGGTAACATATCCCCAAGCATATAGCCCAAGCCTTTGCTACCCTCTTTAATTGTTGCAATAATACCTTCTTCTCTACCCCACTCTGCAAGATTTGCTGCTACTCCATTCATACCTTCAGTGGTAATTCCATGACATTGCGAACATTGAACCAAAAACAAATTTTGTCCCATTTTAGTCAAGGTTTGCGCATCAATATCCTGCCATTGTGCTTCAAATTTAGTATTATAGGCTTTCACTTCTTCGTTATACTCCCCAATTTGTGAATAAGTATTAAGAGGATAACCTACAAACCAATACCATAGACCCCAAATCAACAATACAAGGTAAGTAGCACCCCACCCGATTGGAATATCATTTTTAAATTCTTTAATACCATCCCAATCTTCACTTGATAATTCACCTTCTGCCTTGCTATCTTTCATCTTTTTGATGTAACCACCGACAATGAAAATAGTCAAAGCTAAAATTGCTACGGCGCCAAGCAATCCAAGTTGATTTACGCTGTCACCTAAGTTAAACCATTCCATTTAGCTCTCCTTCTTTTCGTCTTTATTGTTTCGTCTTTCTACTAAAGTATCATTCAAATCATCATCTAATGCCAATCTTGCATATTTTTCATAATCAATTTTTCCGCTTCTTTGGCTTTTATAAAGATGATAAATATACCCATATAATAAAACAACTAATAAAATTGTAATAAACCAATAGGCATAACCTTGAATGATTCTTATAGTTTCATATTCCACGATTAGTTAGCCCTTCTTTTTTGTCCTAAACTATTTAAATAAGCAATCAGTGCCACAATTTGCTTAATTTCGCCTCTATCAAGTGCAGCTTTTATCTCTGGATCTTTCATATCTTCTGCTAGAATTTTTGCCTCTGCTAGAATTTCTGCTTTCGCTGCTTCTAAATTACCTAATTTAGGATTGTTTTCCGTATCGTAAGGCATAGAAAAAACAACTTTTTGAGTATAAGCTTCCGCATAAGCAGTATCCACATCTACATTTTTAGTGTATAAATGCTTATATGCTGGCATAATAGAACCAGGAACAACTGCAATTGGATCTAACATATGCTCTTCGTGCCAATCTGTGGTTCGGACATCACCTACACGATGTAAATCAGGTCCTGTTCGCTTAGAACCCCATAAAAATGGTCTATCATAAGCATATTCGCCACTCAAGCTATAGGCACCATAGCGGTCTGTTTCCGCTTTGAATGGACGGATTAATTGTGAATGGCACGCATTACAGCTCTCACTTATATAAATTTGACGCCCTGCTGTTTCTAAAAGCGTATAAGGTTTAAGATTCTCTGTTGGGCGCGAAGCCTTAGCAAAATCTGGTAAAATCTCAACCAATCCCGCAATTGAAAATACCAATAAAAAGACTACCGTAAAGAAAAACGGATTTTTTTCCAACCAATGAAACATCACAAGCCTCCTTTACGCTGCCATTGGAGTCGCATACTTAGGTTCATTTTCAAGTTCGCGACTTGCAACTATGGTCATAATAATATTATAAACAAAAATAATAAAACCTACAAAATACAATATTCCACCGATTGCTCTAATAGTGAAATATGGCATCAACACCGTTACAGTATCAATGAATGAATAGGCTAAACTTCCAAACTCATCTGTTGCTCTCCACATCATTCCTTGTGTAATTCCAGCAATCCACATACTAGAGAAATAGAGAATAATCGCAACGGTTTGCACCCAAAACTGAATATCCATTAATTTTTTAGAGTAAATTTCACGCTTAAATAGTCTTGGTGTCATATGATAACAAGCTGCAATAATTGTAAATGAAACCCAACCTAATGCTGCGTCATGCACGTGTCCAATAATCCAATCTGTAAAGTGAGCTAAAGCATTGACAGATTTAATGGATTGGATTGGTCCCTCCAAAGTTGTTAGCATATACCAAGTAGAAGCTAAAAGCAAAAATTTAATCAATGGAGATTCTTTAAGTTGATGCCATTGCCCTTTCATAGTTAATAGCATATTGACCGCTGTTCCCCAAGATGGCAAAATCAAGACAACGGAAAAAATTGAACCCATTGTTTGCATCCAATCTGGAACAGTAGAATAAATAAGGTGATGGCTTCCAGCCCAAATATAAACAAACATTAATCCCCAAAATGAAAATAAAGTTAATTTATAAGAGAAAATTGGTTGTCCTGATTCTTTTGGTAAAAAATAATAAATGACACCAATAATTCCTGAAGTAAAAACAAATGCAACCGCATTGTGTCCAAACCACCATTGCACCATTGCATCATTTGTCCCTGCATAGAGAGAAATAGAATGCCAAATAGAACCTACACCAGAAACTAAATAAGTTGGAATTGAAAGGTTATTGAAAATATAAAGTGCAGAAATTGCTACAAATGTCGCGATGAAATACCACAAACTAATATAAATGGTTTGTTCGCGTCTAACACCCATTGAACCAAAGAGACTAACGCCCCATAACACCCAAACAACAACAACCAACAAATCTAAGGGCCACACAAGTTCAGAATATTCTTTTGACTGGGTCATACCAGCAAACAAACTCACAACTGCTAATGCCATTAGCACGATATAAATCCAAAAATGTAAATGACCAATCACTTTTAAAAATGGATGTTCATTATAAGAAATTTTCAGAACTCTTTGCCCTAAATAATACCAAGCTGCCCAAATACCGCTTAATGTAAATCCATAAATGATTCCATTTGTGTGTAAAGGTCGTAATCGTCCGAATGTTCCGAACTCACCAGCTAAATAATTAAGGTCTGGAAACGCCATTTGACAAGCAATTACAACACCCAACAACAATCCAACAATACCAAATGCGATCGTTGCAAAAAGAAATAGTTTTGCAATGGAGTAATCATACTCTAACGCAGGATTTGATTGCATATTTGCTCCTTCCTCTAAGATTTCCCTCAATGTTTATAGAGAATTTTGCATTTTATAAAATAAAGCATAATTACAAGCTTAAAATTAACAACAAATGGTAAATGAAGCGAAAAATAATGTTTCTTTTTATCAAAGATTAAAGTTTTTTTAATAGAAATGATTAAAAGAGTGGAATTTTAAGATTCCAAAATATATTTGAGGTAAAGCTCAAAATAACTTAAATTCTGCCAATCCCATAGAGCTGCACAATCCCCACAATCTTCCCTTCATCTTGGACAATCAATTCTTTGATTTTATACTCTAACATCAGAGATTCTGCTTCTGTTGCCATCGCATTACTTGCAATCGTTTTGGGATTCTTAGTCATAATCTCACAAGCTTGAACATTAAATTTCTCTGCCCCCAAAGCTCTGCGCAAATCCCCATCAGTAATAATTCCCAATAATTTATCATTTTCTATTACGATACACATACCAAGTTTTTTAGAAGTCATTTCGGCAATTAATTCTTTAAAGGTTGTGTTTGACGTAACAAGTGGTAAATTTTCATCAATCATAATATCTTTAACGCGTGTAAGCAACTTACGTCCTAAACTACCGCCGGGGTGAAATAATGCAAAATCTTCTGGCTTAAAATCTCTTGCACACATTAAAGCCACTGCAATAGCATCTCCCATTGCAAGTGTAGCAGTGGTAGAGCTGGTGGGTGCAAGCTGCAATGGACAAGCTTCTTCTGCAACACTAACATTTAAAAAATAATCCCCCTCTCTTGCAAGTGTGGAATTTGCTTTTCCACTTACCGCAATCAAAGGAATTTTGCGCATCTTAATAGAAGGGATTAGACGCAAAATCTCTTCACTTTCGCCAGAATTTGAAATTGCCAATAATGCATCCTCGTGTGTGAGCATACCCAAATCCCCGTGTAGCGCTTCAGCAGGGTGCATAAAGAAGCTAGGAGTTCCAGTGCTAGCCAAAGTTGCTGCAATCTTTGCTCCAATATGCCCAGATTTTCCCATTCCACTGATCACTAAACGCCCTTTAAGATTCAAGATTTTAGTAATGACTGCATTAAAATCTGTGCCAACAAAAGATTTTAACCCTAAAATCGCTTGAGATTCTAAATCAAAAACTTCTTTAGCTATCTTTGTGAAATCTTGCATTTCTCTCCTTTATAATAAAATTGCGCCTATGGTTCCACCAATAATGAGTGAAGTATTATACATTAAAAAAGTCGGCACACAAGTATCCCAAATATGATTGTGCTGCTTATCTGCATTCAAACCAGCAGTTGGTCCCAATGTGCTATCACTTGCAGGACTTCCCGCATCACCTAATGCACCCGCGACTCCAACTAACAAAATAATCGCGGCGGGTGAAAATCCAAGCTCCAATCCAAGCGGACAATAAATAGCTGCGATAATTGGAATCGTGCCAAAAGAAGTTCCAATGCCCATTGTGATTAATAATCCAACAAGCAACATCATCAATGCCCCACCAAATTTCCCTCCAGCAAGTGTAGCGACATCATTCACAAGTGATAAAATTGCGCCTGTTTCTTTTAAAACCGCACCAAACCCTGCTGCGACCAACATCACAAAGGCAATAAAAGCCATCATCTTAAAGCCCTCTTCCATTACCTCATCTATTTCTCCCCATTTGATTCCGCCAAGTAATACCATTATTATAATTCCACATAGCCCACCCAAAGGCAATGAACCCAACCAGAGTTGCACGACAAAAGCTACGATTGCTCCAAACAAAACTGCGAAATCACTTCGTTGCATTTTAGGGTTTTCTAATATTTCCATAGACTCTTCATCAAGATAAGTGTTTTGGTATTCTCTAGGCTTACGATAAAATACAAAAATAGCAAACAACAAACCAACTAGCATACTCAATCCGCCAATCCACATTACATTTGAAACATCTGTTAGACTAACATTGACACCATTTTGATTTAATTGGTCGCGCAAAATTGTATGGAAAATCAATCCAAATCCCACACTAAAACTAACATAAGGGGCTTTTAATCCAAAAGTAAGTGCGCAAGCTACCGCACGTCTATCAATTTTTAAACGATTCATTAAGGGCAACAAAGGCGGAATCAAAATTGGAATAAAAGCAATATGCACAGGAATGAGATTCTGTGAGAAACAAGCAAAAAAAGCGATAGAGAGGCAAAACATCAAACGCCGATTCTGCACAAAATTTGCAATATAGTAAATAAGAATCAAAGTCAAATTTGTGCGGGCAATCGCACTGGCAAGTGCGCCAAGCAAGATATAACTCAATGCTGTTTCAAGATTCCCTGCCATACCAGAAATCAGTAAATTAATACTTTTTTCTACACCAATCCCTCCCAAAACACCTGCCACTAAAGCAGAAATAAGAATCGCTAAAAGCACATTCAGTCGTGCCAAACACAATACACCCATCACAAGAATAGACACGACAACAGGATTTGTCAGCATTCATAACCTTTAAACAAAAATCAAGGTAACATTCTACTTAAAGAGACTTAAAATTAACAAGAGATTCTTTATAATTATAAAATCTTATGCAAGCTTGGATTGACAAACACAAAGTCTCCCAAATTCTTTTGCAAATAATTTTTCACTACATTACACTTGATTTTAAAAAGAAAAAAGACTCTTCTATCTTGCTTTGCTAAATTTTCCATAGATTCAAAATTCCCCATACCTTTTGCTAAGATTAAATCCGCTTCTTTATAAATAGTTTTGGCGTTTATACAAGCAAGAGATTCTATGAAGCCCGGACTCATCACACCGCTATCTATTACTTCCACAAGATTAAAAATGTTAGAATCAGTCTTTTTTAAATCCCTCAAAGTAATATCATTAATGATTTCTGCCCCTCTGACAAAATAAAAAATCTCTAAAGCAGGATAAAGCACTCTAAGCGCATAAAGTAAAATTTCATCGAATTCATTTTCTCCCGCATTATCTGCTATCATCGTCAGCTTTTTTGCAGATTTTAGTGCATACATAAAGGATTCCAAATCAAAAAACGCAAAAGGAGATTCCAAAATCTTTCGCGCTTGCTCCTCTAAATCAAAATGTGTTTGCGCTCCATAATCTAACACATTTCCTAACACACAAATCCGAATTGCAAACTCCAAAATCTCTTTCGTGCTAGTTTGGTTTATCACCTTTTTTTGCAGAGATTCTAAAAATCTCTGTTTATAAAGCCTAGCTTTTTGAATACTTGCAATCTTGATTGCACCATAAGGCTCGGAATTATTTAATGCATTACAAATTTTATCATATACAAGAACCGCTAATAGAGTGGGCGGAATCTCAAAATCACCCTGCAAACAAATAGTATATTTGTTATTAAAAAAAATTTTAATAAAGTTTGTAGTTTTAATTTATCTTTAAAGGTTAGCTTTTGATTGCTCTTATCTAAATCTCTATCTTTGGAGATTTGCCCTGTAAAATCCTCTAAAAGATTAAAGATTTCTTTTACTGCTCCACACGCTCTCTGCTCTACTTGACTACAATCGTGAATTTCTAAACATTGAATCTTTGCAGTAAATTGAGCTTGTTTAAGTAAGCATTCTAAGCATTCATATGTTAAATTAATCGGAAATCCTTAATTTAAGATTCTTAGATTTTAGTGGAATCTTGCCCAACTTGTGATGTGTCTTTTTGTTCTTCGCTATTTTCTTTAGCTTTTGCATCAATCGCTTTACCCCACATTAAGCGGTATTTACGTTTTAAAAAGTCAATTTCTTCTTGTGCAGTGCGTAATTGTTCTCGCAGAATCGCAATTGTTTTTTTATCATCTTCATAAACTTCTTGCGTGTTAAAAAGCGCGTCTTTTAAAAATTGATTTTCATTTTTCACACTTGAGATGGTTTCTTCTTTAGAACTAACAACCTTTTCGTGCAAACTTAAAATCGTGCCAATCGTTTTTTCTACAAACTCACTATCTACTGCGGTATTGACTGCGGTATCTCCTTGCACCATTACAGCACCACCACTTGTTATACCATTTTTAACCAAAGCTTGTGTGCCACTTCCTGCATCAATATAGAATTGCCCATTTTCTTGTTTGCTTTTTAATGTTCCATTTGCGACCATTTCTAGCACTTTTTCTTTTTCTAATTGTGCAAGCTTTACAAATTCATCTATTATGACCCAAGTTTCCATTATCCGCCTTATAAAATCACTTCAATATCACTAGAATCCAATTCCACATTTTTGGCTTTCATTACGCGATCTTCTTTCAGTTTTCCGCCTAATTCCGCATCATTTAATGCTAGAATCTGCATCGCAAGATAAGCGCTATTTACTGCACCCGTCTTACCCAAAGCTACAGTGGCAACAGGCATACCAGAAGGCATTTGCACGGTGGAAAGTAACGCATCAAGCCCCTCTAAAGCACCACCTTTGAGTGGCACACCAATCACTGGTCTTGTTGTCATAGACGCCACAGCACCTGCTAAATGTGCTGCCATACCTGCTGCTGCAATAAATACCTTTGCACCCTTTTGTTCTGCACTTTTTACATATTCTTTCGTGCGATTTGGACTACGATGTGCTGAACTTATGATAACCTCATAAGCAACATCAAATTTTTTAAGAACTTTAATACATTCACTCATTACTTCATAATCACTCTTACTTCCCATTAAAATTGCTATAAACTCCATATTTCTCCTTTACAACGCCGAGAGAGATAAACCAAGCCCAATCAAGAATCCACCCACTAGAGTAAATAAAAATAAATAAAAGAATAAATAAATAAAGGTTGGTAGCAGCACAAGCCACCAAGACCATTGAATCTTATCTGCAAGCTTTAATCCAATAAATAAAAGCTGCAAAAGCATCAAAAACCAACCAAGCACATTATTCCTTATTATTACTATCTAAACTAAAAGGTTTTTTTGTAGCTTTTAAGCGCACAATTCTAGCTCCTTGTGTCGCTAAAACTTCATAACTACAATATTCATCGCTGATAATATCCCCCACTACTGGCATACGCTCTAATAGATTAAAGACATAACCTCCAATCGTTACTTGCTCGGTATCTTCTTCAAATTCAATCCCTAAAACATCTGCCACCCGCTCTAAGTCTAACATACCATCAAAAGAATAAGAATCCTCGTCAATTTTGTGATAATCCTCACTTTTCTTATCGTGTTCATCGCTAATATCACCAATGACTTCTTCTAAAATATCTTCCATTGTAAGCAATCCTGCAGTTCCACCATATTCATCTACCACAAGTGCAGTGTGGATTTGCCTGCGATTCATTTGAATTAAAATATTTGAAATAGACGCGCTCTCTGGCACGATAATCATCTCTCTAATTAAACTTTCCAACTCTTTTGGAGGATTCTTACTTAACATTGTTTCAAGCAAGTCTCGCAAATGCACCATACCGATAATATTGTCTTTTCCCTCTTTACAATAAGGATACCGCGTGTGTTTTGTAGAGGTTACAATTTTCATATTTTCTTCATAAGTATTATCATCATATAAACAAATCATATCTTTTCTAGGCGTCATAACCTCTTTTGCCATTGTGTCAGAAAAACTTACCGCATTTTGGATAATCTCATTTTCAATCGTGTCTAAATAACCACCTCTCAAGCTTTCACCCACAATAATCTTGAGTTCCTCTTCTGAATGCGCACTCTCTTCTCCTTCGCTTGCAGGTTTAATTCCCATTTGACGCAAAGAAAATACAGCCAAATAATCAAAAATACGAATGAGAGGAAAGAAAAGAATCCAAAACATATGCAAAGGCTTCGCGACAAATAACACGGCTTTTTCAGATTTAGCAATCGCAACGGATTTTGGGATTAATTCGCCTGCAACTACGTGCAAAAGTGTAATAAAACTAAATGCAACAATAAAACTCACAGAATGTAATAACACGGGATTTTCACCTATGAAATATTTAAAAGGCTTTTCAAGCAAACGTGCAATTGCTGGTTCTCCAACCCAACCTAAGCCCAAAGATGAAAGCGTAATACCAAGTTGCGTTGCAGACAGATAAGAATCTAATTTACCCGTGATTTTAAGCGCTAGTTTTGCACTTGGCACTTCACGTTTTACTAACTCCTCTAAGCGAGAACGGCGGATTTTGACGATTGCAAATTCAGAAAGCACAAAGAAACCATTTAGCATTACTAAAAATAATGCAAAAATAGACAAGAGAAACGACTCGGTGTCCAAAAAATCTCCTTTAAAAATAAAAAAATTTTATAATTTTAGCATAATTTCCTAATTGGTATTTAAAATTTTAGATTTTTTGCTCTAGATTGGAATCTCGCAAGGGTAAGGCGGTGAGCTTTTGTCATTGTGAGGCGGAGCATTAGTAACAACGAAGTAATCTATAATTTAGAATCTCGCCTTTAAGTTTGCGATTCTAGCTCCTGGATAAACATCTCATCAATCCCGCGGCTAAGACTCATTCCAAACAGCAGAATTGCCCACGAAAGATACACCCAAATAAATAAAAAAAGTAGAATACTCAAAGAACCATAAAGCGTCAAATACGCTTTGTTATAAAATACATAATACACGAAGCCCCATTTACAAATGGACCATAAAAGTGCAGTAATCAAAGAACTTATAAGAGTATTTTTGTTGCTAATTTTAGTGTTTGCTGAAATTTTAAAAAGCATAAAAAATACTACCCACACCACAAAATAAGGTGTAAGCTGGAATAACCAAGTAATATAAGTGCTATATCCTAACTCTTGTAAATACGCATAGGCTTTGGCACTTAAATAAATAGAAAACAAAATCCCTAGAGGAAAAAGCGTCATACAAGTCCAATACACAGAAATAGAATCCCAAAAACCACGAACTTTAGAATGAAAAATTTTTCCTGCAATATCTTGATAATTTTTAAAAAACAAAATAGAAGTAACAAACGCATAGATAAACCCCATTCCGCCAAGTTTTGTAGAGTTTTGTAAAAAACTATCCATATAACTTAAAAAAATATCCGAATGCGTGGGGATAAAATTTGTGATAATGAGATTTTTAAAACTCTCTAAATTTTCTTTAAATTCCGGCATTGCAGCAACAAGAGAAAACATAATCAAAAGCATAGGCAAAAGCGCAAAAATTGTATAAAAACTAAGGCTTGAAGCAAAATAAAGTAAATCCCCTTTTAAAAACACATACAAATAGCGCACAAGCAACCATATTTTTATGCAAATGCCTTTAATTAAATCTGCACTAAATAAGTTTTGAAACTGAAAAAATCCTTTTTTGTGAGTTGTTTGATAACCTTGATTAGAATCCTTGAAACCTATTGGTTGTATATTTTGACTTTGTGGTAAGGATTCTAACTTCTGTGTTTGATTATTTTGCATACTATTCACAACTTGTTGCAATACTATATCCATAGGACTTAATGCGTTCTACTTCTTCTTTGGGAGTGTTACCTTTAGTCGTCAGATAATCCCCTAGCACCACTGCATTAATTCCACATTCAAAAAGTGCTTTTTGATTCTCTCCAAACACACGCTCTCTTCCTCCTGCAATCATTAATCGTGCATTAGGTAAATATTCCCGCGCCAACTTCACACACTCTAATGCTTCTTGTTGGCTTAGAATTTCTTGACCAAGGGGCAAAGCAGAATTGGGAATAAAAAAATTAATAGGCGTGCTATGAGGCTTTAGAATCTGCAAGGCGTGAAGTAAATCCATTCTATCTTGCCAACTCTCTCCCAATCCAAAAATGCCACCACTACATAGCCCAAGTCCTACTTTCAAAGTGTTTTCACAAGTTTGAAATCGCTCCTTAAAGTGATGGGTTGTACAAATATTTGGGAAAAAGTTTTGACTTGTCTCTAAATTATGATTATAACTTGCAATCCCTGCATTTTTAAGCTCTACTAGAGATTCCACACTTGCAATTCCATTACAACCAATCAAATGCAAATGCAACCCCTCTTTAGTAATTGCTTGAGCAGCTTCTGCAATATATTCTGTCCGCTTAGAATCCAAATGAGACCCACTTGTAACAAGACAAAACCCTAACGCACCATTTGCACTTGCCCTCCTTGCTTCCTCTAAAATTTGAGAAATTGGCTTGTATTTATACTTGTCAATCTCTGCATTATACTTCGCACTTTGGGTGCAATATGCGCAATCCTCTGGACAACTTCCACTAGAAACATTACAAATTGTGCATAAGAAAATTTCATTCATTCTCTTCCTTTATGACTTCCTCACGCCCACTAAAACTTTGAATTTTCACACTAGGATTCTTAAAATAAAAGACTGCAAAATCTGGATTTTCTGGACTTTTGTATATTTCTTGAACTATGGGGTATTTTTTAAACATTGCCTTTTTGACTTCCATATCCTCTACAAACACGGCTCTAGCACGGATTCTAATCCAAGTATCTTTAGAATCAAATGCACTAAGTTCCACATTTGCAAAATTTTGTATATGCTTATAGATTCCTTTCTTTTTGGAAGTGCAAGAATAAAGCCTACCTTCATAGAACAAAGGGGATTGCAACGGACGCACACGTGGATTACCGCAAGTGCCTTTGGTTGCCAAAAATCCTACATTATTGTCTAAAAAATCTAAAATCTCTTGTGTCATTTTCTCTCCTTATAATTTATATCGTCTATTCTCTCTTTACATTCGGGATTAGAACATTCCAAAATCGGCTTATTCCTAAATGTCCTACACATAAGCAAGGAATCGCATTTGGGACATTTTTGATTAATCGGAGGAAATTTAGCAATAAAGTCGCATTTGGGGTGATTCCCACAGCTATAAAACTTCCCATAACGTCCATTGCGTTCCAAAATCTCTCCACCACATTTAGGGCATTGGACATTCTCTAGCTTTTGTGGTGCAGATTTTTGTGCGGGATTAAGAGATTTGGTATTTTTACATTCTGGATAACCACTACAAGCTAAAAACTCGCCATTTTTACCGCGTTTTTTTACCATCACCTTTCCACATTTTTCACATACACCAAAGATTTCTAACTCTTCACTAGAAACATTGGCTTCTTTTTGGATATATTTGCATTTTGGATAGCCACTACAACCCACAAACTCTCCATACCGACTATTCCTCCGCACAAGTTCCTTGCCACAAAGCGGACAAGATTCTCCTGTGGGAATTGCAATCTTTTGGCTTTGAATATTTGTTTTACCCTCACTAATTTTTTGAATAAAGGGCTGATAAAAATCCCATAACAATTGTTGCCAATCTTGCTTGGATTCTGCAATCTTATCTAGTTTTTCTTCTAAATTTGCTGTAAATTTAGAATCTACAATTTCATTGAAATGTTGCTCTAGTAGTTCTATTACCTTAAAGGCAACTTCTTGAGGTTTGATTTGCTTTTTTTCAACTACAATATAATCTCGTGAAGTGAGTAAGGAAATTGTCGGTGCATAGGTGCTTGGACGCCCAATACCTAAAGATTCTAAAGTTTTAATTAAACTTGCTTCAGAGAATCTTGCTGGAGGTTCAGTCTTGTGCTTACTTGCTTTGCAACTTTCAAGATTCATCACACTGCCCACTTCAAGCAATGGAAGCAATTTATCTTTATCTTCATTACCTAATACTCGGTAAAATCCATCAAATACGAGCTTACGCCCACTGACTTTTAAAAGTGCATTTTCACTCACAATCCATAGGTTTTGCGATTCAAACTCTGCATCATTCATTTGAGAAGCAAAGAATCGCTTATAAATTAAAGTATAAAGCTTTAATTCATCACCTTTTAAATATTTTGCTGCAATCTGTGGAGTGAAATCCATCAGTGTAGGACGAATTGCTTCGTGTGCTTCTTGCGCACCTTTTGCTTTAGTAGCATAGATTTTTGGTTTTTGTGGCACATACTCCTTACCATAAGTTTTAGCAATAACTTTACGAGCCTCCTCTTGTGCAACTTTAGCAATACTTAAACTATCCGTTCTCATATAAGTGATAACCCCCATAGAGCCTTTGTGCGTCATCACACCTTCATAGAGCCTTTGTGCGCTCTGCATTGTGCGTGAGGGAGAAAAGCCGAGCATAGAATTTGCACTTTGTTGCAAAGTAGAAGTCATAAAGGGTGGAAGAGTGGAGGTTTTGCGCTGTTTATTTTCAATTTTTTGAATACGAAAATTGGATTTTTTTAAAGATTGAACGATATTATCCGCTTCCTTTTGTGATTGCAAACTAAGTTTTTCAATTTTCTTACCCTCAAACTCTACTAACTCTGCTTCAATCCCATTTTCCTTTTTATCCAAAGCACCAAAAATGCTATCAATGCTATAATAAGTAATGGGCTTGAAATTTAGAATCTCTTTTTCTCTATCTACGATAATCTTAAGCGCACTACTTTGCACTCTCCCTGCACTCAAGCCTCGCTGGACTTTAGAAGCAATCAAAGGGCTTAAACGATACCCCACGATTCTATCTAACAATCGTCTAGCTTGTTGGGCATTTACTTTGTCCATATCAATAAGACGCGGATTTTTCAAAGAATCTTCAATCGCCTTTTGTGTGATTTCGTGGAACACGATTCTAGGTAATTTTTGCGGATTTTTATCAATGGCAGTGGCAATATGATAGCCAATCGCTTCTCCTTCTCTATCGTCATCGGTTGCGATATAAATCTCTTGTGCATCTTTTGCTAATTGCTTCAATTTATCAACGATTTTTTTATGGGATTCATCAATTTTATATTCTGGAATAAAAGTTTGATTTTCTATTTTGATACCAAAAGTGTGCTTGGGTAAATCACGAATATGCCCTTTAGACGCTATTACCTCGTATTCATCGCCTAGAATTGCATTAATCGTTCGCTCTTTTGTTGGTGATTCTACAATGATTAAACTTTTCAAAACTTTACCTTAAATTTTATAATTTCAATTTTTCTAATCATACAAAAATTTACACCAAAATTTCAAGATTCTTTTTAATCTTTTATTCAGCATTGTAAAGTAGCAAATATCGCACTCCAAGCACTATTCTTGTCCATTAGCCATTGATGAAATCCCTATAAATCGCCCCTCCCACTTGCGACTTTGCAAAAGCTAGAAAATAGGGATTCCTCACACTTGGCTTATTATACTGCAAAGGTTTCTTACTCTCACAATCTAATATCACACCGCCTGCTTCTTCTAGCACAATGTCTGATGCTGCGCTATCCCATTCGCTCGTGCCATTCAAGCGCGGATAAATATCTGCCTTACCCTCTGCAAGTGCGCAGACTTTAAGCGATGAGCCATACTTTTGCACTTTTAAGTGATATTTTGCGATAAAATCTTGCGTTTCTTTCGTGCTATGGAAAAGCGAATCGCAAGCGATAATCTGCTCCTCTTTTGCAATTCTCTCTCCGCTTAACCTTTGTTTGTTTTGCTCTAGCCAAGCAGGATTTAGAGTTTTAGAATCTAGTGCGTCTTTTAGCGTTTGAGGTGTATAAGTAAAGCTACCAAAGCCTTTCAATGCAGAATAAAGCTGATAAAATGCAGGAGCATACACGACCCCCAAAATCGGGCGATTCTTGTGGATTAGGGCAATATTAATCGTGAAACCGCCGTTTTTTGCCAAAAAATCCTTTGTTCCATCAAGCGGGTCAATTAGCCAATAATATTCTAAATCTTTGCGCTCTTCATACTCTAATACCGCTTCTTCAGAGCATATCTTATAAGGAGAATTTTCTTGCAATTCTTGCGTAATAAACGTATTAGATTCTAAATCCGCCTTTGTAAGTGGCGAAGAATCCGACTTTAACGCAAACTCCTCCAAACCATAATATTTTAATACCAACTCTCCTGCTTTGATTGCAATAATGGCACTTTGATAGAGTAATTCTTGCATTGTCATTCCTTTGTATTGTAAGTTTAACTTGTATCAAAATTTGCATTAAACTTAAGATAAAATGGGTGATTCTGACTTTGAAAATAATCAAATGCGATGAAATCTGCTACAATGGCACAACAAAAAACAAGGATAAAAAACAATGGATTTTTCAAAAATCTCTGCCGTGATACTCGTCAAAAATGCACAAGCGACTTTACAAGAATGCCTCCGCTCCATTCAATGCTTTGATGAAATCGTGTTGCTTGATAATCAAAGCAGTGATGATACTTTAAAAATCGCCCTAACTTTTAAGGAATCTTTCCCCAATCTCCACATTCACACAAGCGAATTTATCGGCTTTGGAGCATTAAAAAATCTCGCAATTTCAAAGGCAAAAAACGATTGGATTTTACTCATTGACGCGGACGAGGTTTTGGAGCAAGATTTTTTAGATGAACTTAGAGAAATGCAACTTGCAAAAGAAAATATCCTTGCCCTGCCACGCAAGAATCTTTATAAAGGCGAATGGATTAAGGCTTGCGGTTGGTATCCTGATTATGTTTTGCGCGTCTTTAACAAAACTTTCACGCATTTTAACGATAACGCTGTGCATGAAAGCCTGATTCTAAAGGCAGACGCAAAAGTCATCAAAGTAAAAAAGGGCTTGAAACATTATGCGTATGATAGCATTTATGGCTTATTAGAAAAAATGCAAAGATACTCCAATCTGTGGGCGCAACAGAATCTACACAAAACAACCTCTATGGGTAGTGCTTGTATTCGGAGTGCGTGGAAATTTGTGAGGGATTATTTTTTAAAAAAGGGGTTTTTGTATGGTTACAAAGGCTTTGTGATTAGCCTCTGCAATGCCTTAGGCGTGTTTTTCAAATACGCTAAACTCTATGAACTCACACACAAGATTCCTACTTGTTCTTTGATTATCACGACTTATAATAGCAAGGATTCTTTGCGTTGCGTCTTAGAAAGCGTCAAGAATCTTGATTATCTACCGAGTGAAGTCTTAATCGCCGATGATGGAAGCACAGAGGACACCGCGCAGCTTATCCAATCCTATCAGCCGACTTTTCCCTGCCCACTTTTACACATTTGGCAAACAGACGAGGGATTCCGCTTAAATACCATACGCAATAAGACAATTAGTGTCGCGAGTGGAGAATACATTATCCTCATTGATGGGGATATGGTTTTAGAATCCCATTTTGTTAAAGACCATTTGGATTTTGCAAAGCATAAAGTCCTTTTGCAAGGCTCTAGGATTATCCTAGATAAGCAAATAAGCGAAAAAACGATGAGGGGGGCAGAATGAGAATCTTTCCCAAAGCCTTAAATCCAAACGATGTGCCTTGCTCTCTGGCCTTTGGTAAAAAAGCAAAAGAAAAATTCTCTGAAGAAAAAATAATGCGGCAATAGAATATGCTCTTTTCCACTGTGTCATCCTGTCATTGCGAGGGCAACGTCCGAAGCAATTCGCAATCCAAAAGTCACCCACAAAGATTCCAACAAAATATTTGAGATATGCTTGATTATAGATTGCTTTAGACTAAAGGCTTTGCGATGATAAGCAGTGCATCCATAGAGACATCGCATTATTGGGATTGCAACACTAGTGTTCATAAGGTAGAGGAATTTTTCAACTTCCCTATTCAAAAAAGTGTCCATTTTCAAGCGATAATAAGGTAAATAATTGCTATGTGCCGCGCCACACTTGGGAAATCTCTTAAAATCGCACTCTTGCATAATATGCACTTGGATTGTGCAAGGATAAATTTCAGTCAAGGACTTTTCAAGCCTCTCTAGCTTTTCTCTTGTTTGCTCATTCACAGAATTGCTTAAAATATGAAAAATATAGCCCTCTTGCCTCTCATTCAAGGATTCCGCTTTAAGATTCCTAATTGCGCTATTATCCCCCATATTGGAGGATTGACAAAGTCTTTCAAAACCCTTTGAAGTGTCGGTGTTTTGGACAATACTTGCAATCAAAACCGCAGTGTATGGAATATAGTTTTCATCAGCACTAAAAACGATATGAAACATTCAAAAAAACCTTTAAAATGGAGATTTAAGCAATCTGCTTTTAAGAATCTTTACTCTTTTTCTTTTGATTTTAAGCCCTAAACGATAGAAAAAGCCTTTGTTTATGCTCTTTTGCAAATCCAAATAATGAATTTTTAAGTTGCAAATAATGATTTGAATCATTTTAGAGTGTTGCGGATAAACCGAAGCTAAACCTTGTAATTTATTCGTTGCAAAAAGCAAATCATCGCAACAAATTTTTATTTTTGATACATCTTTTTGCTTGGTTGATGAATTTTCATTATAGCGATAAATATAAAGAAATTCGTTAATGACTTTGATTTTTGAACACAACATCAAATACGAAGTGCTAAATAACACATCTTCTGCTAATGTAATATTTCTTTCAAGATTTCCCAAGTGTAATTGAATATTTTTGAGATATAAATCTTTTTTAAATGCTTTAAGAACCACACTATTAAACATATTTAGGGGGGGGGGGGGGGGGGGGGGGGGGGGGGGGGGGGGGGGGGGGGGGGGGGGG
>NZ_CANBCA010000023.1 GCF_947367035.1 uncultured Helicobacter sp.
CCAAAGTTAATTTGAATATTTTTGAGATATAAATCTTTTTTAAATTCTTTAATAACAACACTATTAAAATTATTTTAGCCCCCCCCCCCGCAGATAAAACTCTTTAAATTCCTCTAGTGTAAAAACTTGTGTTTGAGTAAAAAAATTTTTAAGTTTTGTCAATTCCCTATGCTTTAACTCTTTATAATGAAAACAAATCAATTCATTATCTAAAAACTCTTGATAAACCTTTTCAAGAGCTTCCCTTTCTAATAAATCGTCTCCATCACAAAACATAAGAATGTCGCCACTTGCAGACTTTGCCCCCTCAAATCTCGCCTTTAGCAACCCAAGATTCTCTTGATTGCGGACGATTTTAATTCTTGTGTCCTTTTTAGCATACTCTTGCACAATCTCCATACTTTTGTCTGTTCCGCAATCATCTACAATAATTATTTCTATCTTTTGAAAACTTTGTTTAAGACAACTATTGATAGCTTCTGCAATAAAATTTTCTACATTATATACAGGTATAATTACAGAAATTTTACTCATATCTCTATCTCCAAATCACTCTTAAAATCAATCTCGCACCAACCGCCATTAATCTCCACCGCTTGTGCACCACCATACGCATTAATCAAGCCTTGCAAAAAGCTTGTCATATACATATTATCAAAATCTTTGCCATCATACATCGCACCTCTATCCAAGCTATCATAAAACTCTAAAACTTGTGGCAAAAAGCAATGCGAAAATTTAAAAAGCCCAATATACTGCCCCTCTATCTCCTCATAACTCTTAGGCTTTTTGCCAAGCTCTATAACTTTGCCCTCTCTTATTTTTAATGTCTCTGCGTCCAAAAGAGGATTTTCAAATCGCTTCTCCCACAATGTGCGCCAATTTTTATCCACCACGATACTTAAAGGCTCTTGCGATTCTATCAATGCGCGCACAATCTCTGCGCTATACACAATATCCGCATACGAAATAATCAAATCTTGCTTGTGTGTGATACAAGATTCTATAAACTCCCTCGCACAAAAGAGCGTTTGCACCATATTTGTTTTATTAAATTCAAGATTTTGATAAATATTTTTTATGTTAAATTGCGATTCCACATAGTTTTTTAAAACTGCAAATAAATATCCGCCCACCACTGCAATTTCCTTAATCCCAGCGTCTTTTAAAGCCCCGACTTCATAATCAATGAGCTTTTTGCCGCGATATTCCACCATACACTTTGGATTCTCTTGCGTAAGAGGCATTAGCCTTGAACCAAATCCCGCCGCTAGAATCAATGCTTTCATAGCTTTCCTTGTAAAATTTTCTCAATTTGCTCCATTATGACTTCCTCCGAACTCCCTACATTATAAATATTCTCATTCCTAAACTTCTCTATCCTTGCGGAATCTTTTTGCAAATCTAACATTTTAAGCCACTTCTTTAACTCTGCTAAACTGCGACAAATGCCCCCCCCCCCGCCACCGCTTATTTGGTTTGCATATTGCATTATTGGATTTTGCATTTTCAATGGAGCGAAAAATACGCTAGGGCGCAAAGTGCTAAGAGAATAAGTAAAAGCCGCTGTGGAAGTATCGGTAATAAAAAACTCACTGAAATTATGGAACGCATTACCCAACGCTTCATCAAACTTCACGCGCTTCTCTCCCGCCCATTTAGCCTTTATCAGTTGGTAAAAGGGGTGATTGTTTTGAAAGTTGATTGGGTGTGCGCGAAACGAGATATTATAATCTGCGCTATCCAATAGGGATTCTATCAAGGCATTTTCGTATCCAGCAAAGAGATTATTGTTTGCGTTACTTCCTGTGCCATAGCGCAAACTAGGGGCATAGGTAATCGTATTGCTTGGCTTGTAATCATAGGAAAAAATTGCATTATCTAGCTTAGGATAGCCACTCTCTAGCAATTTAACCTTGCTCTTGGGTAGTGCCTTTTGGAATCCTTGCATTGCGACTTTTGAAGGGACTAAAATATAATCCACCACTTCACAAGCTCCTGTTTGCTCTACCAAGCTATGCGGAAAATAAACGCGTTTTGCGCTCGTGCTTAAGAATGTCCTATCAATCTTGCCCCCATCATAGCCCACTTGGTCGGCAGTTAGGATTAAATCAATGCCGTGAATATCTGCATTGAGATAATAAGTTCGTCCATTTTCTATAATGCGCCAAGGAAAAAAAACATTATAATGCCCACTTTTTTCAAAGTCGTCTCCTAGCTCTCTATCTACTATTGTAAGGACATTATATTTTTTCTTTAATTTGGCAATCAAACTACCATAATGTTTGCGATAGGTAGGATAATAAGAGACAACTAAAATATTTGGCTTCTCCTTGCTTAAACGCGATTCTATGAAAGTTTTTGCTCTTGCTATAAACTGATTAATTTGTGCTTCTACACTCATATTATCTCCCTATTTATCTCTTCTTGGATTCCTTTCACCTTGCTTTTCTTGATTGTCTGATAAGAAAGAATGGAATCTTTTAACTCTTTAAGAGAATACACGCAATGCGTAGCCGCTTCCATTAAAGTAAAATATTTATCATTAGGCGGAAAAGAAATACTCGTAAAACCAAAAAAACATAAAATACTAGGATTGCGCGTCCATAAAGCACATTGCAAAGCGACACTTGAAACATCGCTCACACACACATCTATGCTTTTAGGCACAGCTTTTGTTAAAGTAATGGAATCCCCAAAAATCTCCAAAATGGAATCTCTAACCTTGCTTTCTGTCTTGCTGTGCGGCAGATAAAATACCTTTTGCCCTAAACCTACCAAAGTCTCACATACTAAAACATCAAACCCGCAACCCACATTGTTATGCAAATCATCACTCATTGCCCGACTGCTTGGCGCATATAAAATTTTCATACTTTACTCCTTATAGCTTACTCAACCATTCTTGAAAGATTCTATCTTTCTCCATACCATTTTTTCGTTCAATATGCCACATCATCGCAAAAATAGGCTTATGTTTATGTTTGAAAGCCTCTATGCTCCTATCTTCTGCCCTCACCAAAGGCTCTAAGCAATCCCCTAAAGCCCTAATACCATAGTTATGAAAAGAATTGACTTCAAATTTCTCACCACTGCTTATATCTACAACTTGATGATTGCCAATATGCCCCTCTAAAAGCTCCAATTTCGCACCAAAATATTCCGCTATCATCTGCGCACCACGACAGATTCCAAGCAAAGGCACATTATGCTGCAAACAATGCGTGAGTATTTGCGCCTCATATTCATCACGCATAGAGGAAAGCGGATTAGGATTTAAAGAGTTTAAATCATTCCCACCGCTTAGAATCACACCGCCTAAACTCTCCCCTAGAGATTGCGCATAAACGCCAAAAGGAATTGCATAGCTTAAAGGCAGAGGCAAAAAGCCCTGCAAATGTTCCTTAAAAAACTCGCCCCACTCTACGCTTAAAGCCTCGCGCACCTCGTAATAACTCGTATTTTCTAGCAATCTTTGCGTAATACCAATAAACTTCATAAGACTACGATTTGCCCACTTTCACAATCTAGCTTAATGCGCTTTGCGCTTAGAAATTTGCTAAAGTTTTCCTCGCCTACGCCAATGGCTGCGGGCAATCCAAGCTCACTTGCGCGAATTGCCATATGCGAGTTTGCCCCACCATAGCAAGTAATCAATCCCGCAATATTTTTCGTAAATAAATAATCAAATCCGGGGTCGGCGGATTTAATCAGCACGATTTTACCTGCTAACTCTGTATCGCTTAAATCGCTAATGAGCGCACTTACCGACTTTTGCGTGATGAAGTTTGGCACAATCTCCGCACTTAAAAAGCTCACAACCTGCTCCGCATTGATAAGTAACATAGGAAGTTTGAGAGCTAAGGTAAGGGCGTATTCCTCCTTATGCCTTTTGATTTCCTCCAAAAATCTTTCCTTTGGATTCTTAGAATACAGCGAGGCATAAAGATTTAAGATATTTTGAATATCCAAATGCACCATTTCCTCTTTTGGGATTCCATAATAAACGCCTAGCTCGCCAATGAGGCTTAAAGCACGAGAGAGCAGTTTAGTAAATTCAAACTTCGCATATTCTCTCCCCTCAATCGCTCTTTTCAAAAACTCTAAAAACTCTTTTGCGCTAATCTTTAGCCCGTGTTCGCTTAAAAGCGTATCAAGAGATTGCAGCTTTTTAGCATTAAGCACAAAATTACTTTCATTTGATGTCAAGCCCTCTCTTGCACCCAAATCAAAGTAAGCTCTAAAATCCTCATCATAGCGCGGACTTAAGATATTATAAGTGCTAGGGCGCAAATGCCCAAATTTGCTTAAAAACTCCTCTTTTGTTTCCTCTGTAAGCGTGGCAACACTTGAGGCTAGCTCCTTGCTCACCGTGTTAAGAAAATTTAAAAATGCCTGTTTTTCCGCCAAGCTAAAAAATCCAATTTCTACAAGAGAATTAAGCATAGAAACCGCCACAAACCCAGCCCTTGCAATCCCTGCAAAAGGCAAAGTCCCATATCTCTTGCAAGATTCCAAAAGCCAGTAAATCTTATCCAAAGTCGGCAAGTGCGAATCCTCTAAATCTTTGTAAATTTGCTCTAACTTTGCAATCTTTTTTAAATCCTTGATATACAAGCCTTTTTTGGGATTGATGATAGAATTTGTAAGCTCCAAAAGTGCAAATTCTAGCCTTTTAATCTCATTTTCATTAAAGCCTTTTGAAAGCAGACTTTTTAATTTATGAGGGATATTTAAATCATAGCAAGAAAAGACAATGTTAAACTCTATCTTATCGTGGAAATGCGGGTTTGCCTCCAAAGTATCCAAATAATAATCCACTAATTTACTTGCGATTTTTTTATCCAAAGCTTTGGGGATAAAGGAGTTAAAAGAAAGCCGCACATCAATATAAGGAATGCCCAAAAAGCAGTGCATTAGCGGGTGAGAGCGCAAATTAAGATAACCATAATTATCCCGTTGATATGCCCAAATATTATCCGTGATGATTTCTTTATAAAGGCTTAGGGCTAATCGCTTAGGCTTCAACCCCAAAATCTCGGCAGGATTCCAATCAGGCATTACACCAAAAATTGCGCGTTTGCCATAAATATCTGGCGTTTGCTTCTGCAAAGACACAATGCGCTTTTGCAATCTCTCTAGCGCGCTAAATGGCAGGGATTCATAGAGATTGAGCTTATCTTTGACTACAAGCGGACGCACTTGCAGACAATACAAATCCCCGCTAGCATCTATCGCAAATTCCACATCTAAGAATTTATAGTCAAAAAGCGATTCTAACTCCCTTAGCATTACAATAATAGCTTTTAAAGTGCTATCTTTTGGCAATTCCGCTTCTTTATGAGCAAAAAAGCTTAAGCCTTTGGCGCTTCCATCGGTAATCGCACTATTTGAACCGCTTTTATCCCACTCAATGCAATAATAAGGCGCAAGCGTATCTTTATCTGCACTCATCGCCACACCACACATCGCGATATGCTCTAGCATTGGCTGAATGAGAATCTCATCATCAAGCTTTGGCATAGACGCCCCAACTTTGCGCAACGCCTCTAAAATCGCTTGGGATTCCACATTTACATTAGAGAGACTTAAAAACGCTCCTGCATTAGAAGTTTGCGCACTATCCTCACTTTTGGAACTGCTACGAACGATAAGCTTTTCACACGCATTTTCACCGCTGAAGCATTTTTGAATCTCCTCTAATACCCTCGCCTCATTCGCTTCCAACTCTTTAAGAGAAGTGAGCATTAAGGGCAAGACTTTTGCACTCTTTAATATGCTTTGTAAAGCTAGCAAATTACGCGCTTTGGTTTGAAAAGATAATTGCATAATAAACCTTAGATGCTACAAAATAAAGGCGATATTATAGTTTAAACTTACTTCAAGATTCTTTATTTTGCGCTTTTTGCTTATTTAGGTTTATCAACTTAGCCCTTTATGCAATGCCCAAAAGCGCATACATTTTAAGAAGTGCTTTTAAGATTTGTTGGTATAATCCTCATCTAAAGTTTAAGGGAGTAGAAATGTGTTTAAACTGCCTATTTGGGAGAAATAAATGTATGCACTAAAAGTCCAAGAAAAAGAGATTGAAAAGAAAGTTGCACAAGATTTTTTCAAAGAGTTTGACACCACAAGGCAGCTTGGCAGAATAGATTTTTGCGTATCCTACAAAAGTGATACTTTGTTTCAACACATTCACTTCCTTTGGGCAGAGGCAAAGCGGAGCAACAAAAACGATATTATAGAATCCTTTGTGCAGCTTATCTTAACCATTGGTAAGGAACGCACTTTTGAAAACGAGCTTCCACCGCTATTTTTAGGTGCATTGGACGCAGAGAAAATCGCCTTTATCCCCTACCACGCAATAATGAATATTTTTAATCAAAATGATTTTAATTGGAATGTTACGCCTAGCAACCACGATTCTAAGGAGTTTAAGCAACTCTACCAAACAAGCAAAGAGCTTTTAGAATCCCAAAAATTGCAATTTAGCTTCAAAACAGATTCTAAAGAATTGCAAAAGTTTATCAAAAAAAACTTCACGCTTAACAATCAGCATTTACATAAAATCCAAATCACCAAAAACAACTTTAATCTTATCTATCAAAAATGGCTCTCAAAGGTAAAAGATTCCATTAGCATTGATTGGAATCTTGCTAAAAATGCGGGGATTTTGGACGCGGATTTTTATCTTGCAGATTTACTAAGCGAAGAAAATATGAGTATCAAAGATAAGCTTTTTGTCGCCCTAAAAAAGACTTATTATGAGTATAATAAACAAAAAACAAATATAGGTTCAATCATCAATGAAACAACTACCTTTAAGGACAATCAAAAAGCCCACACAGAGTTTTGGAATCTCTATGAGCGTCCGCCAAAAGAAGAATATTGGGATTACATTATAGATAGGCGCGATTTGCTTGTGCCTAGCGACATACGAGAGCGCAAAGGAGCGTTTTTTACCCCGCAAATTTGGGTTTTAAAAGCGCAAGGCTATCTTGCAAAAGCCTTAGGAGAGGATTGGCAGAGCGAATATTATATTTGGGATTGTGCGGCAGGGACAGGGAATCTTTTGGCAAATCTCACAGAATCGCAAAACCTCTATGCTTCCACACTAGATAAGGCAGATGTGAAAATTATGCAAGAATTAGCACAGAATAAACACTTATCCCTTTTGCAAAATCATATTTTTCAATTTGACTTTTTAAATGATGAGTTTTTTGATAAGCCTTGCGAGAGCCATAAAGGTAAGCTAGATTCTACTTGCAAAAATTGCCAAGAATCTAAATTGCCCAAATCCTTACAAGCAATTCTACAAGACGAAGCAAAGCGTAAAAAGCTTATTATCTTTATCAATCCTCCGTATGCGGAGGCGACTTCAGGCACAACACCAGCAGGGACAGGCAAAAACAAAAGTGGTGTAAGCTTGGGTAATGCCACCTATCAAGTCCTCACAGGCAAGGGCAAGGTAGAAGGCATTAATATAGAATCTAAAGACTATCTAGGCAAGGCAAGCAATGAAATCTTTGCGCAGTTTTTTATGCGAATTTACAAGGAGATTCCAAACTGCAAACTTGCTGCATTTTCTACGCTCAAATATCTTAATGCAAGTAATTTTGTAAAATTTCGTGAGACTTTTAAGGCAAAATTTCTTGCAGGTTTTCTATGCCCCGCCGATACTTTTGATAATGTCAAGGGGCAATTTCCCATAGGCTTTTTGGTGTGGGATTTGGACGAAAACAACAAAGAAATAGGCTATAATGACACAAAACAAAAGGAGCAAAAATGACAATCATCTTAAAAAATGTAGAAGAGAAATTTCTACCAAAAGTTGAGGAATTTTCAAAGTCTATTAACGCACAATACGAATCCAAAAATGATGAATCTAATAATCAAAAATACATTGAGGAGACAATCAAAGACTTTTTGTTGCCCGAAAATTATGCAGTTTTTGAGAGATTAAAAGATAAATGAAATACCTAAATATTCAAGATGTTATGACTTTGCATCAGCAAATGATAGAAGCAATGCAAGGATTAAAAGGGGTGAATCCCCAGCAAATTGAGCTTTTGGAATCCGCTTTGCAACAAATCCAAAACGATGACTATTATCCTAATTTTATAGATAAACTCACACATATTGTATTTGCTTGTGTGAAGTTTCACCCTTTTTTAGATGGAAACAAGCGCACCGCATTGCTTGTGGCTAGAACTTTTATTGTGATGAATTATCCTAAAATATTGCCAGAGAATTTTTACCAAAACCTAGAAGATGTTGTGGTTGCTGTGGCAGAGGGCAAAACCACAAAAGAGGAACTACGCGAAATATTACAAAACTTGTTGAGGACACAATGAAAACCATAAAAGCTTGATGTCTTTGATAGGAATGGAGAATTTTTAGGGAAAAAGAGATTCTATACTCTATTAGATAAACATAAATCACTAAATCAGTGGTGGGTTTGTTTTAAAAATACGCAAGAGCAAAGTCTTGGAATGATGTCAAACTATCCTAGTGATTTTCAAAATCAACAAAAAGTTTGCATTCTTTCTCGTCCTTTAGCAAGATATTGCCTAAATTTTACCCAAAGCAATCTCATTCCCTTTGCGGTGTATTTCTCTGTGCGCCATTGTATCCCTGCCACTTGGCTAAACGACCGCGACCAATTTCTTTATCCTAATGAGGAATGGCAAAAAGATTCTACATTTCAAAACGATTGTTTGGCTTTTACACTCTTTCACGGGCAAAATCGCATTACAAGCAAAGAGGGCGTAAATCACTTTATCCCCTTTAGCGAGAAAGAAGTAAAAGCAAAGGAAGCCTTTGAAAGCCATTTTATGCACAAATTTATCAAAGGCAAAATCAAGAGGGATTCTAAAACACAAGAGAAAATAGAAGCAAAAGGAAAGCAAGGAGGTTTTAAAAACGAGGATTTGTATATTATTAAGCCCCTCATTCCCACAAAACCGCTAGAGTTTAGCGAGGAAGCGCAGGAAGTTTTCAAGGCGGGATTGGAGCTTTGGAAATATTATCATTCTCAAGAATTTAAGGATTCTAAAACCTATAATCCCAACGCCTCCCTTTATGACATCAAAGCATATTTTCAAGGCTTTAGCGACAAGGGCAAGATGAATCCACCGCAAAAAGCGCAAGATTCTTATTATAAAGACTTGATAGGCACTCTCAATGCCGCACTTAAAGACTTGGCAAAAAGAATAGAACCCAAAGTCTATGAATATGGATTTTTGAGAGAATAAAGAGGACAAATAGAATGCTTTGAAAATGGGGAGGGCAAAATAATATATAATACAAAGGATTTGCAAAAGAAGCTAGAAATGCACCTAGAATAGCATTTAGCTCATCTCCTCACACATTGCTAAAAACTCCTGATAATACTTCCAAGATTCTATTATGTCGGGACGCACAGAAGCTAGAAATGTGAGATGTTTTTCAAAGACTGCTTTAGCTTCAAGACATAAATCTTTGTGAGATTTGAGATATTCTAAAATGTCTTTTTCGGTGAGTTTTTTAGCATTCTGCATCTCTTTTTGCTTTTCTAAGAGTGGGATAATCTCTAACAATCTCTTTTTAACCAACCCTAAGAGATTTTCATTCTCAAAAAGAATTGCCCAATCTTTTGAATGAATGCAAAGAATAATTCTGTCATAAAAGCAAGTTTGCCCAAAAAGAGAAAAAGTAATATCTTTATAATTTGCATTCTCCTCCAAAGCCTGTTTATGATAGCTTAACCCTCTTTGAGAATTATAATCAAAGATATATTTTCTCTTATCCATACAAAATACCCTATCCATTAGAGTAATGGCAATCACTTGATTGTGGCTTTTAAACTCCAAAGTAAGGGGCAAAATCGTTTGATACTCCGATATACCCATTGCAAATATCTCTTTATCTTCGGGCTTTGGCGGAGGGAAATGAAGCTGCTTAGCTAGAGTATAAATTGTCTCAAATGCCCTATCACCTACTATTTCAGCCATATCAAGTATTATACTCTCCTTAAAATTGACTAGAAAATCCCAAAGCTGCGTATCGTGAAAACAATAATAAATGTCTTTAATAAAATACTCCATTAAATGCGCAAAAGTATCTGTCTCTTCGATTCTTAAATCCTCTTTATCTCCCTTGCCTCTATTTTGCAAAAAATGCAATAAATCCTCTGGATTGACAAGCTTTTTCATCTCTACATATACTTCTCTGCAAGGAGTTAAAGAACAAGCACTCTTTAATGCACTAATTGGGTCTCGGACAAGGTAAATAGAGGGAGTATTGGGAATAAGCGCGCAGAGTTTTTCTCCATTTTCTTTTTTATTATGCGGTATATAGTTTCTTAATGCAATATAGCTAAAATAATCTTGCAAATCTGTATGCTCCATAATTAAAGTAAATAATGTAATATACGCTGCTTTTGCCCTATCCTCTACATCTACATCGCCTTGATAATAAGATAAGCCCCCGCATCTTTGGATAAGATTCTCTAATCCTGTGTTACCTGTGGCGTGGCTACCAAAATAGAGGAACTGATAATAAGGCGGCAAAGGAATATTTAACTTCCACGCAAATTCGGGGGGAATGTCTGTGTAATCTATTTCTTTAGGATTAAGCAGCGGAGGATAAGTGTATAATGGGGGGGGGGGGCAGAATATAAGTCTCTTTAAATTCCTTAGATTCTAGCCACTGCTTTACATTGTCGTATTCTTTGGCAAAATATGAAAGAAATGAAAAATCAGCAACACAAATATTATATCTCCTTAAAGCTCGGTAAATCTCATACGCGCGGGGTTTATCAAGGCAATAGAGGGTAAGAAGCATTAGTAGTTTTTGAAGCAGTGCGTAAATTCTGCCTTTATGCGCCTTTTTATCTGCCACATATCTTAAGGCATTTAATACGCCACTTTGCTTTAATATCTCAAATGTTTTGCTTTTACCCATTTTACTTCCTTAATTTTACCCTACTTTTCTTGCACTCCAGCAACGCGTCGTGTATTTGATGTCAAATTCTTGAGGGAGAACTTCTCGCATTTTTGCAGTGATTTTATCAAAAATCTCTTGCCCTTCTTTGGTCTCTAAATCCCAATAAGGATTTTTCACACTCTGCCACGCTAAAATATAGTTTTCCAAACTTTGGTGAAAGTAAAAATCCTCTTCAATGTAGATAATATTATCAAAAAGCTCTTTGTGTGCTTCAATAATTGGGCGTTGGTCTTCGCGTCTCACACCTCTTGTATAGTTTGGCACTATGGAGAGAATCGCATTCTCTGCCTTTTGCTGAATGGGGTCGTTTAAGTCTCTATGATTCCACATACACGAAAAGTATCCATTGCCTTTAAGCAATCTATGGGCTTCTTTTAACGCCTCTGTCCTATCCATTACATTAAAGCTACTGCCAAAGGTTACCCAATCAAAACTCCCGCTTTGTAATGTAGAATCCACGCCCGTAGCCCTTACCCACTCAATTTTTGCGCCTTTTGTGCGCTCAATGCCAATTTCACGCATTGCGTCATTTGGCTCTACACTCACCACTTCACAACCTCTCTCTAAAAGCATAATGCTTAAATTTCCTGTCCCTGCGCCAATATCTGCGACTTTCAAATTGCCCGCTTTTTCTCCGCTAGCCAAAGTGATAAGCATATCAATCGTTTTGGGCGCATAATTCGGGCGGTAGCTGTAATACTTCGCGTGTTTGGTGTAATCCCAAACTTGTTCTACTATTCTTGTCTTATTCTCTTGCATTGTTGTTTCCTTATTATGTTGCCCAATGCAAAAGAAAAAGAATAAAGAATTACGCCCTAGAGCCTCCTTTGCTGGACTTTCTAGCCGTCCAAGCGCGAATTTTATAAGGAATCTCTAAAGTTTGTAAATGTGAGATTTTGGATTCTATCATTTCCAAAATCTTTTTCCATCTTTGCTCCCCTGCTTGGGCTTGTATATCATTTACAGAATGCCACGCTCCAAGATAACGCGCCTTGTCCATTATCTCTATATAATCGCACTCCATAAAAAAGCAGTCTGTGAAATCCCCTGTGGAGACGAGGATTTCCTCCCATTTTTTGACATTTTGCGTCCCGCTGCTCACTCTAGCAAGCTCTGGAACAATATTCTTAATCTCTTGTTCAATTTCATAGAATACTGAACCCTCTAGGATATTTCTAGGATTCCATATAGCTGTGAAGTAAGCCCCCCCCCCCCGCAGAAGTATTGTGGGTAGAAGTATGGGCAGAGCCATTTTGAGCCGCAGAATTTTTTAAGATTCTCGCAAACTCGGGCAAAGATTTCTTAGGGTCAGTCCAATGGAAGCTACTCGCCATAATTACCCAATCAGCAATTCCACTTTGCACGCCTGTTTCCTCGCCACTTCCTTTTTGCCATTTGATATTTGTGTCTTTGGTATAGGCGATGCCCTCTTCTCTCATCTCATCATTTGGCTCTACGGCTAAGACTTGCATTCCAAACTCACTTAGCATTTTGGTAAGCTTGCCTGTCCCTGCGCCCACTTCTACGATTTGCAAATCTTTGAGATTTTTTTGCTCATCATTGATACAAGCAATCAGCTTTTCTAACAACATCGGGCTATATGCCGGACGATTATGATAATGCTTCGCCACTTGTGTAAAATCACCTTGTTTCATTTGCTTCCTTTTTCTTTGATTTGATTTAAGATACTCTGCACCTTTTGTTCTAAATCCTTTGGAGTATCATTGGGCAAGATTATATTCGCATTTGGCTTAACAAATGGAATATCCACCCCTACGACATCTTGAATCTCTCCTTTAAGCGCACCGCTATAAAGTCCCTTTTGGTCGCGCCTTTGCAGCTCCTCCATAGAACATTCTATATAAATTTCTAAATAATTTTGCAAAGTCTTGCGGTTATAAGCATACACTTCATCAAAAAGCGAAATCGTAGTTACCACTACCACCAAACCCTGCGAGCTTAGAAAATGCGCAAAAGCCGAACGCTTGAGTGCAACTTCAATCCGACCTTGTTTATCGTAAGCGTAATGCCCAAGTAAATCGCGCAACTCATCGCCATCTAAATACACAATATTGGGAATCTCTTGCTTAATCCTCTCATACAACGCCTTACCAATCGTGCTTTTCCCGCTTCCTGCCAAGCCACAAAGCCACAGCACAAGCCCTTTGCCATTTTTCACCCACATACTGCGTCCTTGACTGCTTTAATCACTTCTTTTATTTCCTCGTCACTCAAATGTTCCCCCATTGGAAGGGATAGAATCTCCTCTTGCCACACAGAAGCGTTGGGTGTGGGGGACTCCACAACATAGGGTTGATAACTAAAGGCAGGGCAATTTGGCAAAGCAATCGGATAATGTAGCCCATATTCAATACCTTTTTGTCTCAAATACGTCATCACTGCTTCGCGATTCTTAACCCGAATCACAAACAAGTGCCACACACATTCGCAAGGTTCCTTAACCTGTGGTAATCTTATTGCTTTGCAGTCTTTGAATCCCTCAAAATAGAGCTTTGCTACCTCTCTGCGTCTAGCATTCCAAGCTGTTAAGTGCCGCAATTTCACACGCAAAATCGCCGCTTGGAGATTATCAAGTCGCGAATTTCTCCCTACAATTCTATGCTCGTATTTTTTCAATCCTCCGTGATGAGCAATCTCCTCACATCTTTGCAAAAGTGCGGAATCGCGGCTTACAATCGCCCCGCCATCTCCATAAGCTCCTAGATTCTTGCCCGGATAAAAACTAAAGGCGGCAATATCTCCAAAACTCCCCACACACTGCCCTTTAAACTTCGCTCCGTGTGCTTGGGCGCAATCTTCAATCACGTGGAGATTCTTTTCCTTTGCAATCTCCAAAATCTCCTCTATCCTCGCACTCTGTCCATACAAATGCACCATAAGAATTGCAGAGGTTTGTGGAGTGATTTTTGCGCGTAAATCTGCTAAATCCATTGTATAATCCGCCCCACAATCCACAAATTGCAGCTTTAAGCCATTGCGCACAACTGCTTCCGCACTCGCCGCAAAGGTATTTGCAGGCACAAGCACCACAGAATCTTTGGGCAAGGCAAGAGATTCTATCGCAATTTCTAGCGCGTCTGTGCCATTTGCCACACAAAGAGTGCGCACACCACCACCCAAAAACTCCGAAAACTCCTCCTCAAATGCGCTTATCTCACTGCCACCCACAAACGCACCACTCTCCACCACACTTGAAATTGCAGTTTCTATTTCACCTTTTATGCCCAAATATTGTTTTTTTAAGTCTAAGAATTTTATAGCCATAATGCCCCCATTTTCCAAACCTCGCCAAACTCTTGCGCTTTTGTGTAGCAATGGGATTCCAAAATCTCTTTCCACGCCTCTTGCATTCCTCTACTCCAAGCAATGTCATCAAAGAGCATAACGCCCCCCCGCTTCATAAAGGGAAGGATTTGTTTAAAATAAGTAATCGTAGCTTCTTTATTGTGATGTCCATCAATAAAAGCAAAGTCAAGGAGCTTGATTTTTTCTAAGAGACTTGGCAAAACCTTGTCAAAGCGTCCGATAAAAACTTCAATATTTTTCAAATCAAAATGTTGATGATTTTCTTTAGCAATTTGTGCGACATTTGGGCTTCCCTCAATGCTCCAAATTTGAGCATTTGGCGCAAAATACGCCATATAAGAGCTAGAAAATCCTAAACAAGTTCCAAGTTCCAAGATTTTTTGCGGCAATAAATCGTTAAAAATTTTAAAAATCACTTCCGCTTTTTCACGTTTGACACCAATCTTTGCCAATTCACAAAGCGGAATCTCTAGTGTAACGCCTGCTTCCATTTGTTCCTTTGTGCGCTTTTCCTCTGGCTTTCCTGCGCCAAAATCTACGACCTCTATCAAAGTTTTTTGCCGTTTTAAGCTTTCACGATACGATTCTATTTTGCTTGTAATCTCTTCAAATCTCATCTTTTTCCTTTATAATTCCCGAATGAATTGTGCGGGATTCCCTGCATAAATCCCCTTTTGGACGATGTTTTTTGTTACCACACTTCCTGCACCAATCACCACATTATCACAAATCTCTACCGGTAAAATCGTTGCATTAGAACCAATACTCACACGATTCCCGATTTTTGTTTCTTTATATTTTGTAGAATCCCCACCTGCTGGTTTGCCCTCTTTAAATAAATCATTGATAAACATTACCCCGTGTCCTATGAAGCAATCCTCGCCTATATCCACGAGTGAGCAAATGAAACTATGGCTTTGGATTCTGCTTCTTTTGCCAATTTTCACATTGCTTTGAATCTCTACAAAAGGACCTACAAACACCTCATCTCCAAGCTCACATTCATAAAGATTGCAAGGCTCTACAATCTTGACATCAGCCCCCATTTTCACCTCCCTTATTTTGCTCTTGTATAAAGTAAAATTTCCTGCCCCCGATGAAACAATAGGGCGGTTCAAATCCGGGCATTGCGGTGGCACGAATGATTTTTTCAATTAAAGCCCCCCCCCCCGCAAGATTCTAGCCTGATATGCTTTAAGCTTTCTATTTCTATTCTTTTATGAAACTCTCTACGAGGCGAGAAAATGGAATCTTGAGGGATTAGCTGATAATCTCCTTTAATCATTTTTTCTAAATTTTCAGAAAATAGCTCTACTCCATAAGTATTTGCCAACTCTACTAGCTCCTCTACGAAGCAGTTTTTAGGGATTTTAAACCTCTTTTGAAAAGCAATCGCACCATTATCAATCCCTTCGTCCATTTGATGAATACTTACACCAAACTCCTTATCCTCGTTTAAAATAGCAAAAGAAAATTGATTGCACCCTCTATATTCTGGCAAAGGTGCTAGGTGGAGATTCAAAGCAATCTCTTGAGCGCAAAAAATATGCTGTGGCTTTAAGATTTGGTGATACTGCACAGAGAAAAGTATATCAAAATCTAGTTTAAAAAGTTCGTCCAGACTCGCAATAATAGGGATTTTATGTTGTGTGCAAAACTCTTTTACCACTTGTCCTCTAGGAGATGTTCCTACTGCAAGAAGCATAAAATCTAACGCATCTTGCCTAGCAAACAATTCTTGCAAACACTTTCCGCCAATTTCCTTTGCGCCTAAAAATATGACTTTTTTCATTCCTTATGTCCTAATTTACATTTCTCTGGGTGGAATCGTAAAAATACTTCCTTGCCTGTCTCTATGGATTCATACATTGCGATAATGAGTTCTAAGCTTTTGCGTCCCTCTAGTCCATCAACCAAAGCCTTTGTGCCATTTAAAATGGAATCTACCACGTGCAAATAATACTCCTTATGTCCAAACCCATACACATTCGGGGGATTTACGGAATATTTTTCCATTATTTCCTTATCGGATTCTATGGGCTTTGTGAAGTTCCAATGTTTAATTTCATTAACTGCAAAACCTCCAATCTCTACACTCCCAAACTCTCCTAAAAGAGACAAACTCCCCTCCAAGTCTTTTGGGCGCGTAGCAGTTGTCGCCTCAATCACACCCAAAGCTCCATTCTTGAACCTCAACACTGCAACCCCTGTATCCTCTGTCTCTATATCACTTAATGCAGTGCGACTTTTTGCAAACACGCTTTCTACATCGCCTAGCATCCATTCTAACAAATCAATATGATGACTTGCTTGATTCGTAAAAACTCCCCCATCTTGCGCCCAAGTGCCGCGCCACGAATCCTGCTTATAATACGCATTATCCCGACACCAACGCACCCGCACACTGCCCATAACGATTTTTCCAAACCGCCCAGCTTCTAGGGCTTCACGCAATTTTTGCACGGGCAAATTGTAGCGATTCTGCTTGACAATAAAAAGACGAATCCCAAATTTATCGCAAGATTCTATCATCTTATCGGCGTCCTCCAAAGTTAAAGCCATAGGCTTTTCTACGATGATATGCTTTTTATAGGGTGCAACTTCTAAGGTGTTTTGTGCGTGAGTTCCACTAGGCGTGAGAATAGAGACTATATCAATTTTATCACCACACTCTTCCATCATAGAATCTAAATTTGTAAAATAAGGTACGTTGTATTTTGTCCCAAAAGTTTCCGCACCGCTTTTATTAATATCGCACACGGCTACGAGCTTAGCCCCTGTAATCTCGCCACTGCTTAAAAGTTGCGCGTGGCGCACCGCAATTCTCCCACAACCAAGCAATGCCACACCTAACATTTTTTCTCCTTTAAAATCCTAGATTCTATTGTGTCAATCATCACATTAAAATTACAATCCCCTTGCACAAAATAGCTTTGCGATTCTATTTTTTTGCCTAAATTTTCCTTAGCAATTCGCACAATTTCCTCGCAATCTTGACTCCAAAACATCAGTTTATGTTTAATTAAATATTGGTCGTGAATCAACCAAAGAGAACGCGTAGAGATGGTCGGAATCCCATAACAAACCGCCTCAAGATTCATCGTTCCCCCTCCACCGATAAATAAGTCAATAAAAGGATAAAATTCCTCTGGCTTTAGCTTCTCTTCCAAAATGGTAGCGATTCCTCCAAAATCCCTTTTTAACCTGTCTTTTTCATATCTTGGCATAATCACGATATTGGCATTCATTGCCTCTTTGAGCAGAGGAATCACTTGATAAATCACAGGGATTTGCTCTTTAACATAATGGGCTTTGTATTCCTCTTCACGCACAAGAATCGTGGGTTTTGTCGTGTCTAACCCATAGCGGATTCTAAAGTCATTTTTGGATTCCTTTTGAATCGCATTTATCCACAAAGCCACATCAATAAAAGGATAAGGCACGATTTGGGATTCATCTAGTGCGAAACGCAACATAAGCTCTTTTGGGAAAATAAATGGATAGAAAAAAAGCCTAGAAAAAGGCAAAGTCAGCCTTGCAACTGCGGTTAATTCACGCGGACATTCCTCATCACCAGGTTTTGTAAATGCAGGTGTATCATAAATATTTACCACCGGAATCCCGATTCCATACGCTACTTGCACACTATCCACGACTGCACCACAGATTAGTAATCTAGGAACGCCCTGCACTTTAAATAAATCCAAAATCTCTTTTTGTCGGAATATTCTTGCTTGAAACTTCTCTAGCAAAGTTGCCCCGCCATATTCTCCAAGCACAGTATGTGGAATCTTGTGTAGCTCTAAAATCTCCTTAGCCTCGGTATAATGAGGCGCGTAGCGCGTAGTTACAAACACTTTATGCCCTCTTTTTTGCAATTCTTTAATCATCACACTAAAAAACATTGCATATTTGGGGGTTGCGACATCAATCCAAATCATAATCTACCCTTTAAAGTTTCAAAAATTGCCAAACGAATATCCAAAAGTGAGGTTGCATTATATCCTAAAGTTTGCATTAAGCAAAACTCGGGCGCACTAAACCCTATCTTATCTCTCCTCCAAGCAAGACTTTTGCTCCCAAGCTTTTCTAAGAGTAAGCGCAAAAGATACTTGCTATATCCTTTTTGCACTTTAAAAGATTCTGCAATTTTAAAGGCAAACTCCACCACACGAAAATCTGTAAAAGGTGTGCGATTCTCAATCCCAAACGCCATCGCATTGCGGTCTTCATAGCGTAAGAGATTGGGGAGATTAAATTGAATCATATCAAGCCAAAGTCCTTTAGAAAAGTCTGGTAAAAATCGCTCTAAGAGATTCGCTAATGTTGGGATTGGAAATCCCAAACTTCGCAACTTCTCTATGGCTTGAATATTATCCTCTTGAAACAATTTTAACTTCAAATTTGTATCCAATGCGCATTTAAGCCCGAAGTTGTATTCTTGAAATGCCACGTTTCCATAGAGATTCACGCGTTCCTTAAAAGCCTCAAAGTGCGCAAAAACATAGCGTCCTATATGATGATAATACCCGCCAAAAAGCTCATCTGCGCCCTGCCCCCCAAGACTTACCTTACAATAAGGAGCAATGGATTTAAAAAGTAACGCTTGGGAATAGATAGAAAAACTGCGAAAAATCTCATCTTGGACATAGCACAAAAATTTGAAGTCTTTTTGAATAGAATCTAAGTTTGGACTAATCAGCTCTACTTCAATCCCCAAATCTTTTGCAAGTTGCTGGATATACACACTCTCATCATTTTGCGTATCTTCCTTAAAATTTAGCCCAAAATAGTGGCAATCCACTTCCGATTGCTTCACAAAATACGCTAAAATAGAGCTATCAATCCCGCCTGAAACACAAAGAGCAAGCGGAACATCAGAGCGCAAACGAATCTTTGTTGCATCTTTTAGTAGGGATTCCAACTCCTCTAGCGCATTTTGTAGGGTTTTCTCATCACTTGGCACGTTCTGAATCGCCTCAAAATCTGGCTCAAAATCCCAATATTTTTGAAGCTTCAACTCTCTATCGTTAGGCTTAAAATGCGCAAAATGCGCGGGAGGAAAGTTTAAGATTCCTTGATAAATACTCTTTTTGGAATCTCCATTGCTAAAAAGCAACCATTTGGCAACTTCCTCCAAATCAAAGGCATAGGATTCCACAGCCAAAAACGCCTTAATCTCGGAAGCAAAAAATATTTTCTCTCCTTTTAGTGCATAAAACAAGGGTTTGTTACCCAATCTATCGCGCGCCAAAAAGAGGGAGGAATCGCGTTTATCATAAATACAAAACGCAAAATCTCCATTGAATTTTTTTAACGCTTCCTCTTGCCAAGTGGCAAAAGAGTGTAACAAGACTTCTGTATCACTATGGGTAAAAAATGGAATCCCTAATTCCTCTAATTCCTTTTTAATCTCTAAATAATTATAAATCTCGCCATTAAATACAAGTAGCAAATGCGGACAATAAGGAGAGGTAAAGGGCTGATTGGCAACAGAATCCAAATCAATAATGCTTAGGCGATTATGTGCAAAAGAAAATTTCTCATCACTAAAGCTACCTTTAAAATCTGGTCCCCTATGTTGCATACTCTCCGAAGCCTTTTGCACCACCTCTAGCGCATAATTCCCTCCGCAAATACTACACATTAGTTTAGGATTCCTCGCTGTTGTAAAATTTTATAAACATATTCTGCACAAATTTCATTACCTCTTGCATTACAATGAATCCAATGGTTTGTAAAAAGTGATTCTTTAGAATCCCTAATGATTTCGTTTAAATCATAGACAAAATCATAAGCATTTGCTTTAATTTCCCTATTTAAACTCTCCACTAACTTCGGAACTAAGGTATCAATAATTCTATTTTGATAAGCTGCAACATTGCTTAAATGCTTCTTTTCTTTAGCTCGCATTTCTCTCTCTTCTTTGCTCCATTCTAACTTGCAAGGAAGTAAAGGCTGGATAAAGGCAAGGAATTGCCCCCCCCCCCCGCACAACTTGCAAGTAAAATTGCTCCAAACGTTCCAAAATTGCTCCAATAATTTCTTTGTCTTGAATGGCGGGATTTACCTTATTGCTTGTTCCAAGCTCACAATACAAAGGCAAATCACTATTCGCAAAAATCTTATAGGGTCTTTCGTTAAAATAAGGCGAATAGATAATATTATGCTTCTTTAACAAATAATCACAACAAACATAGCTTATCCTAAAATCTGTTCCCGCAAAAAAGGACAAAACAATCTCTGGTTTCAGTGGATAAATCAGGGCATTGTATAGCATTATCTGCTCATAAGTCGTATATCCTGAAACCCCGAAATTAACAACAATAAACTTTTCACTTCCTAGATGCTTTTGCAAGTAATATGTGATAGTATTTTCAAGCGGCAAATACTCTGTGCGCAATGCACTATTACCAAAACAAGCTATTAATTTTACATCTTTGGGACGATTTTTTAAAGACTCAAAATCCACCTCTTGAATAAAATAGAAGTTCTTATCCTCTGTTTTATCTTGTGAGGGAATAATATTAAAACCGGGATAAGCAATATGTCCAAGACTTTTTTGTGCAATAGAAGTAGTATAAAGCATTGAAAAAATACTTTGATTAGGGAATTTCGCACGAATTTTATCCCCCCATTGCGCAAGAGATTCTGCCGAATCTCTCTTATCCTTAAAATACGCATTTTGCAAAGCTAGAATCTTAGAATGCAAAAGCGGCATTGTAAGAGATTCGCTCAAGCAATCTTGCAAAACTTCTTCTGCACTCCCAAAAAAGTGTTTTAACATTCTAGACATTTTTTCTTGATATGAATAGGTTTGAAAATATCTAACTCTATCCTTTGAAATTCCTTGTTTATAGAGTTTTTTTGCGACTTCTCTTGCAACTTCCTCATTAACAATACAAACCAAAATCAAATCAAAAGATTGAGACAAAGCTTCTTTTAGCGCAATAAATCGCTTATCTACAATTGTATCGGTATCTAGTTTTTCATCAACCACATAACATTCAAATCCAAGCGCACCAAATAAGCTTAATGCACTCTGCCCACTCCAACCATAACCATAAATCAATACTTTCATTTAGCTCCCTCTTTCACTACTTGCGCAATTTGCTCTATTTGTGATTCGCTCAAATGAGGATTCATTGGCAAACTTAAAACTTCCTTGCTTGCTAATTCTGCATTAGGAAAATCACCTAGCTTATAACCCAAAGGCGCAAAACATTGTTGTAAATGCAAGCCCAAAGGATAATGAATCGCACTTGGGATTCCATTATCTTTTAATCTCTCTTGTAACATCTGACGATTCTTAACCCGAATCGTGTATTGCGCAAAAACGCTACTTCTCCCCTCCAAAACACTAGGAATCACGACATTTGCATCGTTTAAGTAATAATTATAAAGTTTGGCTATCTTGTTCCTTGCTGCAATATCCTGCGCAAAATACTTTAACTTAACCCTTAAAACTGCAGCCTGCAATGCGTCTAGTCTCCCACCAATCCCAATGTATTGATGCATATATCTTGACTTTTCTCCGTGTAATCGCAAACTTGCGATTCTCTTTGCCAAACTCTCCTCTTGAGTGAAAACTGCTCCTCCATCTCCATAACAACCCAAAGGTTTAGCAGGAAAAAAACTTGTCGTGGCAATCTCACCAAATGTAGAATCCTTACGTCCTAAAAATTCCGCACCAAAGCTTTGTGCGCCATCAAGGATTAGCTTAAGATTCCTTTGTTCGCAAATAGATTCAAGCGTTTGTAGATTTGGTGGCTGTCCATAGAGGCTAACGGCTAAAATCGCCTTTGTCTTGGGAGTGATTGCTTCCTCAATCTTATCACAATCCAGATTATAATCCTCCAAAGATATATCCACAAAAACAGGCTTAATCCCCAAAAAAGCGATCATTTCTGAAGTTGCGATAAAAGTAAAAGGAGTGGTAATTACTTCATCTCCCGCCTTGATTCCTAAAGCCATTAGTGCAAGGAGTAGCGCGGAACTTCCGCTAGAACAACTCACCGCATAGCCTCCGCCAACAAACTCCGCTAATTCTTTCTCTAGGGATTCTACCTCACTTCCCATAATAAATTGCGCATTTCTGCATACTCTTAAAACCGCCTCTTCAATCTCTGCTTGATGTGCTTTATGGGATTCTTTTAAATTTGCAAAATCAATTTTCATTCAATACCTCCAAAGTAAAATGATTTAATCTATATTTCGTCTTATCGTAGCTATCTTGTGCGATTCCGTTTTTATCAAACTCCAAACGCAATCCTGCCTTATCCACCCAGCCTATCTGCCTTGCAGGATTCCCAACTACAAGTGCAAAGGCAGGCACATCACGCACGACAACCGCTCCCGCACCAATGAGCGCATATTCCCCGATTGTGATTCCACAAACAATCGTAACATTTGCTCCGATAGAACAACCCTTTTTAAGCAAAGTTTTCTGAAACTCCTCCCTGCGATTGATAAAACTACGCGGGTTGATGACATTAGTAAAAACTATTGAAGGTCCTAAAAATACATCATCTTCACATTCTACACCCTCATAAATGCTCACATTGTTTTGTACTTTCACGCCCTTTCCGATTCTAACATTTGGACCCACCACGCAATTTTGCCCAAACGAACAATTCTCCCCAATCACACTTCCGCTTAAAATATGGCTAAAATGCCAAATCTTACAACCCTTGCCAATTTTTACATTTGTATCAATCACGGCACTCTCGTGAGCAAAATATTCCATCTTATCCTCTTTACATTCTCTTGCACATTTTTTCTTTATACTCCACAAAATGTTCTAACATTGCTTTCTCCTGCATAGGATTCATTTGCTTTAATGTTGGAGCTAAAGGAATCTCACGAAAGGGATTCTTAGGGCTTCGTAAATGAGATTCAAAATTTATAAGCATTGTAATTTCGTTTTCATAATGTCGTCTCGCAAGTGTATGCAAGGTATCACTTGGATACACAGGCGTAGGCGATATAGCAACAATCTCTCCACAATCCACCTTTTCATCAATGAAATGCAGGGTAACTCCAAGCATTCTATCTTCTAAAATTGCCCATTTAAAAGAATCTAATCCACGACTATTTGGGATAATTCCGGGGTGTGCATTTAGAATCTTTTTGCCTTTTAAACACTCTTTAGACACGATTCCGCACCCTGTAATGAGATAAATATCGCATTCATTTGGAATCTCGGTATCACTTGCACAAATCTTATAGGGAATTTTCCATTGTTGCGCAATTTCTTTTGCACTCACTGCTTCACTCTGCTTTGGTCTATGCGCAAACAATACCGCTCGTTCGGCTTTTAGCTTAAAAGGTAAAGCATATATCAAAATCCCCCCCCCCCGCAAAATTAGAATTTAATAAAAGTTGATTTAGAACTTGCTCTGTTTTTAAATGAGGTGCTTGGTAGGTAATAATACCAATTTTTTGAGGTTTTTGCATAATCTTTCCTTTAACTGAATTATTTTGATGTCATTTTGCAAAAGGGATGATAATCTCCAACTAAGCCTAGAATCTCACTATTTCGGATTTGATGCACTAATTGGATAGAAGGCTTTGCATCTTGCAATCCAAAGCCTCCCCCCTTTAAAATATCACAATAACTTTGTGTATGTAAATCGGTAAATCCCTCACTAAACTCTACAGATTCCCCATTAATACTAATTAGTCTAAAAGTGCGTTTGTTTTGCTCTAATGCCTCTTTTGGTAGTGTTGTAGAATCCACGGATAAAAACCAGCGCACGCATGCGCGTTGAAGTTCTAAGATTCCACTTGCGCTTTGGGCATTTAGCAAATGCACTTGACTTTTTTGCACTGCACCAAAAATCCAAAGTAGCATATCAAAAAAATGCACTCCAATATTCGTAGCTACTCCACCACTTTTACTCACATCACCTTTCCACGAGATGAAATACCATTTTCCTCTTGAAGTAATATAAGTTAAATCTACATCAAAAACTTTATTAGGTTCTTTTTGCAAAGATTGTTGAATCTTTCTTCTTAATGCAAGGATACTTTTGTGTAGCCGCAACTGCAAAATATTATAAACTTTTCTTTGCGTTTCTTTCTCAATCGTCTCTAATGCTTCTAAATTCCAAGGATTCAACACTAGGGGCTTCTCACAAATCACATCTGCATTGTTTCTAAGTCCAAAACGAATATGACTATCGTGCAGATAGTTTGGAGAACAAATAGAAATAAAATCTAGCCCCTCTCCCTTACGACGCAACTTGTCTATATACCTATCAAATCGTTCAAATTCTGTAAAAAAGTCAGCCTCTGGGAAATAACTATCCATAATTCCCACACCATCATAAGGGTCTAATGCGCATAAAAGAGTATTTCCTGTCTCCTTGATTGCCCTTAAATGTCGCGGAGCAATGTAACCTGCCGCACCAATTAAGCCAAACTTTTTCATTCCATCTCCTTTAATAGAGTTTCTTACAAACTTCTTCTTTGATTGTTTGTATGATAATTTCTGCCGCCTTACCTTCACCATAGAGTGTCCTGCAAAATTCCATTGAACTATTATCGGCTATTTTTAAAAAACCTTGAATGATTTTTTCTTTATTTGCTCCTACAATCACGTTATATCCTTTTTCTATTAACTCTATCCATTCCGTCTCATTTCGTAGGACCAAACAAGGTTTTTTGAAAAAGTAAGCTTCCTTTTGTAAGCCTCCACTATCGGTTAAAACCATTTTACAAAAGCGCAAAAGCCAAATCATTTCAAGATACCCTAACGGAGCAACAACCACTATCCCTTGTGGAATTACAATATGATTTTGCTCTAAGATTTTACGAGTTCTTGGGTGTAAAGGCAAAATGATTTGGATTTGTTTTGCAATCACACTTAAACCAGCAAAAATCTCTTGCAAACGATGAATGGAGTCTGTATTTTCTGCGCGATGAATTGTGCATAATGCAAACTCTTTGGACAAATCCATAGCAGGAGCTTTAGCAAACTGCGCATAGTGCAAGGCAACATCTTGCATAATATCCCCGCTTTGAATGATTCTGCAATCAAAGTTTAAAAAGCCTTCGTTTTTTAGATTCTGCATTGCATTTGTTGTCGGGACAAACAAAATCTTGGAAATTCTATCGGTTAGTATGCGATTAATCTCCTCTGGCATTGCATTATTAAAGCTTCTCAAACCTGCTTCAATATGAATAATAGGAATCTGTAACTTAACACTTGCTAATGCCCCTGCCAAAGTAGAATCCGTATCACCATAAACCAAAGTAAAATGTGGTTTTTCTTGGTTTAAAATCTCTTCTATCTTTTCTATCATTCTCCCTGTCATTGCGCCGTGAGACAAACCACCCAAAGCAAGATTATATTGTGGTTTAGGAAGTTGCAACTCATTAAAAAAAACTTCACTCATTGCATTATCATAGTGTTGCCCTGTATGCACAAGGATTTCCTCTATCTCTTTTTCTGTTTTAAGCTTACGGCTTAATGCGCCCGCTTTGACAAATTGCGGTCTAGCCCCTAGAATTGTTACAATCTTAATAGGATTCACCCCAGCACTTCCTCCAAAATCTTAAGCAACTTCTCCCCCTCCCTCTCTGCATTG
>NZ_CANBCA010000024.1 GCF_947367035.1 uncultured Helicobacter sp.
TTTGTTTTAGATAGATGACCAGCAGATTCTTGAATGTCGTGAGTGCTTTTTTGCACTAAAGACATAGAATCATTCAACATTAATTCAATATTTTTACCAAGACTTGTGCTTTGCTTCACAATTTGCACTAGACATTCAATACGCTCATCAATTTCCTTTGAGGCATTAGAAAGCTGGGTAGATTTTAAAATATTTTGATGACTTGTATCTTTAGCATCTGCAACTGTGTCATCAATTTTTTGAATAAAATCATTAATATAAGAACTTGCTTTGGCAATTTCATCCTCGTTTCTAATAGGCAAACGTTTTGTTAAATCACCTTCTCCTTGCGAAAGGTCATAAGCAACACTGGCAAGATTTGAAATAGGATTAAATACCCAACGATTAAACAAAAAGAACAGCACAAGCAAAGCAATAATGCTAACACTTATCATCCAAAAAATAATCTTTATCTGAATTGTGTTTGAATGGTTTATTAATTCTTGACTTGAAATTTGCATTTCAGCTACTCCTAACACTTCGCCCACTTGTGAAGTTGCGTGGCACATCAAGCAAGCCTCTTCTGCGATGATTGGTTTTGCCATTAAATAGCCTTGGTCTTTCTCTGTTTTGTAAATTCTGATAAATTCCTTTTTGCTTTTAAAAACTTCCAAAATTTCCGGAATTGTTGTATAGGATTTTTTTAATCCCATCAACTCAATAATTGCTTGAGATGGAAAAACCTCCATATTTGTAATACCTGATACTTGCTTAGAACCTTTAATAAAATTACCAATAACTTCTGGGTCTCCCGTATTCATTGCAACTTTCAAACCTTCAAAAAGCATTGCATTCAACTGATGAAGTTCGTTTGTAGAGCTCACTTTAGTAATATTATCAAAACCACTTGCCAAATTATAATGTACCATTCCTAGAAGAGCCAATAAAAATACAATAATCATTACAATGATTTTGGAACGTATCGTTTTAAGCATTTTTTATCTCCTTGAAATGATTATATCTAAATTCCAATGAATATTGAGAATCATAAAACATTAACACTTTTATTCTCTTCAATTATTTTGGCTCATCTTTGAAATATGTTTTTATTGGTAACTCAATCTTAAACTCCACTCCCTCTTTTTCATTAACAAATGTGATTCTACCTTCCATTTTATCCAAAATCACTTGCGCCATTGCCAAACCCATTCCACTTCCATTTTCTTTAGTAGTAAAAAATGCTTCAAAAATCTTGCTTGTCATTTCTGCATTAATTCCCCCACCATTATCTCGCACACGAATAACACACATCTTTGCCTCTGCGATATTTTGCTCCATTGCACATTCAATACGAATTTTACCTTCTTTGATTATCCCACTATCCAGACGCGCCTTCACTGCCTCAATCGCATTGTCCAACAAAACAATCATCACTTGTTGTAACTCATTTTTACCTGCATAAATTTTAAGTTGCTTTTTTATCTTACAAGGTTGCATCTTGATGCTAATTTTTTTATCCACAAGTCCATAAAACAAATCTAATATATCTTTAATTGCGTAATAAACCTCAAACTCTTCTTTTTTTTCACTAGGATTATAAAATTCTTTAAATACGTCAATCGTCTTAGACATAAAATTAATTTGTTTTGCCATTATTTGAATGTAACTTTCAAAATTTTCTTTATTTAGCTCACCAAATTGACTCATCTCTTTAAGATTCTGACAAAGAAGATATAAAGAGTTTAAGGGTTGCTTCCATTGGTGTGCAATATTTCCCAGCATCTTACCCATTGCTTCCTCTTTGCTTTTTTGTATTAATGCAACGCGTTTATTACGTAATTCATCTTCTAGCTTTGCAACATCTGAAATATCTACAAATGTAAAATAAATGGTTATTTTTTGTGCAAAGCTCATAAAATGAATAGAAATGACTATGGGGATAATAGAATCTGCTACACATAAATTTAACCGAAAATTTTGACGCAATTTACTTTGTTTCAACTGTGCAATTTTCTCAAACACAACTTTTTTATGTGTCTTATCGCTAAATAATTCCAAAATATTATGATTTAAGATTTCTTTGCCAAATAGATTTAAAGCAGCGCGATTGCGTCTTATAATTTTCAAGTCTTCATCTTGTGTCAAGATAATTGCATTTAAGCTATTTTCAAATAAATAATCGTGTGTATAGTCGCTTTTTAGCCTTTGAGCAACTTCATATTCTATTTGATTAGCAATTTCTTGACTAAAGCTTTCAATTTGTAGATTTTTATTCAATAACTCCTTTTCAAGCTCCCTTTTATTTTCAATCTCATCTAAAAGTTTTCTATAATTTAAAAACAAATAAACTACCATACCAAAAAAACAAACAGCGAGCCCAAAAAACAGAATCGCAAGTGAGTAATTCTCATTCCAATTAATCAACCATTCCACTGATTATTGCCCTTATTGATTCAGTTGATTAATTATATCCTAAATTCAATAATTTCTAGATTTTTAAAGTTTTTTATTGCATTTATTTTGTTACAATATTTAGAATTTTTAATGAGAGGTAATGAATGACAACCACACTAAATACAAGTTCGCTTTTACTTGAAATTGGCACAGAGGAATTGCCTGCGATTCCATTTTTGGCTGAACTCCCAAACATTAAAGATAAATTTCAAAAAATTTTAAAATCTCATCGCCTTGCTTGTGAGTTTGACTTTTTTTACACACCACGTCGTTTAGTCCTCATCAGTCCAAACTTTCCTCAAACTCAAAGCGCAGAAACTTTAGAGTTTTTTGGACCACCTTTAAATATTGCTTACAAAGACAATGTTCCAACTCCAGCTGCATTGGGGTTTTTCAAAAAATGTGGAATCGCAGAAAATGAAGTCAGCACTATAATGAAAGAAAAGAGAGAGATTTTATATTGTCAAAAACAAGCACCGCAAACCTCTGCAATTCATCTTTTAGAAGAAATTATTAAGGAATTTTTAGAATCCTTAAACTTTGGCAAAACTATGCGTTGGGGAAATTTAAAGGAATCTTTTATCCGCCCAATTTCTTGGATTTTATGCCTATTAGACAATAAACTTGTTCCCTTGAGTCTTTATGGAATAAAATCTAAAGCACAAACTTTTGTGCATCGCAATGTGAGTTTTGAATCCTTTGATATTCAAAATACTTCAAATTATTTTGATATTCTATGCCACAACGGCGTGATATTAGACCCAAACAAGCGAAAAGAAAAGATTTTAACAGAAATCCAAGAAATTGAAAAGACCAAAGACATTAAGGTTGAAATAGACACGGAATTATTACAAGAAATCGTTAGCATCACAGAATACCCCACTGCCCTTTTTGGAGAATTTAGTGAACATTTTTTAGAAATCCCAGCCCCTTGTATTATCACTTCAATGAAAGTGAATCAACGTTACTTTGCCACTTATAAAGAAAATAGCCTTTATCACGGGTTTGTAGTTGTCTCTAATAGTCTAACAAAAGATTCTAAAGCAATTATAGATGGGAATGCTAAAGTGCTTCGTGCGCGCTTAGAAGATGCATTGTTTTTCTATCATAATGACTTAAAAGTAGGCTTTGAACCCAAGCGACTAAAAGAAGTAACCTTTGTAGAAGGTTTAGGTTCTATGTGGGATAAAACAACAAGAGAGCGTAAAATTGTCCAAATTTTAAGCCAAATCTTTTCACAAGAACTTACTACTATTGAGCCAAATCTTGAGCTTGCAAATGAAATCATAGACCAAGCTGCTATGCTAAGTAAGGCAGATTTACTAAGCGAAATGGTTTATGAATTTACTGAATTACAGGGAATTATGGGTTATTATTATGCAAAGTCCTTGCATTATGATGAAAGGATTGCACTTGCGATTAAAGAACAATATCTGCCAAACTCCGAAGAAAGTGCCTTGCCTTCTAATCTTATCAGTGCATTAGTCGCACTTGCCTACAAACTAGACAATCTAATGGGGCTTTTTAGTCTTGCCAAAATCCCTAGTGGATCACGCGATCCCTTTGCATTACGCCGAGCAGCTAATGGTATAATTAAAATTGTCTTGCATTTTAATCTATCTTTTGATTTAAAAATTCTTTTAGAGCAGCTTGCACCTCTTTATCAATCCTTTAATTTAACAACACTTGAAAATTTTATTTTAGAACGATTGGATTCTGTATTAAACTTCAATCCCTCTCTTTTACGTGCTATTTTAGCTACAAACGAACGCAATTTAGTGCAAATTTTTCAAAAACTCACCGTATTAGATTCCACACTCAAAAATCAAGATAAACATCTTTTGTCTCAAACCTTTAAAAGGCTAGCAAATATTACCAAAGAAGTAGATTTAAATTCAGATTTAAACATTAAAGAAGATAAATTACTTGCAAAAGAAGAAATGGAACTTTATCAATCTTTTAATGCTTGTGTGTTAGAAAGTTGCGATTATGCTACGCGCTTAAATTCACTGCTTAAACTTAGCCCTATTTTAGATAGATTTTTTGATAAAGTGCTAGTCAATGCTCCTGATGAGGATTTTAAAAACAATCGCAAACATTTAATCGCAAGGATTTACAAAGCATTTTTAGAAATTGCAGATATTAAAGAAATCAGCTTTTAAGGTTAAATTTGCGCACATTTAGTGAGAATGAAATTTTACAAGTCCGACAAATCCTTAATGAAAAAAAGCAAATTTTCCCGCAAGAATGGCTTGGACGTGCGCTTGCTTACACACCTTATCAACCGCGTCCATTATGTAAGGTCTTAAAAAAACATAAAGATTCCATTCCTAAAAAACTTTATCATTTCTCTGAAAGCCTTGTTGCAAAGTTGCAAAGTGTCGATTTAAAAGAGCAAGCTTCATTTTTACAAATTGCAAAGAATCACGAAGATAGTGCGAGTGGATTCCTCGTAGAATCCTTAGAAAGTCTAACTTACATCAGGCGCTATGTGAATCTTCCACTAATTTATGATTTTTTAATTTTAGATTCCTATCAATTACTGGAATCTCTTGTATATGGGGCAGATGGTATTATATTACTTCCCCAATTTTTAACGCAAAATCAACTTAAAAATTTAAGTGATTACGCCTTAAAAATCGGTTTAGAAAGAATCTTTCGTATAAAATCCAAAGATGATTTAACGAAGTCAATTTTTGCTAAAGCAGATATTTTGGATTTAAATGGTAACTTTTCTCTTCTCTCAATGATTCCAAAAAACAAAATTATTTTGAGTCAAATCCCAGAAGTAATATTAGAAAATCAAAAAAATGCATTTAAAGCACTAGATGCAGAAATCGTGATACTATAAACACTACACAAGACTACAATTTCAGTCGTTTTATAATTGTTTTCATCTTGATTTGCAATAAGATTCCATAGAAAAATGATTTTTAAGTAATTCTTTAGGATTTTTTAGTTAAAAACCTCATTTTAAAATTTTATATAATTATGGAGCAACTTATGTCTTTAATGATTAATGAAGAATGCATTGCTTGTGATGCTTGTCGTGAAGAATGCCCCAATGAAGCAATTGAAGAGGGAGACCCTAACTATACGATTGATCCAGAACGTTGCACAGAATGCTATGGATTCTATGATGAACCTGCTTGTCTTTCTGTCTGTCCTGTGGATGCAATCATCTCTGACCCAGATAATGTTGAATCTCTAGAAGAACTAAAGTTTAAACATTCTCAACTTCACCAAGAAGATTAAGGCAAAGAGTTGGCACAAATTACAGCAATTATTGACATTGGTTCAAACTCTGCTAGAATGGCGATTTTTGAAAAAACAAGCCATTTGGGATTTCATTTACTCTATGAAACTAAAAGTAAAGTGAGGATTTCTGAATCTACTTATGAACATCAAGGCTATTTGCAATTAAAACCAATGGAACGTGCTATTAGTGCTTTAAAAGATTTTTTATGGATTGCCAAGCTACACAAAGCACGCAAAATTTTATGTGTTGCAACTTCAGCAGTGCGTGATGCGCCCAACAAAGAAGATTTCTTGAATCTTGCAAGAAAAATCGGATTAAAAATCAAAGTAATTTCTGGAGAACAAGAAGCATACTTTGGAGCATTAAGTGCGCTCAATCTCCTACCCTACCGTGAGGGTCTCACAATTGACATTGGTGGGGGTAGCACAGAATGCGCACTCATAGAAAATTGTAAAGTGATTGACAAAATTTCTCTCAACTTAGGAACTATTCGTTTAAAAGAATTATTTTTTGATAAAGGAAATTCAAAAGGAGCAATACAATTTGTTCAACAAATACTTGGACAAATCCCTCATCATTTTCGTCATAAACGTATCTTTGGGATTGGAGGAACGGCAAGAGCCTTAAGCAAAACGATTCAAAAACAAATCAATTATCCACTAGATACTTTACACGCTTTTGAATACGACTTTTGCTCACACGCAGAATTTTTCCGTAAAATCTATACCGCCAAGTCTTCAGAATTGCCAGAACTTGGCATTAAAGAAGACAGGATTGATTCTATTCAAGGGGGAGCATTAATCTTTCATTTAACTTTACTCCATTTTGAAGCCAAAAATGTTATTACAAGTGGAGCGGGTGTGCGTGAAGGTGTATTTTTAAATGACCTTTTGCGTTATGAAAATGGACATTTCCCACCAAATTTCAACCCAAGTGTAAGAAATCTAAAAGACCGCTTTATCCGTGATTTTAAACAATCTAATCTACAAAAAAGCTTAGCACTAAAACTTTTTGAAGCCCAAAAAGATTATCAATTAGTGAGTGATTCTTATCAACAACATTTAAGTATTAGTGCGGAATTGTGCAACATCGGCACTGCACTTAATTTTTATGAAAAAAGCCATCACGGAAACTATATTTTATTTAATGCCCTCAATTATGGCTTAAGCCATAAAGACCGCTTACTTATCGCTACTCTTGTGCGTTTTGCTTCAAAGAAAGTCCCAGATTCTTTAACTTATGCTAATTTATTACCAGAGGTTAAAGTGATTAAGATTCTTAGCTTTTTTGTTGGACTTTCTGAAATTTTAAGCCAAAATCAAACCCCAAAAAACTTTGAATTTGCTTTTTATTTAAACTACAAAGGATTAGTATTGCAGATTGCACATTCTAATCTTTCCTATCTTGTGCGTGAACAAATTGCCAAACTAACACTCCCAAATCAAATCACAGAAATTACCTTTTTAACTTCAAACTCTTAATCAATGAAAGCTTCTCTTAAAATCGCCATCATTCGTCTAAGCGCACTTGGGGATATTATCCATAGTGCAAGCATATTACCTTTGTTTGTAGAATCTTTAAATAAAACCTATCAAACGAGTTTGCATTGGTATGTTGATAGCGCTTTTAGTGAGATTTTGGAAAATTCTCCTTATATTAATAAACTGATTCCAATACCTCTAAAGCTAACTATTCAATCCAAAGACCTTCAGGGCTTAAAAGCAATTTATCACACTCTTAAACAAGAATCTTATGATATTGTCTTGGACTTGCAAGGCTTGTTAAAATCTGCTTTGGTAAGTAGAATCTTAAAAACAAGCAAAATCGTTGGTTTCCAAAAAGCCAAAGAATCCCTTGCAACGCTTTTTTATCACCAAAAAATCCCAATTCCTTATGAAGAACATATTTTACTACGCAATGCAACTTTGGCTTTTAGCGCATTTTCCTTAAATATTCCAAGTTTGAAGACTTTAAAAAACCCCAAAAGCTTTCTAGGATTCCAAAATTCCTCACTGCCTTTTCATCTGCCACAAGGCAAAAAGATTCTTTGTGTGCTAGAAACTTCTAAACCAAATAAAACCTATCCTTTAGAATCTTTTGTTGAACTTGCTTTCCTTTTAAATGCTAACCATTGCACTCCTCTTTTTTTAAGTCGTGAAGCCTTAAAGATTCCAAATCCTAAAAATGCGCAATTCCAAAGTATCCACAACCTTGATTTGAATCAAATCAAATGCCTTATTACGCAAATGGATTTAATCATTGGAGGTGATACAGGCATTACACATCTTGCTTGGGCATTTAAACGTCCATCTATCACACTTTTTGGCGCAACACCACCTAGTAGATTCAATCTCTGCACCGCACAGAATCTCTTTTTAAGCGCAAATCCAAATGCAAACTATCAAAGAAATGACTTTAGTATTTGCACAATCTCTCCTTTAGAAGTTTCTAAACTTGCATTTCATCTCTTAAATTCTTCAAGAGTAAGCCTATGAAATTTTTGCGATTCCTAAAAGAGATAGCATTCTTTTCTAGTCTTAAGGCTTTAGGCTACCTCTTTTTATTTATGCCCCATTTCTTGCGATTTGGGTTTGCCAAAGGAATCGCATTTATCCTCTATTTGCTAGATTCTAGACGCAAATTTGATTTACTTGCTAACCTTGAGTTTGCTTACAATGGTTCTTTAGATGATTTCAAGAAACACGAAATTTTAAAAACAAATTATTTGAATCTTGTTTATAATTCTATGAGCTTTTTTATGTTATCTGTGAGCCATAGAAAGCATATTTTAAAGATAACTTGCCTTGAAAATCCAGAAATTATTACTGCTTTACTGCAAAAGGGAGAAAAAATCATTTTCACTACCGCACACTACGGAAATTGGGAATACACTACGCCCGCCTTTACTTGCATCTTTAACCACCCTATTACAGCAATTGTAAGAATGACACAAAGCGATTTAATTAATACCTATCTTACAAAAACACGTTCCAAGTTTCAAATCAAAATCTTAAACAAGCAAGGCGCAATGCTAGGACTTGTTAAAGCGCTAAATAAAAATAAAGTTATTGGAATCGTAACAGACCAAAACACTGCTAAAAATGAGGGATTATTGGTCAAATTCTTTGATAAAAATGTCCGACACACACCGATTGCTTCTATTTTGAGTTTAAAATATAATGCCAAAATCGTCCATGCTTTTGCTTCTTACTCTCAAGATTATCGTAAAATCATTATCAAGATTCTACCTCCAATCAATTTTTTTCCAACAGAAGATTTACAAGCAGATATTCAAAGCTTAACCCAGCTTCAAAGTGATATTTTAGAACAAGCCATTCGCGAAAATCCTAAAGAATGGTTGTGGTTTCATAAGAAATTTAAAAATCAATATCCAGAAATTTACAGGTATTAGAAATTTTATATGAAAATTTTAATCATTAAATTAAACAAAATCGGTGATGTGTTGCTTGTTAGCCCACTAATTCCAAATCTAAAATCTTATTATGGCGAAGAGTGCAAAATTGATTTGTTGGTAAATAAAGGCACAGAGGGAGCAATCAGTCGCGAAAATCTACGCAAAATCCACCTCCTTGAACGCCCCAAGAATCCTTTTTATAAGCTTTACACAGAAACTTCTCTCCTCTCTGCAGTGGCTAAAGAAAAATACGATATGGTCATAGGATTGAGTGCTGGGGAGCGCACAGCATTTTTGAGTTTTTGGAGTGGAGCAAAGATTCGCGTAGGATTCCCTCCACCTAACTTTTGGTCAAAAAATATCTACACTTTAAAATTAATCACCAAAGGAACGCACACAATTGACTACAATCTAGAATCTCTACGCGCACTCAAGATTCCAATTCTTCACAAACGTGTCAGCACAAACATAGCACAATCTTGTGAAAAATTCGCTCAACTACCAGAACATTTCGTGCATTTGCATTTATTTAGCAGTTGGATGTTTAAATGCTTAGCGGATAGCTTTTGTGCAAAAATCGTTGATTTCATTACACAAACCTATCAAATCCCTTGTGTCCTCACAGCCTCAAACGACCCTAGAGAATCCGAAAAACTCCAAAAGATTCTGCAACTTACTCAAACCAAACCACTTTCTTTTAATGGAAATCTCTCTCTTGCGGAAGTTTCTTTGCTTAATTCTAAAGCCCTTGCATTTGTCGGAGTAGATACAGGGGTTATGCACTTAAGTGCAGCAAACAACACCCCAACTTTTGCCTTTTTTGGTCCAACTTCTCCAAAAACTTGGGGTCCTTGGGATAATACACTAATGGAATCCACCTACACCTCTGCAAAAGGAATCCAAAGAATGGGCAAACATCTTGTTTATCAAGAATCCTTGCCTTGTGTGCCTTGTGGTAGAGATGGTTGCAATGGTAGCAAAAAAAGTGATTGTTTGCTTACAAAAATAAACGAGGAATCCTCACTAAAAACTTTACAAGAATTTTTAACTCCCTTGCTAAAAATCCTCTAAATTGTAATCACAGAATCCTCGCTAAGTAGCGCATTGAGCGTGTTTTGCATATTTCCTATACTCCCAACTTTTAACATATCTAGCACATTAAAATGTCCCAAACAAGTTTGACAAGAATAAATCACTACGCCCTTTTCCTCTAGACGTTTTAATGCTTCTACACCCTCACTATCTGTCGTGGCTAACAAAACTGCACGATTGAGCAAATACATTGCCTTTGGCTGTTTATCCATTGTTAAAAGCGTCCCTAAAAAGTTTAACATAAGCTTTCTCCCAAGCTCTGCGTGCTCCCCAATCTTATCGTCTTTTAGTAATAATACTTTACTCATTTTTTCTCCTTAAATTAAAAATTATATCCAAAATTTTTTGCTCTACCCCCAAAATTCTTGCCCGAAATAAAAAGATTCTAAACTTTGGTGGAATCCCAAAAGAACGATATTGCTCTCGCACTCTCTTAGGAATTACCACCTTAGGGCAATAAGAACAAATAAACAATCTCTCCCCTGCCTTTTCTATCACGATTTTATGCTTAAAAACTCGCGAAAAATGCTCTAATTTTAAAATCTCTTTTAACTCCAATTTCTGCACACGCGAAAGCAATACACCACAAATTTTACACACAAAATCTAATTCCTCTAATACACTCTGGCAATCTTTCCTCTCCAATATGCAACACTTACCAAGATATTCCACATTCACAACCTCGCTTTTGCGCTGCTTTTTTGAGTTTTCGTTGAGCAATTCTAGGCTAAATGTAATCCCGCTTGTAAATTTCTCTATGAGTTTGTCTGTAAAATTCTGCCTAAAATAATTGCGTTTAAAATGTATATCAAAATTGCTAAAATCCTCAAAATAAAAAAGTTGATTTGTATTAAGATAGCGCAAAATTTGCATACGATTTACTTTCCATAAAGGACGCACAAGCCAATAATCTATTGTTTTTGCAGAATCCCAAATACTCCTTTGACTTTTGGGCGACATTTGCATTCTCTCCAAACTCGTCCCTTTGCAAAATTGCATTAAAAACCACTCTAGAACATCGTTTAATTGATGGGCTAAAATTAAATGCGTATAGCCCTGTGCTTTTATTAAGGATTCAAAAAACATATAACGCAACCTACGCGCTTCATTTTCAAAATTTCCTTGAATTTTTTGTGCTTCTTTCACAAAGCATTGCTTGTTGTCCATAAAACAAAGATTCCGCGCATAAGAAACCTCCAAAGCAGATTGTTTGCGGATTCCATAATCCACAATCGCTATATCAAAAGGGATTCCATAACTTTTAAGCAAAAAATACAAAGCACTAGAATCCACCCCGCCCGAAAAGGCTAAAAGATTCTTTCCTGCTTTTAAATCCTCTAAAAATTCTAAGTTTAAACTGCGCATTAAGCGTGTCCAAGTACACAACCAAGCACATTTTCTCCTGCGACTTCCGTGATTTTGACGCGATAATATCCCACCTTTAAATCCCCCTCTATTTTTGAATCATTAATCAAAATCTCTCCATCAATCTCTGGAGCAAAACGAATATCCCTTGCGCTATAAAAATATTCCGATTCTGTTGATTTCCCCTCCAAAATCGCCACAAGCTCCTTACCCACAAGCTCTTTTAAACCTGTTTTATACTGCTTTGTAAAGATGCGATTGATTGTCTTTAAACGCGCATTGATAATCTTTTGTGGAATCTGCTCTAAACGCGCACTCTTAGTCCCCTCCTCACAAGAGAATCCAAAAAGATTCATTCTATCAAAACGATAGTTTTTAATAAACTCACACAACTCTACAAATTCCTCTTCATCCTCACCTGGATGCCCAACGATAAAACTTGTGCGCACAAAACTATTTGGCACTGCACGCATTGCTTTAAGCAATCCAACAAACTCGCCACTTCGCCCCATTAAACTCAAAACCTTTTTATTAATATGTTGCAAAGGCATATCAAAATAATTTTGAAAAATTGGAGAATCACAAATTGTTTTAACTAAAGCCTTAGAAGTCGTGGAAGGATAAAGATATAAAATTCTAGCACTTTTAATTTCTAACCCCTCTTTTGCAAGCGTATCAATACTTTTAATCAGTTGCACTAACCCCTCTTTAACTCCCACATCACGCAAATAAGAGCTAGAATCCTGCGCAATGAAACTAAAATCCCTAAACCCAAGCTTGACTAAATTTTTAACCTCTTTGAGCGTAGATTCTAAAGTGCGAGAATGCAACTTACCCTTAAAGTTTGGAATCGCGCAGAAGCTACACTTTTGATTACATCCTTCAGATAGCTTAATATATGCGTGAATTCGAGAGCCACTAATCACGCGTTTATGGTTTTCATCTGCTAAAAATACTTCGTTAGAGGTTTGAGGAGCTAAACTTCCGTTTTTAAGAGATTCTATAAGTTTATCAATTTTATCATAATCTTTTACACCTGCAATAATGTCAATCTCTGGAATCTCCTGTTTTAACTCCTTAGCATAACGTTCGCTCAAACATCCGCTAGCAACCAAAATCGCATCTTTTTTCTTGGATTCTAACGCGTTTAAAATTGTCTGCACACTCTCTTGCTTTGCAGCTTCAATGAAACCGCAAGTATTAATGATAACAACATCAGCTTCCCCTATTTCTTGTATATTTTCATATTCACTTAAAGCTCCAAGCATCACCTCACTATCTACTAAATTTTTCGTGCAACCTAGTGAGATTAAGTGTAGTTTTTTACGCATTTGTCTCCTAAATTATAGAGTTTGCAATCTCTTTAAAGCAGCTTTGACCATTTCACCTACTTCAGCATTTTCTAAACCTTTGGTGGCTTTGATAATCAAATCATTTTTATAACCTAAAGATTCTAAAGCCAAAATCACTTGGTGTAAATTAGAATCCTCTGCAACTTTTAAATTATCACTTTGCACTAATTCTAATGACCAGCCAGAGAGTTCAACTAAAATCCTTCCGGCACTCTTTGGTCCAATTCCAGGCACTTTTTGCATAGACTTAATATCATTGCTTTCTACAATTTTGGCAAAGGTTTGGGGATTATAAGTAGATAAAATCGCAAGGGCAACTTTTGGACCTACTCCATTAATCTTAATCAAACGTTCAAATAAGCTTTTCTCTATCAAATCCACAAAACCAAACAAAACTTGTGAATCCTCACGAATAATATGGGAAATATGTAAAATAATCTTTTCGCCTACTTTTGTATGAATTTGGTTAGAAGCTTGCAAAGACACAAACACCTCATACACAACTCCTGCACATTTTAATGCTAAACGCGTAGGCTCTTTTAAAAATATTTCGCCCTCTAGTGCAATAATCATAAGATTCCTTTATAAAATCAATTGGATTTCGCCTTTTTGGTAGATGACTTTGGAGGGTTCGCCAGGTTTTGGAATACAAAGCAACTCACGACTAGGTGAGTAGAAAATATAATGCACTTCATTATAACCAACCCAACCACCCTCAATAACAATTGTTGCATTTTTTGTCATTTCATCTAGTCCATTTAAAGCTTCACGCGCGGTTTTGAAATCTATACTTAATTCATTGATTTTTTGACGCTTAGCCTTTAGAAGAACTACCCTTTGATAATATTCTTCAAACCTTGTCAATAAATAACTAGGAGGAGTGGTTTTGGTGTTTTTATAATGAATTAAAGTGCCACGAATCTTATCGGCTGTTGCTTTAAGCTTCTTAAGCTCCAAACTTTCAACTTTTAGTTCTTTAGTCATACGAATAGCTTCTTTTATGGATTCATTCTTTTGCTTTGAGAAAGCTTCGTATCTTTCTTTACCTGATGGACTATAATTAGCTGCCAAAAAAAACTTATTTTCTCCTTTTTCCATTCTGCCAATATGGATACTTTTAGTCGCATAAAGAAAAGCATTAGAGTGTAAGGTATTAATGACAATCTCTTCAGCATAGATTTTCCCGCCATAGACCTTATCTACTTCTACTTTTTTCCCCTCAATAATCCCTGTTTCTAACATCTCCACTTTAATGTATTCACCCTTAACATAACCTTTATGTGTGGCAATCTCTGCATCATTGGCATAAATTTTGGAATTCTGATGTGTAAATCCTCCCACACGCACTTCTTTAGAATTAATCTGCGCATTAGGACCAATATTTCCCTCAATATTCACTTCCCCTGCTTGGATTTTCATTCCTTGACCCAAAGCCTCTTTCATTGCATCTTTTTGCGTGATATTGATTACCGTGCCACTATTAATATTGCCCACCAATGAACCTGTGGTTTTAAGTGTAACAGATTCTGTCTCTAGGGTGTCTCGAACATATAAAAACCCATCTTCATATTTTAAGATTCCACCAATCACACTAACGTAGCGAATACAACAAGGAAATTCTTTTGGCTCAATACTCCCTTTATCATATTGTAAAGCACAAGGTTGATGAAGTGTTTTTGGACTTTGCGGGATAATGTATTCTCCGCGAATATTGCGTCCTGGTTTGCCTTGGAGTGGTTTTTGATATTCACAAATGACATCATTTTTTAAGACCGTTTGAAATTGCCCTGTAATATCCTTTTTAAATTCTAAATTTCCCTCCACACTTGGAATCAAATTCACTCCACTTAAAATTTTATATTTCACTTCTTGTTTAAGAGGATATTCTAAGGTTTTTAAAAATTCTTCTAATGCATTCTTTTCTTTCTCTTCATTAAAACACAGAATCTTATTCCAAACTTTCTTTTTTTGGATTTGCATATACACATTATCAAAATCTTCTTGAACATAGTTAAACCCTGCACGAAAAATCAAGAATGCTTCGCTAAAAGTTTTATCTGTTGTAAAATGAAATTTCGTTTCTCTGCGCTTTTCCTCTTTGATTAAAATGCAATAACGTTGCTGGATTACCAAATTTGGCTCTAGCATATTGTCTCTATTATTCAAAAACTTATTGACTTCTTGAGGAGGAATTAACTGGGATTCATAATCATAAAGATTTTTCTTATAAGTTACAATGGATTGTAACTCAAAATCAAAAGAATCTGCATCCATACCAAATTGTGATGAAACTTGCTTAATGGCAAATTTAATATCTTCACATTCATTAACATAGTAAGGTCTAAAGGTATGCAGTGAGTTTTTTAACATCTTTTTGAAACCTTTTATGCAAAAATAAAGACAATTTTATCTTTAATTTGTTACAAATTCCATTAAAAACCACAATATTTGCGCCAAAAGAGAATAAAATGTTTTTAAAAGCCTTTTTTACTAACAGCAGCGGAATCTTAACCTCAAGGATTCTTGGGTTTTTTCGCGATTTACTTACTGCTACAATTCTTGGTTCTAGCATTTATAGTGATATGTTTTTTGTCGCTTTTAAGCTCCCTAATCTTTTTCGCAGAGTCTTTGGAGAGGGAGCATTTAATCAAGCTTTTTTACCCGAATTCTTTAACACACGATTGCGTGGAGGATTTGCACTCAAGATTGGCTTGATTTTTTGCAGTTTTTTAATCTGTCTCTCTCTCTTGGTATGGATTTTTAGCACACCACTTACGAAACTTCTAGCTTTTGGGTTTTCTGATGAATTAATTACTCTTACTGCGCCACTTGTTGCCATTAACTTTTGGTATTTACTTTTAATTTTTATCGTAACACTCTTTGGTGCGATGCTCCAATACAAGCGTAATTTTACTGCGTGGGCTTACTCTCCAGCACTCCTTAATCTTGCGATGATATTCGCACTACTTCTTGCACGCAATAGTGAATCCTATCAAGCAATTTTAATCTTAAGCTATGCTGTGCTTTGTGGTGGAATTGCACAGATTTTACTGCACTGCTTTCCTATGTATCGTTTAGGATTCTTTAAGCTTTTGTATATTGGATTGAAAGAATTAAAACGCGATTCAACCCTACAAACACTCTCCTTAAAATCACAAAGAAATAAACAAGATTCTATTCGCAAAAGTGTTCAAGATTTCTTTAAACAATTCTTTCCTGCAATGCTTGGTAGCTCTACTGCGCAATTGGCGTCCTTTATTGACACACTTTTAGCCTCTTTTTTAGTAAGTGGCAGTATCTCTTATTTATACTATGCAAATCGGATTTTTCAACTTCCTTTAGCAATTTTTGCGATTGCGACTTCTACGGCTTTGTTCCCTTTGGTAGCAAAATATATCAAAGAATCCAAAGAATCTCTTGCCTTAAAAGAACTAACACGTTCTTTTTGGCTACTTTCAATTTTGCTTAGCTTATGTGTGCTAGGGGGTATTCTCTTGCAAAACGAAATTATTTGGTTACTTTTCGAGAGAGGTAAATTCACCCGCACGGATACACTAATATGTGCTAAAGTCTTTAGCGCATATCTTGTTGGCTTACTTCCTTTTGGGCTTACTAGGATTTTTTCACTTTGGCTTTATTCCCATTCTAAACAAGCACTAGCAGCTAAAATCTCAGCATTTTCACTTGGGATTGGCACTTTTTGTTCCTTTTTGCTTATGCAGCACTTTGGTGCAATGGGATTGGCACTTGGTGGAAGTATTAGCGGATTCTTTGTATTTTTTCTTACTTTACATTTTTTTGGTTGGAATCGCTTTTTAAAGATTCTATGGAATCCCAAATGGATTGTGATTCTTAGCTTCCTATTAGCCATAGAATCTCTTGCTCTTTTAAGTTTTAAAAATTATATTTTTTGTTTGTAAAGATTTTTAAGAGTTTATAACCAATTAATATTATAAGTCCAAAACCAATCAAAAGATAATTAAGGGCTAGAATCTTTTGAATCATTAACCAATGAATTAAAGACAAAATCAATGCCAAATACACGACATAATAAAGTCTAAATTTCTTGAAAAAGCCAAAGCTTCCAATCGCACAAATCAATAAACACAAAAGCGACAATGCTCCAAAATACAAATAATATTTTTGGCTTAATTCTATAAAAATAAAATCAAAGTGGAAGTCAAAATCTAAAGCGATAAAAATACCGCTATGTAAAATTCCAGCAATCAATGCAAATAAACCAAGCTGTTTTTTAAACTTTGGAGAAAGGAGAGAAAAAACTAAAAATGCCACACCAACCCAGCCACTCCAAAAATAAAGTGTAGCAATAGGGTCGCTAAACTCATTTAGTTTAGAGGATTCTATAAGCCTAATCCCCTGCCAAGCCACTGCTGTAATTAGCAAAAAACTAATAATTTCTGCGAAGGATAAGCAACGCGACTTCAAAGAAATCCCTAATAAAGCTTTGTTCTATCTAATCCAGCATAAAGATGCTCTACTTCTTTAGCATAACCATTTAGGTAAAGGGTTGGCACACGTCCTCCACCTTGCCCAATAACTCGCTCACTTGCTTGAGACCATCTAGGGTGTGCTACTTGCGGATCTACATTACCATAAAATCCATACTCTTTAGGATTCTCTTTCTCCCAAGTAGAAATGGGCTGTTCTTTTAAAAATTCAATTTTATTAATAGATTTAATCATCTTATATCCATATTTCCAAGGCACAACTAAACGCAAAGGTGCTCCATTTTGTGGTAAAAGTTTCTTTTGATACATTCCTACTGCAAGAAGTGTCAAAGAATGTCTTGCTTCATCTATTCGTAAAGATTCCTGATAAGGAAAATCCAAAAAACTTGTATTCATACCAAGAAATTCTCTTTGCATAGGGAATTGTTTAGGGTCATAAAGAGTAGTGAAACGAATATATTTTACCTCTTTTGTAGGTTTAGCATAATCTATCAATTCTCTAAGCTCAAACCCAATCCAAGGAATTACCATACTCCAAGCCTCCACACAGCGAAAGCGATAAACCCGCTCTACCAAAGTCATTTTTCTAATCAATTCATCAACAAGGATTTTAAAAGGCTTCTCTACCTCTCCCTCAATGCTAACTTCCCAAGGACGCGTTTTGAATCCTTTGGATTTATTCTTTGGGTCTATTTTAGAATATCCAAACTCATAAAAATTATTATGACTTATCGCAAGTTCTTCTGATGTGCTTTTAAGGCTTTGTCCATTGATTCTTATCATTTCCTCTTTGCTCATAGAACGATAGGAGAAATTATCCCCCATAGCCGCAAGGAGTTGCTCCACACTCAAAGTCGCTACTAAACTTCCAACTCCTAATTTTAGAAACTTTCTTCTCTCCCTAAACCATTCCTCTGATGTTACATTCTCTAGCTCTTTCTTATTTGCTTTTTTATAGTTTAAAAAATCCATTAGTTCTCCTTTGATTTTATCTTTTAAGAGATTCTGCTGTATTCATAGCAATTAAGACGCCCTCTAGCATAGAATCAATATCGCCATCTAAAATTGCTTCCACATTACTATATGCGAGATTGGAGCGTAAGTCCTTGACTTGTTGATAAGGTGCTAAAACATAGCTTCTAATCTGATGCCCCCAACCAATCTCACTTTTATCTTCATTGGCATTTTGCGATTCTTTTTTTTGCAACTCTAGCTCATAAAGCTTAGATTTTAGCATTTTTATTGCGGTGGCTTTATTTTTATGCTGACTTCTATCATTTTGACATTGCACGACAATTCCGGTTAGCGTATGTGTAATGCGAATCGCAGATTCTGTTTTATTCACGTGCTGCCCGCCTGCTCCTGAAGCGCGATAAGTATCAATACGCAAATCTTTCTCTTCAATCTCAATTTCTATATTATCATCAATCTCTGGACTAACTTGCACTGCAGTAAAACTCGTATGCCGTTTTGCGTTAGAATCAAAAGGAGAAATACGCACCAAACGATGGATTCCATTTTCAACTTTCGCATAGCCATAAGCATTTTCACCTTTGATAAGAAAACTAACATCTTTTAAACCCGCTTCCTCTCCTTCTTGAAGATCCAGCAATTCTACCTTAAAGCCTTTTCTCTCCGCCCAACGTAAATACATACGATAAAGCATACTTGCCCAATCTTGCGATTCTGTCCCACCTGCCCCCGGGGTGATAGTAAAAATCGCATTATTCGCGTCTAACTCACCGCTTAACATTACTTCAATTTCTGCATTTTTAATTTGCTCCTCAAGCTCTTTAGATTCTGCAAAAAGCAACTCTAAACTCTCCAAATCCTCTTGAGAAATCTCAAATAACTCTTTTGCGTCCTCTAATGCAGATTTTGCAGCATTATATTTTTCTAATTGACGCTCACAACGTTTTTTTTCTTTTTGCAACTCTCCTGCTCTTTTTGCATCTTCCCAAAACTCCTTTGATTGTTCTTGGTTCGTAATTTCTAAAATCCGCTTTTGTAAAAGACTGGGTTGCATAATTTTTTCTATATTTTGACATTTAATTTCTAAATCTTTTAACAATTCACTATATTCATAATTATCCAAAATTTTCCTTTATTTTTGTTGATAAAATTCCTTAGCAAAAACCTCAATATCCAAGCACACTTGGGAAAGACTTTGATAAGGAATCTTGCACAAATAAGATTCTTTTTTATAAACTTTGTCATAATATTCTAACAACAAAATTTCTGCTACACGCACCAAATTTCCGGCATAAAAAGCATTTTTAGCCTCTTGCCAAAACTCCTTTTTCATAAAAGGTGCAATCTTTTGCATAGAGTTTTCAAAAAATGGCAATGAAATTTTACCATATTGGGCTACGATTCTTTGCACCCTCTGCTCTAGCGGTGTAACAATTAAAACCTTAGGAGCATTTTGATAAGAGGTATAAAGCGGTGTAGGCAAAATAAGATTACCAAGCTTTTTGCTCTCACCCTCCACTAGCACAAAAGGTGCATTTTCTAAGGATTTCAAACGCGCAAAAAGTAAATTTTGAAAGATCTTAACACTTGGTTGTTTGCCACAAATCGCACCAAAGCTTGAGCCCAAATGTTTTGCGATTCCTTCAATATCCAAAGAATCCTTAAAGTTTTGAATAATCTCACTTTTTCCACTACCTGTTTGTCCAACAAGCGTGATAAAACGATGAGGGGGAGGCTTTTGGAGAGATTGCAAAACTTCTTTACGATAGGATTTATAGCCACCCTCTAACAATACCACCTGATAACCAATTGCTTGCAACACCATAAAAAAGGCATTGCTTCGCATACCACCACGAGCGCAATAAATCCCAAAAGGTTTTTTAGGGCTAATCTTCTCTTGCAATTCTAATAAATGTTTGGCGATATTAGAACTCGCAAAACTCGCTCCTAAGACTTTTGCCTTAAAAGAATCTTTACGATACAATATACCAATTTGTTCATATTGCTCATCTTGTAATACAGGGAAATTTTGTGCCCCTATAATATGTGATTCTGCATATTCTCTAGGTGAGCGCACATCTATAATCAACGATAAATCCATTTTTAAAAAGCTATCAATTGAAAGTGCTTTTGCCATTTCTTTCCTCTAATATACTTTCGCTTAAATTCAATACCATTATGTTTAAGGTAAAGAATCTCCAAAGAACAAATTCATAAACTAGAATTATCTTTGATAAGATTCTTATAAACTCTAAGCAATGCGATAAATAATGCTGTAATAGCAGGACCAAAGACAATACCCCAAAACCCAAAACTTGTAAGCCCTGCAAGAATAGCAAAGAAAATTAACATCTCGTTAATTTTAAGTGGTGTTTTAATAAATACACGATTAATAAAACTTATAATTAAAGGTTTTACACCATTATCTGCTAAGGTTGCAATCACAATAATAGAATAAAGTGCAATCATTATAGCATAGCCATAATTCCCTAAATACAATTCATATCCAGCAATGGGTAACCAAACTAAACTACCACCCACGATTGGCACAAGTGAAGCAAAACCATAAAAAACACCCAATAAAAGGGCATTATATCCCAAAAAAGCCATTAAAATTCCAAACAATGCGCCTTGCAAAAGCATAGAAAAAATAGAAGAATAGAACACTACACTAATCACGGCACTCACTTCATCATAAAGTGATTGGATATAAAGGGGTTTAATAGGAATCAATGCCAAAAAATATTGCCCCAATGCACTACCATAATAATAGAAAAAGAATAAAAAAACTAAAATAAAAAATGTATCACTCAAGAAATACAAACTATTTTGGGAAACTTTTGCAATGATTCCTAAGCCCTTTTTAGCCACTTCTGCCCAATTAATTGCAGAAAATTGTGCCAACCAATTATTAACTTCTTTTTGTAATAAATCGGGAAGGTAAGCAAAAAATTCTCTAGCATATTCCCCTAATTGCATTTGTAAATCCAATAAGAAATTATGAAAATTCCCTAACTCTAAATTTGTTGCTAAAGTAACTAAATTTAAAAGAATATAAAAAATAGGCAAAAAACAAAGAATCACCAACAAAAAAGTAACTAAAAAGGTAGAAATCCATCGGGATTTTATTTGTCTTAAAATTGCGTAATAAATGTTTTGCGTAGCGATAAATAGCAAAAAGGCAATTAGCAAATTCATTAAAAAGGGAGAGTAAAGCTTAAACAAAGCAAATAAAGTTAAAGTAAAAATAACAAGAAAAAAATAAACTCCAGCCCTTTGCATACTTTTACCTTTTAACAAATCAAAATCGCAAAACCACAAGATTATGGCTGAGCAATTTAAGAATCTCTATACAATGCTTATTTATGCAATGCCCGACTTGGCGGATAGATAAACACGCTTTTCCTTAAGACTTCAATAGGCTTCTCACTACCTATGGCATAAGCTTTGATATTTAGTGGGATATGCGTGTCTTTTTGCTCATCTTGAGCTAGATTTACTTCCGTGTAAAGCACCACAACTTGCTTAGACTTTTCGCCTGATTCAATTCTAAATGGCTTACTTGGACGTTTAATTTTAATATCTGCATTGTTTTCCACTTCAAAATAAAAATCATAGGTTTCTTTTTGAGTATTTTGAAACAAGAAAACATAAGAGTTTTCTACGCGTGCATTATCACGAATCGTATAAAGCTCTTGCCGATTGATATTTAAGAGCATATCTTCTTTTTTAGAACTCATTATCAAAAGAGCTGTAAAAACAACAGCCATAGCTACAATATAACCAATCGTCTTAAATCGCATATAGCGCACTTTTTGTCGGTCTTCAATGCTTTGTGGGCTAGTCCAAGAAATGAGTGTATTCTTGCCTAACTTACCCATTACTTTTGTGCAAGCGTCAGAACACTCCAAGCAATTAATACACTCTAGTTGCATTCCTTTACGAATATCAATATGCGTAGGACAGATTTTCACACAAGCTTCACAGCCTGTGCATTCTGCATTTGGCACTTCTGGCTTTTTCCATAGTTTAATACCTTTTGCATCAAAGACTTCTCCCCCTCGTTTGTAATCATAAACCGTCATAATCGTATCATTATCATACAAGACACTTTGCACACGGCTATAAGGACACATATAAATACAAAAATTTTCTTTAATGAACACTACGATAGCAATTAACGCAATCGTAAAACCTAGTAAAAAAATAAATAAATACTTATGTTCTAATGGATTTTGAATATAGCGAAAAAAATCCTCTGGTGGCACAAAATACCACATAAGATTAGAAGCTGCTACCAGAGATAAAACCACCCAAATTAAAACAGCAATAGCTTTTTTAATTTTATTTGTTGCCAAACTCATATCTGGCTCTAATTGGCGATTCTCCATTCTCTTGCGCAAACCCAAAATTTTCGTCTCTAACAAATCACGATACAGAACACGAAAGATTGTTTGCGGACAAGCCCAACCACACCACACACGTCCCGCAAGAGTGGTCATAAAGAAAATTGCCAAAAACATTAAAATTAACAAAAAAGGCATAAGATACAATTCTTGCATATCAAAGGCAACCCCTAGCAAATGCAGCTGCTTATGGTCAAAAGAGAGCAAGAAAATATGATTGCCATTAATTTTGATAAAAGGCATACAAAATAATAGAATCGTAGTGATTCCATACATAATGTAACGTTGTCTGAAATACAAATTCTTTTTGATACCATCTATCATTGCTACACTCCTAACAAACTAATTTTCTAGTAAATTTTAGATTAGATTTTATCATAATTTATGCAAAAAGATTAGATTTTATTCTTTAATTGAGTGATTTTCTCACATTCATTAAATCAATTTTAAATATTTTTTGTTTAAGATTACGAAGCTTTTATTCTAAGTATAAAAGTTTATTTTACACAATAAAGGTGGTGATTTAGATGCCAGGTATCAAAGTGAGGGAAAACGAATCTTTTGATGATGCTTACAGGAAGTTCAAAAAACAAGCAGATAGAAACCTTGTGGTAACTGAAAGTCGCGCAAGAAGATTCTTTGAACCAAAAACTGAAAAGCGTAAAAAGCAAAAAATCAGCGCACGCAAAAAAATGCTCAAACGCTTATATATGCTTCGCCGCTACGAATCAAGGCTCTAGGCATAAGATTCCCTTATGGGATCTTATAGCAACTCTCTTTTAATCCTGAACCTTTTTAGTAATAATCTTTGCAAGTTTTTCGTTTAAAAAGTAAAGATAAAGATTCCAAATAACATAAATCTTCTAAAACTTTAAGCCTCTTCATCTCCCTCACACATTCTGACAAACTCTTGATAATATTTCCAAGATTGGACTATATCGGGAC
>NZ_CANBCA010000025.1 GCF_947367035.1 uncultured Helicobacter sp.
TATATAATTACACAATACCACTTGGGTTAAGGATTGGAGTTTATAATTTTTTTGACAATCTTGCCTCTCCATTGCGCTTTCTTGCGCATTTATTTGCTGGAGAACCAAAAAATGCTATGGATGAACTAGGACGTTTCACGCTCAATTCCACTGCTGGGATTCTTGGAATCTTTGATGTTGCTTCACAAAATAGCTTATATTCTCACCGCAATGACTTTGGCATTACTTTTGGCAAATGGGGAATGAATGGTGGATTTCATATCGTTTTACCATTATTTGGACCTAGCAATTTACGTGATTGTTTAGCTATGCCACTCAATGCTTTAGCCTACCCTCCAAATTATCTGAATCCAACAGAAGCAGCAATTACCGCAGATGTGCTTGAAGCAGTAAATTATATGGCACGCCATAAAGCGACATTGGATTCTATGCGTCAAGATTCCTTAGACAATTATCTTTTGTTTCGTGATGCTTATGAGCAAAGGCGCACAGAACTTATCTTAGAAAACTAAAAGGACATTAATGAAACTTTCAAAACACTTCACAAAATTTTTGCTTATTTTCTCTCTAATTTCTTCTTTTGCTTATGGGCTAGAACTGGATAAAATTGAAAGCACAATGACACAAAATATCCAAAAAACTATGGATATTTTGCAAAAAAATTTTACAAATAATCCCAAAGATTCCACAATTTCAAATACTAAGATAGAACAAATTGCAAAAGAAATTTTTATGATGTTTGATTCCATATTTGATTACAATCTTATGGCACAACTTTCACTCTCCAAAGAATACAAGGCATTAACTCAAACACAAAAAGAAGAATATAATCAAGCGTTTGAGCAAAATCTTAAAAAAAGCTTCACAGATAAATTAAAACTCTACAAAGATGAAAAAATGGAAGTTCTTGGTGGAGAAAAATCCAAAAATAATCGCTATCATCTCAAGGCTTCTATGGTTTTAGATGGAAAGCTCAATTATATTGTCTTTAAATTTTACGACAATAAAGGAGATTGGAAAATTTATGATGTGGATATTTTAGGTATTAGTGTTATTCAAACTTATCGTTCTCAATTTAATGATATTTTAACAAACGCTGATTTTCAAACTCTACTCACTAAACTAAAAAGTGAAATCAGTTTTGAATCTACAAAACAATAGTTTTCTTTTGCGATTCTATCGTATGCTTTTGTGTGCGCCTAGAATTACGCTTACGCTTTGTTTAATTGCGTTTTTTGTTTTTGGCTTTTTTGCACTCAAACTTCCTATTGATGCAAGCTCTGATAGTTTAATCTTAGAAAATGATAAAGACTTTAAAACTTACGAGTCTATCATCAAAAATTACGCAACTCAAGATTTTTTAATCCTAGCTCTAAGCCCAAAGAGCGGGGATGTATTTGCTGAAGATTTCTTAAACATTTTACAAAATTTAATGAACGATTTAAAAATGATTCCACAAATAGATGGAGTCTTAAGCCTTTTAAATGCACCCTTGCTTAAAAGTGCGCCAAACTTTGATTTACAAGAATCCCTAAAATCTAATCTTACCTTGCTCTCCCCACAAACAGATTTTGAATTAGCAAAAAAAGAAATCCTAAATCACCCCTTTTATGCCCAAAACTTAATTTCTAAAGATTCCAAAACTGCTGGAATTTTAGTTTATCTCAAAAATAATCAGTATCTTGAACAATTAAGAGAGCTTAAAGATGCAGAGACAAACGAATTGCAAAGACAAAAGATTCAGAATCTCATTGAAAGGGAAAAAACAAAAGTTCAAGCACAAAATGATTTTACGATTGCTATACTTAAAAACTTACAAAACAAGTATGAGGGCTTACAAATCGGTGGAATTACGCTCATTGCAAGTGATATGATTGCTTATGTGAAATCTGATCTTATTACTTATGGCATAAGTTTAAGTGTTATTTTAGCTTTTATGCTTTGGATATTCTTTAGATATTTTAGATTCGTATTTCTTACACTTTTCATTTGCCTCTTTACTCTTGTAGTCAGTAGCGGAATTTTTGCCTTACTTGGTTATCAAATCACAGTGGTTTCCTCCAATTATGTTTCTTTGCTATTGATTATTAATGTCTCTTTAGTTGTGCATTTGATTGTAGCCTATTTAGAATTTTATTCTAAATTTCCTAAAGCCTCACAAAAAAACCTCCTTCTAGCTGTGCTTTTAACTAAGCAAATGCCAAGCCTTTTTGCAGCTTTTACTACAATCATCGGCTTTATTAGTCTCATTTACTCCAATATCTTGCCCATTATTCATCTAGGCGTTGTAATGAGTCTTGGCGTAAGCATTGCTCTACTCTTTACCTTTGTGTTATTTGCTAGTATTTTAGCCCTCTTTGATAAGCCCAAAAATATTACTAAACTCTCCACTAAAGGACAAAATTTCCTAAAATTTTGTGCAACTTTTGCAATCACTCAACCAAAATTGATTTACTTTACTGCAATCTTTTGTATTGTATTTAGCCTTTATGGAATCCAAAACTTAAGAGTTGAAAATAGTTTTGTTAATTATTTTAAGGATTCTAGTGAAATTAAACAAGGTTTATTAAAAATTGATAAAGATTTAGGTGGCACAGTGCCTTTAGAAATCCTTATAAACTTTCCAAATAAAACGCAACAGACTCAACAAACACTAGAAGATGATTTTGAAGTAGAATTCAATGCGTTAGAATCGCAAGACACTTATTGGTTTGATAGCCAAAAGCTAAGATTGGCAAGAATCGTGCATACCTATTTGGAAAATAATTCTTATACAGGTTCTATTTTAAGCCTATATAGTTTAGTGCGTATGGTAGAAGGATTTGGTATTAGTGCCGATGATTTTACGATAGCATTTCTTTATAAAAATGCACAAGATTCGCTTAAATCACAGATTTTTACACCTTATGCAAACATTGAACAGAACCAACTAAGATTCGTTCTTCGCACATTTGATTCTGATAGGAGCTTGAAACGGAATGAATTTATCACACAAATTACAAAAGATTTACAAAATATAGCAAAGAGAGAAAATGTAGAAATACAAATTAATGGTGCAATGGTTTTATATAATAATTTACTTCAAAATCTCATTGCTTCTCAAGTAGATACCCTAAGTTTTGTTGTTAGTATTATTTTCTTAGTTTTTTTATGGATTTTTAGAAGTTTAAAGCTTGCTTTTATTGCACTTTTAACCAATCTCATTCCGTTGGGGACTATTTTTGGAATCTTGGGGGTTAGTAAGATTCCATTAGACCTTATGGGCGTTACAATCGCAGCAATTTCACTTGGAATTGGTGTAGATGATGTGATTCACTATATTCATCGTTTTAAGGTTGAAATTAAAAATAATCCTATCCAAAAAGCAATCTTAAAATCTCACGATTCCATTGGAAGTGCAATGTATTATACAACTCTTATTATTGTTGTTGGATTTTGCACAATGATGAGCAGTAATTTTATCCCTACAATTTACTTTGGATTTTTAACAACTCTTGTGATGCTACTAATGCTACTTAGTGCGCTTCTCCTGCTTCCCGCATTGCTAAATAGCTTTTATAAAACTCATAAAAACTCATAAGATTCTATATTTAAAATGACATTATGATTGTATTTATCCCATTGCAAAGAATAAATGCAACCAATTTTTTGCCCTATATTTTTCCGTAAATCCTCATAAAACACTAGCGCATTACATTCACTATTGTTTTCTTGCAATTTTACATTACTATGTCCTGCTCCAAAACAATGCACATAAACAATCAAGGCTTCTGTATAGAACTTTGGCAAAGCATTCCCTGCCCCAAAAGGTTCGAATTTTTGGATTCTTTTAAACAATTCTACATTGACTAAATCTAAAGACAATCTACCTAGCACTCCTTTAAAATATATTTCTCGTGTCAAAGGAGTTTGCTCATATTGAAATTTCATTAATCTGTTTTTGAAATTTTCTAACTTTTCTAATTTCAAACTCAATCCTGCTGCTCCTGTATGTCCGCCAAAAGCCATCAAGCAATCTCTATTGGCTTTCAAGACTTGCATACAATCTACGCTTAAAGAGCGCATACTACCTTTTAAGATTCCATCTTTTAAGGTTAAAACAATGCTTGGCTTTAAAAAATTCTCACTTAATCGTGCGGCAATAATACCAATAATTCCTTCGTGCCATTTTTCATCAAACACCAAGATAAAAGGCAAATTCTGATAATCCTCTTGTGCCAAAAACATTGTTTTTGCCTCCTCATAAATAGTATTTTGTAAAGATTTGCGTTTGGAATTTAAGTCCAATAATCTCTTTAAATACTTTTTAGATTCCATAAAATTGCTTGCAACTAAAAAATTATAAGCTAAAAGGGCATTTTCCATCCTACCTGCACAATTTAATAAGGGAGCAATATAATAACCAATGAGCTGTGTGTCTAAATTATATTTTGAAAAATGCCCTTTTAATTGAATCAATGATACTCTTTGACTTTGGTGTAAAACTTCCAATCCTTTTTTAAGTAATACACGATTGATTCCACGCAGCGGCATTACATCACTCACAATTGCGAGAGCTAACAAATCCAAAAACTCTACCATTGACACTCTTATTTTCATCTCATCTTTAAGTGCAGCACATAAATACCAAGCAACACACGCTCCACAAATTTCAGGCTCTGGAAAATCATCAGAAAGCTTTGGATTGCAAATTAATGCTTCTGGCAAATTTTCTTGTGGCGTATGGTGGTCTGTGATGATAAGTTCAATGCCTTTTTCTTTGCAGATTTGCGCTGCTTCTATGGCATTAATTCCATTATCCACCGTGATAATCATCTCACAATTCAAACGCGAAATAACAGACAAAGACAATCCATATCCATCTACAAAGCGATTGGGAATCTCAATTTTCACAGGATAGCAAAGTTTTTTAAAAAATTCATAAAGGATTGCACAAGATACAATCCCATCTACATCATAATCGCCCACAATGACAATTTTTTTCTTTTGTTGAATAGCTTTAGCAACTCTTTTTGCAATCTGCGTTAAATCTTTAAGACATTCAGGGAGTGGCAAATCCTTAAGACTAACAATTGCATCTTCTTCAAAACGTTTTTTAAGTCTTGATTCTATTTCTAAAATATCAAGTAAATCTAAAGGCGGAATCAAAGAGAATCTTTAAGATTATGATTTTCATTGTAAATTAAAGATTGTTTAATAAATTCCAAAATTACCAAATTGGGTGATTGCAAGCGAGAAGTAAATTCTGGGTGAAACTGCACTGCTACAAACCAAGGATGATTTTCTAGTTCAATCGCCTCTATTAATCCATTGCTTTCCCCACTCACTAGCATACCCTTTGATTCCATCAAAGAGCGATATTTTGGATTTGCCTCGTAGCGATGTCTATGTCGCTCTTTAATGACTTTTTGCCCTTGATATGCAGTCTGCAACTTACTTTTTTCTTTTGTATTGCACTCATACTCTCCTAAACGCATTGTGCCACCCATTGGCGATGTATGTGTGCGGATTTGCTGTCTGCCTTGTTGGTCTATAAAGTTTTCAATCAAATAAATTACAGGTTCTTTTGTATTTGGATTAAACTCCATAGAATCCGCTTCATTAATCCTAAGCACATTACGACAAAATTCCACAATAGCCAATTGCATACCCAGACAAATCCCAAGAAATGGAATCTTATTATTCCTTGCAAACTCAATAGCTTTCATTTTTCCTACAATTCCGCGCTCACCAAAACCACCCGGCACGAGGATTCCATTGACATATTTTAAACTCTTCAAAGATTCTTCATTTTTTTCTAACTCTTCACTATCAATCCATTGGATATTAACTTTTGTATCCAAATTTGCCCCTGCGTGGATTAATGCTTCTGTGAGAGATTTATAAGATTCTTTTAAAGTTAAATATTTCCCTACAAAAGCAATTGTTACTTCATTTTGCGGTGCTAAAATTTGCTTGACTAACAAATCCCATTCTTTCATATCTGGCTTAAATTCTGGTAATTTTAAGAACCTAGCAATTGGAACTAAAACACCCTCTTTTAAAAAATTCAATGGCATTTGATAAATACTTTTAGCATCTTGTGCCATAATCACACAATCATAATCCACATCACAACTCATAGAAAGCTTATTTTTCAACTCCTTTGGTATCTCTTTTTCAGTGCGCGCAATGATAATTTGTGGTGTGATTCCAATTCTACGCAATTCTTGCACACTATGCTGTGTGGGTTTTGTCTTTAATTCACCTGCTACACGAATTAATGGAATCAAAGTAACGTGTAAGCTAATCACGCGCTCTATCCCATATTCGTGCTTCATTTCACGCATAGCTTCCAAGAAAGGTAACCCCTCAATATCCCCAACCGTTCCCCCTAACTCAACCACTAAAATTTCTTTATCCTCTCCAGCTAAAGAGATTCTACGTTTAATTTCATTAACAATATGGGGAATCACTTGAATCGTTTTACCCAAATATCCACCTTTACGCTCTCTATCAATCACGCTCAAATAAACTTGCCCTGTTGTAAAGTTATTTTTAGAAGAAAAATTCATATTTAAAAAACGTTCATAATGCCCTATATCCAAATCCGTCTCCGCTCCATCGTGTGTTACAAACACCTCGCCGTGCTCTAGCGGACTCATCGTTCCAGGATCTACATTAATATAGGGGTCAATTTTTAAGATTCCAACTTCAAAGCCAGAATTTTTTAACAAAGTTGCAATGGAAGATGAAGTGATTCCTTTACCCAACGAACTTAAAACACCGCCCGTTACAAAAATATATTTTGTGTCAAATTTAGACATTACAAACCCTTAAAAATTAAAAGCGTCATTATACTTTTTAGCAAGTTAATTTTTGCTTTTTAATTATCACGCTAAACACAAAAGATTCCATATTTCACACTCTTGCTACTTTTTTCAGATATAATATGTTTGCACACAAGTGTTATAAAATTTGTCTTGTTATTATTAATCTTGCCAACTAAGTCTTTGAAAAATAGATTCTGAAAAGCTAAAGACAATATGCTTATTTTTATAATTTGAAAGAGTAACGATACTTTTTATGAAGAATAATTTTACCGATAAGCTAAAACACTTTGCAAGAACTAGATAGTGTGAGAGAATCTCAAAAACATCTTGAAATCGCCTCTCTAACTTGCAACTTTGTTCATTTGCTTTAGCCACTTCGTATTTAAGTCTTTAGATTCTATATATTCAACGCCAAACCAACTTTTATCTTTATTGATTATCCCTTCCATTTATTAGTTCTAAAACACCTCAATCTTCAATATAATTTTTAAGTTTGCGTCCAACTTTTGGGTGTTTTAATTTTTTAATTGCACTAGATTCTATTTGTCGCACACGCTCACGTGTTACATTAAGCTCTTTGCCAATCTCCTCTAATGTGCGGTCAGATTCATCATCAAGCAATCCAAACCGCATACGAATGACTGCTTTTTCACGCTCATTGAGTTGATCTAGCACATCATCAATTTGACTTTTTAAATCTTCTTTTAAAATGTGATCCATTGGTCCAATAGAGTTTTTGTCCTCTACAAAATCACCAAACTTGCCATCTTCTCCATTGCCAATAGGCGCTTCTAAGCTAATAGGCTCTTTAGTAATCTTAATAACATTCTTTACCTTATCCACAGGCAATCCCACGCCTTCAGCAATTTTTTCTAAATCTGGTTCTTTACCCTCTTCTTGTAAAAATTTACGCATAATTTTATTGATACGATTAATTGTTTCAATCATATGGATTGGAATCCGAATTGTGCGTGCTTGGTCAGCAATTGCACGCGAAATAGCTTGACGAATCCACCAAGTCGCATAAGTAGAAAATTTATATCCTTTTTTATATTCAAACTTATCCACTGCTTTCATTAATCCGATATTTCCCTCTTGAATCAAATCTAAAAAAGGCAAGCCCCGATTAGTATAACGTTTAGCAATGCTCACGACAAGACGCAAATTAGATTTTGCCATTTTGGTTTTTGCTTTATCTGCAATATCTTTTCCGCGTTTAATTTGCTCTAAAATCTGCTTTAATTTCTCTGGCTCTAAATCAAAGCTTCCCTCGCTTGCTGCTTTGGTTTGGAATAGCTTTTTAATTTCCATATAGGTAGAAACCATTGTTGCTTCTGGCACAGCAGCAATCACATCTGCTTTGCTCATTTCTGTGATATTATCTAAGATTTTCTTATGATTTGTAAGCAAAATATCATTAAATAAAGGCAGACGATATTCTAAACGTTTTAATTCTTTTTCAAAACCTTCATCACTTTTAATGGTATTCTCCATTGCTTTTACTAACTCATTAATCAGTTTGCTTGTAGGTCCTAAATCTAATAATTTTTCTTTCAAAAGTTGCTTTTTATGTGCTAGGGTTAGTAGATATAGCATATCCTCGCAATTTTCATTATCTTTTTCTTGTTCCCAAGTTTTCAACCAATCTTTTTTGGCTTTTTCTAAGGCTTTAAAACTAATAAGCACTTTTTCTACACGTTTTTGATCTTTTTTGCTAATAGGTTTTTTGGATTCTTCTGTTTCATTATCTTCTTCCTCAACCTCTTCTAAGTCTTCCTCACTTTCTTCCTCTTCTTCATCATCAAAACTTTTAAAAAGCTCTTTAACGCGTCTTTCACGATTGATTAGAGCTTCCTTATAATCTAAAATAAAATCAATTAAATAAGGAACGGAACAAATTGCATCTAAAATAATATTTTCACCTAATTCAATGTTTTTACTAAGCTCTACTTCATCTTCACGCGTTAAAAGTGGAATCTGCCCCATTTCGCGCAAATACATTCGGACGGGGCTATCACTGCGACTCCATTCAAGCAATTCACGCTCTTTCATAAAATCAAATTCGTCTTCTAATTCTTCGTCTAAAAGACGTTTCTTATCCTCTTTGATTTTCCTTGCTTCATCTTGATTAAGAATTTTTGCAACTTCCGAAGCAGACATCAACTTTCTATTATATTTTTTTGCGAGTTCGCTTACTCTTTTAGCCTGCGCTGTAGTAGGAAGCTTACCTAAAACTTGAGCAATTTTTTCATAAGAAACATATTTAGATTCCTTTTGAAACAATTCATCTAATTGTTGATTAACGGTTCTTGCAGACATAAACAACTCCAAAAATAGATAAAATTTAAATTATTTTTAAGTTAATTGAAAAGTTTTGATTATAGCTAAAATTACTAAACTAAAACTTAAAATATTTTGCAAAACTTAATAACTTTAAAGGCGAAACTTCCAACATTCTTTAATTTCTTTTAAATATTTTTTGTTTATTTCGGCAATCAACAATTCCTCTCGGTCTCCTAGGCAATCTATTACTTCGCCATTAGGACAAACAAATAAAGAATCTCCATAGAAATTCCATAGAGTTTTAGTCGGAGTATCTTCATATTGACCAATTCTATTTGCTCGTAAAATATAGCAACTATTTAAAAATGCTCGCATCTTAATAATACTACGCCATCGCAAAGAAGAATCAAAGGTAGAAGCACTTGGCAATAAAACACAATCTACATTTTCATTTTTAAATTTCAACCAAAACTCATCAAAATGCAATTCATAGCCAAAAAGCACAGAAAATTTAAACCCTCCTACACTAAAAATAGGTGGGGTTTTAAGAATCTTTGGCAAGGTATTAGAAAAAAACTTTGCTTCATTCCAATGTTCATAAGGCATAAGTTTTTGCGCTCTGTAACGCAATGCTTTGCCTTTATTGATAATTAAAATTGTTTTATAAATCTTATGAGAAACGACTTCTAAAATGGGTGTTACAATGATAATTCCATATTTGGCAGAAAGTTGCAATAGATTTTCATTTTCCTTATTAATTTGTTCTAGCCATTGTGTTTTTTTGCCTTTTTTGGATTCCAAATTTTTAAAAAATGGATTGAGCAAATATTCTCCAAACAAAATTACTTTAGCCTTGGCTTCCACAGCAGCTTTGAGATAAGATTCTATCTCACTTTGACTTTTAGTATTTGAGAGTTGTAAAGCGGCAATTTTCATTGGTTTTCCTTTTTATATTGCATTTTAAGTTCATTGCATTGCAATTGTGCATTTTCTAGTATTTTTTGTGCTTTCTGTAAATTTTCCATACCTTCTTTATAAACTTCCAAGCATTCATTAAGTGCGATATCCTCCTTTTCTAATTTTTCCAAACATTGTGAAATGATACTCAAATAATCTTCAAAACTGGCTTCTTTTGTCTTTTGAATATTTTTTATGCTTTCTATTTTTTTCATTGCTGTCCTTGAGTTTGTGGTGCAATTTCACCCTCTAATAATCTTTTTGCATCTATACACAAATTTTTCCATAATGATTCTACTTGAACAGATTCACACTGGCTATAAGATTCTATTGCTGCGTTCTTATTGCCTAGTTTATCATTCAAATATCCTTGTAAATAATAAATCTGAATCTGCTCATTACCATTAGAAATATGTGTTTGTGCTTCTTTTAACAAATCTAAGGATTCTTGGAATTTACCCTCACGATTGAGAGATTCTACCATACCTAATTCAACCCAAGGAGAATATTCAAAACGTTTATGTTGTTTTTGAAGCGCTATTAATTTGTTTGCATAGACTTTAATTGCGGTGTCGTCTTTGTTGGAAAGTGCATTTTGTAAGATTTCTTTATAAACTTCAATCATTTTATTATCCTCTTTTAATTTGTCTTCTAAAATTGGAAGAATCTTGAAAGCCTCGTCATTTCTTCCTTGTTTGCTCAAAGACATAAACAATACCCAAGCACTATCATTATATGCTGGATTGCTTAACAAGCTTAAAGTATCCCTTGCTGCCAGAGCCGCTTTGGGGTAATCTTGCATTTCATACTGCACCCACGCCAAACGATAAATCCAATCTTCTTTCTCCATTGGCGTTTTAGCATTCTGTGATTCTATTTGGGCAATTTTTTGTGCCACACTATATTGTCCATTTTCCCGCAAACAATCCACAACTTGTAATCTTTCACGGCTATGTAATGGAATTTTCTCGCCATATAAACTACCATAATAAGCTACTTCTTTGCAATTTTCAGCTTTAAGGGAATTTCTAATTAATGCACTTAAGGCATCAAGCAAAATAGTATGATTTTCTCCCAATTCTTGTTCTAGTTCCTCTCTTATAGCAAAAATTTCTTGATAATTTCCTAGTTCATAAAGGGTTTGAGCCTTTTTCTCTAATGCTTTCTTCGCCTCTTCTTTGCCTTGATAATTTTGCAAGACATAATCATAATGTTCTAATCGTTTAGTTGCATTATCCTCATTATAGTTTAACAATAAACTATCATCTAAATTTTGAATCTCACGCCTCTCTGCATCACTTTCTGTTTCTTTTAAAAGGAGTTGGTAGTATTGATGAGCCTTTTTAAGATTCCCTGCTTTATCAAACCATATTGCTAGACTTTTAAGAAGTGGTAAATATAAAGGATTATCTTTATCCTCTAATGTTTCAAACATCACTTCGGCCACTTGTGATGGCACATCATAGATTCCAGAATCCGCCCAACCTTGAAGCATATTATAATATTTTGGAATATCTTTTAAAAAATAGTTTTTATTAGCATCCAAGACATTTTTAAGGTATTTTTCAGCTTCTACTTTATTGTCTGCCTTACGATAATAATCCCCTAGTAAAATAGATGCCAAAGAAGCAATATCCAAATCTGTTGTTTCATTTAAAGTGGATTCATACATTGTCAAAACAACTTTTCTATCTCCCCTAATATAAAGATTATCCCCATAATCAAGTCTAGCTAAAAGCTCATATTTATCGCCTTTATGTTCATTAAAAAGTCTATCATAGTAGTATTTCGCCTCTTCAAAAAAGTTCATTTTTGCATAAGTTTTTGCCAAAATAAATAAAGCTTGGGGGACGTGAATATCTGTCGGATAAGCCTCTAACCAAGCCTTAGCAAGCAACATTGTATCTTCATAGTTTTCCTCTTTGCCTAAGCCATCTAATGCGACAATTTTAAAATACAACACATCACGTTTAAAAATTGTATTAGGATAAAGTCCTAACATTTCATCTACTGCACTTAAGGCTTCAGTATAAGATTCCTCTGCAATTAAAAATTGTATGCGTAAAAAATAATCTTTATCTACTCCTACTTCATTGTTCATTGGACGCATTTGCACATCTAACACTCCAATTCTTGGTAAGTCATTTTTAAAAACGATAGGGAAATTTAACCCATTACTAGGCTGGTCATTTAAAAATGGAATTTTATTTTCATAACCTAGAATCTGCCAACGTTTGGATTTTTCATTATGTTCTTGTGGGATAGATTTTCCTGAAATAAGGCTAAATTCGGTATTATAGAGTTTAATTTTCTTACCACTTTTTGGTTTGATTTTGAGAAAAAATCCTTGCGCATTGTCCTCAAAATTTTCTGGAGAGATAGAGAAAAATAATGTCTCACTCCGTTGAAAACGAGATAATAAAGAAGAATCAAATTTACAGACAATTTCACTCACTTCCGATTCTCTATTATAAAATTCCATACAAGAAAAAGGTATATTGTTAAGCAAACTTAGCACAGCAAAATTACTATTTTCTTCTCTGCCACTATTAATATAAAATTCTAATCCAAAAATAGAATTTGCAATAAACAATACTAAAAATGCCCAGCGATTCTTACTTTTCATATCATTCCAAATTTTAAATATCAAATTATACTTTAACTTTGTTTGAAATTTACTTTTAGTCTCCTACTAGCCTGTAACAAATTCAAAATATGTGATTTCTGCTCGTGCCAAAATTCGCATAGGAGGTCCCCAAAACCCTGTGCCGCGATTCACATAAATCTGTGTTATGGGGCTATGTTGATATAAACCCGCTAGATAGGGTTGTTGTAACTTCACAAGAAATCGGAATGGAAAAATTTGTCCCCCGTGTGTATGCCCACTTAGTATCAAATCTACTTGATGATTTTCTTGAACTTCAAGGGCAAACTTAGGCTGATGTGCTAGCAAAATCAAAGGTTGAGATTTTACTCTATTTTTTAAGGCTTGTTCCAAATCTGGCTCCAAAACTCCAATCCTACGTCCAAACAAATCATACACTCCTGCTAGATTTAGTCTTGTTTGTTCATCTTTGATTAGTTGCACACATTCATTTTCTAATATACGGATTCCATTAAGCTTGAGAGTTTCAAACAAAGGCTGAATACTATGGAAATATTCGTGATTCCCTGCTATAAAATAAACTCCTAAAGGTGCATTGAGCTTGGCAAGTTCAACAATGGCTTGTGACACTTTTGTTACTTCTGCATCTATAATATCCCCTGTTAGCACTATAAAATCCGGCTTTAACGCATTAGCTTGTTGCACGATTTGACGCACAACATTTTCTTCAATCAATCCACCAATATGTAAATCACTGATTTGCACTGCACTTATAGGGTTTTTTAGATTCTTTAATGGAATCTTGACTCTCTCTATTTTAGGTTGTAATCTACCTTCTATTAACCCAATTCCAAAATACCCTAGTGCGAAGACTCCACTTGTAAGATTTAAAGCATTCTGGAAAAACCCCCTACGTTTTTTAGAAAACTTCGGAAATAACAAAAATAAAAGCCACAAAATTCCCTTTAATATTTGATAAATGAGCATTACTACAAATAACACAAACCCTACTCCAATGGATAAGGAAACCAAAAAATACAAACTTTGTGGAAAATCTACAAAATAACGTGCTAGAAAATAACTCACTACACCTAAAAAATTAAAAAGCAAGAAATACTTAAACACCAAACGAGGAATCTTTGGCTGAATTATTTGCTTAATAAAGAAAAAATAAATACTTAAATGAAACATTAAAAACACTATTAATGCCAAAATTGGAAAAAAAAATTTCAATACTAACTCCTCTTTGAAGTCATCGCATAAAAATTAATATTTATTTACGTGTCAAAAGCCATAGAAGTAATAAGATTTGCAAACTACAAATCAAAAGTACACTATAAAAAAGAATCCGCAAATAAAATTGTGATTCTTTAATAATATTTTGTGCGTAAAATTGATGACTAAGCGTTGCAAGCTCAAGACTTGCAAGCAATCCATTATCCTCTTCTAGTTGATGTAAAAGCTCTTGATTAGCGCGCAAAATATCTTGTGTAGATTGCAAAAAAAATATTTTGTTAGCATTATTTAAAAATTCTTCCATTTTAAAATTCAAATTTCCACCGCCAAAATATATTTCATCTAATGTAGAATGTTTTTCACTGCCTACAATCGTAGAAATTACAAAATTTTGTAAAATCAAATGGATAGAATTTAATTGATGAATACAACTGCGAAGCTCCGTTAAACTCTCTGGATTGTTACGATTTAAAATATGATTTGTAACAATAATTTGTGATAAAAAAACGATTCTTTGGGCAAGCAAACGTTGTTTTCCGCTAATATTCACATAATAAAGCAGTGTATCTTGTTTTTGTAATCCTGCCTTGCTCTTTTGTGTATAAAAGGCAATTTCAATGCACAAGAAAACACACAAGAACAATTCTAAAATTATAATTTTTTTCTCTTTGAAAATTTGCAATGTTTTGCCTTTAAATTATTTATGTATTGTATCAATCTTGTCAAAAATTAGCAATAAATTGTGTTAAAATTAGCTTTCTAATTCATTAATTTTAAGGAGTGTCTATGAGTGTCTATGGAATCTTTAAAGCATTAAATCACAAAACTTTAATACAAAAAGGTTGCTTTTTAACCCTAAGCGCATTACTTTTAAGTGGGTGTGCGAAAAAGTTTGATGATTTATCCAATACGCGCGTTTTAAAAACCTGTCAAACTCCTATCACAACTTATAACCTCATCAGTGTAAAAAGTGGAGATTATAATGACTTAACACTCGCCAATACAGAGGTGCAGCAAATGGTAGAAAAATCACTTGCACAAAGTGGTTGTTTTACTCCATATTCTGAAGCAGAAACTAACAATGCATACTATTTGCTAGAAGTGATTTTTGGCAATATTAATGTCAAAAATAAAGAAGGGGGCTTTTTAAGCTCCACAACAAGCGACCAAGCAATTTTTGAAGTGCAACTTAGCTTTAGCAAACCAGATGAAGTCCAAATCTTTCGTGGAAAGGCGAGTATTCAAAACAAAAATAGCCAATATTTGGTAATTTTTGGCGATGATTCTAGACTAAATCCCAATCAAATTCAAATTACACTCCAAAATGCAGTCAATTCTGCTATCAATGAGGCAATCCGCAATCTCAATCAAGTCCAAAAGACAAAATCAAATTACAATTATTAAAATCTCTTAAATTTAAGTCCTTTGTGGCTTAAACTGCGCCAGGAAGCTAGGAATTCTTTAGAAAAAAGTATTCCTTAAGCTTTTTAGACTCATCACAACCTTTCTTTTGCAATTTTTTTTGCAAGCGTTAAAGCTTGTGGAATCTTTTCTAAATCTTTACCTCCAGCAGTAGCGAAGTCATCACGTCCTCCACCATTGCCACCTAGAAGTTGGGCAATTTCTTTAACCCAAGAACCAGCTTTTAAATTAACACCTTTTACACCTGCTGTAATTCCTATCTTACCCTTTTTAATATCAGTTGTGAGTAGTAGAATTGCGACTTTTTCATTCTCATTTTTTGCATTATCTACAATGATTTTTGCTTCACTTAGCTCTGTATCTTTTAGATCTAAGATAATAAGTTTTGCTCCATTTACCGTTTCAGATTCTATTCCTTTAATAACACTTGCTCCCTTATTTACTTTATTTTTCATCTCACGCACTTGTTCTTTTAGCTTTTGTATGCCTTGCAATAAATTTTGTGCTTTTAAACTCTCTTTTGCACTCTCCACATTCATTAGTGCATTTTTACCCCATTCATACGCTGCTTTACCACATACTGCCTCAATTCTGCGCACACCGCTACTGACACCTGATTCTTTTATAATATAAAAACTTCCAATAAAGGCGGTATTTGGCACGTGGATTCCACCACATAACTCAATAGAATCCCCAAAGCTGATCACCCTTACCTCATTTCCATATTTCTCCCCAAAAAGTGCAATAGCACCTTTTGCCTTTGCACTTTGTATGTCCATTTGCTCACAAATTTGCGGATTAGCACTCAAGATTTGCGCATTAACCTTTTGCTCAATCTTCTCTATTTGTTCATAACTTAACGCGCTTGGGTGGCTAAAGTCAAAGCGCAGACGATTCTCCTCTACTAAACTACCTGCTTGTGCGATATGTTCTCCTAGAATTTCACGCAAGGCTTTATGCAATAAGTGTGTTGCGCTATGATGTTTAGCAATTTCTAAACGAGCAGAATCCACTACCGCTAAGACACCCTCTTGAAGTCTCAAATCTTGAATTGCTTTGACTTGACTGATATTTAAGCCAAAATATTTTTTAGTATCTATGACTTCTGCGATTTTATCTTGATTATGTAACAAGATCCCTTTGTCGCCCACAGGTCCTCCTGATTCTGGATAAAAGGGAGTTTTATCTAGCATTACAAAACCATTTTTACTCTTTTTAATCCCCTCTACTCGTTGTAAATTCTCATCTAAAAGTGCTAAGATTCTGCCTTGTGATTTCATTGTTTCATAGCCCACAAATTCATTCAATCCAAATTCACTTAATAGCAATTTGAAATCGCCTTCTTTTGCGCTATCTCCACTGCCTTTCCAATTTGCTTTTGCTTGTTCCTTTTGTGCTTTCATACAGACTTCAAAACTATCCACATCTACACCAAAGCCATTTTCACGCAACATATCTTGTGTTAAATCAAGAGGAAACCCATAAGTATCATAGAGTCTAAATGCCAACTCACCGCTGAAGAGTTGGTTAGGTTTTTCATTTTTTAATTTTTCTAATTCTTTATTAAAAAGATTCATTCCGTTTTCAATGGTTTCAAAGAATCTTAACTCCTCTGCTTTACATTGCGCTACAATAACTTGTTGTTTGTCAAGCAAATAATGATAATGTACGCCCATATTTTCACATACACTTTGCACAACTTGATATACAAAAGGCTCTCTAAGCCCCAACAAGTAGCCGTGCCTAATGGCTCTGCGCAGGATTCTGCGCAATACATATCCCCTGCCCTCTTTATCAAAATTCACACCTTGCGCAAGTAAAAACGCTACACTTCTAGCGTGGTCTGCTATCACGCGAAAACTTGCTCCGCTCTCATAGAAATAAGTTTGCTTTGTAATCTCCTCTACTTTGGAAATTAGTGGCATAAAAAGAGAAGAATCAAAATTGCTTCGCTTACCTTCTAAAAGTGACACTACACGTTCTAACCCCATACCTGTATCAATACTAGGTTTTGGCAAAGGTTTGAGATTCCCTTTTTTGTCGCGCTCAAACTGCATAAAAACGAGATTCCAAATCTCTAAAAATCTATCACCCTCACCACCAAAATAGTCCTCTGGTCCGTTAAAAAACTCTGCACCTTGATCTACAAAAATCTCACTACAAGGACCGCAAGGTCCCACGTCGCCCATTTGCCAAAAATTATCTTTATCTCCCATTTTTTTAATTCGTTCTGGATTAATATGAGTACTCCATAACTTGTAAGCTTCCTCATCTTCTTGATGCACCGTTACATAGAGGACGCTTTTATCAAACTTCAAAACCTCCGTAACAAACTCCCAAGCATAAGCAATCGCCTCTTTTTTGAAATATGCTCCAAAGCTAAAATTTCCTAGCATTTCAAAAAGCGTGTGATGTCGTGCAGTATAACCAACATTTTCTAAATCATTATGCTTACCACCTGCACGAATACAAGTTTGCGCACTTGTTGCAATGTTTGGAGAGGGGATTGGGATTTTACCTGTGAAAATATCTTTAAATTGCACCATACCAGCATTTGTAAATAATAAAGTGGGGTCATCAGGCACTAAAGGCATAGAATCATAAATTTTATGTCCTTTACTCGCAAAATATTCTAAAAATAAGGCTCTAATATCTCTTGTTTTCATTCATTTAACCTCAAATTTTTGGCAAATTCTACTTTTTTTCAATTAAAATCCCGCTTTAGGAAGTTTTATAAATTCAGGAAAATCATAAGTGAAAAATTGCAAGTTATAGAATCCAAATAAGATTCTATACTTTAGCTAAACTAATTACGTTTAAGCTGAATTGCTTCTTGCATAAGTTGATCCGCAGTTGTAATAGACTTTGCACTCATCTGATACCCTCTTTGATAAATAATTAAATCGGTCAAGGCTGTTCCGGTATCTGCATTACTTGTTTCTAACATATGATCTAATACTTTACCAAATTTCAAGCCCGCTAATCCATCTTCTGCCCAAGCAAGCAATGGAGGACCACTTACAACCGCGGTTTCCCCATTAATCGTGCGTGCATTCATCTGAAACAGATTGCCCCCCACTTTACTAAGTCCTTGGTCATTAACAAATGCGGCAAGTCCAAAGCGTCCAATTGGCTCTATTTTACCATTTGTAAAATTTACCATAATAATGCCATTATCATCAATAACAATATCTTTCATTGTCCCCTCTTCCGTGCCATCTTGTGAAACAGATTTCACATCAGAATCTGCATAAGCAAAATTACTTGAAGTTTTGCCATCTGCGGATTGTGCTAGATTGACACTTATACTGCCACCATTAAAAGGCACTTCAAAGACCTCAACATTTGCACTGCCATCATCATTGAATGTCATTTCATTGATTACGGGATTTTCGCTAATCATCACTTTTCCCGCACTATCATAGATACTGCTTCGCACTTCCCAACGTTCTAATACTTCTGGAGTTACACTTCGGTCTGCTTGTTCTACTAAAATATATTGGGTTTTTAAAATAAATTTTTCACCTGAATCGCTATAAATCTCTGTGTTAGTTTCATAAGTAGGCACTTGAAGCTGTGTGCTACTGATGCTTGCAACACTTAAAATACTCCAACCCATTGTATCTTCCAATGGATTTGTATTGCCTGCCCCATTAGTTTTGCGATAAAGGATTCCATTATAGCTAACAATAGAATCTTGCGGGTAAGTTGAACCCTCTACATATTCTCCTACCTCTCCTAAAACTGCATTGGCAACTTCTTCCCAATTAGCTGGGTCTTCTCCAGGCGAAGCAATTATAGTCTCTCCTGTGATTGGATTGACTATTTCTGCAACATTCCCTGCATCTGTTAGCTTTCTATAGACTTTACCTTCGCTAACAATAAGTGTGTCTTTTTCATATTTTTTTGCCTCACCTTCTTGATAAATCGACACACCACTACTATCTACGAGTGTCCAACCATCAGGATTATCCAAAGGATTTCCATTTGCGATTCCATCTCCATTTTTTTGAAAAATCATTCCATTATATTTCACATAGTCTTGATTCTGATATGCTGTATTATTGGCAAAATTTTTAATCACTCCGCCAAAAGCAGATTCCAAGTTATTATTGCTAGACTTTAATCCCAATTTATCTGCTAACTTGCCATTAATACTAACCTTTACATCCTGCATACCGCCATTACTAAGATATAAAGAACAATCACTAGGATTTCCTTCACTATCAAGCTTTAAACCCAAATTTAAACCGGTTTGCTCTTTGATAAGATTCATTAATTCACCTACTGTTTTAAAGCCATTTTCTGCTCCACCATAAGTAAAAGTGTATTTTGTCGTAACTCCTCCTCTTTCAAGGCTTATATTAATATCTTTATAATTTTTAGGATCTAGTAACTCTCCTTTAGCGTTCATTAGCGCATTTAAGTCTTGAGTAAGGAATTTATCCATACTAAAGGCACCTGTTTCATCTTGTATCATTCCAATTCCTTTTGGATTTTGGGTGCGATTGAGATTAATAGACAATCCTACCTCTGTAGTAAGGGTTGGCTTATAAGTTAGGTTTTTAGGAATCTGTAAGGGTTGCAAATTAGAACCCGCTAACCCTTCATAGTCTGCTTGCGGGTTATTTGTGCCTGTCATTGTTCCATCAGCTGCAATTTTTCCTAAGTTAATGCCATACATATAATAACCACTAGAATTTACCAAATACCCCTCGCCATCTAAACTAAAGGAGCCATCACGTGTAAAGTAATTTTGTTGTGTTCCATTATAAACTGGTGCTTTAATATCAAAAGCACCAGTTTTGTTAAGCCCAACAACAAACCAACCTTTGCCACTATAAGCAACATTAAAGTCTCCCTCTGCACTAACATAAGTCCCATCATTTGCATTGATAGCATTAGAGCCTATGGTAGAACCATAGTTGTAATCATTAGAAATTGGGGAATTGGCATTAACATAATCCATACTTGTTGCAAAAAGACTTTTAAACTCTGGTAAATTTGCGCGATAGCCCACTGTATTAACATTTGCGATATTATTAGAAGTGGAATCAATCCCAAATTGATGGGTTCTAATTCCACTAATTCCATTATAAAATGCACCGACCATTAGAAATCCTTTCCATCATTTTAGTGATTAACTTTTAGGTTGAAAAGTATGTGCGTAAGTAATTGGAATTACCATTTCACCAAGTTTCAAATAAGGCACACCTTTGTCATAGAGCACACTTTGCACCTCACCACGTCCAAGTTCTGTGCTTAAATATTTGTTAGTTGTTGAATCCAAGTTATATTCTGCACTAATCGTATAATCCCCAGCTTTTACATAGCTACCGCCACTATCCTTTGTATCCCATTCAAAATCAATCCAACCACTTTGCCCATCATAATCTTTAAGACTGATTTCTTTAACAATTGTTTTTTCTTCAGATTCTTTTCCATCTGAACCTGTGGTAACCTTTTTTGTAACAATAGTAATCTTTGGATCACCTTTACTTGCATCAATAGGTTCGTCAAAGTAAAGGCTAAATTTTGTTTTCTCGTTCTTCTCAAGTGTGATTGTATTTAAACCTGTCTCTGCAATTTTTCCTATTACACCAATCGCATTATAACCACTTAAAATATTACTATCTTGAATGCTATCAGAGAGTAAGCCTAAAGATTCTAGCATTTTCTTTTGGGATTCTATCATTTTCTCTTGTGCTTCAATAGTTTTTTCGTTTGTTTCTTGCATAGATTCCATTGCACTTGTCATTTTTTCCATTGCGGCTTTCATTTTCTCCTGTGCTTCCACTTGTGTTAGTTGCGCAGTTTGAGTTAGAATCTCTTGTGTTTCCATTGGAGCGGTTGGGTCTTGGTTTTTAAGCTGCTCTAAGAATAGCCTCATAAATGCCTCATTAGAAAGTGAATTTCCTCCTGTCGTACTTTCATCTCCAGGAATAGGATTATCATCTAATGCTCCTTTTTTCTTTTCCTCTGTTTTTTCTATATTATTTGTATTACTTGTGGTTCTTGGTTGTTGATAACTTCCTTGTGTCGCTGTTGTTGTTGCTGTTGACATTGTTTGCTCCTTAAGCATAATATGAAAAGTTAATCTCCACTAATGCCACTTTGGCGTAAGGATTATTGACTTCTTGGTAAATGTGTAAGCTATTTTCGTTCCAACTTTGAGTATTTTTTGAATTTTCATTAAAATCTTGCTCTAAATTTTGTTCTTGCTTGGAGGGATTTCTTTGATTTTGTCCTCCAAAACCTCCTTGTTCTCCGCCACTAGACCCGCTAAAATCCCCACCACCTAAACTATTTCCTGTGTTATCTTTAAAATCCAAATTTATATCATTGAATCCTAAATTACTTAAGCTGTTTTTAAATTCCTGTGCATTTTGCATAAAAAGCTGCAAAGCGTTTTGATTAGAACTAATTTGCACAGAAATATTATCTCCCCTTTTTACAATCGTAAGCTCCACACTTCCTAGCTTTTCTGGATTAAGTTCTAAGGATAATTTCGTAACAGGGGGGCGATAGTTTTGCAATGCTTCTCTTAATTTATCACTAAAATGTAAAAAAGTATTTTGCGCACTGAAGCGGTTTTCCACCTGTGCTTGTGTGCTAGATTGATAAATTTCTTGATTTACCTTTGCCTTTTTCTCTGTATTCTCCTTAATTCCCTCTTGTGTAACTTCTTTAAATGTTTCCTTTGAGGACTGCATAGGCTTTTCTGTGGTTTTTAACAAATTATCCAAGAAAATATCTTGCTGCTTCATTTCTTGCCTAATGCTCTCCTCTCTTAAGAAGCTAAAGCTATTGGAATTCTTTGTTATAGATTCTTTGAGATTCCTAATATTTCGTTTATCTTCTTTTTCTTCTTTAATAAAAGAATCTTTGATTTCCTTTTTCTCTTTAAAAGAAAAAGGATTTTGCATAGAAGCTTGAGCTACTCTTGATTGATTGGTTGTTTTTTGGCTTTGAGATTCTTTATTCAATGTCTCTTTACTTGTTTTTTGTTGCTCTACATTTTCGTGTAACTTCTCCTCTTTTTGTAGAGAATCCTTAAAAGATTCTTGCTTGATTGGCTCTTGTGTAGCTTTATTTTGTGGAGATTCTGCTTTGGCAAATTTTTCCTTAAAAGGATTTTCTATTTTTTCTTGTGAGTTTTTCGCAGACACTTCTTGATTTAAAGTCTTTTTGCTAGAAACATTGTTTTCTTTACTTTGGGATTCCATAGATTTAACTTCCTTAGAATCCTTAATTGCTTTTTCCTCTTTTTTCTCAACTTGAGCTTTAGAAATAGAATCTTGGCTTGTTAGTTTTAGCTCTTTAGAATCTGTTGTTTTAGTTAGACTTTCTTTGAGGGTTTTGCTAGAAACATTGTTTTCTTTACTTTGGGATTCCATAGATTTAACTTCCTT
>NZ_CANBCA010000026.1 GCF_947367035.1 uncultured Helicobacter sp.
TACAATTCAATTTTCTCTTGCTAAGATAAAAGCTAATCCTCTTTCTAAGATGGAAAAGCAAATTATTGATTATTTTTCTAAAGAGCAAAATTTAATCTCGAAGCATTTAATAACTCTGTTATCATTTATAGGCAGGCTAGTAAAAGCGGTTACTATGCCAATATAAAAACCAATCCTGCAGTTCCAAAAATTCAAACCAGTGGTTTTAGTGAGCCTTTAAATTTATTTTTTATGATAAAACAATGTGGGACCGAACAATGATTGATGATGCATTGATTCTTTGGATTTCTTTTATTTTTGTGCCTTTATTAATTTTTTATATTTAAACCTTAATGGAAACTTTTTGCTATTGTTTTATTGGGTCTAACATATACATGGTTGTTATTAAGGTTCTATGCTAGATTCTTCAACAGCGGTTAGGAGTTCGTTTAATTTCAATTATTTTAAGGAATAAAATTATGAATATATTTTGGTTCATCGCAGAAGATAATGCCTATTATTAGAATTTTTCTTTAATTTGTAAAAAATAATCTTAGAAATTTAATTCCTTTTTCCAAACATAGAAGATATAAAAAATACAATTTGGCAAAATAGAGGTAGATAATGAGATTATATGAGCTTGATTTAGGATTTGGCATAAAGAAATAGGTTTGATTGCTTGGTGTGAAGAGGGGTATAAGAATGTAATAAAAGTTTATAATCTCCATACGAAAGAACAGATAGAATCATTTGAATTTACACAGGCGAATTTGCATTTTAAAATTATCGGCAATATTCACGAAAACCACGAATTACTAGAATCTTTAGAGAATTAACAATGCAAAAGATTCAGAATCTCATTCAGCATTATAAACCCTTAAATTTTAACTCTATTGATGAAAATCTCTTAGAAGAGTTCCCTATTCTAAAAAAGTGGCAAAAAGATGAGCTTTTTATGTCTTTTGTAGAAAGCATAAAAGAGAATTATTCTATTTTTAGATGTTCTTACGATTCAAACCCAGAATTTTATCTTATTCCTAACACCCTCTTTTTTATTTAGAAAAAATCTTAGAGGCAAATAAGAACTTAGGGTTTAGTTTTGGGATTGATGAAATAAAGAAACACAAAAACCTTATTTATTCTCTCCGCTATAATGTGAAAATCAAAGACTATTTTGCACTATATAAGAAATTAAAGCCAAATAAGTCAAATCCTTTAAAACAATTTTGTTTTTTGGATAAAAAAATAGCCTTAATTAAATACTTAAAAAACAATAAAGGCTTTATTATCAAAAACATTAATTACTCTTTTTTCCCTAGTGATGAGCCTTATTTATTAAGTGTTTTTTGTAAGGAACACTTAAACTTTATTCATATTAATATTAAGAAATTACCACCTAACTTTGATAGCCTACAAGAATATGAAAACTATCTTGCTATTTACGGCACATTTGCAGTCTTGATTAATCAAAGTTTTCAGATAGAAGATTTAAGTGATTCAAGATTGAACATATACATTAAAGATTTCTTGGAAGATTTGACTTTTAAAATTTATTACGATGAATCTTTTAGATTGAATTTGCAGGATTATATCAATAAGGAGAATAGTGCTTTAAAGTATGTTTATGCGTATGGATACGATTATTTGTTGGTATTGTTTGAAGCCTATTTTAAAGAAAAGTTAGAATTTAATTTTTTGGTTCAAATTTTAAAGATTGGGGAAAATGAATTGATTAGGCTTTATAGAATGTATGAGAGTAAAATTTTGATAGGGAGAGAACAATGAATCTTAAAGATTTTGATTTTAGAGTATTAAGAAATGGAGTTTTTATTAACGATTTGAAATATGAGGAAATTTAGTAAAAAACTTGGTATTTATAAAGTACTTGAAAAGCACCTTTTTGAGGGATTAATTAATGGTGGAGATTTATATGGAGTATTGCCACTCACTTTGTATGCGAATGAAAATGATATCAGTAAGGTTACTACTAAAGAAAATTTTGACCTATCAAGTGTTCAATCAAAAGAGAGTATTGCAATTATCATCACTACTTATCAGCTGCATAATGGTGTGGGATTTGTGGATATAAAAATGAGATACTAGATTATCGTTCAAAATATCAACATTTAGCTTTTTATGTGAAAGAATCTCAAATAGAGGAGTTTAGAGGCAATATCAAACTTTATAATGCGACAAAGGATTATTTAAATAAACTAATAATACCTATGGAGGAACGGATTGCATTAGAAGTAAGTAAAAGATATGGTGAGAATGATTTACTAAAATATTTTAGAGAAAATCTTGAGGAAAGAAAAAGATTTCAAACATTGCTAGATGATGAATTAAATTGGGTGAAAGCGAATCGTCCCGATATAGTCCAATCTTGGAAATATTATCAAGAGTTTGTAAGAATGTGTGAGGGGGATGAAGCAATAGAGAAATGATTTGCTGTCCTTTTTCTTCTCCGACTAACATTCCAAGCAATGTTTTAATAAAGGCACCAAAGAAATACTGCCTAGTTTCTTTGCTACAAACGAATTCCCAAGCTTTCTATTCGTTTTGCAACAACTTCCTCAATTATTCTGCATATAAATCTGTGCTTAAATACCTTTCACCTGCATCACAAAGAAAAGTTACAATGTTTGAATTGGGATATTTTTTGGCTATTTCTCTTGCAGCCCACAGATTTGCACCACTTGAGATTCCTATCAAAATCCCCTCTTGCAAGGCTGCCTTGCGAGATTCTACAATAGCCCATTCTACATCTACTTTTAAAATCTCATCTATCAAGTCTGTTTGTAGGATTTTTGGTACAAATCCCGCTCCGATTCCTTGAATCTTATGCGCTCCTGGTTGTCCTCCACTAAGCACAGGAGAATTTATAGGCTCTACGGCAATAATTTTTATGTTAGGATTCTTTTTCTTTAACACCTCGCCTACACCACTTAATGTTCCACCTGTACCTACGGCAGAGACGAGCACATCTACTCTCCCCTCTAATGCGTCTAAAATCTCTAACGCAGTGGTTTCACGATGGCTTTTAGGATTTGCTGGGTTTTCAAATTGTTGTAAAATAAAAGAATCTTTAATCTCTTGATGTAGTTCTCTTGCACGATTGACTGCGCCTTTCATACCCTGTTCTTTAGGTGTCAAGACAAGTTTTGCCCCAAGTGCTGCCATCAATCTTCTACGTTCTATACTCATAGATTCTGGCATTGTTAGAATTAATTTAATACCTTTTGTTGCGCAAATAGACGCAAGCCCTATACCTGTATTTCCACTTGTTGGCTCAATAATAGTTGTATCTTGATGGATTGTTCCATTTTTCAATGCTTCTTCAATCATACCAAGTGCGATTCTATCTTTAACAGAACCGCTAGGATTTAAAAATTCACATTTTGCATAGATATTTGCATTTGCCTCACTAGATAACACTCGCAACTTTAAAAGTGGAGTATTTCCAATCACCTCTGTAATTGAATGAATCACTCTCATATTTTCCCTCAGAAAAAATAATTTAAAAATAAGGATAATAATTCTGTAAGACAATCATTGAAACTTTGCTTATCATATTTTACTATTTATTTTGCAAATACTTTAAAATATTAATCATTAAAATTTACTAAATTTTTGGTTTAGTTAAGATTAAAATATTTCTTAAATGTTATCTTTATAAAATAACTTGGAATACTACCTATTTTTCTCTCATCAACATTAAGTCGTATTCTTAATGTTAAGATAGGCATTAATTTCATCTTCTAACAGCACAATGTCTTGAATCACATAGGGTTTTTACCTTTTTCATATTTAGGTTAGAATACTTTAGAGAAACCTTAGTTAAAGAGAAATTGAATTTATACAATTTTACACAATTTTTTAATAAAGATTAAAAAATATTTATCTAAATTGGCATAATTGAATAGAAAATTTTGTATCATTAGGCAAAATATTATTATTAAAAGGGGATAAAATGAGTTTTTTTGAAAAATACGACAAATTAGTCAGTGAGCGTGCGAAACAAAATATTCCACCACTTCCATTAGATAAAGAACAGACACTAGAAATCATTGAATTGCTCAAAAAAGGCGAAAACACAAAAGAGTTAATAGAATTACTCTCCAATCGCGTTAATCCCGGTGTAGATGAAGCAGCTAAAGTCAAAGCAGAGTTTTTAGACTCTATTGCAGAGGGTAAAGTCAAAGTAGAGGGAATCTCTAAAACACACGCAATTCAATTACTTGGCACAATGCTTGGTGGATACAATATCCAACCTCTCATTAAAGCATTAAAATCTAATGATAAAGATTCTGCAAAAGTAGCAGCCGAAGCACTAAAAAATACTTTACTTGTGTATGAATCTTTTAATGAGATTGTAGAAATGTCTAAAAGTAACGCTTTTGCCAAAGAAGTTTTAGAATCTTGGGCAAAGGCAGAATGGTTTTTAAACAAACCTGCATTAGAAGAGAAAATTACTGCTACAGTATTCAAAATAGATGGTGAGACAAACACTGATGATTTAAGCCCAGCAGGTGATGCTTTCACAAGAAGTGATATTCCACTACACGCTCAAGCGATGTTAAAAAGTCGCACACAAAATGCCTTTGGTAGAATTGCAGAGCTAAAGAAAAAGGGACACCCTCTTGTCTATGTGGGCGATGTCGTAGGCACAGGTAGTTCGCGTAAATCTGCTTGTAATTCGCTTGTATGGCATATGGGGCGAGAGATTCCTTATATCCCCAACAAAAAAGCAGGTGGATTAGTTATTGGTGGTGTGATTGCTCCAATTTTCTTCAATACTTGCGAAGATAGCGGTTGTCTGCCGATTATCGCTCCTGTAACAGAACTCAATGAAGGGGATGTGATTGAAATCTACCCCTTTAAAGGAGAGATTCATAAAAATGGTGCGGTAATTTCTAAATTTGACTTTAAGCCGACTACTTTGGCTGATGAAATCCGTGCAGGTGGAAGAATTAATCTCATCATTGGACGTGGATTAACTGCTAAAGCAAGAGAAGCATTGAATCTACCAAAAGAAGAAATTTTTGCTAAACCACAAACTCCAAAATCTAGCGCACAAGGCTTTACACTAGCACAAAAAATGGTAGGACGTGCTTGTGGTGTAGAGGGAATCTTACCTGGAACTTATTGTGAGCCGCTTGTTACCACTGTGGGAAGTCAAGATACTACTGGTGCAATGACGCGCGATGAAGTTAAAGAACTTGCTTCACTAGGGTTCAGTGCAGATTTTGTATTACAAAGCTTCTGCCACACTGCAGCATACCCAAAACCTGCCGATGTTAAACTTCACGCAAGCTTACCACAATTTATGAGTAGTCGCGGAGGAGTTGCATTGCGTCCTGGAGATGGCGTAATTCACTCTTGGCTGAATCGTATGGTTCTACCAGACACTGTCGGCACGGGTGGAGATTCTCATACAAGATTCCCCATTGGAATTAGTTTTCCTGCGGGAAGTGGATTAGTTGCTTTTGCCGCAGTTACAGGTTCTATGCCATTAGATATGCCAGAATCTGTATTGGTACGCTTTAGTGGCAAACTTCAACCTGGAATTACTCTACGCGATTTGGTTAATGCGATTCCTTATTATGCCATCAAAAAGGGATTGCTCACTGTGGAAAAAAAGGGCAAAAAAAATATTTTTAGCGGAAAAATCCTAGAAATTGAGGGTTTGCCAGATTTAAAAGTAGAACAAGCCTTTGAATTAAGTGACGCAAGTGCAGAAAGAAGTGCGGCGGCTTGCACTGTAGCACTCAATAAAGAACCAATTATTGAATATCTACAATCCAATATTACGCTGATTAATGCAATGATTAAAGCAGGCTATCAAGACGCTAAAACACTAGAACGCAGAGCAAAGAGAATGCAAGATTGGATTAATAATCCAAGTTTATTAAAAGCAGATTCTAACGCACAATATGCAGCAGTCATCGAAATCAATCTTAACGAAGTAACAGAGCCAATTCTAGCTTGTCCTAATGATCCAGATGATGTAGCAACATTAAGTGAAATTCTAGTAAATCCTAAGCGACCACACAAAATTAACGAGGTATTTGTGGGAAGCTGTATGACCAATATTGGGCATTATCGTGCATTAGGTGAGGTGTTAAGAGATGAAGGTATGGTGCCTACAACTCTGTGGATTACTCCACCAACCAAAATGGACGCAAAACAACTCACTGATGAGGGATATTACTCACTCTTTGGTGCAGCAGGAGCTAGGATTGAGATTCCTGGTTGCAGTTTGTGTATGGGAAATCAGGCACGTGTGAGAGATGAAGCAGTAGTATTTTCAACCTCCACTAGGAACTTTGATAATCGTATGGGAAGGGGTGCGCAAGTTTATCTTGGAAGTGCAGAGTTGGCAGCAATTTGTGCATTACTTGGCAAAATCCCAAGCAAACAGGAATATTTAGATTTAATCCCTAAAAAACTAGAGGGTAAAGAATCTCAAATCTACCGCTATCTAAACTTCAACTTGGTTGAAAATTACATCTTAAATTAATCTTTTGGGAATCTTTGGATTCCTAAAAATCTTTTGAAACAACCTAAAATTCCAATTCACTTTGTAAGAGTAAAATTCAATCAACAATACATCAAGATATAAAAGAGAATTTTTATTTTTAATTAAATATTATTAAAATATAATTTTTTGGATTGTCAAACAATCAATCATTTTCATAAGGAGTTTAGATGAAACGTTTTATCGTCTCATTATCATCAATCTTAGTTGCTTCCACTCTTACACTTAGTGCAGCAGATCTTCTTAGTCAAGCAAAAGAAGCGGGGTTAGTTCCACTACCAAAAGACCAAGCAGGTGTAGAGGCTATGCTGAAAGAATTTGGGGTAAAATTTAGCAAATTCTCACAAGAAAAAGCAGAATTAGGTAAAAAACTTTATTTTGAGCCTCGTCTCTCTAAAAGCGGTTTAATCTCCTGTAATACCTGCCACAATCTTGGATTAGGCGGAACAGATGGGGTTGCAGCAGCTATTGGACACAAATGGACAGCCAATCCTCATCACTTAAACTCACCTACCGTTTATAACTCCGTCTTAAATTCTGCACAATTTTGGGATGGACGTGCAGGAGATTTGGCAGACCAAGCAAAAGGCCCTATTGAAGCAGAACCAGAAATGGCAACACCTGCAAAATTAGCAGTTGAAAAAATCTCCTCTCTCCCAGAATACCAAACGGAATTTAAAAAAATCTATGGTAGAAGCGGAGTAACTTTTGATAATATCGCCGATGTATAAGGGGGTATTTTATTTCAAAGTGTAAATTTTATAGAGTGAGTGGCTTGGAGCTTCGTTAAAATGGTAGTTTGCTCTTTAAAATACTTTGATTTAAAATGGAAAATTAAGAAAACTTTTTTCACAAAAAGGGCTATTTTTTCACAAAACATCACAAAATCAATCACAAAATGCCCTTAAAAAAGTGGCTTAAACCTCGTATTAAACGCTATTAAAAGCACTCAAAAAATTCATCACAAAATTGTCATAAATTTAAGAGGCATTCTCAAAGTGAAGTCTTTTTAAAATACCCTACTACGCGCCCTATAATTTCAAAGTTTTTACCCTCTAGCTCTATGGGTTCATAAACCTTGTTATCGCTAAAAAGCTTCAATTTTGGGAGTTTTTGGAGGCGTTTAACATAGAGTTCGTCCTCAATCCTAGCCACGCAAATTTCTCCCTCTTTTACATTGCCTTGTTGTATTACAAGATAGCAGTTTTCAGGCAAAGTAGGAAACATAGAATCTCCACTGCCTATAATAATGGAAAGATTTGCAAAAGATATAATACCGAAATATTGTCGTAAAAAGGATTTTGGGAAGTTTAGCTGCTCGGCGGTTTCTGCTTCATTATATGCCCCGCTTCCTGCACTTGCTCTTATATCCTCGTAAAATGGAATGGATACAATATCGTCGTTTAAGGTTTGGGGGGAGATTTCTTGTTTAGGAGACAGATTTGTATGAGTAGGAGACAACTTAGTAACAACTTTTTGCGACTTAGTAACAGGACTTGGTAACAACTTAGTAACAAATTCGTCACTTCTAAAAAAATTTAAATCCACTTCTAACGCATCTGCAATCTTTATTAGGTTTTCTATTGTAATGTTGCTATTTTTTGATTCATACCTTTTAATGGAATCTAAAGAAACACCACTTCCTGCTGCTAATTCTGCTTGTGTCCAGCCTTTATTCTCTCTTCCTACTTTAATTTTTTCAGAAATATTCATAAAATACACCTTATTCTATAATAAGTCTTGACAATAGTCATATATTACACTATAATTTCATTACTTTTGTAGAATTTTATCATAAAAAGATAAAAAACTAAAAAGTGGTTTGGGTGGGCGGGTTGCAATCTTTTAAAAGGATTTAAAATGCTACATTTTAGATTCAAAAAGGTTGTGAAGTGGCTAAGGCTTAGAATCTCTATAAAAATAGAGATTAAAGCTTAAGCCTTTTTACATCTTTTTCCGTTCCCTTTGCGGAGCGGTTAGATGTAATTATAACACAAAATTAAAGGGGTAGCTATGCAAAATAAAAAAATGCGGAAAAGCCTTACTACTTTAACCGAACAAATGGCTAAAAGAGGTTTTAAGATGCGCACTTGGGCTAGAGCTAAAGGTCTTAGCGATTCTGATTATGGTGTGTTGCGCGACTTATCTAATGGCATTACAAAAGGAAAATGGGGTAGAGCCAAAGAATTAAGAGAGCTACTAGAAAAAGAGGGATTCAAGGTTGCGTAATGGAAAAAAGAATAGCTGGTTTTGTGGTTGTTTATTTAAATGAATTTGGGGAAGATGATGTTATATTTTGCGATAGCTTGGAAGAAGCACAAAAAAGCTCTGAAGAGATAGAAGAACAAGGTTATCCAACTAAAGTATTTAAAGAAGTGGTGTAAAATGGGACAATGGATAAGTAGTAAAGAGTTTGCGGAAAAATACAATATTGGCTATCACGCTTTAAAAATGGCTTGTATTCGCTCAAACAAGAAATGTAAAAAATTTTGCACTATAAGTAGTTATATATTACACTTTACATATATTGAAGGCATTGGTAGAGGTGGTAAAATCCTCCAAATTTGGAATACCCCCTTATCCAAAAAACAAGTAGAAGCCATAGAAAAAGGCTATCCCATTAAGTATGTGCTAGAGGAAATGGGTGAGGTGGCACAACCTAATGTTATGGAATCTATGGATTCTAAAACATTGGATTGTAAAGGAAACAACAATGAAAAAACTTCTCAAAACATTCAAGGAGAAACTCTACACACTAGAGGGTGCAATAATGCTAATGAGTGTGCTAGTAGGGCTACTAGCAGCAGCGATTCCACTCTTTATCGGAATGATTTATCTAATGGTGGGGTAACCACTTGGCACAATCTCACCTCTTCTCAAAAAGCCCAAGCAAAGCAAAGAGAAAGAATCCTAATTGACTATGAAAGTGCAAAGGCTTCAGGAATCAGAGTTGCAGACTTCTTGACGCTTAAAAATAGTGAGGATTCTACCCTAAAACTTACACAAGGAAAGCTTTTTGATTGGCAAAGAAAGTATAAAGCACAAGGCTTAAGTGGCTTAAGCGATAAAAGAGGTGTTGCAAAACTTGGCACAACTTCACTTCCAAAATGGGCGCAAGAGGAAGTTATAAAGATGTGGCGTGTAATGGGGAGCGGATATTTGAATCGTATGCAGCTATGGAGAGAATTGCATATCATCGCGCACACTTATGTGGAGGGATACTCTTATAAGAAGTTTCTAAAGCGCGAAATTGAGCCTTTATTTTCTTTTAATACAATGAATCGCTTTTTGGATTCCTACCTCAAAGCAAATTCTTTGGAATACACGCTGATTACCTATGGAAGTGATAAGACAGATTCTTATAAAGAACCTGCTTTTGGAATGCAAAGGGATTTATACACTTTGCCTAATCAATTATGGCAAATTGACTCCTCACCGCTTGACGCCATTGTCTTAGATAGAGATGGCAAACAAATCCGCCCAAGCATTCTCTCTATTATTGATGTGTATAGCGGAAGAAGTGTAGCTTACCTTAGTGAGACTTCCGATTCTAATGCAGTGGTTAGGCTAATGTGGAAAGCCTTTGAAAGTATGGGTAAGCCAGAGGCTATTCAATTTGATAATGGAAAAGACTATTTAAGCAAGCAAGTGCAAGGGCTTGTAGATGGACTAGGCATTAGATTTGTGCGCAGTGCAGCCTACAAAGGTAAAGCCAAAGCAGTAGTGGAGAGGAGATTCCGCACGATACAAGGCAGTTATATTACCGCACTTAGTAGTTATATCGGTAGAAATGTTAGTGAGAGAAGTGCTAGAGAGCAACAAATACCAAAGCGTGAGCGCAAGAGCAAAGACGCATTAGGAAATCCAATCAAAACCCAACAAAAACACATTATAGATTTTGAAATCTCCAAAGTATTATTAGATGAGGCGGTGGAGTTTTGGAATATTGATAGGGTTTCACGCAAGTGGAGCAAGACACAAGGTAAAAGCCCAATGGATTTATGGAGTGAGACAAACTTTCAAAAAATCTCTGTGGATTATACGCAATTTCTACTCTATGCAGAGGAAGGCAAGGCAAGAGTTATGGGTAAAAATTGCATAGAAATGCGTCCTTACTCTTATGTGCCAACAGCCTATATTGAAGCAGGAAGCAAAGTGCTTGTGCGTGTGAATATCAACGCAAGCAATGAAGCCTTTGTCTTTACAGAAAAAGGTGAGTTTCTCTGCAAGGCTTATGATAGGAAAGCAAATCCCCTCACACAAGAGCAGCTTAAAACCATTAGCAAAGAATATAAAAGTGCGATTAAGCGCATAAGAGACTTACAAAAAGACGCAACACATTCCGAGTTTATCCGCAGAAATGCAAGATTAGAAGCGGAGAGTTTGAAGCGCAAACGAGATTCTGCATTGCTTAAAGGCGTGGGAGAGAATAGTGAGAACTTAGGAGGTAGCACAGAAAGAGAAGCACAAAAATCCCTTAAAACAAAAGTCAAAGAGGCAATCTTAAATGCACAAGTGGAACGCAACCAAGAGGATAATTGGGAATTGCCAATGGATACAAACACCACCACAGACAATGTAGATGATTGGGATTTGTTGCAGAAACTAGCACAATGAAAGGTCTTTTAAAGGGTTTTTAAAAACTCTTTAAAAGGCTTTTAAAGCCTAAAAAGATGAATTGTTGTGAATCGTTTTAAAAGCTCACAGACAAGAGTAGGAAACCTATATTTTACAAGTAAAATCTTTCCTAATTGCCTGTTTGCTCTTAAAACAATTCACACAAACAAGGAATAACAATGGAAAGTATAGCAATACGAGAGCAGATTTTAGCCTATCTAAAAGAGCAAAGAGAAAAAGACACAAATTTTTCTCAAAGCAAACTAGAAAGTAAGCTTGGGATTAAAAAGACTTACCTTAGTCAATATCTTAACAATCCCAACTTCAAATATGCTGCTGGAATAGAGGAGAAGTTTGCAATTTTCCTCAAAGAAGTTGCAGAAAAGGCACAGGTTAAAAGTAAGATTCAAGGCTTAAACAACTTGGATTTTATAGAAACAAGTGATGTGAAACGCATCTTTTCAAGATTGCTTCTTGCAAGTATGCAAGGGGATAGAATCTCTGTGATTTTAGGGGCAAGTGGCACAGGTAAAACAAGAATCGCAAAAGAGTATTGTAAGAGCCACTTGAGAGCAATCTTTATAGAGGCAACACCCGATATGAATGCCAAAGACATTCTAAAAAAGCTTTGTGAGGAACTAAATTTGGGTGAGTTTAAAAGCAATCATAGTGGAATCCTAAAAGTCGCAACCGCACTCAAACAAAGCGGGAAGTATATTATCGTAGATGAGGCAGAACATCTAAAATGGAGAGTATTAGAAACGCTAAGGCGCATTATGGATTTCTCAAAACAACCGCTCATCTTAGTAGGCACACATTGGCTTGCGGATTCTATCAGTAGTGGCAGACTTGGAAGCAAGAGAGAGCAAGAACTTGCACAGCTAAGAAATCGCTGCTTAGGCAGATACGAACTCAAAGGCTTACAAAAAGAGGAATATGTGGAGATTTGTAAAGTCAGTGGAATCCCAACCAATTGTGCTTGGAAACTTTGGGAGCTAGGTTGTGGAAACTTTAGACAGAGTGAGGGAGTGTTAAGGCTCACCCTTGCAAGAGTTTCTCTAAGTGGCAAAGAAAGTGCAACTTTAGAGGATTTAGAATCCACAAGAGCAATGATGTATTTATGAATTGTGTTATCGCTTCGGCTTTTAAACGATTACACAAAACAAGTGATGTGGGATAGCAAATGACTTTTAGAGAGATTGGGAGGGAACTTGGGATAAGTATGCAACGCGTTCATAAAATCTATAAGTGCGCGCTTAAGAAACTCTCCCACCCGCGCAATAAGGATAAATGGCGAAAAATCCTAGAGACAATCGCTGAAATGGAAAAAGAAAAAGCCAAAAGTGATTCCAATACTTTAGATTAAAAAGAAGTCTAAAGTCTTGGGGACACAAACCCAAAAAAGTTGTGAATAAAGTTTAAAAATTCACAAATATTACGCCTAAACTTTAAGAAATATCTTAAGCAAGAGTAGGAAACCTGAAACTTAACAAGCAGTTTCTTCCTAATTGCCACGATATTTTCTTGAAGTTTAGGCTTACAAAGGAGAGCAATGCAAAACCAAATGATTGCAGGAAAGAAATGTGATTACTCTAAGCGTTTCTTTTATGCCAAAGGAGAATATATTTACTCTAAAAGCACGCATAGAATCGTAGATATAAGGAAACGCTAATGAGCCTAAGAATCATCAAAAAGATAAAAGCAAAAAATGCGGTGGCTACAAGATATGGATTTGTGGCTTGGGATTATCAATTTAAAATTTGGTTGAAAGGAGAATAAATGGAAATCAATAATTATGAAAATGTGAATGAGGCACTAAAGAGAATCGCAGAACTTAGTGTAGGGATTGAAAGAATCAATGGAGAAGTAACCCTAGAGTGTAACAGAATCAAGGAATCAAGAAGTAGTGAGATTGAAAAGCTCTCCAATGAAAAAAAGTATTTGGAGCAGTGTATTACAAGCTTTTGTGAGGAGAATAAAGCAGACTTTGCAGAAAAAAGAAGCAAGGATTTTACCTTTGGCACGATTGGTTATCGCCTTGTGAAGTCTGTTTCTCTACCACGCGTTAGAGAAAAGATAGACAAACTCCTCTTAGCACTTAAAAGTTATGGTTGCTCTGATTGCATTAAGTATGAGGAGAGCATTGACAAAGACGCAGTGTGTGAGCTAGAGGATTCTACACTTGTAAAGCTAGGGCTTAAAAGAGTAGTCAAGGATAACTTTAGAATTGTGCCTAAGATTGAAAACTTGGAGAATGCGCAATGAAACTAAAGGCATTATCCCTTGCTTTAGCACAAACACTGCTGCCTACTTTCTCTAAAGAGCAAACACAAACTAAGAGAGGCAATTCCATTAAAAGAAGCCAAACAAGCACGATTAGCAAAAAAGAAAGAAAAAGACGCACGAAGCATAAAAAGGCAACCAAGAAACAAAAAGCAAAAGGCAAGAAATAATCTTGCCTTGCAAGAAGTCTTTACTTTAAGGCTTCTTGGAGGGTAACCTCTAAATGCAAAGCATTTTAAAAGCTCACAAGCAAGAGTAGGAAACCTAGCTTTGATAAACAAATCTTTCCTAATTGCCTGTTCGCTCTTAAAAACACTTTGCATTCATTTCAACACAAAGGATAGAAAATGAGTAGCGTAAATGCTGAAATTGTAAGCGAAGAGATGGATTCTTTTTGTGAAGCGTTAAAAGGTTTAGGCAATGGTGCTTTTTTAAGCGAAGCCATTGCAAATCTTAAAAAGGCAATGGAAGTTGTGAGCTTTGAGGGAAAGAACGCAAGTATCACCCTAAAGCTCACGATTAAGCCTAGTGATGTGGAAAACACGATTAATATCATCGGCACAAACTCTGTTTGCCTACCTAAACCACAAATCAAAAGTGCATTCTATGTGAGTGAGCAAATGCTACCCACACGCACACAACCTAAACAAATCGTATTAAGGAGAGGATAATGGAAAAAGAAAGAGTTTTAAATACAATCATTCCAAGCACAGAAATCAATGGATTGCACTTTGTGCATAAAGATTATTCTTTGAGTGAGGATACCTTAAAAGAGCCACTCAATAATCGTGGCTTTAATCTAAAAGTAGATGATAAAGAAAGTTTTGTTGCGATAGTGCAAGAATACAAGCAAGAGAATTCTAAGATTTTCTATAACTTTAACAAAGTCAGTGCGCTTTTGGATTTTCATACCAAAGAATCCCAATGTTTTAATAAGAGAATTGTGGAACTAGAATTAGAAAATCACCCTTTTTATCAAGCATTCTTAGGCAATCTCAATCAGCCTTTAAATCAAAGAGATTTTGTAGCCTTTTTGAAAAGCTTTTATATCTTTTTAACAGAGGGAAAAAATACAATGAATGGATTAGACTTGATAGATTTAAGCACGCATTTAAGTGCTTCTAGCAAGATTGATTCTGTGCAAAAGCACACAAGTTCTTCCTTTTGTCTTTCTACTACTATTAAGAGTGGGGCAAAAGAGGAAGTAGAGATTCCTAGCAAACTCACCTTTACTTTTCAAATGTTAAAGGCAAGTCTCAAAAGCATTACCTTAGAGATTGAACTCTTTATCGCACTCAAAGAAAACAGCTTTGAGATTCGCCTTGTAAGCTATGATAGAAAAATCAGAGAAGAAGAAGTGTTAAAAGAGTTTATTGAGGAGCTAAAGAGTGAGATTGCCTTGCCTTGCTTTAGGGTGAGATAAAGGAGAACAAATGGGAAAGACTAGAATCAAAGACAAAGAACATTTAGAGCAGATTTTTAAACAATATGCAGAGGCAGAGGATTTAGAGTTTTGTCCTGATTTAGAGTTGGAGGGAAATTCGGGATTAATCCTTAAAGATTTAATGGAGACTTGCGAGGTTATTGGCTATGAAAATTTACTCTTAGAGGATAGCTTTGTGGAGAATCCAAAAGATTTTTGCGACACCTTCCAAAGTGGTAGGCTTGATTGAGGTTTTACAAAAGGAGATGACAATGACAAAGAGAGACTATGAGTTTGCAAGTGAGGAGTTTCATAAGTTTTCTAATACGCTTTATGAAATCAAAGAAAAAGCTTCTTGGTATTGGGAGGAGACTTATGATGACGACACTTTAAGGGAAATGCTAAGAGTTTTTGAAGAGAGCGCAACAGAGATTTATAATCTCTCCAATAAAATAGAAAGCCACGCAAGAATAATATGGGCAAGAACTTCACAAAAGGAAAATAAATGAAGCTTAAAGACATTGATTTTAGGGTGTGGAGCAAATTAGAAAATGGGTATATTGAATATCCTGCTTTAGCTAAATTAGGTTCTGTTTTACCTGCTAAGGTTCATCGTGCCGATAGAGCAATTCCTTTTATTGAATTTGATGAAAGAGATGATGAAAAAGAAGTTGAATTTTGGACAGGGCTTAGAGATTTAAATAATGCAAAGATTTATGAGGGGGATATTGTAGCGCATTATGCCGAAGGAGGAGGCATTGAATATTATTCAAAAGTTGTTTTTAATCAAGGTAAAGGTGCGTTTGAGTTTGTTTGTATAGAACACCCAATTATTGAAGCTTGTGATGAATTGGCAAATCCTGATATTGGAGTGGTGGGCAATATCCACGATAAAGATTTATAAATATGGAATCCAATGTATGGGCAGGGATTGAAAAGCGCAAGGCTTTAAGAGAATTAGTCTTAGATAGTATTCCTGCTTGTTTAGCTCATTTAATTGCTCGTGTTGCCTTAAGAGAAGTTGGAGATAAGGCTGCTTGTGTCATTGTTTTTAAACATAACCTCGCCTTAGCTGAATGGAATCACACGCAATCCCAAATACTAGAGAGAATGCGCGAACTCTATAAAGAGCGCAATTTAAAACAAGTCGTGGTGTTTAATGCTGTAAAAGCAGAGGTAGAGTTTAAGCCAATTCAAAAAGAGAATACAAGGCAAGAAACTTTAGTATTCAAAGAGCAATCTAGTGGAAACTTCACAATCCATTGTCAAGATGAAAATTTAAGAAAGATTTTTTTAGAAATTCAAGAAAGCATAAAAAATAACCTAGCAAGAGAAAGGGGAGAAAGCTTTGGATAATGCGTTTTTGAAAAAGCATTTGATTAAAGTGATTCATACGCTAAAGAGCGAGAATAGCATTAGCGAGGAATGTTATCGTGGAATCCTAAGCGATATGTTTGGTGTGGAGAGCTGTAAAGAGCTAGACGAAAAAGAGCTTTACCAATTAGCGCAGAGATTTGGTTATGCCGTGCCTTTGAATGTGCTTTTAAAATCCGAGTTTTGCAAGAGTGGTAAAGCGACAAAGGCACAAATTGCTACAATAAAAGGCTTGTATTTCAAAGTTGCAGAAGTGAAAAATGAGCTAGGATTACGAAATTTCATTGATAGAATCATTGGCAGACGCCCTTTGTATTTGAATGCTTTAGAAATTAAAGAGGCACAAAAGGTCATTATTGCGTTAAAGAAATGGCAAAGAGCAAGAAAGGGGGATAAAAATTGATACAAATTTGTTAAAATTCCATTAGTAAGGAGTTTTAATGGAATCCCCAATTACCAATTCAGATATTTTCTTTCATCTTTATGAGCAAATCAAAGGTGGTGCAACCCTAAGGCAAGTTTTACAAGATTTTGGTGGGGCAAATATTTATATTCCAAGTTATAAGAGTGTGCAAAGAGATGAGGATATTTGGGAGGATTATCAAAATCTCCTAAACAAACATTTCCCTAAAAAGCATATTATGCTAAGCCTCCAACAAAAATATGATTTAAGCGAACAACACCTCTATAAGATTCTTAAAGATAAGAGACAACCGAGTTTGTTTTAAAACTCAAATCCTTGCTCTTTTGCAAAATCCCTGTATTCTTTTTCTCTTTCACTCATTGGATATTGTTTATCCCACGTTTCCATTAATCGTCTTTCTTGGTCGGAGAGTCTCACATTATAAGTTTTACTCATATAAAGATAGCTTCTTGCAATCCAACCCTTAGAATAATTTGCAGGATAGAATCTCTTTCCTTTAAAATCTGTAAAAACTTTGCAATTTCCATATTGTGTAAATTGCATATCCTTTGTAGATTCTGCGTATCTGTAATTGCTTCTATCTCCATTAACCTCTCCAATAGCGGGGGCTAAATTCTGTAAATCTCCCTCCATTTTCTTAAAGGTTGCATCGTTTTGGCATTCTTTTCTGCCCCCTTGTCTCCAGCAAGGTAAATGCTGTCCAAAGTTGTGCGCGGGCATAATGTGTTCCCACTCAACCCTTTTGGCTCTTTGATTAACTTTGCCTTTCTTTGTTATTGCATTTCTAGGGGTGTAAAACTCACTAGGCACAATCTCAAAACGATTTTTAACCCATTTAAAGGGGGCGTTGCAGTAAAAATCAGTTTGATATTGTGGATTATCTTGGTAGAATTTTGTCAGTGTCTTTTTGGCTTCGCTAAAGTTTTGCTCGGCAAAAAGGATTTGTGCTAAAAATAGAAATGCAACTAAGGCTCTCATTTTATTCCCCACACTTGCAAGTTGGACTTAAAGTATCATCACAGCATTTTACTCTTTTACCCTCACAGCCACATACGCCTCCGTGCCTAGAGCAACAACCTCTCCGATTCACATCGGTAATATTTGCAACACAGATTTCTTGTTGTGGATATGGGTTTATTTCTGCTAAGTTTTCTTTGGCTCCTTTGGAAGCGTCTATTGTATTTGCGCTTAATAATGCAGAGAACAATAAAGTAACAATGGCTATTTTTAGCATACCAATCCTTATTCATTGATTTTTAAAATCATAACTTTTTATTTCTTAACTTGCAACACCACAGCACACACTAAGCTGTGGAGAGTTAATGTTCTATCAATCAAAAACAAGGAGACACAATGATTTTAGAAATAATACACAAAAGAGAAAAGGTGTTTTTATCTTTAGCAATCAATCAGCATTCAGAGATTGGATTGCTAGCGAATCAAGAGGGTATTAAAATTTCTTGCAATAATCTTGAATGCGAGATTAATGTCAAAGAAAGCTTTAATGTTTTAGTCAATGCAGTTTGTAGAGTAAGAGAAAGAATTTATGAGGCTTTAGAGGATAAAGATATTTCTTTGGTAATGGATTTAGAGAAAATGATTGAGGATGTGGCTAGAGAAATGAAAGATTAAATTTTTGAATCTTTCCATCTACTGCAACATACTTTTTAAATAATCCACTACTTCCCCCTCTAGCCTCTCACCCAAATCCTTTGGAATCTCACCATTTTTATTAATCGGCATAAAAGGACGTGCGGGAATGCTTACCCTTTTGCCTCTCCCTGCTTTTCCTCCAAATTGATGAATGGCAGCATAAGATTTATTCGTGCCTACTTGTGCGCTAGAACCTGTAACTTTTTGTGTGAAAGATTGACTTAAAAGTCCGCTTTGAATAAGAATCTTATTGCCTCGCTTCTTTTGTAAGGTTTTAGGTGAGTTAGGTTTCCATTTCTCTCCAAAGGGTGAGGCTTGTTTATCAAAGGATTCCTCTGTAATGTTTTGTAAAGTATTTGCTATTCTCCTTAGAAGCGGTGTTTTATTCTCTAGTGCTTTACTTAATCTTTCTAGCTTACCTTGTAATTCCTCTAGCTTAAGGGTGATTTCTGCCATAATTTATCCTACATAAAGCCATAGTGTTTAGAATCTCTCCCACCACTAAGATTTGCAAAAATCATTCTTTGCCTTTAGTTTTGAGATTCTTTATAGTGTATTGCATTTTTTACTCCTTTGTGGTAGAATATTTATATTGGGCGAATAGATGGCAGCAATGAGGTAGTCTGGACACTCTATCAAGAGTGGGGATTGTGGGTTCAACTCCCACCTATTCGTCTGGTATTCATTTTATCTCTTGATATTTTTTGCTATCTTTGCTGTGTTTATCAATTTTACTAAGCGTTACAATCGCATTTGTTTTCCCAAAGCGTTTAATCTTGTAATTTGGTGTTACGACAATCTTATTCATCTTTGTTTTATCCTCTTTATCCTCAAAAAAGTAAATTAAAGAATCCTTATCCCAATACACTTCTTTTTCCTCTTCAAGCACATTGACAATTTCTCTAAATTCCTCTACCCTTAAGGCTTGATTGTAAATTGCTTTACGCTTTGGCGAAGCGTGAAGTAGATTATTTTTAGGCAAGATTAAATATAAGTCTTCAAGTTTTGTGCCTAGTGTTTTTTCTAAAAAGCTCTGTATTTTTGGGCTTATCTTACCTACTTGTGCATAGGCAGCAGGATAGCTCTGATTGCCTTTAACCAATACTTCATCAATCATTGCATTTAAGCTAGTCTCCCAAGTCTTTTTAAGCGCAGTATTTGGAATCTTTTTTAAACTTTCCACAAATGCACTTTTATCAGGATTCTTTTTGAACTTCTCTAGCTTTGTTTGTAAAATAGAATCCAAACTCTTATCTTCGTTTAATCCTCTCTTATCATAGCTCCAATCCTTACTTGCAATTGGTAGTGGAGGTGTTTTTGAAATCTCAAATCCTTGTCTTTCACATTCCTCTTTGCTATATGCCCTCACTACACATCTACAATTCCAACCATTAGGGGGATAATTTGTTTCCCAAAAGGGGTCGTCTCTGCGGAGTGTGATTCCGTGCATTCTAAGATGAGAGGGACGCGTAAGCCCATCTTGTAATGCAATATAGCGTAAGTAAATCTCCCCCTCTAGGGCATATTGTGCTTTGGCTCTGCCTTGTGCATTTGCCGTGCGCATATTGGTGTTATAGATTCTTTGTAGCCTTGTGTTATTGACATTAATGGTTTTGATTTCTCCTGTTTTCTCATTCCTCACTTCTACCTTACCCAACCAACCCTTTTTAGCTAGTGTGGGTTTAATTTCCTTTTTCCAAACTTCAAAGCTTTTCCCTTCCTTTTGCGCTTTAATCAAAGAATCTTGCATATCACTGAGTAAATCTAGCTTGGTTACTTTTGCAATCGTAAAAGCCTTTAAGTGCGCTTCGTGCATTACTTCATCATAGTTAAAGCTAAGCTCGGGTTTCTTTTGTTGTAAAAATTTTATGTTCTGCTCGGGTGAAAGATTGAAGTTAAAGCTAACCATTACTTACCCCATAGATTTGTGCATTCATTATTGCCTCTGCTAAGAGTGCTTCTACCATTTCTAATTCCTCGCCTTGTAAAGACTTTTCTAAAATCTCTAAGGCTTCCTCGTAGCTGTTTGTATTTTGTAAGATAGAATTCAAATCAAAGTCTTTTAGCTTCAAATTCTCTGTCCAATTATCTATCGCATCAAAGGCAAGATTTTTGTTTAAAGGCAATTTAAAAGGGATTAAAGGATTGTTTAAAGAGTTTTTAACAAGCTTAGAATCCTGATTCTCCTCTCCCTCTTTCTTTGTGGAATCCTTAGGGCTTGGCTCTGTTAAGGGTGTGGTTTTTAGATTGTAGGTTTTTTCTATATATTCTTGTGTGGGCTGATAACCCATTTCATAAATGATTTTATCCCTTGTGGCTAGTTCGTTTTTAGGTTCGTCTTCATTAAAGAGTGAAAAGGTAATTTCCTCACTGATTCCATTGAGGGCTTTAAAATAACTAATCACACGATTGCAAACATAGCAAAGAATCCTCTCATCACTTAGGGCAATCTCGCTTCTAATCTCATTGTGTGCCTGTGCTGCGGCAAGGCTTCCACCTGTTACTTCGCCTGTGAGATTCCCCCCTAAAATAAAACGATTGATTTGGCTATCACAATATTCCACGAGTTCTTTAAAATTACTTTTTGCACTGGGTTGGATTAACTCTATTTCCTCGTCTTTATCAATCACCGCAGTGCTACCATTAAGCATATTAGAAACTTCAAGGGCAAGAGTGTTTGGGTCATCTTGTGTTTTTGCCACAGCCCACGGCTCACCAAATCTCTCTAAGAATCGTATCCAAAAGTCTAGCCCTGCATTCTTAACATTGA
>NZ_CANBCA010000027.1 GCF_947367035.1 uncultured Helicobacter sp.
CCAATCTTGGAAATATTATCAAGAGTTTGTCAGAATGTGTGAAGAAATGGATTAAATGATATAAAGATTGTTCTTACAAGAAGTATTAGACTCTTAGATTTTTCACAAGCTAAAGGCAAGTTTCAGAATGAAAAGGTGGTACGCCCAAGAGGATTCGAACCTCTGACCTACGGCTTAGAAGGCCGTTGCTCTATCCAGCTGAGCTATGAGCGCATTGGTACCAAAGGGGGGACTCGAACCCCCGACCTCCGGCTTATGAGACCAGCGCTCTAAACCAGCTGAGCTACCTTGGCATACCAAAAGCTGAAGTGAAATTTTATCCTTTTTTCTTTAAAATGGTATTAAAGCCTAGGGATTCGGTATTTAACTTTGTAGAGGAGTGAGGATTTTATCCCATTCTTGGCAAAGTTTATCAAAGTTATATCGTGCATTGGCAGGGCTAGTAGAGGGCAGGTAAGTGTAGGGCAAAGGAATTTTTTGGAAGTTTCTTTGATAAATTTGTGTTGCCTTTTTGCCATTTGTGAAAATATGCTGAATTTGTGTATTTTGCAATAGGGATTCCAAAGGAGCTAGTTTAGGATTTTTGATACTCTCATCACTAGAATTTGTAATCTCACATTCTATGCAAACATCATAAAGTGCGATTTTTTGTGCTAATAAAAAAGTTTCTTTTTCTTCACGATTCCTTGTTTTTAAAGTATCGTATTGAAATAATCTCCCAAGCACTTCCCAAAAACGATTGCGTGGGTGGGAATAATAGAAGCCTTGCTCCCTTGAAGCAACAGAGGGAAAAGAACCTAAAATTAAAATTTTGGAGTTAGAATCTTTGATGGGTTCTAAGGGATGGCGTATAGATTCTAAAGTTTTGGCTAGATTAGACATTGGTTACCCCTAAATACATACTAAAATTGCTCATAGAGTAATTTAGCTGCCATTATAAAAGAAACTAGCACAATTAAAGGTTTGATAATGCGGATTCCATAGCGAATTGCTGTCCTTGAGCCTAAATTCGCACCAATAAATTGCCCTAATGCCATCACAAGCCCAACTCCCCAAAGTATTTTTCCTCCAAAAGCAAAAAAGAGGAGCGAAGCAATATTGGTAGAGAAATTATAAAATTTAGCTTGTGCAAGGCTTTGGGTAAGTCCAAATCCTCCTAGAAGAATCAATGCTAACATTAAAAATGAGCCTGTGCCGGGTCCGAAAAATCCATCATAAAAACCAATGCAAGCAAGTGTTAGAATCAAGAATCCCTTATGAAGAGTAGTTGCTTTTTGCTCCTCTCTAATTTTGGGTGAGAATAAAAAGTAGATCCCAAAAAGGAGGATTAAAAAAGGTAGAATTTTGGAGAGAGAATCTGCTTGGATAAATTGCACACTAATCGTGCCGAGTGCTGAAAATATAAAAACAAGTGCTGCCAAAGGAAAAGAGTGCTTTATATCCAAATAGCCTCGTTTATAAAAATGTCGTGTTGCTGAAAAGCTCCCAAAAGATGCTTGAAGTTTGTTGGTGGCTAAGGTTTCAAGCGGAGGGATTCCACTAAGGAGAAGTGCTGGGATTGTTATCATTCCTCCACCCCCTGCAATGGAATCTATAAATCCTGCTATAAATCCTGCACCAAATAAGAATAAGAGCATAAAAATATCAAGATTGGATAAGAATTCTTGCATATTGACTCCCTAAATCTCTCTTAGCTTAAAATTATAGCAGTTAGTTTGTCTATCATTTACTAGCTTCTTAACTAGTAAAATGAGAAAGATTAATCCATTTGTCGGCGTAAAAATGCAGGAATATCCAAGAAGTCATCATTGGCAAATTCTCCACCACTGACCTTTTTTCTAGCAAGTGTAATGCTGTCTTGCTGATTAATTTTTTGGCTCATATCCTTTGGATTAACGAGTTTTAATGTAGAGCTATCTTCATTATTATTTGTTTCTTGTGTGTTAGGAGCAGATTGTGTTGCCTCGCGTTCAAATCCTGTGGCGACAATAGTAATTCTGACTTTATCACGTTCAATGCTTGTATCAGAAGTTGTCCCAAAAATCACTTCTGCTTCTGGGTCTGTATTGCTATAAATAATATCCATCGCATTTGAAATTTCGGTTAATGGGTAATCTGGATTGATATAAAAATGCACCAAAACACCTTTGGCACCATTAATGGACATATTATCAAATAAAGGAGATTCAATTGCTATTTTAATTGCCTCTTTAGCCGCATCTGCTCCGCTTGATTCGCCAATACCCATTAATGCCATTCCCTTATGATTCATCACAGTTTTAACATCGGCAAAATCCACATTAATATCTCCTGCGCTATGAGATAAAATCACGCCACTCATTCCATTAACTGCACGTGCAAGCACATCATCTACGATTCTAAAGCTATCTTTTAATCCAAGATTTTTATCTACAATAGAAAGGAGTTTTTCATTAGGAATTACAACAATGGAATCACTTTCCGCTTTAAGTTCTCTATATCCTTCTTCCGCGAGTTTTGCCCTCTGTCTTCCTTCCCATCGGAATGGCTTAGTTACGATAGAAACCGTTAATGCACCAACTTCTTTTGCGGCTTTAGCAATAACCGGAGCTGCACCTGTGCCTGTCCCACCACCAAGTCCAGCAGAAATGAACACAATGTCAGTGTTTTCTAAAAATTGTTTTAATTCTTCATAGCTTTCTAGTGCTGCATCTTTGCCTACTTGTGGCTTCATACCTGCACCTAAGCCTTTGGTAAGTTTTGCACCTAGTTGGATTCTAATGGGTGCAGTTGAACTACTAATTGCCTGTGCATCTGTATTTGCAACAGCTAATTCAATCCCTTCATAAGTGCCTGTATCAATGAGGTGTCCTACCATATTGCTACCACCACCACCAACACCGATAACTTTAATATTTGCACCGAATTTTGGACTAACTTCTTGAATCTCTATCATTGTTGTATTCCTCCTAAATTAAATCAAAACATTTGGGTAAGTTTTTGCCATAATTGCCCAAAAAGATTGTTGCTTTTGGCTTGGATTTTTTTGATTTCTGTGATATTGCTTAAATCTTGTTTAATATCTGCTGCGCTTTTTGGCACACTATTAACAGGATTTATAATATTGGATTCCTTTTCCTGCAATGGATTAATGAGGTGAATATTTTTTTGAAATTGTGTAGTCTCTTCCTCTAGTTTTTCATTGCGATAGCGGATACGTTTTTCTGAATCAATTTCATAGTTTGTATATTTACCTGAAGCATAAAGAATAAGACCAATAGCAGTAGAACATTCTGGTCCTTTTAAGTCAGTAAATAAGCCATCAATCTCCATTGGTTTAGCAAGGCGAACAGGTGCATTAAAAAGTGCTGCTGCTAAATCACGGATTCCATCAAGTTGCACCATACCACCTGTTAGCACTACACCACTCCCTAGTTGATCCTTTAAATTACTATGTTCTAAAGATTTGGCTAGAATCATTAAAGTTTCTTCTACCCGAGCATAGATGACATTATGCACAGCAGCAAGCGAAACTTGATGTTTGCCACTATCACTACCCCCTATGCTTGGAATCTCTATTAAATTTTCCTTATCTTCTGAAGCTTTGGAAAAACCACCATATTGAATCTTAACTTGTTCGGCAATGGATTGTGGTGTATGCAAAGCCATTGCTAAATCATTTGTGATATGATTAGAACCCACACCTAGAAAATCATTGTAACGTAGAGAGTTTCCAACGTGAATCATCAATTCGCAAGTGCTTCCACCCATATCTATACACGCAACACCTAGATTTTTTTCATCTTCACTTAAAACAGCAATTGAAGAAGCATAAGAGGAAAGCACAATGTTTTCAATCTCAATCCCGGCACTTCTAATTGCTTTTTTAAGATTTCCTAAACTTGATCTCTGTGCAGTAATAATACGCACAGAAACTTCTAGACGATTCCCACTCATTCCCATTGGGTCATCAATGAAATCTTGGTCATCTAATTTAAAGTTATAAGGTAGGATATGAACGACCTCATATTCACTAGGAATTGATGCGTTATAAAGTGCCGTTTGAATAACGCGATTAATTTCTTTTACCCCTATTTCGTTATTGGGGATATTAACGATTCCAGAGCTATCTGTGCTTTTAGTATAAGCACCAGAGATTGAAATGACCGCTTTATTGATATTCGTGCCTGCCACGCGTCTTGCATCATTAACTGCGTCTTTAATTGCACGACTTGCTTGTTCTATGTTGGTGATAGAACCCTTTTTTAATCCTTGTGATTTATGGAATCCTATCCCAATGATATGAGGAATTTCGTCTTTGCAAGTGGCAATAATTGCGCAGATTTTTGTTGAACCTATATCAATACTTAAGAGTGTTTGCTCCAAATCCTTTCCTTTGATACAATTCGTTTCTGTATGAGTGTCGTATTTTAGCATTTTTTAGATTTTTTTAACAATTTTATAAATTTTTAATAAATGTTCCATAAAAGCAATATCAACGAGTCGCGATTTAGCTTGCATACCGCTTTGCGTTAAAAAATCTAAATTTTTCTCAATTATATCAGAATTTTTTAGTTTTTGGTCAAGGATTTCATATAAAATTATTTTATCTTTTAAGAAAATATAGTCTTTTGTTTGTGTTTTAGTAAAAAGTTGGGAAATGAAATCTTGGCTTTCTTGTTCGTCTAAGCCCGTTAGATTCACACGACTTTCACGACTTAGATAGCCTATATCCACACCTTTAAAGTCTTTTAAGTGCGCCTTGGCTTTTTCTTCTAATAGTTTTGCTTTTTCAAAATTTACAAAATCTTCTGTTGCATCTGACTTAGCATCTTCATAGGATTTTGGCTTACTTGGAATAATTTTTATTACCTTTGCAGTAATGTAGCCTTCTTTGACTTTTATAGGTTTTAGTGTGCTTTGCTCTTTGGCTTGGCTAAGTAAATTAAGAAACTCTATTCCATAGTTTGCATCACCTTCATAAATCGTGCTAAGTTTGGCATTTGAATTTTCCCCTTTACGCAAAGAAATATATTCTTTTAAAGATTCTTTTTCGGCTTGAGAGTCTTTGTATTTTTCTAATACTTGTTCTTTGACTTCTTTAAAAGGCAAAAGCTGTCCGTTGGCATTTAAAAATTGATTTTTGAAATCTTCGTAATATTTTTTAAGATTCTCTTCATTTGCTTTTATTTGATTGGGAGAGATTAAGATACTTGCGATTTCATAGCCACGTTCTGTTTGATAAATATCTTGATTCTCTTCCCAATATTTTTTAATCGCTTCTTGTGTTGGAGTAAAGGAAATATCTGATTGTTTGAGAATATGGATTTTGACGCGGTCTTCTGTGAAATACATCGCACTCATCATTTGAATCTCAAGTGGAGTGAGTGGCATCTCTAAAATAGCATTTAGTTTTTCAAGCAATAAACCCTCACTTAGCTCCTCTTCAAAGTCTTTAGGGCGTAGTTGATTATCCGCTAAAAGTCGTTTGTAGATTTCATTATCAAATTTACCATTATTTTGGAAAGTATCCATTGCAGTTAAGGCATTAATCACTTCTTCTTTGCTGACGCGCAAACCTAAATCATAAGCATAATTGAGTCTTAAAGCACGCGAAATAAGGTTATTTAATGCTTGCTCTTCAATTCCTATTTTTTTTGCTTGTTCGTTATCTAGTGTGCCATTAAATAGCTGATTATACAGGTTGTAAAGTTTGGTATATTCGCGTTGTAATTTTTCAACGCTAATTTGCTTGTCCCCTACAATAGCAACTATATTACTCGTACTTGAGAAGCTATAACTTCCCCAGCCTACAAATCCTGCACCTACAAAGGCGATTGTGCTAATCCAAATTGTGATAATTAAGTATTTTTTGTGCTTTTGCATCCAGCCAATCATAAGAACTCCATATTCTTTAAAATTATGTTCATTTTAACTTGTTTTATTAAGAATCCTGATTAATTAAAATGCGCATTCTATTCTAAAAACATTTAAAAAGCGGTAAAAATCATCATTGGACTTTTTAAAATTATTCTTTAAAGAGCGAAGAAAGAATATCAAGATTATTTTTTACTACTTCTTGCATATTGTTTTCATTGGTATTTTGTATATTTTGGGTTAAATTATTAATTTCTTTAAGTTCAATTTCAAAGCCTGTTAGCATAGAAGCTAGGCGAATATTGATTCCACTTTTACCAATGGCTTTTGGTTTTTGTTCACTTGTAATGCTGACAATTGCTTTATTATCTTCCAAAGTAACACTCATTACAAGTGCGGGAGAAAGTGAGCGTGCAATATAGATTTCAGGTTGTGCAGCATATTCTATGCAATCAATACTTTCATTTTTTAATTCCTTTGAAACCGCATTAATTCGCACACCTTTAATTCCAACGGTTGCACCTACGGGGTCAATTTTTGTTGAAGTAGTTTTTAAAGCAACTTTAGCGCGTTCTCCTGGAATCCTTGCACAATTAACAATTTCTACTTCCCCATCTTTGATTTCTGGCACTTCTAGTCTTAAAAGCTCTTCTAGCATTTTAGGTGTAGTGCGACTTAATTCAATTGTGATTCCGTTTTGTCGGTTAATACCTACGTGTTTAAGCACCGCACCAATCACCTGCCCAACGTTAAATTCTTCTCCTTTAATACGATTTTTTTTAGGTAGAATTGCGCGAATTTCATCAATTTCTACATAGGTATTACCTAAGTTGTCAATTCGCACGACATTTCCACTAACGATTTTTCCAACTTTTGATTTATATTTGTCAAAAAGTTGTGCTTCAATTAAACGTTGAATTTTATATTCAAACTCCCTAAAAAGAGTATTTACAGCACTCCTGCTCATATCTTCTAAACTTAATTCGTAGCGCAATTCATCACCCGCTTTAATTTCATTATCGTGTTTTTTGGCTTCACTTAAAGGGATAAAATTGTTTTTATCTTCTGCGTTAGGACTATCGTTGTCGCATACACTAATCACTTGATAAAGATGAAGCGTTTTATTTTTTTTATCAATTTCTGCTTCATAAGAAATTTTAGAGTCTAAAGTTTCTTTAGCAATTTTAATGACAGCTTCTTTAACTACTTCCGTAACACTTTCAATAGGAAGTCCCTTTTCATAAGCAATTCCTTCAATAATATCTAGTATTTTTTCCAAAATTTATCCTTCAATCATCTGTTTTGTAATTGTAAAAATATTAAAAAATAATTTTTGATTCTAGCTTAAATTTTCTTTATAAGGGCTTTACTTTAAACTTTAGAATTTTATTTTGAAATTAAAACTCTCTTAAAAAAAGTTAATATTGAATTAATCTTTAAGTAAAATATATGTATAATTAAATATTTTTCTAAAAAGTCAAGGGTAAAAGTATGGATATTAAGTTAGCACGAGAACACATTAATGAAAAGCCAATTAAAGTTACAATTAAAAAACTAGAAGAAATGCTGGAGCAAAAGAATACGGATATTTTTTATTGTGATAAAGAAAATTCTCATAAAGATATGCAGTCTTTGTTGGAATATTTTGAAAAAAAAGGCAAACGTGCATATTTTCGTGAAGTTCGCTATGGATTAGATGAAAGTGACTATATGTATGAGATGCATATTCTATAGAAGTAGCTTTTTGTGAAGAAAAAACTTTATATTGAAACGCTTGGTTGCGCAATGAATGAGCGTGATAGTGCGCATATCATTGCAGAGCTAGAAGAAAAGGAGCATTATTCTTTAACTCAAGACCCAAAAGAAGCAGATTTGATTTTAATTAATACTTGTTCAGTGCGTCAAAAACCAGAGAAAAAGCTATTTTCTGAAATTGGACAATACGCAAAACTCAAAAAACAAAATGCAAAAATCGGGGTTTGTGGTTGCACAGCAAGTCATTTAGGTGATACGATTCTTAAACGTTCCAAACCGGTTGATTTTGTGCTTGGCGCACGCAATGTTTCCAAAATTACGCAAATTATTCACCAAAAACGTGTTGCTTGGGTGGATATTGATTATGATGATAGCACTTATGTCTTTAGTCAAAATTTTAATTCTACTTTAAAGGGTATGATTAATATTTCTATTGGTTGTGATAAAAAATGCACTTATTGTATTGTTCCTCATACGAGGGGAAATGAGATTTCTATCCCGGCAGCATTGATTTTAAATGAAGCAAAGCGTATGGTGGAAAATGGGACGAAAGAGATTCTTCTTCTTGGTCAAAATGTGAATAATTATGGTAAGCGATTTACAAACAAACATCGTTCCATTAATTTTACACAGCTTTTGAATGAAATTTCACAGATTAATGGCTTAGAACGCATTCGCTTTACCTCACCACATCCTTTGCATATGGATGATGATTTTATCTTAGAATTTGCTCAAAATCCCAAGATTTGCAAAGCAATTCATATGCCATTACAAAGTGGTTCCAATGCGATTTTACAAAGAATGAAACGTGGATATACAAAAGAATGGTTTTTAAATCGTGTAGAAAAAATGCGTTCATTGATTCCACATTTAAGCATTGGCACAGATATTATTGTAGGATTCCCAACAGAGAGCGAAAAGGACTTTTTGGATACCTTAGAAATGTTAGAAAAAGTGCGTTTTGATACTCTTTATAGCTTTATTTACTCTGCTAGACCACATACACAGGCGCAAAAATGGCTAGAAATAGATAAAAGCTTAGAGTTGATAGATGAGGAAGTTGCGAAAAATCGCCTTATGTGTTTAAAAGATAGGCATAAAGAAATCTTAGCTGAAGAGAATGCTAAGCAATTAGGAAAGATTCATCAAATTTTGTTTGAAAGCTTTGACGAAGCAAATGCTTTGTTTGAAGGACGAAGTGATACTAACAAGCTCGTGCGTGTTAAGTCAGAGAGCAATTTAGTTGGGGAGATTTATAAGGTAAAAATTAGCAAGGTCAAAGGTGCGCAGCTTTTAGGCGAGATTGTTGAATAAATGATGAAGAATGGGTGTTATAAATTATCAAGTAAAATTTCAAAGCTTTAAAAAAACTCTTAAAAATAAGAATCGCAAAATTTTAACAAGAATCTTGCCGCCAATTTTTGCTTTTGCCATTAAATCTTTATCTTATTTGGTGCGTTTTGAATTTCGAGTTTCTCCAGAAGTAAAGGATAAAATTGCACATAATCAAATATTTATTGTTGCATTTTGGCACGGAGAGTTGCTATTACAACCCTTAATATATCATAAATTTTTAACTTGCCACCAAAGAGTTTCCGTGTTGATTAGTCAGCATTTTGATGGAGATTTGATTAGTAGAACCATTGGGTATTTTGGTATTGATTCTCTACGTGGTTCAAGCTCTAAAGGAGGAATCCGTGCGCTTTTGAGTGCGGTTAAGAAACTAGAGTGTCAAGAATATATCGCCATTACACCTGATGGGCCACGTGGTCCTTATCATAGTATAGCAGATGGAATTGTGCTTTTAGCACAGAAATCCAAATCGCCCATAGTGATTTCAAGGGTTATTTGTCAAAATGCTTGGGAATTTAAAAGTTGGGATAGATTCAAAATCCCTAAGCCCTTTAGCAAAGTATTTTGTGTGATTAAAGAACCTTTAAATATAGAATCTTTAGAATTAGATGAGGCAAAGAGATTCATTCAGTCCAAAATGGAAGAAGATAACTTTAACAGACTTTAAGGAATATTTAGCAATGAAATGGATAGTATGCAGTATCGGATTGTGCCTTTTAATTGCGGGATATTTTTATTTCTCTACCTCTTATCATTTAAGTCGTGAAGCTAAAAAAGAATTTGTAAAGGGTAATTTTGAGACTTCTTATCATCTTTCAGCTCAAGCTTTAGAGGCAGACCCTTATAATCGTTCTGCTCTAGGTATCTTTAGTCAAGCAAAACAACGTTTAAATATCCAAAATCTTTTGCAAAAAACAAAGCAAAATTATGAGCTGGCTTTGGAAATTTTAAAGCAAGGTAGTCTAAGCCCACAAGAATTTTTGCAATTGCGTTGGATTGTAGAGGAGTTTGATAAAGATTACCGTGCGGTTTTAATGATAAATAATCCTAATGAAACCGAGAAGATACAGCTTACGCAATATCAGGAATGGTTTTTGCAATTAAAGAATCGCTTGCAAGAGGCACAGCAATCTTTACAAAATCAAATAAAATAAGCATATTTTAGTATTTTTTATTGAAAACTTTATAAATTTTGGATAGAATCTAATTCTCGCATTAATTAAACATTTTTTAAGGTATCCTTATGAAAATTTTTTATTCCCTTTTATTGATGGTAACTTTTGGATTCGCTCAATTTGATATAATGGGTTATGATACTCGTAGTGAGGAAGTTTTAAAAACTTTTGATGTTGAACCAGAATTTTTGAATAATGAATATTTTATTGATGTCAAGAATTCCTTTTTAAGCGACAAGCGACAAGATTATTTGTTAGAAAAATTCAAAAGTGGCTATGAATTTATCCCCACGCTAAAAGAAATGTTTTTAAAAGAGGGGATTCCACAAGAGTTTTTATATCTTGCAATGATTGAATCTGGATTCTCTCTTACTGCGAAATCTAAGAAACGTGCAATGGGAATGTGGCAGTTTATGCCAAAAACCGCAAAATCTCTAGGATTAGAAATTAATTCGCAAATTGATGAGCGCAAGGACCCTATTAAATCAACCAAAGCCGCCATTGCTTACCTTAAATATTTAAAAGAAAGTTTTGGTAAATGGTATCTTGCTGCCATTGCTTATAATTGTGGTGATGGGCGTCTAAAACGCGCAATTAATGAGGCAGGTAGTGATTCACTTAGTGTGCTTTTAGACCCAGAGATTAAATATATTCCCCTTGAAAGCCGTATGTATATCCGTAAGATTCTCTCCGTTTCTTTAATGTTTCATAATGTAAATACATTAAAAACTAATGATTATGATTATTTTTTGAATCGTGGGGCAAATTCCTTGCTTGCTTCCATTGATGTTCCTCCAGCAACGCCTCTTAACAAAATTGCCTCTCAAGCAGGGTTGAGTTTAGCAAATTTAAAATATTATAACCCGCAATTCAAACGTAATATGACACCAACTTATGCAAAAACCTATCCTGTGTATGTGCCTTATCAGTCTTTAGCGCACTATAAAGAGAAAGCACAAAATCAAGGAAAAATCCAAGTGAAACCCTATCTAGTCCATCGTGTGAGTAAGGGAGAGACAATCCATTCTATTGCTAAACGTTATGGAGTGCCAAGCAAACGCATCACTCAATATAATGCTATTAAAAATGTCAATTCTCTTTCTGTCAATCAAGAAATTATCATTCCTTTGGATAAGGATAAGGCGTGAGGAATCTTTGCGGAATCTTGCTTAGTTTAGTAATGCTTGGTTTAGGCGGCTGTTTTTTGGGAGAAAGCAATGTTCATTATAATCCTTCTATGAGTAGAGATTCTAACACAGCACCAAATTATGGAGTAATGAATACCAGCAAGCAAGCACATAAAGCCACAATGAAACCTTATAAAGTCAATGGAAAGTGGTATTATCCAACAAATGTGGCATTAGGTGAAACTTATGATGGTATCGCAAGTTGGTATGGTCCAAAATTTCACGGCAAAAAAACTTCTAATGGTGAAACTTATAGTATGTATGCTCACACTGCCGCCCATAAAACTTTACCTATGAATACTATTGTGCGTGTAACGAGCAAAGAGAATGGTAAATCTACCATTGTGCGCATTAATGACCGCGGTCCATTTATAACAGGAAGAATTATTGATTTATCCAATAGTGCGGCACAAGATATTGAAATGGTTGGCAAAGGCACAGCACGCGTGCGCTTGGAAGTGATTGGGTTTAATGGAGCAATTTCAGATTCTATGCCCTTAAATCAAGAAACCCTTGCTCAGAGTGAATATAAAATTGCACATACACAAGAGAGTATGCAACTCTCGCAATTTCTTGTGCAAATTGGTGCTTTTAAAAATAAAGAGGGAGCAAAAAATTATCAGAAAAAACACGCAAATAAATATGGTTATCAAGTCGTCATTAGAGAATATTTGTTAAAGGAAGCTACAATTTATCGTGTAATGTTAAGTGGATTTAAAAGCGAAGCAGAAGCAAGAGATTTTATTGCTTCAGAAAAAATTGCTGGGGCATTTATTACAACAGATTAGCATAAGGACTCCTAAGTTATTATTTAAGAAAGGCAGATATGAAAACTCTTACACGTAATACAAGAGAAACACGAATCACTGCGACTTTAGAAGTTTATGGTGAGGGGAAAGCAGAGATTTCAACAAATATTGGGTTTTTTAATCATATGTTAGAATCGCTTTGTAAGCACGCAAATTGGAATTTGAAATTACAATGTGACGGGGATTTGGAAGTAGACTTTCATCATAGTGTGGAAGATTGTGGAATTGTTCTTGGAACTTTGCTTAAAAACTTGCTTTTTCCTATTCAAAAAATTGAACGATTTGGGAATGCTTCTATTGTTATGGACGAAGCGTGTGTAGAATGTGATTTAGACCTTAGTAACCGCCCCTTTTTAGTTTTTGACTTAAATACAGCAGGTAAAGTGGGTAATTTTGATTGTGAATTAGTAGAAGAATTTTTTCGTGCAGTGGTTATAAATGCTGGAATCTCTGCACATATCATTAAAAAACGAGGCAAAAATAAACACCATTTAATAGAGGCTACTTTTAAAGCATTTGCAGTAGCTTTGCGTAGAGCAAGTGCCAAAAATGAAACGCTTGGGATCCCAAGCACGAAAGGCGTTTTATGATTCAATTAATCGTCTTAGATGTTGATGGCACTTTGAGTGATGGAAAAATCATTTATACTAATGAGGGTGCAGAGATTAAGGCATTTAATGTTAAAGATGGTTTGGGCATTGCAGCTTGGCTTAAGCTTGGAAGAAAAGTCGCAATTATTACAGGCAGAGAATCTCAAATAGTTAAAAACCGAGCAGATGAGCTTAAGATCACATATTTAAAACAAGGTGTGCGTCATAAAGCAAAAGTGTTAGAAGAAATTTTAAAAGAAGCAAATCTCTCATTTAAGGAAGTTGCAATTATTGGTGATGATTTAAATGATTTGAGTATGTTAAGACTTGTTAAGTATTCTTTTGCACCCTCTGATGCAGTTAAAGAGGTTAAACAAAGTGTGCATAAAGTCTTGAAGAGTAAAGGTGGCAATGGTGCAGTGCGTGAGATGATTAATTGGTTGATTAAAAAAGAGAAGTTACAAGTTTGTTTCTATGAAATCTTTGCTTAAAATTAATCAACTCAAAAGTGGTCGTTTAGTGCCGATATTTTTTATTTTTTTATGTATTTTTAGTCTTATAATGGTCGTGATTTTAAGTAAGAAAGAAATGCAAACTCAAGAGAAGTTAAACGAAATTGCAAAGTTTGAAATATTTGACTTTGAATATTATAGAATCGGCGCACAAGGTGTAAGTGTGGTTGCATTTGGTAAAAAAGCAAGTGAGAACTCTCAAAAATTAAATGAATTGGAGCATTTTGGCATTATAAATTTCACTTTTCCTAATGCAGATTCTAAAGCTAATCAAGGCATTCAGGAGAATTTGCAATCTAGCTTTGCTCTTTATGACAATCAAGAGATTTTTTTTCCACGAGGTGTGAATTATAAACGTGATGGGACAGAATTTTGGAGTCAAGTTGCAAGATATAATCCTGATAAGAAAGAATTAAAAGGTGAGGGGGAATTTATTATTTTAGATAAGAGCTACAAAATTCGCGGACAAAATATTATTTACAAAGAAAACAAAGTCTATGCAAAAAATATTTATGGAATTTTAAGGGAAAATGAATGAAAGTCTTTATCGGAATTTCCCTAGTAATTTTAAGTCATTTTGTATGGGCAAATGAAATTGAAGTGAGTGCTAAAGAATTAATCGGCGATGAGCAGAACAAACTAACGCGGCTTAAAGGTAATGTGGAAGTAAAACGCGCAAAAGACCGACTAAAGGCTAATGAGGCTTTTATCTATCTTGATTCTAATAATCGTCCAAAGAAAATGCAAGCAATTGGCGATGTGCGCTTTTGGCTTACTTTAAAAGATGGACGCAAAATTGAAGGACAGGCTAATGAGGCACTTTATTTGCCTTCCAACCAAGAATACCAGATTTTAGGAAATGCAGTTGTCAAAGAACCAGCGAAAGATAATATTGTGCGAGGTGATAAAATTATTATTCGCCATAAAGAGGGCTTTATTAATGTTTTAGGCAATGAAGATAAGCCTGCACGTTTAATTTTTAAACTTGAAAAAGAGCTAAGATGAGTCATTATATTTTAAAATCTGCACGATTTCAAACTTCTGCACAAACGCTTGCACAATGTCCCCCACCAATGATTTCAGAGGTAGCCTTTTTAGGACGTAGCAATGTGGGTAAAAGCACATTGATTAATTTAATTTGTCATCAAAAAAATCTTGCTAAAAGCTCTTCTACACCAGGCAAAACGCAATTAATTAATTTCTTCCTAACTGAGTGGAAAGAAAAAGGCAATAGTTTAGAATCTGAAACTTTAAAGGTTATGTTGGTAGATTTACCGGGCTTTGGCTATGCTAAAGTGGCAAAAAGTCAAAAAGAACTATGGAATCGCAATTTAGTAGAGTTTTTATGCAAACGTGATAGTATCCGACTATTTGTGCATTTAGTAGATAGTCGCCATACAGGCTTGGAAATTGATGTTAATCTTGTTTCATTCGTTTCGCAATTTTTGAGAGCTGACCAGTATTTATTGCAGATTTTCACAAAATTTGACAAACTGAATGCAAAGGAACAAAATAAACTGAAAACCACCTTTCCTAAAGCGTTATTTTCTAGCTCCTTAAGAAGAGAAAAACAAGAGAAAATAGCAGATTGTATTATTGCAAATGTATTTGGGAAAGAAGTTTTGGGGATGTTATGATTATTGCACGACCTACTTTGGAGGATATTCATAAAATGCGTGAAATTGTTCGCCTAGAAGTTGAACGTGGTGTGATTTTGGATAGAAGTGTGGAGACAATGGCAAATATGATTCGTTCTTATCGTGTAGCTTGGGAAGAAGAATCTGTTTTAAAAGATACCAAAATGCTCAAAGATAAGTTAAAATTAGAATTTAGAAATCTAAATACACTAGAAAATCCTATAATGTTAGGATTTTGCGCTTTGCATATCCATTCTTTGGAGTTAGCAGAGATTCGTAGTCTTGTGGTTGCACCTTCTGTTCAAAGGCTAGGAGTAGGAAGTGCATTAATTTTGGATTGTGAATGTGAGGGTAAAACACTTGGAATTAAAGAAATTTTAGTTTTAACTTATAAACGCGTTTTGTTTGAAAAATTGGGATTTTACGAAATTAGCAAAGAAAATATACCAAATCAAAAAATATGGGCGGATTGTATTTTATGCAAACATTTTCCACTATGCGAAGAAATAGCATTAATCAAAAAAATCTAAAAATCTTTTTTTTGATAATTTTGCTTGTTATTTATGTTGCCTTAACGGATATTTTTTATTTTTTACCTCCACTTTTTGGGGTAATGTATGTATTGACACAGGAAAATTATGAAGAGCAATATTTCACGAGTTTTTATTTTTTAGTGCCATTTTTTCTTTATTTTGAAGCAAGCAAAGGGTTGCCATTTTTAAGTGTAATTTTGTTTATTGCAACATCTTTTGGAATCTTGTTACCTAAATTTCGTAAGTTTTTTGGTTATAGTAAGATTTTTATTCCATTTTTTATTGCTTATGCGTATTTTGGTTATTTTGTATTTTTGGATATTTTTGGATATTTTTTAGAGTTTGATATACCAAAAATTTCGTGGTGGCTTGGATTTTATGTTATGTGCGAAATTGTGCTAATCTGGTTCTTTATGTGGATTTTATGATGAATGTTCGTAAAACAATACTTTTTGTAATCTTTTTTTTGTTTTGGGGATTGTTGCTAGCTAGAGTCTTTTATTTAAGCGTTTTGAATCAAGCTTATTTTCAAGACCAAGCAATGAAAAATATATTGCGTGAAGAGTATATTATACCTGTGCGTGGGCAAATTTTAGATAGAAATGGCAAACCACTTGCAACCAATAATGTAGGTTTTATGCTTGCTCTACCCCCGCGACTTTCTCTACGTTCCAATTTACCTTTATTGGAGAGAGAAATAGAGAATCTTCTAATTTACTTTCCAAATTACTCTAAGGAACAATTAATTAATAAATATCGCAGTAAAGATTCTCCTTATAATCACGAAGACATTCCAATCATTGAATTTGTAGAACAAGAATTGATTTTACAATACTATACTCAACTCTCTCAAAGTGAGATATTGCGTATTATTCCTGTCGCACATAGATATTATCCTAATTTAACTTCCGCTTCTCATATTATTGGTTATGTGAGTAAGGCAAATCAAAAGGACATTGATAAACAACCGATTGCTAAATATACAGGAAATATTGGTAAAGAGGGCTTAGAGAGGCAATATGATGGTTATTTACAAGGTCAGGTTGGGAAACGTGTGATTAAAGTAACTGCATTAAATCAAGAAATAGAAGCAGTTTCATTTAAGGAAGCAATTGAAAATCATAATCTCATTACTACACTTGATATTAGGGTTCAGCTTGCAATGGACGAGATTTTTATGGATAAAAATGGTGCAGCAATCATTATGGACGCACAAAATGGGGAAATTCTAGCTGCTGGGAGTTATCCAGAGTATGATTTAAATCATTTTGTTGGTGGAATTTCTTATGAAAATTGGAATGCTTTGCGCGATAGTCCTTATAAACCACTCATTAATAAGTTTATTAATGGTTTGTATCCACCTGGTTCTGTCATTAAAATGGGGATGGGATTAGCTCTTTTAGAGTATGCGGGGATTAGTGAAACGACAGAGATAAAAACTCCAGCTTTCATAGAGCTTGGAGGAAGAAAATTTCGTGATTGGAAGAAAGAAGGACACGGAAGCGCAGATTTATATAAAGCACTGAAGCGGAGTGTAGATGTATATTTTTATATTCTTGCCCTGAAAACAGATTTTGAAAGTATTGCTAAAGTGTTAAAAACTATGGGATTAGGAAAGAAAACAGGAGTAGATTTACCCAACGAGTTTGCTGGGATTGTGCCAAGCCCAAGTCTCAAAAAATCGCGCTTTAAGCAAGATTGGTATGCAGGCGATAATGTAGTTAGCTCTATTGGGCAAGGATTATTTTTAACCACACCTTTGCAGATTGCTAATTATACAGCTTTAATTGCTAGTGGTAAATTACCCACTCCTCATTTCGCAAAAGAGATGTCAGAGCAAAAGATAGTTTATGAACCCAAAGATGTCTTAAGTGCCTTTCAAAAAAGTAAATTAAATGTTCTAAGGGAAGGAATGCGTCAAGTTTGTTCAGAAGCAGGTGGCACAGCAAATTTAGCTACAAGAGAGTCTAAAGCTTATCTGGCTTGTAAAACAGGAACAGCACAGGTTGTAGGTATTTCACAAGCAGATAAAGAACGTATCAAAGAAAAAGATATGGATTATTTCCACCGCTCACAAGCTTGGATTACTAGCTTTTTACCAGCAGATAACCCACGTTATGTGATTACCATAATGGTGGAACACGGAGGAAGTGGGAGTGGAACAGGAGGTCCAGTGCTTGCAAAACTCGCAAATGTATTGGTAGATTTAGGCTATGTGCAACCTCGTGGTAGTGCGAAAAATACCAAGGTTATAAATATTACAGATTCCAACTTTGAAGCAGAAGCGGAGTAACAATGGAATCCAAAATCAACAAAACAAAATCAATGCAACCATTAATCCAAACAACAGATTTTATAGAATCTTTACCAAAGCTGTTGAAAGATAAAAAAATCATTTTGGGTGTATGCGGTAGTGTTGCAATTTATAAATCTTTAGAAGTGATGAGAATCTTGCAAAAATTGGGTGCAAGTGTGCGTGTAGTAATGAGTCCAAGTGCGCAAGAATTTATCAATCCTTTGCTTTTTGAGGCGATTTCGCACTATCAGGTTTTAACGCACAATACGCAAAGCTGGGGGCAGAATCCTTGCAACCATATTGAACTTGCCACTTGGGGAGATGCATTTTTAATTGCACCAAGTAGTGCAAATACTTTTAATAAAATTGCAAATGGAATCGCAGATAATGTTTTGTTAGAGAGTTTTTTGGCTTTTAATAAAATTAAGCTGATTGCTCCTGCGGCAAATAGTGTAATGTTGAATAATTCTACAACTTCGCTTAAAAAATTTTTTGATGAATATGGTGTGCGATTTATTATTCCACCACAATTTAAAGAGTTAGCGTGTGGAACTGAAGGATATGGAGCATTAGCGGAGCCATTAGAGATTGTGTTTTATCTGTTGCGTAGTTTAATGAGGGATTCCTTTTGGGAGCAATGCAATGTGTGCGTAAGTGGTGGAGGAAGCAAAGAGGCATTTGATGATGTGCGCTATCTCTCTAATTTTTCTAGTGGGAAAATGGGGGCATCATTAGCGCTTGCAGCTTATTGTTTAGGTGCACAAGTTTATTTTATCAGCTCACAAATGCCCTATCCTTTGCCTCTAGATATAAAAATTCAGAGTGTAGAATCTAGTGAAGATTTTTTAAATGCGATTCTTGCTTGGCAAAAAAATCTATTCCATACAAGTAGCGAATCCTTTTTATTTATGAGTGCTGCAATTAGCGATTATCTCCCAACAAGAGTGCAAGGAAAGCTTAAAAAACAAGAAATAGGCGAAATGTGGAATCTAAAATTACAAAAAAATAAAGATATTTTAGCTACTTTACCTAAAGTGCAAAAAACGATTGGTTTTAAGTTGGAATCACAAACTGATGAGAGTTTAAACCTCCAAAATGCACGAAACGCATTAAGAGAAAAGCAAATAGACGCAATTTGTTTAAACACGATTACTTCATCAAGCAATCCATTAGAATCTCTTGATAATCAAATTTTTTGGATACAAGATTCGTTAGTGATAGATTTAGGATTCTGTGATAAACTAAGCTTGGCTTTTAAAATCTTACAACAGGCGAAAAATTTATGATAAAGCAGCTAAGTCAGCTTGCACAAATCCAAAATACTTTACAAAATTCTGTAGGTAAGCCTACGCAATTTAATTCTTCACTTCCGATGAGATTAGAAGTAATGGAAAAAATGCAAGGGATTCGCTATATGCTAAAAGTTGGCAATATTGCAATGGAAACAAAAAGCTTAAAAGAACTAGAGATTGGGGGGAAATACTGGGCTCAAATGGGACGTGGAAGCACAGGAGCCATTACGCTTTCAAATCTCATTAAACAACCAAATTTACTAAAAGAGCAAAATATTCCATTAAAGCTTAGTAGTGAAGCAATGCAGGAGTTTTTAAAAGGAGAGAATCCCTTTGATGTGATGAGAGGGTTTTTAAGTGAGCGTTTGGCAAATGCAGAATCTAGGTGGGAATTTGCCTTTTTAAGTCATATGTTAATGTCATTAAAACAAAAAGTCTTAACGATTCCTTTGCATTATGAAGAGGAGAGCAAAGATGGGTTAATGCAGATAAAGAAGAAACGAATAGGTTTGCAAGAATGCTTGGAGTTTTATTCAGTATTTGCAAATCTTGGCGCAACTTGGGGATTACTTTGGGACTTTAAAGAAGGAGTGAGGTTAGATATTAGCGTAATGTATGAGGGGGTGGCGCGTTTGTTACGCGAAAATTTAAGTGAGCTTGAATTTATTCACGAAACCAATATCAATGTAGATAGTGGAATCGTTCCTTTATATGACTTTAGCGATTCTTTGTTGGATTTAGAGGGTTAAATGCACCTAGCATTGATTATGGACGGCAATGGTAGATGGGCAAAGCAGCATCTAAAGGCACGTATCTTTGGGCACAAAGAGGGTGCAAAGAAAATCCGTGAAATCACAGAGTTTTGTGCAAAAAGTAATATAGAATATTTAAGTCTTTATGCTTTTTCTACAGAGAATTGGAAACGTCCCAAAGCAGAAGTGGAATATTTGATGAAACTTTTGGGAGAATATTTGATAAAAGAGCGACAAACTTATTTGCAATCTAATATTATCTTTAAAAGTATTGGAGATATTAGCAAGTTAAGTTTGGAATTGCAACAAGAAATCAAGTCTTTAGAGGAGCAGACACAAGCACAATGCAACGGGCTAACCCAGATTTTAGCATTAAACTATGGTGCAAAAGATGAATTAAGACGCGCATTTTTAAAATTGAATCAAAAAGAAAATTTTGAGATTGAAGAAGAAGGGATTGCCAAGATGCTAGATACAAGTGGAATCCCAGATGTGGATATGTTGGTGCGCACAGGTGGAGAAATGCGCCTTTCAAACTTTCTTTTATGGCAGAGTGCATATGCGGAGTTATTTTTCACTCAAACTTTATGGCCAAACTTTAGCACACAAGAATTAGAATCTATGATAATAGAATTTCATCAAAGAAATCGCCGCTTTGGTGGGCTATAAGCCTATCTCTAATCCTTATTGTAATCTATCATTGTTTAACTTACGATTTTATTTCTCCTTGTTTGCAAGTATAGGTAAAGTGTAGGTATTTGGTTAAGTTAGCCTATCATTCAAAGTAGTTTCTAGTCAATGCTTGTGAGTGAGCAATTCACAATCAAGGTTTTAGATTCTATTCTCGTATCGTTTTTGATGAGATAGAGTGGTAAATGTCTCGTGATGAGAAAGTAAGTTTGAATGATGAAATAAACTCTCTACATCCAATCAATAATTTTTGTCACTTCTTGCACTTCAAAGCATTTTATGTTGATAACTTGGGTGGGCTTTTTGGGTAGAATCGCGCGTGTAATTCCAAGCGATAGTGCTTCTTTGAGCCTTGTTTCCACATTTGAGACATCTCTAATATCTCCTACTAGGCTTACTTCACCTAAAAATACACTTCCACTAGAGAGTGCGCGGTTACGAAAGCTAGAGAGAATCGCCGCTACAACTGCTAAATCCGCTGCAGTTTCTAAAATCTTGATTCCACCCGTGATATTAATAAAAACATCA
>NZ_CANBCA010000028.1 GCF_947367035.1 uncultured Helicobacter sp.
TAGCTCAGTTGGTAGAGCAATTCCCTTTTAAGGAATGGGCCGTTGGTTCGAATCCAACGCGGGTCACCACTATAAATAAAAGTGGCTCCTTCATCTAACGGTTAGGATACCACCCTTTCACGGTGGCTACAGGGGTTCGAATCCCCTAGGAGTCACCACTTTTATTTAGTTTTCCCTGAATGGTCGCTTAGCTCAGTTGGTAGAGCGCCACCCTTACAAGGTGGATGTCATAAGTTCGAGTCTTATAGCGACCACCATTTAAATATGGAGCGGTAGTTCAGCTGGTTAGAATACCTGCCTGTCACGCAGGGGGTCGCGGGTTCGAGTCCCGTCCGCTCCGCCACTTCTTTTTTACTTCCATTTTCATAGTTAATGCACACGACAATACGTATCTTTTAAACTAAATTTCCGATAAGGAAAGATTGCAATCAAATCCTTTTGATTCTAAGGTTTGGAATCCACACACCGCATAAACTTCTAATGGGCAGGTAACTTTAGTAGATGAAGCAGTAAAGCCACTTTTAATTTGACCAAATCTTAACAATTTCCTTGTTTTTTATCCACTAGTCTTTTTTATAATTCTTGAAAACAAATTCAAGGATTTGCAATGAAGCATTTAATTTATGTCGCATTGATTTTTTTAGTTTTGATATTCCAAGGTTGCGAAAGCAAAATTTTGATAATGGAACAACAGATACAACCAGCCAAAGAGTTGGATATCGCAAGATTAGGAAATACAAGCTACTTTGAACAATCTATTTATAAAAAATATTTTAAAAGAGCTTTTATCTTTAGTCGTTCTTATGCTAGATTTTAATTTATAATGACTAAATAAACTGATGAATCAATGTTTTCCACTTTTCTAATACAACCTTATATGAAAAATGCTCCTGAATTACCGAAGTATTTTTAGCATAATCCTCTCTCTCTTGCGACATTTTCGCTAATGCAGATGCTAGAGATTCCACCCTATTTTCATTCATTTCTACTAAGATTCCATTGCGTTTAGTGCAATCCCAAGTAATAATTTCTCTAGGTCCATAAGGGCAATCATAACTCACCACAGGTGTGCCACACAAAAGGGATTCAATTAAAACATTGCTCAAGGCTTCTCTATGGCTTGCAAGTGCAAAAAAATCCGCATTAGCATAATAAGGTGCCAGAGATTCTATTTTGCCTAAAAATTTACATTTTAATCCTTTGGCTTGCTCCTCTAATGCTTGCCTTTGGATTCCATCACCTGCAAGTAGTAAAGAGTATTGTGGAAATTGTGTGCTAAAGATTCTGAAAGCTTCTATCAATTCATTAAAGCCTTTAGAGGTAATCATTCGTCCAGCACTTAAAATATAAGGCTTGTAAGATTCTATTTCCTCTGTTCGCATTAAGGAGTGATGACATTCTATCTCCACAGGATTGGGTAAAACATAGACATTTTTGACAAAGCAATAGTGTTTTAAATCCTGTTTTGTAAGAGTGGTAATGCAACTTGCTAGAGGATAAGTCCAATAGCGCAAAGTTTGCCAAATTTTAGATTCCAATGCATTAAAAACACTATGTTCTGTCGCAATACACGGAATCCCAGCCATTTTAGAAGCAAGAATTGTTAAAACATTGGTTTGATGAATAAAACTAATGCTTAAATTAACCCTTTCAGTTTTAAAGGCTCTCCACAGATTGAAGATGCGCTGGATATTTCCAAATACTCCACGCTTTTTAGCAGAGATAATTTGCACTTCCACACTAGAATCTAATGGATAGAATCTTTCTTCATCATTCCATAAAAAAAGCAAGATTCTATATTGGTTTGCAAACTCATTTGCGACAAGACTTGCTACACGTTCTGCTCCACCCATTCTAAGAGAAGAGATGACAAGTGCTAGGGTTTTGCACTTTGAATCTTTCATTGATAAAACTCTTTTACGCCAAATTTTTCAAAGATTTCATTTTAAGCATTATGATTAAACTCCACTACAATTTCTTTAAGTTTAGCAATCCGTTCTTTAGAACTTTGACACTTCATTAATTCTAAAATATCTACATTGAGTTGGTCAATATTGTATTGCGTGGGGCGAGCAACTTGTATAGAGGGGTATTTTGTCTTCCCCTCACTCTCGCTAAGTAGTAATTCTTCATAAAGTTTCTCTCCCGGGCGCAATCCGCTAAATTCAATAGAAATTTCGTTTTCTTTACCATAAAGTCGCAACATATTTTTGGCTAAATCCACGATTTTAACCGGTTCTCCCATATCTAAAATAAAAATTTCTCCGCCTTTGGCTATTGCACCTGCTTGAAGTACTAGCCGACAAGCTTCAGGGATTAGCATAAAGTAACGTGTAATTTCTGGGTGTGTAACGGTAATAGGACCACCACTTTCTATTTGTGCTTTGAATTTTGGGACAACTGAACCACTACTGCCCAACACATTCCCAAATCTCACGGCAACAATCTCGCTTTTTTTGGATTTTACATTTTGAGCATAGAGTTCTACAATGCGTTTGGTTGCACCCATAACATTTGCTGGACGCACTGCTTTATCTGTAGAAATAACGACAACTTTTGGCACTGCTGCTCCAATTGCACTGTCTAGCACATTTTTGCTCCCGATAATATTATTTTCAATCGCACTTTTTTGATTGTATTCACAAAGAGGCACGTGTTTATAAGCCGCAGCATGGACAATAATATCTGGCTTTTCTTCTTGAATTAATGCACTAAACCTTTCTTTCTCTAAGATACTTAGCAAGCAGGGGCGAAGCAAATCTTTTGGGTTTATATTTTGTTGTGTGCAGGTTTGATTTAATTCTTCTAAAATTGCATATAAATTAAATTCACTATGTTCTACTAGCACAATACGTTTTGCGCCAAACTCTACACATTGACGCACAATTTCACTTCCAATGCTCCCGCCAGCCCCAGTAATAAGCACTCTTTTATCTTTTAAAAATGCACCAATGACTTCTTTATCTAAATCTTTGCTTGGACGAGAGAGTAAATCCTCAATAGAGATGCTTTTTAGCGGTTCTACGACATTTTTTTTTGCACCGTCTTTTAATAAATTGGCAATTTTAATTTCATCTATGCCCAATTGTGTTAGTTGATTAAAGATTTCTTCTAGTGGTGGTTTGGCAAAAGAATGCGTGAGAATTGCAGATTTGATTTTGTGTTTTTGTATCAACTCTTTTAACGCACTTTTAGGGTAAATTTTAAGATTTGAAATATAATTACCAATTGTTTTTTCATCTTCTTCAATAATGGCGAGTGGGTAAAAGGGAATCTCACTATTGAGAGCCGCTTTAATTAGTGTCGCACTTTGTGTATTTGCACCAAAAATTACAGCGGGCTTAGGCGAGTTTTTAGGCGAGTTTTCTAAATAAATGCGTTTAGAGATACGAATTGCGCCAACAAAAATATTAGAAATGACAAAATCAATCCCTATGACACTTAAGGGAAAATTTCCCAATAAACCTCCCCAAAGTGCAATTCCACAAAAGATTCCATAAGCTACAATATGCGCATAAAATATCTTTAACGCTTCTGATAAACCAAAGAATCTCCAAGGCACAAGATAGATTTTAAATACACTTAAAAGCAAGATTTTTAGAAAAATTAATGTAAAAAAGACAAGCACAACAGAGAAGTTAAATTCTAAAGGAACTTGAAAGCTAAAGCGCAAGTCATAAGAGAGAATAAGCGTGAAATAGGAGACTAACAAATCTATACAAATAAAAAATATAATGCGTTTGGCATTGCTTGGACGGAATAAAATAGATTGCAACACTAGCAATTCTTTAGGAATTTTTGAATGAGACTTGTAATCTCATCAATAGCACATTTTTCTAATGTGCCACCACTTGGTAAGCAGATTCCACTTTCAAATAGCTTTTGGCTTGTTCCATCAACAAAAGAAGCAGAATCTCTAAAGAGTGGTTGTAGGTGCATAGGTTTCCATAATGGACGTGATTCTATTCCTGCTTTAGCAAGCAATTCTACAAGAGTTAAAGGGTTAGCTTTGGGTTCTAAGAAGCGCAAAGTTGTGAGCCAACGATTACCTCTTGAGTTTGGAATCTCGGGCATAAATTCTAATTTTTGCGATTCTACTTCCTTGTGTAGTGCTTCGTGATACCATTTAAAAATTTCGCGTCTTTTGGCAACTTTGGCTTCAATTTGTTCTAATTGTCCTACACCAATAGCAGCACAAATGTTGCTCAAGCGGTAATTGTAACCATAATCCAAATGCTCATAAAAAGGCAAATTCTCTCGTGCTTGGGTAGAGTAATAGCGCGCCTTTTCTATTTTTTCTTGATTTTTTCCAAGTAACAACCCGCCACCACTTGTGGTAATGATTTTGTTGCCATTGAATGACAAAACGCCAAACTCTCCAAAAGTTCCGCTGTGTCTTTTATCATAAAATGCCCCAAGTGATTCTGCGGCATCTTCAATTAGTAAGATTCCATATTGGGTGCAAATCTCTGCAATCTCTGCAATTTTTGCACATTGTCCATAGAGATGTGTAACGATGAGGGCTTTTGGCTTTTTAGGCAGAGATTCTAAAGCTTGTAAAAGTAGCTTTGGGTTTAGATTCCAAGAGTCCAAATCACTATCAATGAAGATTGGAATCGCACCTTGATAAAGAATCGCATCAATAGAACCAATGAAAGTGAAGCTACTAGCAAGCACAAAATCACCTTGTTTGATTCCACTAACGCGTAAGGCTAAGTGTAATGCTGCTGTGCCAGAATTTAGTGCTAAAGCATTAGGAGAGTTTGTGTAAGATTGGATATTTTCTTCTAAGCGATTCACAAATGCTCCTAGTGGAGCGATATAATTACTCGCAAAGGCTTCATTAACATATTGCGATTCTTTGCCACTCATTTGTGGAGGAGATAAAAAAATTCTAAATCCCATTATGTCTCCTTAAATTAATTCTTTTTTTGCTGGATTGCCAACAACTTTTTTATGTGATGCTATATTGCAAACCACAACACTTCCTGCACCAACCAAACAAGATTCTCCAATGCTTTTGCCTTCAATCACAACACTTCCTGCGCCAATATGTGTGCAAGTTCCAATATGCACATTACCACAAAGGGTTGCGCTAGGTGCAATGTGTGAAAAATCCCCAATTTTGCAATCGTGTTCTATAATACTACCGCTATTAACAATGACTCCAGCACCAATTTGGGCGTGAGCATTAATAATGGCATTTGGCATAATCACACTTGCATTAGCAATTTTGGCTGATTTTGAGATTATAGCACTAGAATGAGCAATCAAAGGCAAACAAAATTGATTTTTAGTAAAAAATTGATAAAGATTTTGACGCACGAGGTTATCTCCAATGGCTAAAATAACGCCAAATTCTTTTGCGTTTGTGAGGTGGAGAAATTCTGTTCTTGTTATTGCATTTATTCCATTAAGCATCTTGCCTTGAGGATTGTCATCAATGAGAATCTCAAAAGATAAATTTTGAGATTCTAAAATATCTGCAATCACTGCACTATGACCACCAGCACCAAATATGGCTAGTTTTTTCATTCATACCCTTGTATTAAAATAAACTGCAATTTTACCGAAATCTTAAAAAGCTTAATAATGAAAGATTTATGCTTTTAAAATAATTTTTCCTTTTTGTGTGCTTAGAATCCCTTGTGCTTTAAGTTCTCTTAAAATGCGAGAGAGAGATTCTGCGCTTGTATTGAGCCTTTGGGCTATTTCGCGTTGAGTTAAATTAGCAAGTTCGGTTTTATTGATGCGTAAAAATTCCATTAGACGTTCTTTTAAACTTAAGGAATTTTGGGCAATATGCGATTCTAATATTTTGATTTTATCGCAAAGTGAGGCAATGAAATTGCGACAAAAGGAGGGGTTTTCCATACAATGTTTTTGAAATGTGGCGAGGTTAATTTCTAAGATTTCGCATTCTTCCTCACAGGCAGCATTTACAGGAAAGGGTTCGTTCAAAAAGCTTGGTATTTCAGAGATAAAATTTGGGGCATAGATAGAATGAAGGGTTTGTTCTTTGATCTTTGCCTTTCTACCTCTAGTCTTTGGAGATTCTTCTAAGGTTTTATAAATTCTAACTCTTCCATTCAATAACACAAAAAGCTGTTTTGGAATCTCACCTTCAAAAAATAAAATTTCCTTTGCGTGATAAAAACGCTTATAGCCTAAAGAAAAGAGTAATTTAAAGCAGTCTTGCATAGAAATTCCTTAACATTTTGGAATCTTGGGATTTAGATATTTTAACAAAAGCATTAACAATTATCAACTTTCTTGTTAAAAAAATTGGGTAGCATTATGAAAAATAAAAGATTATTTAAGGAAAAAGAATAGGAGAATCTCTATCCTCATTTTAATTGTGCATTTGTTTTTGTGCTATTATCTTTATTGAATATATCTTTTGTGATGTAGTGTTTTTAAGCCAAGTTCGCAAAGTTTTAGGCAATGAGTTTGCAGATAAATGTCCTTTACTATGGGGAAGAGAAGTAAGTATATGTCACTTTGTCAATTATGTTACTTATCGTAACATAATTGACAAAGTTAAATCAATATGTCGGAGAAGAAATGGGTTATTATGCTATAACTTTGCAGCAGTTTTTAAGCTTAAAAGCTCTTTTGGCATTTGTGATTGCACTGATGATTCTTATTTTGCGAGAATTTTTGGAATTTAGCTAAATTTATTTGAGGAGAGTTAAAGCAAGTGTTTAATGAGGAGGTGGCAATACAGATTATACAAAGAGCACAAATGATTGCTACAAGATTCCAATTTATGCTTTATGAAAGCAAATATTAACATAAGTTATTTATTTCTAAATTACACATAAAATTTTATTGTGCAAACTACACTTTTTAAGTATAATTTGATAATAAAATAGCAAGGTTTAGAAAATATGCAAAAGTTACGAATTTTAAAACTCGGTATTCTTGTGTTTGGAGCAGTAATTTATGGCGGTTGCTATCAAAATGCTTGTGGAATCTCCTCGTCTTATTGGGACGAAAAAGGTTACTATTACGATGCGCAGGGAAATTACCATGAAACTTGTCCAGATAATTTGATTTATAAAGAAAAAGCCTTGCAACAGCAAGAAGCACTAGAATCTTTTTAACTCACTATAACTGATGAAACCACATCAAAATTTAGAGCAAAGCAGGGCAGAGCGTAAGCGTGTTTTAGGTTTTAAGCACATTCTTCCCTTATCTGCACAGATAAAATGTTTAAATGCAATTCCAAAGTCTGAATTGAGAGGGACAAAAGTAGTTGATGGAGATTTTATTGAGATTTTACTACCAAATCTTAACGAAAAATCTTTTGAAAGGGTTTGCCAAGTTGCAAAAGCCTTGATTCCTTGGCGTAAAGGTCCTTTTAGGATTAATGGTTTGGAGATTCAGAGTGAATGGAATAGTGCAATTAAATACAATTTGCTTGCACCACATTTGAATTTGGAAGACAAGATTATAGGGGATATAGGGTGCAATAATGGCTATTATATGATTCGGGCGTTGGCACATAATCCGACTCAAATCATAGGATTTGACCCTATGCCATTATGCTTTTTGCAATACCAATTTTTACAATTTTTTATCCGTGATCATCGTTTGAAATTTGAATTACTCGGCATAGAGGAATTGCTTTATTTTGAAGGTAAGTTTGATGTGTTATTTTGCCTTGGGGTGTTATACCATCGCAAGAGTCCCCTAGAATCAATTAAGCTTGTCTATAATGCTTTAAAAAGTGGCGGCGAAGCAGTATTTGATAGTTTAATCATTGAAGGAGAGCAAGAGATTGCACTTTGCCCTAAAGGACGTTATGCTAAAATGAACAATGTCTATTTTATCCCCACTCTTCGCACTTTTCAAGGTTGGCTAGAAAAGTGTGGATTTAGAGAAATCGTGCATATTGCGACATTAAAAACTGCATTTGAGGAGCAGCGCAAAACAAAATGGAGTGGCGGAGAATCTTTAGAAGATTTTTTAATGCCAAATGGTAAGCAAACGATTGAGGGTTATCCTGCTCCAAGACGCGCGTATTTAAAGGCAAAAAGGCTTAGTTAAAGAGATTCTATTAAAATTCATCAAATTTGCACTGCAATGGTGAGAAAAGCACTTTTGAAAGTAGAGGGCGTTAAAAGTGCCAAGGCAAGCTTAAAGGATAAGATTGCCAAAGTAGAGTGTGAAGAAAATATCATAGAAGAGAGGCTTTTGGAAGCTATTAAAACAATGGGTTATAGTGGAGTGTTTGTTCCTTAATTTTACTTTATTACCTTGTGCTAGCTTCTTAGCAGAATCCCTAGAATACCTTGTAAAAGGCAAATAAGGATATGCCATTTATCTATGCGTTTGTTAGATTGGTTGTGATGTCTATGCAGTGTGGGTCTCTGTGAGGAACGGTCATTTGCTGATGCCAATAAGGATATATGGGACGCACACGGCTTACTTTTTCTAACTTTTCTAAATGCTCACAAGAGAGTAAAATTTGTGTGGCTTTGAAGTTTTCTATCAGCTGTTCTTTAGTCCTTGCACCAATAATAAGCCCACTGATACTTGGACGTGTTAAAAGCCACGCAAGAGCAATTTGTGCGATAGAATATCCTGTTTCTTTTGCAATTTCTTCGCAAACATCAATGATGTCAAAGAGTTTTTCCCTATCTATACCCCAAGTATAGTTTGTAGAGAGGCGACTATCACTTGGTGGGGCTTTATGTCTTGAAATCTTGCCAGAGAGCATAGAGCCAGAGAGAGGAGACCATACGAGGGTGCCAACTTTTTGGTCAATTCCTAATGGCAAAAGTTCCCATTCTAGTTCTCTTGCAGCAAGAGAATAATAGGCTTGATGCACGACAGGTTTTGGAAGGTTGTATTTTTTGCAGATACTTAGCATTTTCATCAAATGCCACGCACTATAATTTGAGACACCAAAATATCGGATTTTTCCTTGTTGAATTAGAATCTCAATCGCCCTTAGCATTTCTTCTATTGGCGTGAGCGCGTCAAAAGAGTGGAAATAATAGAGGTCAATATAATCGGTTTGTAATCGCTTAAGACTATTTTCGCACGATTGCATAATGCGCGAAAAGCTTGTTCCAGAATTATTTTTGTCATCATTTAGAATCATTCCTGTTTTTGTGGAGAGAAAAATCTCCTTGCGTCTTTCTTTAATGAGTTCTCCTAGAATCTCCTCTGCTTTACCATTTGAATAGCAATCCGCGGTGTCAAAAGCATTTGCACCATTTTCTAAACAGACTGCAATGAGTTCTTTTGCTTCTTGGAGTTGTATATTTCCCCACGCTTTAAAAAACTCTCCAACACCACCAAAAGTTGCTGTTCCAAACGTCATTGCTGGAATTTTGATTCCAGAATTTCCTAATCTTCTATAAATCATTTTTGTCCTTATTTAAAATTTTTGGTTGCAATCTAGCAGATTTTACTTTGCGATTTTTACCAATATATTCGTTAATGCCTGTAAAAGTGACATTCCAACCACAACTTGCAAACTTTTGAACACAAGCGTTTGCTATTCCCATAGAGCCACCTGTAATAGAGGCTGTTTTTTCATTGACTTTCCTTTTGTAGAATTTAAGTTTAGCATTATAATGTTTTTTTGAAATTTTTAAAACTTTTCTAAGGATTCTAGACGTTTAGGTAATTTTGTAATGTTTTTATTTCTCAATCCGATGAATTTCACCGACTAATTTTAAATTCTGTCCATTGAAATCTAAGGACTTTTGCATTTGTCGGCTGAAGTGGATTATGTTGGTCTGAACATTTGAAGCTGTGTTGCCATTGATTGCTTTTTCATAGATTTGCAATACCACTTGTGTGGTGTTATCCTCTAAAGTTTCTTCCCTGTAAGCATAGACAAAATTTTGTGTAATGATGGTAAATCCATAAATATCTGGTGTTTCATCGTTTTGATATTCTTGGTAAATCATTCCATTCTCTAGCACGATTTTGCCATCTTCTCCTCCAGCTTGTGCTTTCCAATGCGTTTGAATTGTTTTAGCGTGATTAAAGATGAGATTCTTTTCTCTATCACTCAATGTATCTTCAAATGTAGAAAAAAATGCATTAATCCATAGCAATCCATCTCTAGCAGATTCTTGGAATGCTTTTGCGCTACTCCATACTTCTTGGGCACGTTCTAAAAACAAATTAGGATTTTGTTCCATAGAGTTTGGTAGAAGTGAAGTGAGCCTTTCTGCTTTGTTGGTTAAATCTCGTTTTGACGTTTGCATTGTTGTGCCAAGATTTGTAAATTGCTCTTTATAGATTAGCAGTAAGTGCAATTTAAGGTCATTTGGGTCGTGCGTTGTTGCATAGATTTTTTCCGCTTTTTCTTGCATTAGTTCGTTTATCACAGAAATACTGCGAGGATAAGAGAGCGGGTTGAGGTTTTTTATATCAAGGGATTCTTTGCCGTTGAGTAGAGATTCTAAAAATCCGCATTGATTAGAGTTGGCTAGAGATTTTATCTCTTGTATGTTTTGTGATTCCGCACCAAATGCTAAAGAGAAGTTTGGCACAATATCACTTAGTGGAATGGAGATTGGATTTTCTTGTGGTGTTTGTGTGTCAAAAGACAAGAGTTTGTCAAAGTCGTTTTGGGATTCCATTTTGGCATTTTTAATAGAATCTTTGATTGCGCTAGAAGTTGGTATGAAAGTTAAATCGGCAAGAGAGATAAAGCTTTGATAAACATAAAAATCCTTTTAGTTTTGTCATTTGATAAGCAAAAAGGATTCCTAAGTTTTAAAGTGCAGTTGAAGTTATTTTAAGTGCATAGGCTTTGAATTTCTCCCCTCTTTCTTTGTAGGAGCTAAATTGGTCTAAACTCGCCGCTGCTGGGGAAAGTAGTGCAATAGTGGGCGGGGTCTTGGAGTGAGAATCTTTGGCTTTTTGTGCAAAGATTTCTTGAATTTTGCGCACGGCAACCTCAAGTGTATAACAAGCATTGCAAGGGGTATTTGTAGCTTTGGCAAGTTTGCAGAGTTTTTCTGTGTTGCTTCCAATAGCAAAAATTTCTATTTTGCACTTTGCAATCCAATCAAAAAGTGGAGTTAAATCCGCTCCTTTGTCGTCTCCTCCAAGAATCAGCAGAATTTGCGAATCCTGATAGCATTTAATCGCTTCTATGGTTGCATCAAGATTCGTTCCCTTGCTATCATCTATCCAAAGATTTCCCGATTCATCATAGAATTCTTCCATTTTATGTGCGCCAATTTTAAAGGACTTTAGAAGTGTATAGTCTTGGGTAAAAAAGAGAATCTCACACGCACTCATTGCAAGTGCAGCATCTAGCAAAAAAGGCTCTTTAAAGGTAATTGCACTTAAAGTTAGGTGAAAAATCTTTGCTAAATCTTGTGCATTTTCATAAAAAATAAGATTTGCAAGAGATTGTTTGCAAAAAGAATGAGATTTTAAGTTTTTGGGCAGAATTGCTATTTCTTTATCTCGTAAAAAGAGAATCGGTTTAAGTTTATCCGCAATATAATTTTCATAATTTCCGTGCCAACTAATATGGTCTTGAGTGATAGGGAGGAGTAGATAGAGAATTGGTTTAGCAAAGTGCGTGTAATGTAGTGTAAAAGAGCTAGTCTCTAGTATCCACAAAGACGCATTTCTGTCAAGTTTAGCTAGAGGTGTGCCGATATTTCCACCACTTTGTGCGCCAAAAGAGTGCAATAAATGCGTCAGCATTTGTGTAGTGGTTGTTTTGCCATTGGTGCCACTAATCCAAATTGAGGGCGGTATTTTTTTAAATTCTAGTGCAAAAAAATCATATTCACTTAACAAACGCGCTTTTTTGTGTGTGGTAATAAACTCTTGTGTTTCGCGAATCATTGGATTATATGGTGGAATCCCGGGGCTTGTAATAATGGAGGCTTCAGGATTTTGCTCTAAAACTTCACTTAGATTTGCACTTGGAAGCAAAAGATTGCCCAAATTATCTTGGCTTTTTTTTGTGAAATTATCATCTAGCACAATACAAGGCGCAAAAGATTGTGCAATCGCACGATTCGTGCTTCCAAATCCTAAAAGTATTCGCATATCAATCCTTTTTAGCGTATTTTTAAGCTTAAAAGTGCAATAAGGTTGCTCATTAGTGCGACAATCCAGAATCGCACGATTATTTTGCTCTCACTTAAACCCTTTTCTTCAAAGTGATGATGTAGGGGAGCCATTAAAAAAATCTTTTTGCCACGCGTCTTGTAGCTTCCAATTTGTAAGATAACGGATAATGCTTCTACAACAAAGATAAAACCAATCAAAAAAAGTAGAATCTCATTTTTAGACACAATCGCCATATAAGCAATAAACCCACCAAGACTTAAACTCCCGCTATCCCCCATAAACACTTGTGCGGGGTGGCAGTTATACCAAAGAAAACCAATGAGTGCGCCAATAAGAGCAGAGGATAGAATTGCAAGTTCTCCACTATCTAGCACTTTGGGATAAAGAAGATAAGCACTTAAGCCTGAGTGTCCTGTCACATAGACAAAAACGGTGAGTGAAGTGAGGGCATAAATAGACGGAATCGCAACTAATCCGTCTAATCCATCTGTAAGATTGACTGCATTGCTTGTTGCGATAAAAACGAGTGTCCAAAATAAAATCCCAAAAATTTCCCAATTTAACATAGGATTCTTAAAAAATGGTAAATAAAATTCCGTATTTAATCCGATGAAATATAGCCCACAAGAGAGAATAAGACTGATAAGAATTTGTAAGTAAAATTTAGTTTTCGCACGCATTCCAGCGTTTTTGCATTGTGTGATTTTAGAATAATCATCGCTAATGCCAAGTAGTGCGAAGCAAAGCAAAGTTGCGATTCCAAGCAATATATAAATGTGATTCAGTTTAGCACAAAACAAAGTGGCAAGTAGAGTAGTGCAAACAAAAACAATACCACCCATTGTTGGTGTGTTTGCTTTTTGTTGATGATTTTTAGGAGCAAATTCTGAAATGGGCTGACTTGCGTGTTTATTTCTTGCCCATAAAATATAATAGGGTAGTGCAAAAATGGTTAGTAAAAACGCAACAAAAAACGCAATAGCTGCACGCACGGTAATGTATTGAAAGATATTAATATCTAAAAAAGAGTAAAGATAATACAACATAAGCCAAACTTAGTAAATGAGATTTTAGGAAAAAATTAGGTAGGATTCTACCTAAAATAACTTTAAAATCGGGAAAATTAATAATGAAAGTAGTCTTGGTAATTACAGATGGAATTGGGAAAAGTGATAAGCAAAGGCATAATGCGTTTTTTGCAGCAAAAAAGCCGACTTATGAGAAATTATTTCAAGAAGTGCCTTTTGGAATGATTCAGACTTACGGATTGTCTGTTGGTTTGCCAGAAGGACAAATGGGAAACTCTGAAGTAGGACATATGAGCTTGGGTAGCGGGAGGATTTTGTATCAAGATTTAGTTAAAATTAATAAAGCAATTCAGGAGAACGCTTTAATGCAAAATCCTGCTTTGGATTGTTTAAAGCATTGCAAATGCGTGCATTTGGTAGGACTTTTAAGTGATGGTGGTGTGCATTCGCATATCCAACATATTTTAGCGCTTGCTTTAGGGTTAGAATCTCAATGTGAAGTGCTATTGCATTTAATGACTGATGGACGTGATGTGCCACCTAAGAGTGCGCCGAAATTTTTAGAACAAGTGGAATCTCAAATACAAGGTAAAAGAATTCGTATCGTAAGCATTAGCGGACGCTATTATGCAATGGATAGAGATAATCGTTGGGAGCGCATAGAAAAAGCTTATAATGTCATCGCACTAGGTGAGAATGCACAAACTCTTAGTCCTCAAGAATACCTGCAATCTCAATTTAATCAAGAGATAACCGATGAATTTATCGTGCCAGCTTGTTTTTTGGATTCTCATCAAGAGCCTTATAGGGGCATTCAATCTGACGATGGATTGATTTTTGTCAATTTTCGTAGTGATAGAGCAAGAGAGATTGTGAAAGCCTTAGGTAAGGAGGATTTTAATGAGTTTGAGCGAAAGAGATTCGTTAAGATTCCATTAGTTACGATGACTTCTTATGATAAGACTTTTTCTTTCCCAATTTTATTTCCAAAAGAAAGTATTCAAAATACCCTAGCCGAAGTTATTTCAAATCACAATTTACGACAATTTCATACTGCTGAAACAGAGAAATATGCCCACGTAACTTTCTTTTTTAATGGAGGAATTGAAGAGCCTTATCCCAATGAGACGCGTCTTTTAGTTCCTTCACCAAAGGTGGCTACTTATGATTTGCAACCAGAAATGAGTGCGGCACAAGTCGGTGATGCGGTTTTAATGGCAATAGAAGAGGGATACGACTTTATCGTAGTAAATTTTGCTAATGGTGATATGGTAGGGCATACAGGGAATTATGATGCAGCAATTAAGGCGGTGGAATCTGTAGATAATGAGATTGGTAGGATTTATAAAAAGATAAAAGACAAGGATTATGGATTGGTTCTTACAAGTGATCACGGAAATTGCGAAGAAATGAAAGATGAAAATGGCAAACCCCTTACAAATCATACAATAGGCGATGTGTGGTGTTTTATAATGGCAAAAGGTGTAGAATCTGTCCAAAATGGGGGATTAAATAATATTGCGCCAAGCATTTTAAAGATGATGGGAATTGCGATTCCGCAAGAAATGGATGAACCACTTTTTTAGTAAATTTTTATATTTAAACAAAAATATAAAAATTAATCGTATAATAACAGATAGTATTTTAACTTATTTCAAGGTTTTAGAATGACACAAGAGGAATTGGATTCGCTATTGGGTAGTGATATGGACGATGTTGCACAAGGAAGCGAGAAACAAGAAGTAGAGGAAGAAATGGAGGAATCTTTAGAAGACCCAACAATTAAAAGCGAAGCAAAAGCAGAGGATTTTTCCATTGAACAAGATGTAAGTTGGCCCCCTCCTCCACCAACCGCAGAACATAAAGTAGTGCATCAGTTAGATGATGTTACACGTGATTCGGAAATCAAAGCAACCGAAATGTTTGACAAGCTAGAAAAAATCAATAATTTAGATGCAGATGTGGAAGATGCTTTTGGTGAGATTCAACAATTCATTGTTGCACAAGAAGAATTACTACAAAAACTCCATTCTAAATTTCCAGATTTTCATACTTTTAATGAGCAATTAGAGTTAGCAACAAAAGTTAAGTCCAATGTGCAGAAAGTTTCTGATTCCTTGCAAGAGATTTCTAATATTTCATTAGAAGCAATGGAAGCTATGCAATATCAAGATATTCATCGCCAAAAAATTGAACGCGTGATTAATATTATGCGCGCACTCGCAAGATATATGAGTTCATTATTTGAAGGCAAAATTGATGATAGTAAGCGCGTAAGTTCTGCAGTGCATATTCAAGGGGATAAAACGGAAAATGTTGTCAATGAAAGTGATATTGAAGCCTTGATTGCAAACTTCGGCAAATGATGAATGCGATTCCAAAAGATTCTAAGATTCCAGAACTTCTCTCGCCAGCAGGCAATCTTAAAAAATTAAAAATTGCTTTAGAATATGGAGCAGATGCAGTATATGGTGGTGTAAGCCACTTTTCGTTAAGGAATCGTTCGGGTAAAGAGTTTAACTTTGATTCTTTTAAAGAAGGTGTAGAATACGCACACAAGAGGAAAAAAAAAATCTATGTAACCATTAATGGTTTTCCTTTTAACTCTCAATTAAAGCTTTTAAGAACTCATATAGAAAAAATGGCGGAGCTAAAACCTGATGCTTTCATCATTGCTACTCCAGGTGTAGTCAAGTTGGCGCGGCAAATTGCCCCAGAAATTCCATTGCACTTATCCACTCAAGCTAATGTGCTAAATGTGCTTGATGCGCAAGTATTTTATGAATTAGGTGTGAAACGCATTATTGCTGCACGTGAGTTAAGCTTGAAAGATGCAATGGAGATTAAAAAAGCTTTGCCAGATTTGGAATTAGAAATTTTTATACACGGCTCTATGTGTTTTGCATTTTCAGGACGTTGTCTGATTTCTGCTTTGCAAAATGGTCGTGTGCCAAATCGTGGGAGTTGTGCAAATGATTGTCGGTTTGATTATGAATATTATATCCGTAATGAAGCCAATGACGCGTTGGTGCGATTCAATGGTAAAGAAATCTATGCTCGCAATCCAGATAATGGTATCACTTTGCGACTAGAGGAAGAAGAAGGAATTGGCACGCATATTTTTAATGCCAAAGACTTAAATCTCGCTTCACATATTCCAATGATTTTGCAAAGTGGTGCAATAGATTCTCTCAAAATTGAGGGACGCACGAAATCAAGCTATTACGCAGGAATTACTGCACTTGCTTATAAAAGGGCTTTGGAGGATTATGCAAAGGGGGATTTTGCGGAATCGCGTTATACTGATGAGTTAGAAACACTTAAAAATCGTGGCTTTAGTGAGGGCTACCTTATCCATCGTCCTTATGAGAAGCTAAACACGCAAAATCATCTAACTGCTATCAGTGAGGGGAGTTATCAAGTTAATGCAGAAGTGAGTGAAGATGGCAAGAGTGCGCTTTGTCGGCATACAATTCGCCCAAATGAACCCAAAGAAATTGTCAGTGCACATTGGGATTCTATTCAAAATGGCAAAAATGACATAGGAGAGATTTTTGAAAAGAATGGCAAAAAATACCTGTGTCTTTTTAAGATTCTATTGGTTAATGGCAAGGAATTAGAATCTATCCATAGTGGCAATGAAAATGCCTTTATCTTACCTTTTGCGCTCCCGCCTTTTAGCTTTTTGCGCCAAAGGGTTTAGAATCTGCCTACTAGACACTAGTTGGCACTTTGATTTTGCGTCTTTGCGAGGAGTGAAATGACGAAGCAATCCATTAATTAAGTATGTTTTAAGTTTAGCAATGGAATCTTGGCTTTTATAGCTAAATTTAAATATTTTTAGTATTATATTTGCCTTTTATTTTATCAAAACTCACACACGCTGATTCTAGTAAAAGATTTGATTTTAATCTTGATTGTTGAACAATCTATGGCTTGTTTCATTTAAATTTTAAGTGAAATGTGATTATATTTCTTAATTGTTAATCTTTCCGTGTGAGAGACAACAAATCTTCTTAAATCTTGCTGTAATTCAATACTATAGTTTTATTTATGAATCCTAACTATTCCCAAAATCCTGTGTTTTTATTGGTGCATTGCAGAGTGAAGTGCTTATGCAGTTTTTAATAGAATCTATTACCTTAAGCTCACTTGGAGGAATAATTGGAATTATTTGGGCATTTTTTGCTTCATTAAGCCTAAGTTATTATATGGAAATTCCTTTTATTTTTGATATTCCAACGGCTATCATTGCCTTTTTATTTTCGGCTTTTATTGGTGTTCTCTTTGGTTATCTTCCCGCAAGGAGAGCTTCAAAGCTTAATCCCATTGATGCGCTGCGCCACGAATAGTTGAGTAGATTCTATGGGAGAGAAAGAATAGGGTAGTCGTGTTTATTACTTATAGGAAGCTCAAAGTGCCACCATTCCGTTTTTATACTCTTTAATCCAGCTCGGCTCATTATCTCTTGGAGTTCGTTACGATGAGTACAATTTTGTGTTTGAGATTGCGGACACATATAATCACGCCACGCTTTTGCACTAAATTCATCAAATGCGCTTGGCATACTTAAAGTTTCTCCATTTCCTTGAGCTAAGCCCACATCAATGGCAATCCCCCTTGAGTGATTTGAGCCTTTCTTTGGGTGAGCGACATAGTGCGTATCAGGCACAATACTCCAAGCAAGCTCTTGTGCAGCTTGAGGACGGAAACAATCATACACAATAAGCTTTAAATTCTTTGCTTTTAGAATCTTAGCAAGTTTTTGCATATGCTCTTTCATATCTTTATGGAGATAGCATTTGTGTAAAGAAAAAGGTGCATAGATATTTGTTTTCATAAAGTTTTCTTTACTATCATAAGCAAGGCGCGTGATAAAAGTATCTTTATCTATTTCTTCAAGTGCAAAAAGCCCAATATTACGCATTTTATCTTCAATTAAAGAATCTTTGCCTTGCGCAAAGCTACATATAATTATAATTAAAAGCAAGGCAAGTTTCATTCTTTACATTCTTTCAACATACGTCAAATTTTTAAAACGCATTTTAAATCTCTCTACTAAGCTTAGGTTCGTTTTCTCTCCATTTTTATGTAAAAAATTCAGCAACATTCTCCAAAAGCCTATTTCATTTTTACCTAACTCTTGCTTCTCAATGGCTGCTTGTTCTTGCGCAATATTGAGCACACTCAAAATATCTCCTTTAGCAAGTAAAGAAAATACTTTATATCGTAAGTTTTTCTCACTTTGGTCTTGGAGATGCTGCACATATTCATCAAAATTGCGATATGTTGCATAAAAGGTATCAATACAAGATTGGATATACTCTAGCATTAAGGGGAGTTTTTCTTTGATAGTTGTTATTTGGGCTTCATCAAAGGGCTTTTTACAAGGGATTACATAAAAGCTTTTTTCTGCTCCTATATTTTCGCTTGGCACAACAAAAGAACCATTTGCCCTCAAAGCATCACTTTTGTAAGTTAAGCATTCTTCTGCTTCTGTAATTTCCCAATAGAGTCTATCCATCTCATAGCCTTTAATCTCTACACTCCAAATGCCTGTATGATATGTATCTGGACGCCTATGTAATAACTCATAATGCACACTAATAAAATCATCTCCATTGCGTTTATACAAAATCCAATTTGAGTAAGTTTTAAATCCCTTTGCTTTGGCTAATGCTTTAAAATAAGATTCTAATTCTTTGCTTATACTCTTATCAATCTTTGCCACTTCTCCTCCTAAAGCCTCTTATCGTGCTTGGTTATGATGAATTACACCATTATAGCAGAGGATTATCTATAATCATAGCTGCTATAGCCTTCATAATCGGCATTGATAAGTGTGCTATCAATACAGGAGGGAATCTCCACATCATCATCTACTTCGATACATTTTAGATTCTTACACTCACTTAGCCACTCTGGTAAAGCTTTTATGGGATTGTCATTCAAACATAAAATTTCTAAAGATTGTAGATTTTTTATACTCTCTGGCAAAGATGTAATGTTATTTTCACCTAAGTAAAGTTCTCTTAAAGATTCTAGTTTGCCAATTTCTTGTGGGATTTGTGTGAGTTCATTATCAAATAAATCCAAAACTTCTAAACCCTTGATTTCACATATTTCTTTAGGAATGCTTTGAATGGATTGTTCCTGTGCTACAATGGCTTTTAAGCCCTTTAATGCACCTAATGCTTTTGGTAAATCTTTTATTCCCTCAGGGCAATTGTCATCAAGTGCAAATAGTCTTGTTTCCAAAAGCCAATCTTCAAGTTCGCTAGGGTCTAAATCTGCAGGATTTTCATCGCAATATCGTAAAGAATCTGTCATATCTTCAAGCATTAGTCCGCAATCATCGCAATTATTCCATAGCCAATTACTTAACTCTTCAAGTTCCTGTGGGGTAAGTTTTGAAACATTATCTTCTTGTTTCATTGTTTCTCCTTTTTGTTTTTACTATTATTATATCACGCATTTTTTTTGAATAATAATTTTTAGAGTTTTTAGTAAAATTTTAAAATAAGTTACAATAAATTACATTATTTTTCTTTTATAATTTTAGTTTGCATAAAATAAATACATATAAAATATAAATATTTATTACTTTTTAGCAATCAAAGTGCCAAAATTCACCCATTTAAAAAGCACCTCAATGCCACTAAAACCTATATCTTTAAGCATTGCAATATTTTCTTCAAGGCTAAAAGGCACAAGCACATTTTCTAATGCTTCACGCTTTTTGCTAATTTCGGTTTTTGTGTAGCCTTGCTCTTGTTTATAGCGAACATATCGTTCTATCATTTGCCTATCAAGGATTCTATGATGAGAAGTCATCTTTTCGCTCACAATTAAAATTCCTCCCTCCGTAAGAGCATTGTAAATTTTTTGCAGAAGTGCAGGGCGTTGCATTGGGCGGATAAATTGTAAGCTATAATTAGCAATTACAATATCAGAGTGCAAAAAATCGTATTCAAGCAAGTCTGTGCAGATAAATTCAATGTTTGCATTATAGGCTTGGGCTTTAAGTGAGGCTTTATCAATCATAGCTTGAGAACTATCAATACCAATAAAACGCGTATGTGCTGATAAGGCTTGAGAGAGAGCTAAAAGTGTCGTTCCTGTGGAGCTTCCTAAATCATAAACAAGAGGTATAGCACTTTTAGAAGATTCTAAAGTATAGGAGCAAAAATCTACAATTAAACCTAGCACCTCTTTATAATGAGGAATTGAACGCTCAAGCATATCATCAAACACACTTGCTACTTGTGCATCAAATTCAAATTGTTTGCCAATATCTTGTTTAAAGATTGTATCTTTCATTTATTTGCCTAAATCTAGTTTAATTGTGCCATACCTTCAAGCGGAGAACTTGCACTTGCATAGGCTTTGCGTGGTATGCGTCCAGCAAGATAGCTTAATCTTCCAGCCTTTATAGCATATTTCATCGCTTCTGCCATTGTTACAGGATTTTGTGCTTGAGCAATTGCCGTATTTGTAAGCACAGCATCTGCTAATGATTATTTTAAAGATATAACTAGATTATGTGTTATTTAGCAACTATGAGCGACAAGTGCAGTGGCTTAAAGAGGGAAAATAGATATTGCTTGGAATACAAAT
>NZ_CANBCA010000029.1 GCF_947367035.1 uncultured Helicobacter sp.
GAAGTCCTAAGTAAAGCAAGTAAGTTTTGGTATAAAGGAGGATATTTAAAATTAAACGAACCTCAAAAACTAAAATAAAGGAATAAAAGATATGCCAAACAAGAGCATAAGAATTATTCTCTTTTTGTTCTTGGCAGAAGAGAAGCCTTAAAGCAGTTATAAGGGATTTAGAAATCTTAAGATATTGACTTTTGCAATTCACTCAACTTTCTTTTTTATTGGTAAAATCCTCAATCATTTTTTCTATTTTATTTTCAACCCTTATATTATTTGTCTCCAAATCAAGAAGTAAATATGAAAAAATTAAAACAATAATTAATAAAGGCAATAGGATAAGTATTTTTTTAAGATATAGCCTTTGGAATTTGCTTCCTAGTGTTTCTTTAGAATCAATATCGCAAGCTTTACTAAAAGCGATATTTTCATCTGTATTTAAAAGAGGAGTAATTGCTGATGCGATATTTTCGCACAATAAAGAGATTCTTTCATTAACATCTTTACTACTTGAATATTTGCCTTTATATCCCAATACAAGGCAAGCATAGACAAACTCTAAAAAATTTTTGTTTTTTGCAGGATTATTCAGCCAAGATAATGCGATATCATAAAAATTATCCCCGCCCAATGTTTCATCAAAAAGTCTTACGGTTAATGTGCTATGAGCCCAAGAACTATTCATAAAAAGCTCGTTTTTCATAATAATTTCGTCCATAAAGACACATAAACAATATCTTAATTTTACTATATCTTTTTCTTCGTATTCTTTGTAAGTGCTTAGTTTAGAGCTGATTGCTAGTATATCATTAATCATTTTTTCTTTGATTGCCTCTATTTTGCTTGTCTCTAAAGTATCTATTTTAGAAAGCCTAGATGATAACAAAAGCAACTCTAAGCTATGGTCTAAAACTTTATTACTTAAAAGCCCACAAAATCCATGATTCAACAATAAACTAGGCTCTATTCTATTTAAATTACTCTCCTCCATACTTTAAAACACCGCCCATATTTTAATATCGGGACTTTTAATATTGTTTGTGATATAAATACTCACGATATTTTCCCCTTTAAAATCCGCAAATACTTCATCTTTCTTATCAAATCTATAATAAATATAGCCGCTCAAATATGGAATCGCATTAGGAATATTTGAAATTTGTTCCAAATTCAACCCCCTAAGTTGTGTAGCTACTATATCTTTTATCTTACTTTGTGTATGGATTTTACTTTGTGTTTTGAAGTTCTGTAACAGATATTCGTGATTCACATCTGCATTGACAGCAAGATATATTTCATTATTTTGTAAAATACTTGGATTATCAAACAAGAAATCATAAAAACCATTTTTACCGCTGATTAATCTTGCCATTGTATATCTTGGACTAGTGATTCTTGAAAATAGTATTCTAATATTATTCATTAAAGGCAAAAAAGTTTCATTAAGATTGTCATGATTATATTTAATAAATTCTAAAAATGTATCGTCCTCGTTAAAAGCACCAAGATCCCCTTGAAATTCTATTAACTTTTCATATAAAAACTCGGGATGCAATTTGTCTTTATTAATTAAATAGGAAAAAATCAAATACCATTTCTTTAAAAGATTTAAGGATACATAGGTGCTAAAATCAAGTGTATTTTTTGTCTGGTCAATACCCTTAAAAATATTTGTTAAATTATTTTTATGTTGTTTAATAGAATGAATGTTTTCCTCTAAAAATGACTTAATAATGGGTATTTTAGAAATATTTAAACAAGTAGGGATAAATTCTTCTTCTAAATCAATTTTTTTATTTGCATCAATGCTCTTGATTTTTGCAATTGGTATTTCTAGTTCATCTGGTGCAGCATTATTTAAGATTCCTAGTTTTAATCTTAAACTCGCAAGTGCTACGCTAACCTTTTCTTGTGTGAAAGCAATATTCTCGCTTTCGTATTCATCACCTATTTGCCTTAAGATTTCATTGCTTTCATCATCATAATTTCTTGAAGCTATTGCACTTTTTAATGCAATATATTTGGTATTAGGAATATTATTTCTCAATGCAATATCCGCAATCGTTGCAATGCCTAAAGGAATCTTTAAGGTAATTACCGAGTTAGCCAACGAATCATAGTTTATCTCCAAAGGTTCAGGTAAAAGATCTTGTTCTGGTGCGCTAAAAATACTTCCGTCCTGTGCAATTCCCTCAATCCTAGTGATAACAATTTTACCTTGAATCAACATTTCTTTAGAAAATTCAAGCGTTGTAATTCCATATAAATTACTAAACACCTCTATTGTTTTAAAATCAATCACCCTTTGTAAAAATCTTTCTTGTTGCTCAAAATGAACTGAACTTACATTTAAGCCATCATACCATGCAACTTTTAGTTGATCTGCCATAATCTATTTGCCCCATAGAATTTATTGAACATAATGAATGCCATCTTTTGTGATTTTAAATTCTAGCTTTTTTACTCCAAACCAAAATCCACTTGCTTCACTTGTTTTAGCCCAAGCTTTCGTTGTTTTTTTATCATTATTGGCAAAAAACACTAAAATGCCAATATAAGGGACTTCTTCGTCTTCAACATTGACTGCTACAATATTATCTTTAGGTGCAATTTGCATTTTTATTGAATCTATTTTATCTTTGCCTAAAATTCCATCTTCTCTTGCAAATAAGTCCATATCACTTGCTTGTTCAAACTTTTTTATATCTTTTAACTGATATACAATAATAGTTAAAGGCACATCATCTTGCCTGTTATTGAGATTTGATTTTTCGTGATTATTAATCTTCACATCAACCTTACTTGAACACGCAGAAAAAACTAATACCACCAACAAAAGCAATAGATTCCTATAAAACATAACAATTCCTTAATTAATGATTTTTTTAAGTTCCATTTTATAGAATAGTATATCATAAATTTTAACTCAAATGACTAACAAACACTAAAGTTTATAAATTTTTATGGAGACTCAATAATGACTTACTCTGATTATTTATCAAAAGACTTGTCTCATTTAGAGAGTTTTAATATTTTAGAAGATGAAATGTCAAAATATAAAACCCTAAATCACGAAAATATTAACTGGGATATAGTATATAGATACTCACTTGATATTTTAAAAAATGCTTCAATAGAGGCAAAGATATGTAACTATTTCCTTTTGTCTTGCATTAATCTCAATAAAGAGGATTGCTTTATTGAACTCTCTTGTTTGCTAAAATTTTTAAAAGATTTTTTAAAAAATAATCCACAATCCTTAGATGAAAACGTATTAAACACTCAAAAAAAGAAAATCAAAGATACCATTGCACTTTTTATTTTAGAGACTAATCGTTTGAAATTATTTATTCCAAAACAAATCTTAACCGAGCTTAATGAAAACATAATGGATATTGGAAATATTATTAACCATAAGTTTAACTCTCTTGAAGTAGCACAAGATATTTCTACTTCCAATGCAAACAAGGAATCTCTATTTGATACCCATACGAACACTATTGCTAACAAACTTATAGATTTAGAGACTATCAATGATAGAGAATATAGGGGGTTTTACCTAAATCTTAGTTTGGATTTATTAAATAATGATTTAAATAATCTTAACGCATACGCATTCTTTTTTGAAGCTATGTGGGGAAAAATAAAAAAAATGCCACCTCATACAGAGGGCATCACGCAGATAAGATTTCCAGATAGTAGCTTAATTAATTTACTGCAAAATTCCAAAGAAGATGCTAGCGAACTTGCACAGATTCAAAACTTCATTAAAAATTTAGTCTTGAATCCTTTTTGGTTTGAAGGGCTACAACTTTTTCACAAATTATTAGTATTACAAAGAAAGGATAATGTTTGTAAAATATTCATAATTTTTGTCAATAACTTCTTAAACAAATTTCAGGAAATAACAAAATTAAAATTTGAAAATGGGGAATTTCTGTGCAATATCTCTGTATTTAATTATTTTTTAAAAAATGAAGAACTAAATGGTCAGCAAAAATTTCAAAAATCTAAAATACAATCTAAAACTAAAGCAAAAAGCCTTGAAGAAGCACTTTTAAAAATCAATAAAGAAAACTCCAATGGCTCTTTGTTTTCAAATATGAATGCGCTGATTGAAATGGCAAAACTATTTGATGAGAAAGGAATGGAGCAAAACGCAAAGATTATTTACCTACACTTAAAAGAGAAATTAGAAAATACACTTCTAAAAGATTATTTAGAGGAATATTATTTATTCATTCAAGGGAAAATTAATGAAATCTAGTTTATACTCTTAAGATTTTGACTTTAAAATAAATTCCAAAAAACAAGAAAGGCTTAAAAATGTCAGATGGTTCAAATTCTCCTAAAGAGCGTATCAATATAACATACAAGGCAAAAACAAATGGACAAAATAGCGAAGTGGAGTTGCCCTTAAAACTAATGGTATTATCCAATCTTACAGGTAATAATAGTGAGCAACCTATTGAAGAACGAGAAGTGTTGCAGATTAATAAGCTTAATTTTAATCAGGTTATGGAAAAATTGAACATTCATACAAACTTTAACGTAAAGAACACCTTAAACAATGAGGCAGAGGAATTAGAAGTGAATCTTAATATTGCTGGTATTAAAGATTTTTCACCTGACAACATTGCACAGCAAGTCCCAGAGTTGAAAAAACTTTTACAACTAAGAGAAGCTTTAATGGCACTAAAAGGTCCAATGGGTAACATTCCAAACTTTAGAAAAGCCGTTTTAGAGGCATTAAAAAATAAAGATACTAGAGAAAAACTACTTCTAGAAATCAAACAAAAGGATGGAGAATAAGTATGACAGATAAAAAAACTAATACACTTAGCACACCCATTATAGAAAGCATTATGGAAAAAAGTAAATATGCAACCAATGAAGAAAGCTATAGTATCGCTAAACGTGGAGTTGCTGAATTTATCTCTCAAATTGTTAAAAGTGATAATGTAGAAGATAAAATCAATAAATTTGCCCTTGATGAAATGATTGCACATATAGACGATTTAATCTCCAAACAAATGGACGAAATATTGCATAATGAAAATTTGCAACAACTAGAATCAACTTGGAGAGGACTACATTTTTTGGTAAGCAGAACAGATTTTAATGAAAATATTAAAATCAACCTTTTTAATGTTACAAAAGAGGAAATTTTAGAAGATTTTGAAAATAATCCTGATATTACGCAAAGTGTTATTTATAAAAATACCTACTCTGCCGAATACGGTCAATTTGGGGGTGAGCCTGTTGGTGCAGTCATTGGAGACTATCAAATTACTGCCTCAAGTCCTGATATAACTTTTTTAAACAAAATGGCTAGTATTTCTGCGATGAGCCATGCTCCTTTTTTAACCTCATGTAGCCCTAAATTTTTTGGTTTGGAAAATTATTCAGAGCTTGCCAATATTCAAGATTTAAAGGGTATGCTAGAAGGTCCTCAATATACTAGATGGAGAACTTTTAGGGAAAATGAAGATGCTAAATATGCTGGACTTATGGTAACAAGATTCTTAACAAGAAGCCCTTATGATCCTAATGAGAATCCCATTAAGAGCTTTAACTACAAAGAAGATGTCCATGCTTCGCACAATCATCTATTATGGGGCAATTCTGCTTTCGCTTTTGCTACAAGGCTTACAGAAAGCTTTGCAAAGTATAGATGGTGTGGAAGTATTATAGGTCCCAAAAGTGGTGGTAGCGTGAAGGATTTGCCAACCTATCTTTATGAGAGTTTTGGAACAATGCAATCTAAGATTCCGACAGAAGTTTTAATTACTGATAGAAGAGAATATGAGCTTGCAGAGGAGGGCTTTATCACTCTAACATTGCGCAGAGATACTAATAATGCTGCTTTCTTCTCTGCCAATTCAGCCCTAAAACCAAAAACATTCCCAAACACGCCTGAGGGCAAAGAAGCAGAAACAAACTACCGCTTAGGCACACAATTGCCTTATCTATTTCTCATTTCAAGATTGGCTCATTATCTTAAAGTGCTACAAAGAGAAGAGATTGGTAGCTGGAAAGAAAGAAGTGATGTTGAAAATGGACTCAATGAATGGGTGAGACAATACATTTCCGACCAAGAGAATCCTCCTGCTGAAGTAAGAAGCCGAAGACCTTTTAGGGGAGCAAGGGTGCAAGTAGAAAATATCCCGGGTGAAGCTGGTTGGTATAAAATTGGACTTAGTGTTCGTCCTCATTTTAAATATATGGGTGGAAACTTTGAACTCTCACTCGTTGGTAAGCTCGATAAAGAATAATGTCTTTAGTAGATAAGATTATATTCACATTAGATGACCAATATCAAAATGCTTCCTTTTACAATGATGTGCATAAAGATATAAAAGACAATGTTTGTCTTTTATTGAATGCTAAATTAGACGATTGTCTAACCTTAAAAGATATAAATGTTTCTAGTTTAGCCGAACTCAATTTAAATTCTAGTGATTTGTGTCCCACAATGGCAAAAGAAATCGTTTCTATCATTGAAAAATATGAACAACGTATTAAAGTTATCTCCATAAGCTTTGATAATTCTCTAAGCCCATGGTGCTTAACTTTTATGTTGCAATGCTTTCTTTGTGAAGATAGATTTCAAGAATTTAGCTTAGAAATCATTTTTAAAAATAATAGGTATTGTGAAGTTGTCTAAAATGAATCAAGATAATCTATTTTATTTTCAAAAAGAACTTGCTTACCTTTATGAAGCAAGGAAGCTATTTACCCACAAATATCCAAAATTAGCTCCATTTTTAGCACACGATAGTAAAGATCCAGATGTTGAAAGAATTATTGAAAATTTAGCAGTTTTAACTTCAAAGATTCATCAAGAAATGGACCGCAATATCCCTTACATAGCTGAATCATTGATAAATATTATTGCTCCAAACTATACAAGTGCCCTGCCTTCTTTGTCTATGCAAGAGTTTCAAATAGATGAAAAGAGTAAAGAAAAGTATATTTTTATACCTAAGGGAACTCATGTAAAATCCATTCCTATTAATAAATGTGAATGTATTTTTAAAACTATTTACGATGTTTTTTTATATCCTTTAAATATTGAAGACGCATTTCTTGGTAACGATAGACGATACCAAACCTTGAATTTAAATTTTAAAATCAATGAAAATAAAGATTTTAATATTTGCGACCTTGATATTACAAGATTAAATATTTACTTAGGAGATGATGTCTATACTTCAAGTAGCTTACTTTTATATATCCATTTGTATCTAAAAGAATTAAAAGTTACATCATTAGATACCAATCACGAATTTAAGTTAAGTATCTACAATGTTAAAACAATGGGGCTCTCTCCCAATGAAAGCACATTATCTTATAATGAGTTAGGCTTTGATGCTTTCTCTTTGCTAAGAGAATATTTCTTTCTTCCTGAAAAATTTAATTTCATCGCAATCACAGGTTTAGAAGTATTAAAAGAATGCTTGGGAAAGAGTTTCAGTATAGAATTTAAATTTGATAAACATTTGCCAAAAAATTGCATTTTAAGGAAAGAATTATTTTCTCTTGGAGTAACCCCCATTGTTAATATCTTTCAAAAAAGTGCAGAATCCATTATTAACCACCACAATAGAGATGGATATAGAATCTTTATTGATAGAAATCAACTAGATTCTTATGAAATCATCAATATCTTGCAAGTAAAAGCGCACAATAGCGATACAGGCAGAAGAATGCTTAAGAGTTATAATAATTTTGAACGATTTGAATTCCTCAGGGAAAACAAAAATGAATTTTATTCTATCTCTGATAAAGTAAATTCAAGAGGAGATTCATATAAAGAAATCTCTTTCTTTTCAACAAGCAACCAAACAGAAATCATTACTATTGAAACTTTGTGTTGCAATAAAAATCTTCCAACATTTTTAAATATCGGCGATATTCAGACCTCCTCCATTAAAGATACGCACACTAAAAATATCAAAACCCCAAGCCCTATGAGAAAATATAATGTGGATAATTTACTATGGAAGCTTGTTTCTATATTATCTTTTAACTATCAAACGATGTTAAATAAGACTTCATTCTTTAATGTCCTTGAAGCTTATAGCTTTTTAGAAGATAAAGAAAATGCAGAAATTTACAAATTGCTAAAGGAATCTATTGTTGATATACAGGGCAATAGTGCCTATTTGGTAGATGAATACATTACAAAAAAGGGAATCTTAACTATTTTTTATATTCAAGATTCCAAATTCTATTCTTTGGGAGAAGTCTATAAACTAGGGCTTGTGATCTCTAAATTCCTCTCCTCATTTGCAAGTATTAATTCTTTTTGTGAATTAAAAATCCGATGTCTAGATTCTAAAGAAACACTTTATTATCCAGCATCATTTGGAAAAAAGCCAATTTTATGAATTCTTCTTATTCTTTTCATAAACTCTTAAAGAATCTTTTGCAACACTATAATAAACAAGAAATTTTTTTAAGAACCAATAAACAACTCAAACACCCAAATAAGGAGATTGAAGAAATCAGGTTTAATCAATTAGATAATAAATTTTTAGTTCAAGTAATTGTAAATTTTATGGGTTTACATGGAATCAACTCTCATTTGCCCTCTTATATGCTTGATAAATTATCACGTAATGAAGATAATAATGAGGGTTGGACATTGTTTTTTGATTTTTTCAATCATTATATCCTATGGATATTTTTTGAAACCATAAATTTAAAAGATTATCCAAGAGCCTTTCAAAAAGATTTTAGCGATTCTATTTCAAACATTTTATTTTCAATGCTTGGTATTACAGACAAGAATACCGCTAAAAAATATTTGCCTTTCTCCCCTCTTTTGTTAAGCTTAAGACGCCCTAAACATTATATAGAAAAAGTCTTGCAAAGCAATTTTAATCTTCAAGGCAAACTATCAATTATAGAAAATATCCCTCATAGAATCTTAATCGCAAAAATGCAACGGAATAAATTAGGTATTAAAAATCATATATTAGGAAAAAACTTTATTCTTGGTAATAAATTCTTATCCCACCAAAACAAAATAGCAATTTTGATTCAAGATATTGAATACCAAGAAGCCATAGAATACCTTCCTAAAAAAGAAAAGTACACGGATTTGAAAAATAGTGTTATGTTTCTCACTAATAACGAATTTTGTGTGGATTTATATATAAAAATCAATTATGGTGATAAATTACTTTTCATACTTGGCGATCAAAGTGTAGCAAAACTAGGATGGGGAAAATTATTAGGAAAGCCTAAAAAAGATTTTCACCTTATGTGTATAAAATTATATGAGTAATTTGTAAAATATCAAATATATTAGACAACTAAGTAGATAATTTAAAAATTTAAGTTTAAATAAACCATAGTCAAAAAGTATAAGGACAGATATGTTATTATCTTTTAAGTTTAATATAATGCGTGATTCCTCCTCCTGCTCTCTAAATTTTACACTTTGAATAAAGCTTCCTTTAGTAGTTTTGGAATACCTAATTTTTTAATATTTAGTAATTCTATCCTTCGGAATTTATCTTATAAACAACCTTGTGAATGAGAAAAATGATAATAATACAAGCATAATTTATAACAAAAGATAATTTAAGCGTATATTGCTATAATTTTCTCATAAAGATTAACCAAAGGAAATAAAGAAAAAGCCCAAGGAGAAAAAATGCTTCCTCAACCTATATTTTTAAATAGGCTTATGCAATTTTTTTCTGATGAGAAATTGGATATAAATAATATCAAAAAGGGCATAGATAATATTTTTTCTAAAGAAGATTTTCACGCCATATTAGAGTTGAATATTCAAATTATGGGTATAGCAAAATTAATTGTTAAAAGCGATGATGAGTTAAATGCTTTATTGCCTCAAGCGAATGATAATCAAAAAATAAAATATTCTTTTAAAAAGCTAGAATTAGAAAAAGAAATAGATATAGATTTGAGTATGTTAAAGGATTTTGACAATATAAAATTATTAGATATTATCAAGTGGGAATATCAAGGAAATATTGTTAAGGAACTAAGAATTAGTTCCTTAAAGGAAGAAACAAAAATACTTTTTATTATTAATAAAGTTCCAAAATTCTTAAAATTAGTTTATAAAAAGTGTAACTTTAAAGATTACGGCTTGGCAAACTATTTGGAATTTGATGAAATTTGGGATTATTCTGAAAATAATATAAGATATTTTGCCGTTTTAACACCTATTGGAGCAAATAAAGCAAAGCTTTGCCTGAAAAAAAATATACAAGATAAAGAAGATGAGATTAATGTTTTGCAAATAGAATTAGACAAAATCCAATAGTTTCCTAAATTTTATAAGAAAACCTAATTTTTTTTTCAAAAATTAGACTATAAAAGTTACCACAAACAAATACAGATGTCCCTAAATTTTCTATTAGAGTTTTTATTATAGTATATATCAAAAAATCTTGTCCATTCCTACTCAAATATATCATCTATTTTAGAAATAGTTATTGAAAAGGATAGTAAGCCATTTTAGCGATAAGACAAATGGAATTAGAAATTTTCGCTTAATCTTCTATTTCTTAGGCAGATTTCAAGTGTGGCAAGTTTAGATGTGATAAAAGCAATAGTTTTATATTTCTAAAATGCTCCTCCATGTTATCATTATAAGAGCTAAAGATCTTTGGATAATAGAACTTTATAATTGTCTTTAAAATTGCATATAAAAACCTATTTCCTATATTTTTCTAATGCTTTAATGGTTAAATTTTCAAAGAGATGTTTTTCTTCTTTTACATTACTTTGTATTGCAACTTTAAGATATTTGACGAACATATCTTCTTCCATTTCCTCAAATATTGGGCTGTAAAGCTCTTTACTAATCAAACTTAACACCAAAAGATTAATAAGTTTAGTGGATTTGATAAGAGGGACCTGTGCAATAATTCCCTCTAAGTCTTTTAGAGTCAAATCCTCATAAATATCATTTAAATGACTGCTTTTTTGATTGGATTGTATTTCTTTAAAGCCTTTATCAAGCAATTTTAAAATATTTTTATAATCAAAAGTAGTTGCATTGGTATTAGGCATTTGCTTTAAAAAGCTATCATCAAATTTCTTCTCTAAAAAATCATAGTCATTCTTGGAATCAATTAGTTCCTTGATATTTTCTTTCTCGTTAAAATTAACACTTACTTGTCCTCTTGGTCTTAGAGGTTCCTGTTCCTCTTGAGGTTGCTTTTGTAAGTCTTTAAGTACGCTACTTTTCTTAAGCATATCCTCATTAACACTTTTTGGATCTACAAAGCGCAATACAATATCACCTATTTTAACGGTATCATTTAAGTTGATAATCGTTCCATATCCCCCCTCCATACTAGAAAACGCATTGTTGTAATGAACAATACAACCCTCTACTGGCGTTAATGCAAAACATCCCTCTTCAAAGGTTATTTGAATGTGTTTATCCTGAATTTTATCTTGTGTATCTTGTAGGCAAAAAGCATTATCAAAACTGCTTCCAATAAAGCCTCCCTCTTCGTTGAAAATATGCGCATACTTCTTGCTTTCACAATCTTGTGTATTTTCAACAATCACACCAATTTCTTCTTTCTCCATTTTACTCTCCACCTATAATATTTTCTACAATTTTAAAATTCTCTAAAAGCCGCATAATAGCAATAATATCTTTTTCACTATTTACCAGCTCAAAATCAAAATACAATTTTTCATTATTGTTGAAATTTAAGGTATATTTGCCATTACTTTTTGTTTTTTTAATAAATCTATGCCACGCCCATTCGCCTTTATAGGAATTTTCATAACTCACTTGGTAGGAACCATAATTATAAGCACTAAGGTTTAAGATAGTGGCTGATGTGAATTGGTCTGCTATGACATTAAGTTGTGTTTTTAGAGTATGGTCATATGTTATGGAGTGATTTAAATAAGAAATATCAATATGTGAAAAATCCGCACTCAAATCAAGTGCCTTGATAGCAAAATGCACCTTTACATTATCATTTTGGCTTAAGATTAAACTAGATAGATTAGCAGTTTCCGTAATAAAGTTTAAAAAACTTCCAGAAAAATTTAGTTTAGCTTTATATTGCGGATTAATAGAATATATATTTTTTCTTTTTACTAAAATATCATTGAAATATTTTTTATAAAAACTATTTAAAATTCCATTTTTCCCAAAAAAACTCTTGAAAACATCTAAGCTTAAATCCTCTGTGCTATCTTGATTAAAAGGATAAAAGGGTGCAATTTCATTCATAAAAAGCGCATAAACTTCATTTTTCCACACAGCATTAAAGAGTGCGATTCCATTATTTTCTATAAAATTCCAAGAATAAGCAGAAAGCATTACGTAGTATTGTCTTAATTCAAAGGGTATTCTTTTGATGTCATTATCAAAAGTAATAAATGGATCATCTGCTTCTTTTAGGTTTCCAAGAGCATAAGAGATTCTATCTTCTACACCTAAATTGCTATTTGTAGTAAAGCTTACAATTTTATTTTTAATATCTACAATATCTTTGCCTAAAATCTCCATTATGTTTTCATTATCAAATTTCAAACCCACGGCAGAAGCCCCACTTTTTAATAAAAAATCTCCATTAGCAATTCTATGATAAGGAGCAAAAGCATTTGCGATATTTGTAAAATTAGCTTTAATTTCACCAGCATTCAAGCCTAGCTTATATGCCTCGTTCAACAAAAAGGCGTCATTAATATTTGTGTTTTTGCTAACAATATTAATTAAAGACTGAATCGGATTTTCCTTTTTTGCTAAAATATCGAGTTGATTGAGCATTGCTTCTTTACTTTTATAATTTTGTGGTTTTAAAGAAGCGAGTAACTCTTGCCATTTGGTTTGATACTCATTGAGATACAGCTTTAATATGCCCAAGATAAGAGTATTTTTATTTTCAAGCGGTGTTGTATCATTATTTAACATCCAAGATTCTATGTTAATAGCGTGATCCACTTCTGCATTAAGATTATTTAAAAAAGTTACCATTCCTTCTTTGGTATAAATTTTATCTATAATAAACTGCTCTTTATTGTTTGCAAATACACTATTTTGCGCATATCCAAGATATTGAGAAATGGAATATTTTTCTCTTGCTTGATGACTTTTTAAGAAATCTAGCAAAATATAAATTCTTTGCGTCTGGTTAGTGTTTTGAAGTTTTTCAAAGCTTGCAATGATACTTCTTTCATCTATACTAAAAGTGTTAAAATTTGTATTTTTAAAACTATCGACTCCATTTAAGAAATTTTCTTGTGAAATTTGATATTTTTGTAAATAACTCCAATTTTTATTAATCCATTTTTTTAATAATTGCGTATTAAGATATTCTGTTTCGAATAGAGATTTATACATATACAATGTTTTAAGAATATTTTCATTATTAGTATCTGTTAGTAATATATTTTCCATTTCTTTAATGAGGGTATTTTTTAGCACATCTTCATTGATGGTATAGTAGAAATCATTTGCTAGTTTAAAAGCTTTATAGGATAAATTTAAAGTTGGATATTCCATTAAGCTTGGTTTATTATTAAGCTCTGGATAAGAGGATAAAATATTCCTTAGTTGTGTTAAAAGAACTGCTTTTTGCTCTATACTCATTGTATTATATTTTAGGTCAGTTAATAACATTTCTAAAGAATTTAAAACAATATCACTTTTTTCCCTTTCTAAATTATTTTTGCTAATAAAATAATAAGAAAATGAATAAGTAATAAGACATATCAGCACAACAAGACTGAGCAAAGTTACTCTTTTAAAAACACTTTTTATTTTACTCAAAGAGTAATCTTTGAAAATCACCCTTTCAAGAAGAGTTTTTACAAAATAACTTTGATTGTTATAGATAGGAGCTGCTTTTCCTAATGCTTTTTTGATGCTATATTTTGTGCATATTGTATCAAGAATATAGTTTCTTGGTATATTTTCTTGATATGCGCTTACAAAATAAACTCCACGCAAGTAAGAGCTATTTTTCTGTGTATTTTCATTTTGCAGTTCAATAAGAAATTCGCTCACCAATGCAAATAAATTATCCATTTGCTTTAAAAACCAATAGGTTTTATTTTTATCTTCAAGAGAATGCAAGTGAGTATTTTTGCTCATAAAATTAAAAAGGAGGGAATCGCTAATATCCTTAAAGCCTTTATTCAACTCATCAAGCCTCAATTTATCCTTAAAGGATATTCCAAAAGTTTTATGGGTAACTTTTTCATTGTAAATTTCAAAAAATTCTTTCATACCCTCAATTAAATCTATTTTGGAAAACACTATATAAATAGGCAATTTTAAGTTCAAAGTTCTTTCGCACTCATAAACCCGCTTTGTCAAATGTCGTATAAGGTTGTAAGAATATTCTTTTGGGCTATTAATAAAATTGAGAGTGTCTATTACCAAAATGATTCCATTTAATTTGCTGTGGAAGAAATTTTTATTTAAAAAACCTAAAAAGTTTTTCCAAATGCTCTTTTTTAAAATATAATCTTTGTTTTTATCCAAATCATCTTCAGGCATTTCATCACTGCTTTCTGGCTTAAAAAAGTCTTCTTGGGAGAAATAATTACCCTCTGTATCTAAGATTGCACCTTGTTTTGAAATATATAAAGCGAAGTTCTGTGTTGATTGGTGCAATTTTTTGTAAGATTGGAGGCTATCACTCAAAGGACATTCAATATCAGAATAGTTAATAAAGGTGCTTTTCCCTGCAGATTCATTACCTATAATAATAACTAAAGGCATATTTTTTATCTTAACTTCTTTTTTCCATGTATCTTTAGCATCTTTTAGAGAAATGAAAAAATTTCTTTTTGCCCTGTATAGAAATTTATCTGCTTCTTTTTGTAACAGTTTCAACTTCATTCTTTTTTCACTTTTTAATGAAATAAAGAAGTTAATGATTGGTTTTAGTAAAAAGAATAAAAAGATACAAACCCAAATAATAAAAATAATGCCAAATCTTAAATAAGAGCTACTAAAAATATAAATATCATTGAAAGCAATTAAAGAACCCCAAAACAAAAATGCAAGACTTACAACAAAGAGTATGCTTAATAGCAAAATATATAAAAATAGTTTTGACTTTATAAAATGAATTATTCCACTAAACATAACGATTAAATATCCTCCGTAAAATTTTAACCACTAAAAATATTTTATAGTTTTTTATTATCTTATTCTAAAAAAATTAAAAAAATGCTAATATTTATATTCAATAAAATAAATTTGAAAAGGAGATTTGATGGCACAACCAGCCTATATTAAAATTGAAGGTGTAACCCAAGGATTAATTTCAAGTGGAGCTACCACAGAAGCAAGTATTGGTAATCGCTACCAAACAGGACACGAAGATGAAATTATGGCACAAGAGGTTTCTCATATTGTAACAGTTCCAGTAGATCAACAAAGCGGACAACCATCAGGTCAAAGAGTCCATAAACCTTTCACTTTCACTTGCTCTTTAAATAAGGCGGTTCCATTGCTTTATAACGCACTTACTAAAGGAGAAAGATTAACAAATGTCGAAGTGCATTGGTTTAGAACTTCAACGAGTGGAGACTCTGAACATTTCTTTACTACGAAGCTAGAAGACGCAATTATCACAGATATTGAATTAATTATGCCCAACGCTCAAGATAAAGTGAATCACGATAAAACAGAGCTTTTTAAAGTTTCGCTAAATTATAGAAAAGTTATTTGGGAACATGTTGTAGCAGGAACAAGCGGAAGTGATGATTGGAGAGGAAACAACGCTTAAGTCTTTTAAAGATACCCTTTTATTGTTGTTTGCAAATTATAAAGGGTTTCTCCGTTACATTAGGAAACATTAAGATGATGAGATGGATTAGTAGAAATGAGCGGGAGACCAAACACAAGATTTAAGGGATTTTATCGACTCTTTGAAAGATTTTAAATGATAGAAAGACACACCGCCAACCATTTCCATTTCTTCTCTAAACAATCTTTTAGTGATGAAATCCTATAAATCCTTAACTTATAATAGATTTAGGGCTTATTTAAGAGTTAAGCTTAAAAACAAACACTTTAGTAAAAAGAGACTTATCTTTGCTATTCTATTTTATTTTCTCTGTTCTCTCACTATCTTTTTACTCCCTTTAGATATTTTAACTAAGTATCCCTATCTAAAATACTTCACAGACTTTATGGATTTCATTCCAGCTATTAAACTAATGGAGAGTAAAACCTTTGCTCCTGAACTTTGTAAATTCTATGCTTCATATATGTTGGTGGCGGGAATAATATATTTTTTATGGGCTTTTGTGTGCTATTGTTATATTGCTTTTAGACAAGGATTCCTGTCTATTTATCATCATACTAAAGAAGCGCAAAAGGTCGTTAAACGTCTTTCTAAATTCAGTAAAAAATTTATAATACTAAGTTTAATTGGATTACCATTGCTTTTTGGTTTCGGTCTCTATGGCTTTCTTAATGGCGGAATGATTGGTTATACCAGGAGAGGACATTGGAATACTTATTTTATAGATGATTACTTTGAGATGATTTTTTATATTGATTTTTGGCAGGGATTTATGGTATGTTTTGGGATACCATATATGTTTTGTGCTTGTGTTGCAATTTCTTATTTATATTTTAGGAGCAAACAATGAGCGATAACAATGAAACCAAAAACAATTATAAAGAGTTTGGAGATAAGGTTAAAAGCACCATAGGAGCAGTAGGTACAGGCTTAGAAGCTACTGCTAAAGAGGTCTCTAAGAATCTTGACATTTCAAATTTAGGTAAGACTACTATTAAATTAGCTCCAAAGCCAATTAGTGCAGTAAATGATATGGATTCCATAGCTAAAGCACAAGGAGAAAAAGAGGTTTTTACAGAAGTGTATAAAATGGGTGTAGGCAATATTGGTGCAGCAACGGGTGGAACTATATTGGGCGCAGGTTGTGCTGTTGTTCCTTTTTTATCTCCCTACTCATTCATTTGTGTTGGACTTAGTGCAGTAGGTGGTAATTGGATTGGTGAATCCACAGCAGATGAAGTTTATAATTTTTATCAAAACACCCAAAATGCAATGAGTAGCTTTACAATTGACCTTTATGTAGCTTATGAAAGTTTGCCAACATTTACTTCCAAACCCTACCAAAAAAGAAGTTCTGAAGATGTGTTTAAAAATCTCCGTTGCCTACAACCAACAACGCCACATTACAACTTCTCAAACAAAAACATTTCCAAAAGTCTTAAAGATACAATCTCTAGTAAAACCACTCAAAACCCAAAGGAGGAAACCTTAAATCTAAAAAATTAAACCCCAAAGGACAAACAATGAATCCAAACTTCTTAACACTTTTAATCGGTGATTTAGCCTTAAATACTCCCAATACAACCAAACAACATCATTTCATCATCTCTAAAGCCTTCATTAATGAAAGTTTAGAATTTCCTTTTAGTATAGAATGTGAAGGATTTATTGAAACCATAAAGGATAATTTATTGGACAAATCTCAAGATTTAAATCCAAAAAATCTTATAAGCCACAATAGCATATTTCCTTTTGCAAAGATTGCTTAATGCAAAACAAACCTTTAACCTATAATAGATTTGGAGCTTATTTAAGATACAAAACAAGAAAACAACATTTTAGTAAAATGAAAGTATTTTTAATTTTTATTATTTACATCCTTTTTTCTTTTAGTTGTTTTTTACTCCCTTTAGATATTTTAACTAAATATCCTTATCTAAAATACTTCACAGACTTTATGGACTTTATCCCCGCCATTAAACTAATGGAAACTAAAACCTTTGCTCCTGAACTTTGTAAGTTTTATGCTTCGTATATGTTTATAGTTTTATTTGGGTGCTTTGTGGCGGGTTGCTACTATGGCTTGTTAGCATTGGTGAAAAAAGGAGATTTTATGACTTCTTATATCAATCATAAAACAAAAAACAAAATGTCAATATTTCCATACTCTGCAAAATATGCTCTAGCTTTATTGGCTTGGGTTTGCTTATCTGTATTTTTGCTTTACGCGTTTTTAAGTGGGAGTTTGATAGGTTTAGATGGTTGGAGAGGGCGTCCAAGCTCTCATTTTATTAATGATTTATACGATTTGCTTTATTATTCTTTGGAAAGCGTTTTGACGACAATTTGCATCATTATTATAGCTTTGGTTGGAAGCGTAGCGTTTTTTGAATTGCGCATAAAACAATATTTAAGGAAAAGAAATGGACAATAATACCAAAGAGTTTTTGGGTGAAAATTCTAATGACAATCAAAATAAATCAAATAATATAGTTATGACAGGGGCGTCTGCCATTCTTGCAGGAATGGATGGATGGCTCAATAGGTCTATAAGCAATCTCGAATATATTCCAAATTCCTTATGGAAAAGTCTTGCAAGGCACACTTTTAAGCCCGCAGGTATTGTGATTGATATTAATTCCATAATGACAGCAGAAGGAGAAAAAGAGAGATTTAAGGCATATTATGGCGTATTCTTAAGTAATTTTGGAGCAATAGGCGGTGGGCTTATCGGTGGCGCAATGGGAGGAATTGTTGGTGCGGCTGGAGGATCTGCTTTGGGCAATCTTGGAGGCAATCAACTTGCCGAATTTTCTTCTGATTTTGTTTATGATTTCATTCAAGCCATACAAAGCATTGGAACAACTAACCCTAGACTTACTTTAGCAGATATAAAATTAGTTGAAGCTCTATTTGACCAATACACGCAAAAAGATTCCACACAATCCAACAAACAAGATAGAATTTCTTGCCTACAACCAACGCCTAACCTTGCAAACAAAGACATTTCTACAAGCTTTAAAGATACAATCTCTAGTAAAGTTACTCAAAACCCAAAGGAGGAAACCTTAAATCTAAAAAATTAAACCCCAAAGGACAAACAATGAATCCAAACTTCTTAACACTTTTAATCGGTGATTTAGCCTTAAATACTCCCAATACAACCAAACAACATCATTTCATCATCTCTAAAGCCTTCATTAATGAAAGTTTAGAATTTCCTTTTAGTGTTGAATGTGAAGGATTTATTGA
>NZ_CANBCA010000030.1 GCF_947367035.1 uncultured Helicobacter sp.
CTAAAGCAACACTTGCTGCTAAACTTAATTTTAGAAATTTCATTTTAATCTCCTTGATTGAATTTCGAAATTACAATCTGATTAATAATAAAATCATTAATCAAATACCTCCACTTTGACTTTAGGTTAGAATTTAGCCAAAGCTAAAAATAATTTTAGCATAAAAAAAAAGAAATGCAAAGTTTTTTGTGGAATTTTTGCCTGTTTTTACATTGTGAAGTTTAATGTATGCGGGATTATTCCTCTTTATAGACATTGAGGGCGGAGAAACTCTGACTTGTTGGCATTATTTCTAAAGTGTTGATATTTATATGTTGTGGTAAGGTGGCAACCCAATAAACTGCTTGTGCAATATCTTGTGGTGTGAGGGCATTTGCCCCTTTATAGAGTGCGTCTGCTTTGTCTTTGTCCCCTTTGAATCGCACGAGTGAAAATTCACTGCCTCCTGCTAATCCGGGTTCAATGTCTGTTACACGCACATTTGTGCCGCTTAAATCGGCACGAAGCCCTAGAGCAAACTGCCGCACAAACGCTTTACTTGCTCCATAAACATTGCCGCCGGGATAGGCATAAAGTCCAGCAATAGAGCCAATGGTGATGATATGCCCTCTTTTGCGCGTTACCATTTGTGGCAAAATAAGGCGCGTGATGAAAGTAAGTGCTTTGATATTAACTTCAATCATTCTTTCCCAATCTTCAAACTCGCATTTATCTGCGCTAGTCAGCCCAAGTGCAAGTCCTGCGTTATTCACCAACACATCAATTTCTTTGAAATCTTGTGGTAGGGATTCTATGGCTTGTTGCAAAGAGGGTTTATCGCAAATATCACAAGATAGAATGAAGCAGTGTGGAATCTCTTGAGCAAGGGATTCTAGCTGTTCCTTGCGTCTTGCAAGCGCAATCACTTTATGTCCCTTGCTACCAAATTCTTGAGCAATTGCGCGTCCAAACCCAGAAGACGCACCGGTAACTAAAATATTCATTTTCTCTCCTTGTTGGACATTTGAATTTAATAGCATTATAAGGAGATAGATTTAAAATTGACTTAGAATTGTAGTTTTATAAGAATTAGAAAATAGAATCGTAAAGTTGAGTTTATGCGGGATTATGGATTGTTACGATTCCTACGGAATCTTACAATGACGCAATGGTAAGATTTATTGACGCAGACAACGAGAGATTGTTTTGTAATGTTCGTTGATTTCTGTTTCTTTTTCCCGTTCATTTTGTGGAATCTTATCTATAATTTCTTTTGCTTTTTTGCAGTCTTTGAGTTTATAATATCCCCAAGCTAAAGAATCCAAATAATATACATTTTGCGGTTCTTTATCTAAAGCAAGTTGCACATATTTCATTCCCTCTTGGATACGCACGGAATCTTTGAAGTCGTGTTCAATCATTAAATATCCTAAATAATTCCAATACAATGCGTCCTCTAGTTTGGAGGCGGAAGTTTTGAGGTCTTTTTCAATCTCTGCTAACTTCGTGCGAGAAAAAGATTGCATATTTTCATAACGCATCATCGCATAGTAAGCAAGGTAGTTTAAGTCTTGTGTATTTTGGTAGAGTGATTTTGCTTGTTTAATGCTGTTTGCATAGTCTTTTTGTAAGCGATAGACTTCTAGTAGAATTTCATCACGTGCGTCAATTTTGGGATTTTTTAGTAAAAATGCTTTGGCTAAATCTAGTCTTTTGAGTTTGAAATAAAACTCTAATGCAAGTTTTGCGTAACTTTGATTACCAAGGGTTTCATAAAGTTTGACATAAACTTGCGCCGCTTGGGCATAATTTTTGGATTCCGTATAAATAATCGCAAGCTTTTCACCAATGAGGCTAGAGACTCCATACATTCTAAGATGTGTTTCATAAAGCGCGATTGTCTTTTGCGGTTGTTTTAAAAAAAGTAAATAAATTGCTCCAAGTCTATCTAAGAGTAATTCGTCTCGCGTGAGTGCGTAGGCTTTACTTAAAGTTTGTGCGGCATTTTGGAAATCTTCACGCAAGAAATAAACGGAAGCAAGTATTTCGTAAGTTTGTGCGGTTTTGTGATAAGAAATCAACTTTTTAGCTTCTTTTAATGCGTTATCAAAGTCTTTTGTGCTTGTGAGGATTCCGACTAATGCTCCACGCACTTCTTCATCTTTGGGATATTTGGCTAGGTATTCATAGGCTTGTTTTTTGGCGTTTTCAAAATCTTGTTGTGCTACTAGAATCCCTAAAATTTCCTTTAGATAATTTTTATCCGCTTTAATCGCATAAGCTTTACTAAAAGCGTCTTTTGCACCTTGCAAATCTTGCGTATCTAGTGCCGCATAACCTTGCATAATGAAAATATCCTCTTGGTTTTCTGCAAAATTTGCATTTGCAAAAGAAAATTTAAAATCATTTCTAAGACAACCCACAAGTCCTAAAATTAAGAGAAAAGCAAAGCTCAAACTTAATAAAATTTTATTTTTTAACCACACCGATACATTCCTTTAATAAATCTGTCCAATTTTCTTTATAACAATCCCAAAAAGGGAATTTTATACATTGCATAGGGCGATTTGAGTAGATTTCACAAACGCCATTTTTGAAAAAAACACAAGAATAGGCACCATCATTTTCCAAAACTTCACGCAAGGAATAGCGATAACCGACTTTTTTAATGAAATTTTGACAAAAAGTGTCAAATTCAAAGCCTAGAGATTCCGCGATTCTTTGTATCTCTTGGGGAGTTACAAAGATATAGCCTTGCTCACCTGTGCAACATTTACCTCTACACTCGGCACATTTGCTTGGATCAAAACCGAAAGCAAAATTAGAGTTTTCTAGCATTTGATACTCCAAGTGTTTGCGCGCTTGTAAATCTCAAGCACTTCTTGTGAAAAATCCAAGTCCTGATGTGTAAAAAGCGGAGGCAGAATCTTACATTGGCTTTTGGAATTTTTTTTAGAACGACACAATACCAAAGTTGCGCTTTTATCTACCTTTGGATAAACAAAACGCAAACAAATTGGACGAATTTTATAAAGATTGAGTGCGTTAAAGAGATGAAAAATTGCTTTTGCGTCATAGCAGAAAATCAATTCACCTTGTGGTTTAAGCAGCGCATTAACCTTGCAAACAAAATCTAAAAAAGGTAGATTCTCTGCATAACGCGCAGTGAAAATATCTGAATTTTCAGACTTTATCACTCCATCGTGGTAAAAGGGTGGATTGCTTAGAATTGTATCAAAGGATACTTTTGAGAGCTTTTTGGAATGTTCTTGTGCAAGTTTGGATTCTGTGTTAAGGCTAGAAAAATCATGTTTTAAAAAGTCTGCACAAATCAAATGCGCTTGGGTTTGATTAATGCGTAGATTGTGCGCACAAAGTTCTGCCATTTTGGGATTTTTTTCTATCATTGTCAGCTTGCATTTAGAATCTCTTGCACAAAGTAAGCCCAAGATTCCACAACCTGCACCTACTTCCAATAAATGATAATTTGGTTTTAAAAAAGGAAGCGCAAAATCATACAAAAAGAGTGTGTCGCTGTTATAACAATAGCCATTTTTGGGTTGATAGATTTGCATTCATCTCTCTTAAGGAATTGCGTTAATTTCTAACGCAAATTTTGTTTTGGATTGTGTATTATGAATATGTAAAGTAATGGAATCCGTGCTGACTTGGTAATGTAATGTAGAATTTCCTCGCCTGATATTTTGGGTAAATCCGTTAGAGTTTGTTTGTTTGTTTGCTCCTAAAAGAATTTCATCTCCTAAGAGAACAGCTCTTAAATCTAAATCTTTGAAAGTATCCTCTCCAAAGATTCTGCGCATAAAAGAATCTTTTGCATAGCAAGTTTGGTTTAGACAAATTTTGTCTTTAAAACATTCCATTTGGAGCAATAAAGTTCCCACATTAAAAATTTCTAAGGCTGTGGAGTTGGGATAAGTTTTGATAAATCCTAAATCATAGAATCTAAAGTCTTTTGTAGAAAAAAAGATTGTTTTAGAAGCAGAATTTTGCAATTTTTGGGGCGTTTTGGCACACCCAAAAATTGTAAATAAGCTAAGGCTAAGAAATGCTAACTTTAGAATTGTTCGCCTGTTAAGATACGATACCATCTTTTTCCATCAAGTTTAAGTTCCATACTCACTTGGCAAAGCCCGTCTTTATAAACGGTTTCCACAATTTCTGCATTACGAATCACCGCTAATACTTTTGTTTTCACGGTTGAGTTTTTAAGCACCATATCACGCACGGTGTCTTGTGCATTGACGCGGATTCCATACATTTTCTCACCGATTTGTCGGTAAGCATCTACGATTGCCGCACGTTTTGCCAATGCTAGAGCTTGTGCAGGTGAGAGTGTGGATTCAGGTGCGACACCCATACCGATTGCGCTAATTTCAATAATACTTGAGGGAGTGATAATCGGTGCGTTTGGAATCACAATATCATCTCCTCCTACTTCAATGCCTTGCAAACCTGCTGGAGAGTTAGAGTTTCTGCCGTGTGAGTTTGCATAAGGGCTAGCATTTGTAGGCTGATTGGTTGCCGCTACTGCAATTTTATCCCCTGCATTGCCGATTGGACTAATGGTTTCACTACTAGATACAGAATTAATTTGCTGTGCCGCAAATAAACTACTTGCTAAAAGCGTTCCCGCTAAGACTAATGAAATTGATGTTTTTCTTGTCATTTCAATCCTTTTTGACATTTGAGATAAAAACTTTAAAGCAATTAGTGTTCCACTTTTACTAAAAGCACTTCTCTTAAACGAGTTATCATTATTTCCATTGCCTCTGCATAGAGCATTTGTGCCTTTTGCCAAAGATTTTGCATAGAGTCGTGCGGTAAATGCAAGCTTGCAAGTGCAATCGCATAGAGAAAATGGCTTAAAGTCCCACCAAATAGGATCCCAATACAAGGATTGTTTTTGCCTTCTTTGGAAATGACTTCAAAGATTTTATCTAGTGCGATAAAAAGGGATTTTTTGGATTCTACTTTCATTTTAAAGCCATCTTGGATTTTGTTTTTAAAGGCTAGAATCTCAAAAAAATATTTTTGTGTTTCTTTAGTATAGAAGTTTTCTTGCATTGGGTCTTTGAAAAGTGATTTTAGGTTTTTGATTTCTTGGGTTTTGTCAATAGACTTTAACTCAAAATCATCATAATGCGCTGCCTGCGCTCCTGCAATTTTTGCCCCATCATTTAGGTTTAAAATATTAAAAGGTTTCAAGGTTCTAAATGCTTCCTCTAAAGCGGTGCGTGAAAGCGAATAAAGTGCGTCAGAGTAAATATCCTCACTGAAGTTACCTGCCACAGGATACGCATCTTGTGGAATCTGTGCTTCCTCCTCTCCATAATAGGAATTTTGTGCGTGTTTTTTCGCTCCTTTTTTGTATCCGCAATCCATTCCACACAAAATCACATCACTTCCAAGATAGCTTGCAAGCGCAGCTCCAGCATTCCCAACATAAGGTGCGGTAAAGCGAACTTTAAAAAGTGGAGAATTTAAATCCGCGGCACTAGAACCATCGCGCTCAAAGAGATAAATTTCTTTGGCAAGTTGTTTTGCCTTTTTATCTAACACACTTGCGCAAAGCAATGGAATATCCCCTAGAGGAGCAGCCTTTAACACTTCATCTAAATAGTCGTGTCGTTCAATTTCTATCTGAAAATCTGGTGTGATTCCTGCATTTAAAAGCGGTTTTAATGCAGTTCCACAACTAAAGAGAATCATTTTTTCTTGATTTTGTTTAATGAAAGGAAGTAAAAAATCTAAACTAGGACCATTGCCAATCACGCAGATTGGTGCGTTAATACGTTTGGGTTCAATGAGCATTGGTCGTAGTGGAAAGCTTAGTTTGTTTATGATTCCACGCATTTCATCTTCATAAGTTCCCCAACCTCGTAAAGTTTGAGAGTGCATTTCAAAAACGATTCCACGCGCACTTTGATTCATTGGTGTTTGATACATCATTAGTTCAAAGCGAACGATAGAAGTGCTGATTTTGCGTGTCAAAAAAAAATGATTAATATACTCCCGATTCATCATGCTTTCTAAAAAGATATAACCCGCCTTATGCTCTGTTTTGCTAAAAAGTAAGGCAAAATCTACAAAAAAACAAGCAATTCTAAAAAGGTCAAAGGATTCTTCAAAGATGAAAAAATTATGAATCATTGCGTAATTTTCTGCAAGGATTTGTAGGAAAATCCCGCCCCCTAAGCCAAAAAGATTTAAACTTGGCAAAAAATCACTTGGTAGATGATAAGCTGCAACTCCTCCGTTATTCATAGCAAACTCAAGGATTCCATTAACCAAAATCCCGCTATAAGGAAAATCCTCATTCATCATTTCCGCGCGTGTGCCATAAATGCGATTCCATTTTTCATTAATAGGTGGTTTATAGGCGCAATTCTTATGCACTTCTAGCATACTAGATTTTCCCTCAATAATGGGGAAAAGAAAGGTATTTTGTGTAAAGTTTAAAATATTAATCCCTTCTTTTCCAATATAGAGTTGATATTCTTTGGCGGGTTGTTGCAAAGATTCAAAAAGGCTAGGATAATCGGTTTTGAAAAATGCAAGATTTTGTTGGAATCGCGAAGTTACGAAGGATTCAATCTCTTCATAGCTACTATTTTCTAAGATTTCTACAATGCCTTTGCGGGGTTGGTTTTGGTCTATCATCACGATTCCTAAGTTTTTAATAGGCGCATTTTAGCAAAAATTTTAAAAACCAAGCACAAAAAAGCAAAATTTTAAATTTTTAGTTTATAATGCTTGTTTTAATTTCTAAAAGGTGGTTTGATGCAAGATTATAAGATTTTTACCGGAACTGCGCACCCAGAGTTTTCTAAATGCGTTGCAAAGGATTTGGATATTGAGCTATCAGATGCGGAAATAACACGCTTTAGCGATGGAGAGATTGGAGTTCGCATTTGTGAGAGTGTGCGCGGTAAAGATGTATTTGTGATTCAATCTACTTCTGCACCTGCTAACGATAATTTAATGGAATTACTTATTATGGTAGATGCTTTGAAGCGAAGTTCGGCAAAATCTATTAATATCATTATGCCTTATTTTGGTTATGCTAGACAAGACCGCAAAGCTGCCCCACGTGTCCCGATTAGTGCGAAGCTTGTGGCAGATTTGTTACAAAGAGCGGGTATCACGCGTTTGGTTGCTATGGATTTGCACGCAGGGCAGATTCAGGGATTTTTTGATATTCCAGTAGATAATTTGTATGGTTCTATTGTTTTTAAGGAACATATTATTGCTAAAAACTTTAAAAACCCTATTGTAGCAAGTCCGGATATTGGTGGAGTAGCACGTGCTAGATATTTTGCCAAACTTTTGGGGCTAGATATTGTCATCATTGATAAGCGACGTGAAAAGGCGAATGAAAGCGAAGTGATGAATGTCATTGGAAATGTGGAGGGTAAAGAGGTGATTTTAATTGATGATATGATTGACACAGCTGGCACAATGGTAAAGGCTGCAAGTGCCTTTAAACAAAAGGGCGCAACTAGGGTGATTGCACTAGGCACACACGCGGTGTTTAGTGGAGTAGCTTACGAGAGGATCCAAAAAAGTGAAATTGATGAAGTCATTGTTACGGATACGATTCCCTTGAAACAATCTTGTGAAAAAATTAAAGTTTTAAGTGTTGCTCCACTTTTTGCAGAAGTTATTAGAAGGATTAATAAAGATGAAAGCGTTAATTCACTTTTTGTTTAGGGGCTTGCTAGGGCTTATTTGTCTAGGAATCCTAGCAAATGCGCAAGAAAATACACATAATACAGAATCACAAAAGATTCAAGCGGTGCTAGAAACGACTTCGGGTAAAATTACTTTAGATTTATTTCCACAAGTTGCACCTAAGGCGGTAGAAAATTTTGTTACTCATATTAATGAGGGGTATTATAATGGAACGATTTTTCATCGCGTGATTCGTAAATTTATGATTCAAGGGGGAGATCCTAGTGGCACAGGACGAGGGGGAGAATCTATCTGGGGAAACGACTTTGAAGATGAGATTGTCAGAGGGTATGCTTTTGATAGAGCTGGGATTTTGGCAATGGCAAATGCAGGAGAAAACACAAATGGCAGTCAGTTTTTTATCACGACTACGCGCACACCACATTTAAATGGTAAGCATACGATTTTTGGTGAGATTAGTAAAGAATCCCAAGAAGAGAGTTTTAAGACTTTGCGCAAGATAGAATATACACCTACTAATTCACAAGATAAGCCGATAAAAGAGCAAAAAATCCTTAAAGCTTATATTGTTCAAAGTGCGCACTAGTGTGAAAAATAATTTTAAGGAAGTTGTGTGAAAGATAATTCTCTCTTAATCTTTTTGTTTTATAATTTTATTTATTTTCTAAACTTGGAGGTAATTTGCAAACACTCCATCAAGCTTTATTACTAAAAAAGCTCTATTTATTACAATCTTGTGGGTTTGATTTCTGTAATCCGCAGTTTTTAGTGCCTGCACAAAGCGGATTCCAGAGTCAAAATCAAGGAGACTTAAAGAGTTTAATAGAATCTTGTAAATTATGTGTGCAAAAATCCTCTTCTGCTTGTGCTGGATTATGCAATCAAGATTCTAAGTTAGTTTTTCTTACGCTTTTGCCTTTGTTGGATTCTCAATTGCGTTTTGCTTCCAAAGCAGCACAAATGTTAAAAAATATCGTGGAGCACGTGTTTAATCTAAATTTACAAAATGTATCTATTCTTTCACTTTTGAAATGTGAGATTCCACAAAATGCCCAAAAAGTTTGCGTGGAATCGTGTATAGGATATTTTCTAAAACAATTAGAATTTGCACAAGGTAAGGTGATAGTTTTGCTTGGAGCGGACGCTTATTTTCATCTGACACAAGATGGAAGTTGTTATGAAAATGTGCAGGGTAAATTGCTTGAATGGAATCGTTTGAGCCTTTTTCCTACCTTTGGCTTAAACCAACTTCTTAGACAACCAGAATTGAAAGTCAAGGCGCATAAGGAATTATTGAATCTTAAAGAATTATTGAAGAAAGGTTAGAATAATGTTAAAAAAATATTTAAAAAGAAGCTTGAAAAATTTATGTATTTTGTTAATGGTTAGTGCATTAATTCTCCCTCCTTTTGCAAATGCAAGTGGTAAATACCTCTCTCCATTGCCTGTGCCAGATATGGAAGTTTTAAATATAGAATCACAAAGATGTAGCAGTGGCTGCTTAAAAGATTTTTTGGCAAAGGAGCAGATTTTTTCGTTTGTTGCAAACATTAATGAAGAGAATCAAAATAAGGAATTGATAGAGGAATTAGACAAGATTCTAGCCCAACTTGAAGTCTCTCAAATTCCTTATTTTTTGGGAATGAAAAAGTCATTGTTTCATATTGCTTTATTGTTTCCACGCAAAGCCATTGGACGTTATTCTAGCACGACAATGAATACGATTTTAAGTTATCTTTTGGCTCAAAAAGGACGATTTAATTTTGAAGTGTTTGATTCTCATAGTGAGTCGTTAGAGGATTTGCAAGCAACACTTGATAAGATATATTCTAAAGGTCATCGCCAAATCATTGCGATTTTGACCCAAGAGGGAGCAAACAACTTAAATGCAATGAATCCAAGCGTATCAGTGTTTATTCCTAGTGTGCATAAATCTCAAATCCTAGCGGATTCTAAAAAGTCAGAGAATCTCATCTTTGGCGGAATTAGTTATCAAGCACAGATTCAAAAGTTATCCAAAATTCACCCTAATGTCAATGCGGCAAGTTTTTATGATTCTGGAACGATTGGCACATTAATGCAGCAATACACACAAGTAGAAAACAAAAATCTAAAATACTCTAAAAGCTTCAGCCTCAAACAGAGTGCGGAACTTCCAAAGCAGATTAAATCTCTAAGGGGAGTTTTACAAGGAACAAGAATATTTCTTAATACGCCCATTGCAAACTCTAGTATTATTCTCTCGCAATTAACTTATAACAATATCCGCCCTGATGGTGTTTATTCCACGCAAATCAATTATAATCCAAGTCTGCTCTCTATCACACAAGAGAGAGATAGGAGGAATATGTATATTGCGAACTCTATTTCTCCGCTTGATAGTTTGTTTGTAGAGCAGGCTAAATTATTAGATGTGGATTTAGAATATGATTGGATTAATTATGCGACTGCCTTTGGGATTGAATACTTTTATTTAAAGAACTCACCGGGGGCAAAGCGGTATTTTAAAGAAAGAATCCGAGATAATCAAGTGCAATATAGTATTGAGATTCTCACACCTGCCAACAATCGTTTTGCTCCACTTTGATGACACAAATAGAATTATCTTTGATTTAAAATGCTAAAACTTCCTGCAGGTTTTCCACCTGACCTTGCGATAAAAATTGTTCAAAAAGGGAATTTGAGGCATTTAAAAATGCGGTTTGATTGTAAGGTGGGTTTGATTGTGAATTTACCAAGATTTGTTCGCAAAAAAACTTGTGAAGAATTTATTGAAGCAAATTTGCAATGGATTCTGACACATTTTGAAAATAGCAGACAATATCAAGAAGAAATCCGATGGAATCAATTTTATCTTTTTGGGCAGTGGGTGGAGTTTGATACATTAAGAATTTATTTGGACAAGGACTTTTTAGTAAGTTTGCAAAAAACATTGCAAAAGTGGGATTCTAGCTTGGAGAATCTACAAGAATCCTTGCTTGTGCAAAAGCTGTGGCAAGCTCTCTTGCAAGGAGAGATTCTATCTGCATCAAGCCCTATAAAAGTAAAGTTCAAATCTCTTTTAATTGCTCTTTATCAAAAGGCTTTAGAATCTTACGTTTCTTCTCGTATAGGAGAAATTTCACAGGCAATGCAGCTTTTCCCTTGTGAGATTAGCTATGGTAAAAGTTATCGTCAATTAGGTTGTTGTAAAACAAAAAAGCAGTCCATTCGTCTAAGCTTGCGTCTTGCTCTTATGCCCTTTGTTTGCATAGATTCTGTGATAATTCACGAATTAGCGCATTTACGTTATCCTAATCATCAACAAGACTTTTGGAATCTTGTGCGAAAGTTTGATACAAACCCTCAAAGCATTAAAGAGTGGTTACATCTTAATTCTTATTTGAATGCGCAACTTTATCAATGTATTTTTAGGTAGAGTTTTGCATTGATAAAAAATGCTTTATGGGTATAATTAGATTTATAAAGTATGGATTCAACAATAATAAGGGGTTTTATGCAGGATTCTTTTTTAAAACAACTCAACAGCGCACAGCTTGAGGCAGTCCAAACGATTGATGGTGCGCTATTGATTTTAGCTGGTGCAGGGAGTGGAAAAACAAAAACAATTACAACAAGACTTGCCTATCTGATAGATGAGATTGGGATTCCGCCCAATCAATGCCTTACCTTGACTTTTACCAATAAAGCTGCAAGTGAAATGCAAAGACGCGCCCTTGGTATGATTGAAAACATTACCACCCACCCACCTTTGCTTTGCACTTTTCATAAGTTTGGATTGCTGTTTTTGAAGTTTTATATCCCCTATTTACAACGCAAAACAAACTTTATCCTAGCTGATAGTGAGGATAGCAAACGCATTATTAAAGAGTTAAATGGTGATTTAGCACCTCTTGCTTTAGTGGTTAGTGAAATTTCTCGTTATAAAAATTCTCAAATCACGCCTAGTGAGGCATTAAAAGAAGCACACAGAGAAATTTATCAGCATATTGCTAAAGTCTATGGTGCTTACCAAAAAATTTTGATTGAAAAAAATATGGTAGATTTTGATGATTTATTGCTTCTTCCTTTAGGGATTATGCAACAAAATCCACAGATTGCAAAAGAAGTAAGCGAAAGATACCAATATATAATGGTAGATGAATATCAAGATACCAATCATTTGCAATATTTGCTTTTAAAGCAACTTTGCTCTACTCATCAAAATCTTTGTGTCGTTGGCGATGATGACCAAAGTATTTATAGCTGGAGAGGAGCAAATATTCAAAATATTTTGCAGTTTAGTGAGCAATTTAAGGGTGCGAAAATCATTAAGCTAGAGGAAAATTATCGCTCAACTCAAGCGATTTTAAAGGCAGCCAATCAGCTAATTGCCAATAATAAAGAGCGTTTGGGTAAAGAGTTAAAAACAACTTTAGGCAAAGGAAAGCCCATAGAGATTCTACATTCTCGTGATGAGCAAGCAGAAGTGCGCAAAATAGCAAAAATTATTAAGCAATTACTGCAAAATGGAGTTTTGGCTAAAAATATTGCAATTTTATTTCGTGTGAATGCACTTTCTCGCTCGTTAGAAGAGGGGTTTAATCGTGAAAATATCCCCTATATTTTGGTTGGTGCGATTCGGTTTTATGAACGAAGTGAGATTAAAGATGTGTTGAGTTATTTTCGTGTGCTAGTTAATTTAGACGATGATTTTTCATTGATGCGCATTATTAATAAGCCTAAACGAGGGATTGGTAAAACTACAATAGATAAATTAGTCGTTCTAGCACAAGAGCATAATACAAGTATTTTTGGACTTTTAAATCCTAAAGATTCTGAAGAAAAGATAAGGTTACAAAAGTTACAAAGTGTGCAGGAGGCTTTGAGTAACAAGACTTATCATAAAATCAAAGATTTTTTTGCTACATTACAAGATTTGCAAAAAAGTCTGCAAGATTCAAGTTTGAACTTTTTAGATGAGTTTGAGCAAAAAATTGGACTTTGTGAAGCGTTAGGGCAAACACGTGAGGAGATTGACCGCGTGAGTAATATTGAGGAATTTTATGGCGTTTATCGTGAGTTTATTAAGCAAAATCCACTAAGTGAATTAGAGGAATTTTTAAACGATTTAGCCTTAAGGAGTGACCAAGAAGATACAGAAATACGCCAAGAAAGCAAGGGTGTAGAGGGTGTGTCGTGTATGAGTGTGCATTCTAGTAAGGGGTTGGAGTTTGATTATGTTTTTGTAATTGGACTTGAAGAGGGATTTTTCCCAATGATACGAGAGGATAGCAGTTTAGAGGAGGAGCGGCGTTTGGCTTATGTTGCATTAACAAGGGCAAAAAAGGAGTTGTATTTAAGCTATGCGGATTCTAGATTTTATAAAGGGAATCGCGCATTTTTGCGACCTTCTAGCTTTTTGGTTGAAAGTGGTGTTAGTGTTAATCAAGCAAAGATAGAATTAAGATCTGTGTTGATTCCATCTAGTAATGGCGCAAATGAATTTAAACGAGGAGATTGTGTGATGCACAAAATTCTTGGTGCAGGGAGAGTGGTAGAAGTTCATCAAGAGAAACAAGAAACTCGGCTTAAAATTAATTTTGGCGGTTTGATTTGTGAGATTTTTAGCAATTTTGTAGTTAAAGTGTAAGTTGAGGTTGTTGCTTAATCCATTGTGGAATCCTTTTTGCTAGTTGAGTTTAAATACTAATTGCAAGGATTCTAAATGTTTCGGATTTTATTACTTTTAGTTTGGGTAGCTTCGCTTGGATTTGGTTATGAGGAAGCAGCTAGTGGAGGATATTACGCACCACAAAGCACTTATCACCCACTTTATGAGCAGAGACGCAATCGTCTTTTGGGGGTTTATGGAAGTTATAGCAAATCAGATTCTGATGCGGATTTACATATCACAGGTTATGAATCTCAAGTGCATTCTTTGAGTGAAAAGCAGTTTGGGTTTGGTGTGCAAGTGGGCTATCTTTTGAGTGAAAATCATAGAATCTTAGCAAGTTTTGAGCATTATTTGAAGAAAAATGGATTTTCTTATCAAGTCTTAACGCTTGGATATGCCTTAACTCCAAAGATTCCAAACACAACAAATTGGCGTGCTTTATTCGGTATTAATGCAGGTTTAACACAAGCTAAGTTTGATAGTGGTAGTTTTAAAATTGGAGAGGATTCAATGGATTCTCTTGATTATATGGGCTTTACTTATGGTGTTAAAGCAGGTGCAATTTATGCTTTACAAAATGGTGAGCTAGAGTTTGGCATACAAGCAAGGAGATTGAATTTTGGGGAGGAAGAAAGCCAAGTGAATATTCAGGGTAACGAAACTCCAACTAAGCTTAACTTAAGTCAAACTTCTTCTATTAATCTCTATATGGGATATAACTTTTTGTTTTAAAATCTAAGATGAAATGACAAGGAGAGAGATTCTAAAGAATCTCTTAATGCTCTTCTAAAAGCGTAATGGTTTCCTTGGAGGATTCTTCAATTTCTTCAAAGGTTCTTACAATAGCTTCCGCATTTTCTTTGGTTAATGGTTCTTTGAGCTTTTCTAGGGCTTGATTGGTATTGTGAAGTAAAGTAACTTTGGCGCGATTAAGACTTGTGATGTCCAAATTTCCAATTTGATGAATAGAATGCTCATCATCTAAATACTTAGAGATTGGATTGATTGTATTAAAGTTGCAAGTTTCTTTTTTAAGATTAAAACTCAAGTAGAGGTTAGATTTATAGACAATATGCTCTAGCTTAGAAACACTCAAGAGCAATTTGCTTGAAAGCTTATCAAAGACTTCTTGGAGTGTCGTGGTAGTTTGCTCCATACCGCTAAAGATATGATTAAAGTCCGCAATGGATTTATGCGTAGAGTTAGCAAATTCTGAAATTTTGCTAAAATTATCTTGAATTTCTGCAATTTCTTGCTGCATTGTTTGCACGACAATAGAAATATCATTTGTTGCTTTTTGTGTTTTTTCTGCTAGTTTGCGCACTTCATCGGCAACAACCGCAAAGCCTCTTCCGTGTTCTCCAGCACGTGCTGCTTCAATATTAGCGTTTAGAGCAAGAAGGTTGGTTTGATTGGCAATATCTGCAATGATTTCTACCACAGAATTAATGTCTTTGGATTTTTGTGTGAAACTTTCTATTGTGGCAAGGTTATTATTAATGATATCCATTAGTTTGTCAATGGATTCCGTGAGAGAATCCACATCTTGTTGGGAGTTTTTAGCCGAAGTTGTGATATTAGTAACATTTTTATTCACAATCTCCATATAACGCATATCACCATCTAGATCAGAGGAAATTTTTGTGAGATTCTCGTTTTGACTACCCAAACTCATATCCATTAGTGATTTAGCAAGTGCATTTTGGACATTATCTTTTGCATTTTCTTTGATTTTGCTTAAAGCTTCGTTAATCGCATTAACATTTGAGATAAAAGCACCTTTTAACCCTTGTGGGAATGCCAAACGGAAGTATTTACCCTCTTGTGAGCATTTAATGGCAGTTGAAATTTCGCGCATAAAGGCTTCTAGGTTGTCTGCAACATTATTTAAGGTATTGGCAATCGTGCAAAGGTCTAAATCCCCCTCTACTCTCAAAACTCTTGCTTCAAATTTGCCTTGTTGATAAAGCCTTGAAACTTTTAGTATGGTTTGAATGAGATTTTCGCGTTTTCTAAATTTGATAAAGGCGAATATCAGCAAAATACAGAGGATTGTAAAAATTGCAACATTAATGCTAATGCCTTGTAAGAATACTTCTAAACAAATTCCAATGACGCTAAGTAGAATCCCGCTAAGCAAAAAGATTTTCATCGGTAGCCTCCAACTTTGCCTTGATTTTGTAAGTTAATCATCAATTCGTCCCAAGAGATTTGATTTTGTTTTAAAAAATCTAGCACAAATTGCACCCCCGCTTCCATATCTTTCTCTTTTTCAATTTCTAAAAGTTTGTGGTAAATACCTGCCAAAGTTTCTACCCCAGCTTTGCTTGGTCTTCTACGAACAGAGTAGTAGCCAATGACTTGACCTTTTTCATCATAGGAGGGAGTAATATTCGCAAAAACCCAATAAGTCTTTGCGCTCTTAGATAAATTCATCACAAAGGCAAAAAATTCACATTTTTGCTCTAAAGTATCCCATAATAATTTAAAAGCACAACGCGGCATTAGTGGGTGGCGAATTAGATTGTGTGGTTTGTGTAAAAATTCCTTTTCACTAAAGCCACTAAAATGGACGAAGTCTTGATTGCCATAAGTGATTCTGCCTTGCAAGTCGGTTTTGGAGGTAATGAGCGTATCATCGTTTAAGAAAATTTCGTTGTTTAAATCAAAGGCTTGGGTTTGGTGCATAATCCACCTTTCTATTTTATAAGAGTTGAAATTATAATTATTATAAAAACTTCATAAAATAAAAATGAAATTAAACTTAAATTTTACTTTTTATGATTTTGTTAAAGAAACTTTGTAAATTAAAGTAAGTTAAAGTAATTTTTGTATAATTTTGCAGCAAGATAAATAATAAAGGTTCATTGCAGTGCATCAACAAAAAAAATATAAAAATACAGAATTTTTAGACCCTAAAATTGCCTTAGAGCTTTATGAATTAGATATTTTCACACTTGGTAAAATGGCAGATTCTATTAGGCAAAATTATTTTGGCAAAAAGGTATTTTTTAACTCTAATCGGCATATCAATCCAACCAATGCGTGTGCAGATGTTTGTAAATTCTGTGGATTTTCTGCGCATCGTAAGAATCCCAATGCCTACACAATGGATAAAGAGCAGGTTTTAAAAATTGCTAGAGATTCCATACAAGCAGGGGCATTAGAACTACATATTGTAGGAGCGCATAATCCTCATTTGAACTTGGAGTGGTATTTAGACCTTTTTAAGACTCTTAAAGCAGAGTTTCCAATGATTCATATTAAAGCATTGACGGCTGCAGAAGTGAATTTTTTAACTCAATTAAGTGGAAAAACTTATGAAGAAGTTTTAAATTTAATGGCCGAAAATGGTGTGGATTCTATGCCTGGTGGGGGTGCAGAAATTTTTGATTCAAAGATTCGTTCTTTTATTTGTAAGGGTAAAGTAGATTCTGCAAATTGGTTAAAGATTCATAGCATTTGGCATAGTTTGGGCAAGAAATCTAATGCAACAATGTTATTTGGACATATAGAATCGCGCGAACATCGGATTGACCATTTATTGCAACTCTATCATACGCAAGAAAAAAGTGGGGGATTTAATGCCTTTATCCCTCTAATGTATCAAAAAGAAAATAATTTTTTAAGTGTTAAAGAGTTTCCAAGTGGGCAAGAGATTTTAAAAACGATTGCGATTTCTAGGATTTTATTGCCAAATATCCCGCATATTAAAGCTTATTGGGCAACTTTGGGTTTGAATTTGGCTCTTGTAGCCCAAGAGTTTGGCGCAGATGATATTGATGGCACGATTCAAAAAGAAGCAATCCAAAGTGCAAGTGGCAGTAAAAGCGCAAATGGAATCCTAAAAGATGAATTGATTGCACAGATTAAGAATGCAGGATTCTTACCTGTGGAGAGAGATAGTCTATACAACGAGATTTGCAGCTATTAGTAAGATAGAAAGAAAAAGGAGGAGAAATGCAGTATTATAGCTATGAAATGTTTAGAGAGGATATGAAAGATTTAGTAGATAAAATTGACTTTAATCCCGATGGAATCGTGGCAATTTCGCGTGGTGGGCTGACAATGGCACATTTTTTGGGAATCGCATTAGATTTAAGACGCGTTTATACGATTAATGCTTCCTCATTCTTTAATAAAATCCAACAAGAGATTCAGATTTCAAATATTCCTGAACTTAGTGGAAATCAACGCATTTTACTTGTGGATGAAATTGTAGATACAGGCACAAGTATGGAAAAGGTTTATAATATCTTAACAGAAATCAATTCTAGCATTGACTTCAAAACAGCGTGTATTTTTCATAAACCCACTGCAAGCTTTAAGCCAGATTTTATCTTGCGAGAAGTGAGTGATTGGGTGGAGTTTTTTTGGGAAGTGGATATTGTAAAATCCATACGTGAAGAGCAAAAATAAAATGCAAAAACACTTAAGACAAAATGGCAATGTGATTTATGGAGATTTGAATCGTCAAGTAAATTCTAAAATTAACTTTATGGGCAAGAATAATGTCTTGTTTTTGAGTGAAAAGAGCTATTTAAAAAATACAAATATCAATTTTGGTGGCAATAATGCTTTAGTATTTATTGGCGATTCTACAATGAATGCGGATTCTATTGAAGTGTGGCACGATAGCGTATGCTTCATAGGGAATAATAATTACTTCAACCCTGCTATAGGTAGTAATCGAAGGTGGTTTTGTCTATCAGAGCGTCAAAATATTATTATAGGTAGTAATAGTTTGATTTCTCATTCCCTTTGGTGTAGGACGGCTGACCCTCATTTGATTTATGATAAAACCTCTAATTTACGCATTAATTCTAGCAAAAGTATTTATTTGGGCGACCATATTTGGGTAGGACAGGAAGTGGGATTCCTTAAAGGTTGTTTTATCGCTTCGGGCGCAGTCATTGGAGCGAAAAGTTTGGTAACTGCTAAAAAGTTTATGTCTAATACCATTAATGCAGGGAATCCTTGCAAGGAAGTTAAAAGTAATATTTTTTGGAGTGGAGAGTGTGTGCATAGTTGGGATAAAGCAACGACAGAGCATTATGGGCAAATACACAAGGAAGATTTCAAATTCACCTATAAAAAAGAGATTTTTCTCTCCCCTAAATCCATAGAATCAAAGCTAGAATCCTTGCAGAGCGCACAAGAAAAGTTAGAGTTTGTTTATGATACACTCTATTGTAATACAAATAAAAATCGTTTTGCTTATTTTGAGAATTGTGACGATGATGTGCCTTTGCCTATACTACCTAAAAAGTTTCATCAATTAAATTTTAAAACAATAAAGCCTCAAAACAAAACCATAGATTCTAAACCCAATTCTCATTCTATTCAAGAAAGAATTACAAACCTTGAAGTTGCTCTCTTTGGCACTGCAACAACAAGAACCCAATCCCATCTTAGCTATCAACTAGGACAAATCTTGATTAAAGATTCTA
>NZ_CANBCA010000031.1 GCF_947367035.1 uncultured Helicobacter sp.
TGCTTGTAGTCTGCATAGGATTCTAAAGGAGGAAGTTTTAATTTAGGATTCTTTGCTATTTTTGCTTGATAGTCTGCAATCTCTTTTTTGTGTGCTTCTTTGATATAAGATAAAACATAAGGCATTCTTATATATCCCCAAAGACTTTTAGAGTTTAGAATCAAAGCTTGCCCTAGTTTGTAGGCTAGGTGGGAGTGGATACGAGAAATAGAATTTTGAGGCTTTGGATTTCTTTCTTTAATCTTTAACTCCGCCCTAGCTTTCAACTCTTGATATTCATTGACAAAAGTATAAATATGTGAAGTGTTATGCGCTCCCCTTTTTCCGCCTTTTAACACTTGATTGTTAAAGAAATTTGTCTCTTTTGCATTACTTGGGAGATAGATTTTATTCCTACGCACAAGCAGAGCGTGTGCATTGTCTGCCCTTTCATAATAAAAAGTGCGCGGGAAAGATGCACCCTTATACTTTTTGATTAAAATACTCCAAATCGCTTGGTCATGAGAATTTCTCACAAACTCCTTTTTGTTGGGAAGTTTTGAGGGTTCATCGGTTACAAAATCATAATGTTTATCAAAAATTTCCATCCATTCAGAGATGATTTTAAAAGTCTTTTTGCTTTTCTTTAAAAAAATCATTCCGCTGCCAAATTGCCCAGAGTTTAAAAATTCCTCATTATTAGTTAAATCAAAATATGCCAGAGTATCGCCCTTTTGCCATTTCTTTTCTGCTTCATCAAACTGCAACCCTACAATTTCTTTTTGATTGGTCTTTTCTAACATCTCTATTAGCTCCTCTCTCTTAGAAGCGCAAAACTCCATACCAATATCCAAGAAAACGAGTAAATCTCCTTCTTTGATTTGCTCTAATGCCATTAAAATCACTTTGGGCTTCCAGCACCAATACCCAAAACCACGAGAATAAGAAAGTCCATTCAATTTTTTAGAATAACCTGTGTTATAGTGAAAAACTTCACCATTTTTTGAATCCACATAAAATTTATCCCTAAATTTCTCTTTAAAAACAAGCGGCAAAGAACATTCACTATAAATAAAAATATCCTCAAAAATATTCATTTCTTCAGCTTCTTGCTTGAATCTACAAGCACTAATTCCAAGCCTTGTGTCTGCAAAGCTGACCAAATAAACTTTTTGCATTTTTTTCCTTATTAATTTAAAAAATATAATGAATAAAATTTATTAAAAATCTTGCATTTTTATTTTTGCTAGCTCATAATCCTCTGGAATCCCAATATCAATAAAAAAATCTTCAAAGACTCTTGCGCTAACTTTTAATTCCTTGAAATGATTTTGCAAAAAAGATTCAAAAGAAAATTTATTTTCCAAAGAAAAACCATCAAACAACCTCTTATCTATCAAATACACACCACCATTAATCAAACCCTCTTGCCTAAACTCTTTCTCTTTAAAGGCTTCAATGCGTCCCTTTTGATTGATTTCTACACAACCATATCTCTCAAAGTTTTTCATCTTTTTTAACCCTAAGCAAATCTTGCTTCCCTCCTCAAGCTTTAAATTACTTAGGCAGACATCAAAATAAGTATCTCCATTAAGCACAAAAAGAGGATTCCTATTTGCTAACTCCAAAGCCTGTTTTATCGCTCCACCTGTGCCCAAAGGCTCTTTTTCAATGCTATATAAAATCTCCAAACCCAAAAAGTTATCTTGGAAATATTCTTGGATAACCTCATAACGATAAGAAACGCTAAGAATCACACTGCAAATCCCTTGATGTTTGAGGTATCTTAAAATATATTCCAAAAAGGGTTTTTCGCCAATGGGAGCCATAGGCTTTGGAATCTCTTTAATGACTGCTTTAATCCTCGTCCCAAATCCTCCTGCCAATACGATTGCTTGCATTAGTTTGCAAATCCTTTGCCAAAGAGTTGCTCCTCTACAATGGCGCAGAGAATATGTCCGATGAGAATATGGGATTCTTGAATGCGCGGTGTCGTATTTGATGGCACTTTAATACAAATATCGCAAAGCTCTTGCATAGCTCCTCCACTTTCCCCGCTCAATCCCACACTAAAAATTCCCTTATTTTTGCAAACCTTTAAGGCTTCTAAGATATTTTTGCTATTCCCACTTGTAGAGATTCCAACAAACAAATCTCCTTTGACGCCATTTGCTTCTAGTTGCCTTGCAAAAATCTTTTCATAGCCATAATCATTCCCTATGGCAGTAAGTATGCTAGTATCTGTCGTCAATGCGATAGAGGGAATCCCCGGTCTATCAAAATAAAATCTACTCACAAATTCTCCAGCAATATGTTGCGCATCTGCTGCGCTTCCGCCATTTCCTGCTATAAGGGTTTTATTTCCATTTTTATAAACTTCTATACATTTTAATCCCGCCTGCTTGATTTGTTGCAATAAAGATTCATTACCCAAAATTTTTTGTTTTGTTGTAATGGAATCTGCGATTTGATTTTCTACATAGACTTCTAAACTATCCAAGATTTTGCTCCCTCTTTAGTAAAATTAAACTCTTCAACATAACCCTGCTCTTGATTTAGCAGTTTAATTAATTCGTATTTCTTAGCAGGATCTATCATAAAAAACATAAACCCACCTGCCCCAGCCCCGCTTGTTTTACCGCTATAAGCTCCATTATCAATAGCCAAATTGTAGATTCTGTCTAGCTCATCATTACTGACAATTTCAGAAATAATTTTCTTGCTTTGCCAAGACTTACCTAAAATCTTAGCTAGAGATTTAAAATCCCCTTTAAGTAAGGCTTCTTTCATATTGCTTGCGTCTTGTTTAATAGCGTGCATTGCCGCGAGAGATTTTTCATCTCCAAGTTTTTCCTTTTTATGCTCCTCTATATCTTTTGCTTCTCGCGTGATGTTTGTAAAATAAAGCACAATTTGTTCTTCTAATTCACTCATAATCCAATTTTTTATCCGCAAAGGATTGACAATCACGCGTTTATCGGCGTAAAACTCCATAAAGTTAAACCCACCAAAAGTTGCAGCATATTGGTCTTGCGCTCCGCCAACAATCCCCAAATCCTCTCTTTCTATTTCATAGGCAAGTTTAGCAATGTCGTATTCTCCTAGCGGTAAATGCAGCCATTCCACAAAAGCCTTGATAATACCTACTACCAAAGTAGAGCTTCCTCCAAGCCCGCTCCCACTTGGCACATCAGAATAAGTTGTAAGCTCAAAACTTAGCGGTTTATGGATAAAATCTTTCACAAGGCGATTGTAAATGCTTTTATAAATATCCATTTCCCCATCAATCTCTAAAACTTCTGCACTCTTATATTCACTTCTTGCATTTGTATCGGGAGAAACAAATGCAATTCTGCTATTATCTGTAACCTTAAGTGTGCAATGAATATATTTTGAAATCGTCGCATTCAGCACAAATCCTGTGTATTTATCACAATACAGATTAATATCTGTCCCTCCTCCTGCAAGCCCAAGCCTCAAAGGTGTCATACTTCTAATAGTTTTCATTCTGCTCCTTTACACCCAATCAAGAAAAATATTATTGATAAAGAAATTTAAATAAATATTCGGCTCAAAACTCATCACTCTTGCTCCACAATACAACATCAAATCACTAATCAAGCCAGCGTGCACTCCACAATCAATGCAAAGAGGCTTCAAATGCCCCCCCCCCCCGCAGGATTCTGAAGCCAACATTTCATAAAAAATATCGTAATATTTAGGCGGAACTTTTGCGTTTTTTAACATCAAATTTAGTTTTCCGAGCCCTAAAGGGTCGCATATTGCAGCAATCAATCCCTCTAGGCTTTCAAGTGTTTTACTCCTAAACTCCAACTTCTCCTGATTTGCCACCGCGTCGATTAAAGCGTTAAGTTCTAAAATGGGTGCTTTGCTTTGCTGATGATTTTCTATTTGGTGCAACAGCTTGTTTAAAGATTCTTGCATTTTAAAAATCTGCTCTTTTTGCATTTTCTCTCCTTATACATTTGCAAAATTGCTAACTTTCATCATCTTAAATCCCCTCAAAAGCTCTAAGATTCCGCTATCTAAAGAATTATCTGCACTCCAACCTGTTGCCTCTAACTTCGCATTATTCACAAGATAATCCCTCTTATCTGGGTCTTCTCCAATCTGCGCACTATGGATATAAAGCTCTGGCACATATTCTTTGATTTTTTCCGCTAATTGCCTTTTGGTGAGATTTGCGCTACTCAATCCCATATTATAGGCTTCGCCTTTCATCTTGTCGTAATTTTTAATTGCGTGCAAAAATCCTTTCACAACATCACGCACATGGATATAATTTCTTCTGAAATGCTCCTCAAATAGCACCAAAAATCTATCCTTATAAGCCCGATAGGTAAAATCATTCACAAACAAATCAAGCCTCATTCTAGGAGAGACTCCAAACACCGTTGCAAGGCGAAAAGTTACCGCATTGCCTTTATCAAGTAGATATTGTTCTGCCTCTACTTTATCTTTACCATACTCTGAAATCGGATTAAGCGGCGAATTTTCATCACACTTTGCGTCTTTATCTCCGATTCCATAGCCGCTATTGGTATTAGGAAAAATAAACATTTGAGAATCTGAAGCCATATCTGCTAAATTTTTAATTTGCTCAAAATTTACCATTCTAGCAAGCTTGGGGCTTCTTTTGCACAAAGGCGCGCCCACTAAAGCAGCCAAAGGTATAATAATGTCCGCCTTTTTAACTTCATTTGCAAGCAAATCTTTATTCAAAACGTCTCCTAAGACAAATTCAAAGTTTGCATTATGCGCCAAACTTAAAAGTGGCGTTTGATTGAAAAACAAGTTATCCACTACACTTACTTTATATCCCTTATCCAACAAAGTTGGCACTAAAAGAGAACCGATATATCCTGCTCCACCTGTAACCAAAATTTTTTCCATTCTTTCCTCTCAATCGTTTTACCGATTGAGAGGAATCCTGCCTTTCTTGATTTCATCTCTCCAATGTTGGAGCAAGTCTTTAAACATCTGTCTAGCTGGAATTTCTGGTTTCCAATCGATAAAACTTTTTATTTTTGTGTTGTCAAACATTTGATAATTCGCGTCAATTGGACGCAATCTATGCGCATCTTCTACTACTAAAATCCCCCCCCCCCCGCAGAATTTGCTGCGGAAAATGTGCTAAAGCTTAAAAGAATCTCAATCACTTCAGGCAATTTAAATGCTTCTTCTCCTGCAATATTAAAAGCTTCTCCGCAAGGCACTTTGCCCTTTTGGCTCTCTAAGCTAAGAAGATAATACGCCCGAATCGCATCTCTACAATCTTGAAAAGTGCGTGTGCTTTCAAGATTCCCCACCTTGATAATTGGCTCTTGGTATCCCGCTTCAATCAGCGCAATCTGCTTTGCCACCGTGCTTTCAAAAAACACATCACTGCGTCTTGGACCGCTATGCGTCCCCATACGCGTTACAAAAGTGCGGATTCCATACGCCTCACCATAGAATCGCCCCAAATAATCTGTGCCAATCTTGCTAATGCTATAAGGAGAAGCCCCGTGGAATGGAGTATTCTCATTCAGTCTTACTCCAACAGGTGCGCGCCCATACACTTCACTAGAGGAGCAAATATGCACAACAGGGTCGTAACCTTCCTTTTGTTTTAAGATTCGGATATTTTCTAGGATATTTGCTGTGCCAATAATATTTGTCTGCAAAGTTTCAAGCGGAATATCAAAGGAAGTCTTAGGGAAGCTTTGCGCCGCTAGGTGAAAGATAAAATCAGGCTTTTTGCTCTCAAAAAGCTTTTGCAAACTAGAATAATCATTCAAATCCGCATAAAAAACACTGATTCTATCCTTTTTGTTAATCCTATCGCTTAGATGATAGGTATTATCCATACTCTCTTGCCAACGCATTAAACCAATAATCTCATAATCGGTATTCTCTAGCAAGAAATCCGCCATTTGCGAACCAACTTGCCCGGTAAATCCTGTGATAAGCACTTGTTTTTTCATTAATTTTCCTTAAAAATCATCATTGTCTGATTGCATTTTGCTTCAAATACCAATCATAAAGCATTGAGATTCCAGATTCTAAGCTGATTTGATACTTCCACCCGAAACTCTCCAACCTAGAACAATCGGGTAATTTTCTGAATGTCCCATCGGGCTTAGAAGTATCAAAGAAAAATTCACCCTTAAAGCCGACAATCTTTGCAATCAGTTCTGCTAACTCTCTGATAGAAACATCACTTCCATAACCTATATTGATATGTGTATTTTTGATTTCTTTTTCATTATTGTGTAAATCCTTAAAATCCACATTTTCCATTACAAATACACAAGCGTCTGCCATATCTGTATTGTGTAAAAACTCTCGCCTTGGATTCCCGCTTCCCCAAATCTCCACTTTATTTTCAAAGATTCCAAATCTTGCGCAATATTCTTTTGCTTGATTGAAGTTTGCAACATTTACAGCCGCAATCAGTGCTTGTTCTTTATTCTCACTCAAAAGCTTTGCTAAGTGCATTTTGCGGATAAATGCAGGCAAAACATGGCAATTTTCTAAATTAAAATTATCGTTTGCACCATAAATTCCTGTGGGCATTACACTGATGAAATTCGTGCCATATTGGAGATTATAAGCCTCACACATCTTAAGTCCTGCGATTTTTGCGATTGCATAAGGCTCATTGGTATATTCTAGCTCACTTGTGAGCAGATACTCCTCTTTGATAGGCTGGGGAGAATTTTTGGGATAAATACAAGTCGTGCCTAAAAATAAAAGCTTTTGAACTCCGCTTAAATAGGCACTATGGATTACATTATTTTGAATCATCAAGTTTTCATAAATAAAATTTGCTCGGTAAGTATTGTTTGCGATAATCCCACCCACTCTTGCAGCACACAAGAAGACATATTCGGGCTTTTCTTTTATGAAAAACTCTTCTACTTCCTTTTGTCTTGTTAAATCCAATTCTTTGTGCGTTCTTAAAACAAAGTTTTGATAACCTTTTTGTTTAAGATTTTCAAGGATTGCACTGCCTGTCAAACCCTTATGCCCTGCGATATAAATCTTAGAATCTTTACGCACAGCACACCTCCAAAACAAAAGCAGGCTTAAAATCTCTAAAACGAGCATTTGCGATTCCAACTTTTGCTTTACAAGCCGACAAAGGAAACTTTTCACCTAAAGCCCCCCCCCCCCGCACTCTTTATACCATTGATACATCATTGTAATTCCTTGTTGAAGTTGTATTTTGGGATTCCACCCTAAGCTTTTGATTTTAGAAATGTCCATTAATCTATCCATTGTGCTATCGGGCTTTTCTGTATTGAATCTCAATTCGCCCTTAAAACCTACAATTTCTTTTATCATCAACGCCACTTCTTTAATCGTATAATCCACGCCTGTGCCGACATTAATATGCGTGTTTTTGACAAATTTTCCACCCTTATGCAAGTCTTTAAAATCCACATTTTGCATTATAAAGATACTTGCATCGGCTAAATCAAAGCTATGCAAAAACTCACGCCTTACTTTGCCGCTTCCCCAAATCTCCACGCTTGCCTTTGAGATTCCAAACTTTTGGCAAAACTCCTCTGCTTCTTGTAATCTTTTCACTCCTATATCCTCACAAAGTGCCTTTTGCTCCCCTAGCTCCAAAAGCCTAGCCAAGTGAAACTTGCGCAACAATGCAGGCAAAACTCTTGATTTGGCAAAATCAAAATTCGCCCTTGTGCCATAAAGATTATTGAGTGCCAAACACAAAAAATTCGTGCCATATTGGAGATTATACGATTCGCAAAGCAATGCGCCTGCAACCTTTGCCACCCCAAAGGAAGTCGCTCCCCATTCAAGCTCACCATTAAAAAGATATTCTTCTTTTAAAGGATTCTTTGCATTTTCTGGATACATATAGCCTGAACCATAGCAAATAAGCTTTTTGACGCTATTTAAATAAGAACTATGGATAATGTTATTTTGTATCATTGTATTAACATACAAAAAATCCGCCCTCTGCGCGACATTTGCCGCTCCACAAGGTAACACCGCACACAAAAACACATACTCTGGTTTTTCTTGTTTAAAAAACTCCTCCACTGCCTCTTGATTGCTCAAATCAAGCTCTTGATGTGTTCTTGTGATGAGATTCTTAAAGCCTCTTTGCTCCAAAACCTCCACTAAAGCACTTCCCGCCGTGCCTCTATGCCCCGCGATATAAATCTTAGAATCTTTTTGCATTTAGTTTCCTTTTGCCGCTAGAATGTCTCTCTGCGACAAAATAGGATTCTTGACTTTCCAATCTACACCAATTCTCTCATCATTCCACGCGTAAGTAAATTGGTCAGGTGCATCTAAATATTCGCCCTCATAGGCAAGCTTGTAATAATACACTGCTTCTTTAGATAAAACGCAATGTGCATTTCCCATATTGGGTGGAAGCAAAATGAGTTTTTGATTCTGTGGAGAAATCTCCCAACTCTCCCACTTTAGATAAGTTGGGCTATCCTTTCTGCAATCCACCACTACTTGCTGAATCTCTCCATACACACAAGTTACAAGCTTGTAAGTTTTAATATCTCCGTGGATTCCACGCAAAACATTCAAATGAGAATTGATGAATTTATCATGTTTAAATTGCAAACCTTTTGGCACAAGATTCCCTAAATGCTCCTGCGTAAAACCAGTCCAAATCTCGCCTCTTAAATCTTTAAACTTATTGGGTGTGATAATATAAACACCCTTTATTTTTGTGCTTTCTTGAATGTCAAATTCCATTGCCACTTTAACTCCTTAATATGTTTTAATCTTGACACGCACTCCGTCATTGCGAGAATTGCTTGCGATTCGTGGCAATCCACCTATTATTTGAAATCATTTCCTTTTCTCCCTCAACTCTTTCTTTAGCTTACGCACTTCTTGGAAAAAGGCAAGGTAGGCAAATATTCGCCCCCCCCCCGCAGAAGTGGCAGTAGCTTGGATACTTGCGGCTTTAATGAGTTCGTTTTGGAATAAGAATAAATCCAAATCCAAGTCTTTTTTGTCAATATTGTAAGTGTTTTTCAACTCATTATAGACTTCTTTAAGTTTTACTTTATCCCCCAAATACGCATAGATTCTAAGTTTAAGATAAGCAAACTCTAGCAAATCTTGCGCTGGGATTGTCTCTCTTAAATCCTCTAATCTTGCAATCACTTCCTTAGCATCTAGGATTTCAATGTAATTCTTAATGATTTCAAATTTTGTTTTATTAGAAAGTGCAAGTTTGCGCTCAATCCCTTGTGCTTTGATAAACTCCAAAGCCTCTTTAGAGGTTTGATTAAATCTTGAAGCTAAGAGGTAATCAAAAAGGATTTCCTCACTTAAGCCGTCATTAACTTTATCAACCCTTGATTCTGCAATGAAATCTTTAAAGTCTGCAGGATTATGGATTGCTTCGTCATTCGTTTTACTCATTCCTCGCAATGACGCGGTGGTTAATTCTCCCAAATGCTCTAGCACAAACCTAAATCTTTCACTTGCTTCTTTATAGCACTTCGCGTTCAAGGCATTTTGTGCAAGGTTTAGGACATAATCTAGCGTCCATTTTCTCTCGTAGGGTTTATCTAGTTCCAAAATTGCTTGATAAATTCGCTCACAACATTTTCCATCTCTAAACTCAAAGGTATTTTCTATGTTGGATTTATAAGGCTCTCCTACTTTGCAATCGTTTTTTAGCAAAACCTCAAGCTCTTGCAATAAATCCTCTTCAGTGGTAACGACAGGACCAAAGCCATCTTTGCGGTAGTCAAATCTCTTTTCTACTGGGTGATGACCCATTAATTTCTTTTCTTCATTAAATTGATAATAAATCGTTGGTTTTTGAATATAAGCCATTGTAAAATTAATGCTTGAATGATCGGTAATGAGCAGATCACATTCTTGAAAAAAAGTTTGCAAAGATTTTCCATCATCTCTATTGATTACATTAATGTATTTTGGCATATCAAAATACCCAAAATAACCTCTCATTTGAAAATGAGGAATCAATATAATCTCATAGTTATAGTATTCACAAAGCTCTTTCAACCTTTCGTCTTGCCAAAAAGAATTCCAAGCCTTAAAATAATCTGATTGTAAGAATTTATAGACATCTTTATTGGATTCCATTCTTTGCTTACCGCTTCCAGAACCTCTTAAATAAAGCCTCCAAGTTGGCATAATCAATATTTTTTTAGTATTCTTTTTGTTTCCTTTCAACAAAGAATCATATCTTGCAAACCCCGTCAGCTTTACTTCTTTGTATCCTATCTTATATCTAGTATAATTAGCGGCAATATATCTATACTCCAAGCCACAGCTAGCAGTTAATAGCTTGATTGGATTACCATTAAACCAAGCTGCGCAGTTGTTTGCAATAGTTTCACCGTGTTCCAATTCCACATAATCAATATAGGGTCGTTTGTGAATATGTTGCATTATATCGGCGTCTAAATGCGAACAAATAAATTTATCACAATTTTGTAAAATATCCGAAAACTCTGCTCCACCAAAATCTACAAGACTAAACTTGTCTCGTTTAAGCCTGTCCCAATCATCACAATTTTTATCTAAAACATAAATTACATTTTGTTCTGGATAATTTTTTGAAATATAACGATAAAGGCGTTCAGCATTATCATCAGCCTCATTGCTTCTATCGGCAAATAACCATAAATTGCCATTTGGTCGGAGTTTCTCAAAATGATTCCGCAAATACTCAACCACTAAACTATCTTGTCCTTTTTCATTGAAAATAATCCAAGATCTCTGCCCTCTAACAAAAATTTCTAACTTCTTGGCATTCTTTGGAATACGCACCCATAAACGCTTCTCATAGTAAAACGCTCTATCTAAAAAATCATTTTGCACAATTTTTTCGTAATCCGCATAGACTTCTTTCCCGTCAAACCTTATGGATTCTATATCTTTATCATCAGGAGTGAAGTATTTAATTAAAATTTGCTCTTTTTTTACATCAAATCCATCAATATAGGCGTTTTGAAGGGGTGGATATTCGTTTTTAAAACAATTTAAGATTCCAACTTTAAAATCAAAACCAAAATAAGGTTGTTTTAAGATAGTCTGCACATCAATAAAAGTAAAAATTTTTTTTAAAACTTCCATATATGATTCTATTGTTTCATTAGATACAACATCGTTTGGATAATTTACAAAAGGTCTTGTTTGAAAATAAATTTCAGCCAACACATTTGTAATCACAAGAGGTGTAACTTCGCCTAACTTTTGCTTATATCTTTCAAGTATTTCTAAACAACCTATGGTAGAGACTTTAAGCGCACCATCAACTTTTGTTCTAGCACCATCAAGAGTGCTGGTAGCATCACTTCTCTTTCTGTTGAAAAATTTAGCACTTTTTACCAATGCCATTTTTGCTTCTTGTGTTACCAAAAGATAAGAGAGATAGAATTTAGCATCTTCAAACACAGGTCTGCAATCCTCATCAAAAAGTAATCTTTCCTTTGCTAAAATGTCAAGGTAGAAAAAGCACCTTATACTTATACTTATACTTATACTTATACTTATACTTATACTTATACTTATACTTATAAGTTGCACCTCTTTGATAAATTGATTCTTTGCGAAATGAACATCTTGATAAGACTTGAGCGACTCTTGATACAAAATAGGGTAAGTGCAAACTAGCTTTATATTGTTGCTTTTATTTTCCTCCAAAACTTTATCCACTTCATAGAAATAATCTCTATCCAAGAAATCATCTGGGTCGGTAAAGGTTACCCAAATGGGCTTATTGCTAGGATTATAGATTCTTTCGTCTGCCCAGCGTCCTTGCGAGGAAGTGGTAATTCCTGCATTTGCCTCATCAAGATAGCCTAGTTTCTCTTGCAGCCACTTTATTCCTAGATTCCTTGCACTTGCTTGCCCGCCGTTCTCTTTATGGAGATAGACGATATTCTTTGGAAATCTCTTTTGATATTTTTGGATAATCTCTGCGCTCCCATCAGTGCTGCCGTCATCTACGCAGATAATAGTAATATTGTTTTTGAAATCTAATCTTTGCTTGAGGATAGAGTTAAAATAATCGTCCAAATATTTTTCTACATTATACACTGCGGAGATAATGTAATATTCTGCAAAAGCGTGATTTTTCTTAGGTTTTAGGGTTTTTAGTTGATTTTGAATCGGGACAATGCGTTTATCTAGCGCGTCTTTAAAAAACGCTTGGGGATTATTTTGTAGTTTTCTTAATTTTTTGGGACTTAAAAATGGCTTTAATATATTCATTAGATACCCTATTTATTTACTATTGAAAATAAGACTTTTCAATACAAATATTTTCTTTATGTTGGAAATGGATTTGTGCTAGGAATGCTTTATTTAGAGGCTATCTAAAAGGTTATTTAGGAATCGCAAAGCCTATTATAGCTCGCAAAAAGATTTGGATTAATAAGAAAAAGCTGCACTTCGTGTGTTTTAATAGAAAGATTGAAACTTAAATTTTGGGATTTTGAAGTATAATTTCGCAGGGTGTTTGCCACAGGTCTCACACCCTGCGGCAAAATCTATGCCCCAAAAGGAGCAAAGATGAAAGTCGTCAAATTCATCTTGTGCGCAATTATACTGCTTTGTATAATTGTTGTCAAGGCTTATTAGCTTAAGCCTAGCCCTGCTTTGCAGGGTTTAAGATGAATTGCAACCTGTGATTCTCCCTTAAATCATTTGGTGTGTAATTTTAAGAATTTATAATGTATAATGGCAGATTTGAAAAGTCTTATTTTCAATACAGAGTTAATTTAAAGTCGTAATTTAAGGTAAAAGTTGTGTTTGATTATTGTATCGCAGGAAGTGGGTTGTTTGGAAGTATTTTTGCCTATGAAGCCTCTAAGAGGGGCAAAAAATGCCTAATTGTAGAAAAACGCGATTCTATCGGCGGAAACTGCTACACCAAAACACAAGAAAACATTAATGTTCATCTCTATGGCGCGCATATTTTTCGCACCTCCTCCAAAGCAATTTGGGACTATGTGCGGCAATTTGCGGACTTTAATCACTTCATCAACTCTCCGCTTGCAAACTACAAAGGCGAGATTTACAATCTACCCTTTAATATGAACACCTTTTGCAAGCTTTGGAATATCTCCACACCTAAACAAGCCCGAGACATTATAGAATCCCAAAGAAAATCCGCCCTCAAAAACCTAAAAGGTGAGCCAAAAAACCTAGAGGAACAAGCCCTCTCCCTCGTAGGCTCTGATGTGTATGAAAAATTCATCAAAGGCTACACCCAAAAGCAATGGGGGAGAGAATGCAAGGATTTGCCCGCCTCCATTATCCGCAGGATTCCTGTGCGATTAACCTATGATAATAATTACTTCAATGACCCTTATCAAGGAATCCCAAAGGGTGGCTACACTCCAATTTTTCAAAAGCTTTTGTCCCAATGTGAAGTGCGTTTGAATACTGACTTTTTGGCTCATCAAGAGGAGTTGAAAAGCCAAGCCAAAAAGGTGCTTTTCACAGGGGCGATAGATTCCTACTTCGGCTACAAACTCGGTGCATTGGAGTATAGAAGCCTGCATTTTACGCACGAGACTTTAGAAATTCCAAACTATCAAGGCGTAGCAGTGGTAAATTTCACAGACGAACAGACGCCTTACACGCGGATTATTGAACACAAGCACTTTGAGTTTGGCACACAAGAGCGAACGATTATTTCCAAAGAATATCCCCAAGATTGGGATAAGAGTAAAGAGCCTTACTATCCCATTAACGATGACAAAAATCAAGCACTTTTTGCAAAATATCAAGAGCTTGCTAAGTCAGAGGCTAATGTTTTGTTTGGCGGACGACTTGGGGAATATAAATATTATGATATGCAAGATGTGATTTATGCTGCTTTGGAGCTTGTTAAGAGAGAGTTTGCGCAATGAATCCTAAAGTCTCTATTGTCATTCCCTCTTTAAACTCCATACGCTACATAGAAGAATGCCTCCAAAGTGTGCTAAATCAGACTTTGCAAGAGATTGAGATTCTATGCGTTGATGCAAATTCCACCGATGGCACTTTGGAATATTTAAAAGAGCTAGAATCCAAAGACAAAAGGCTTAAGGTTCTCCTCTCACAGAAAAAATCCTATGGACACCAAATGAATCTTGGTATCAAAGCAGCTCAAGGCGAGTATCTCGGAATCGTAGAAAGTGATGATTATATCCAACCTACAATGTATGCGGAGCTTTACAGAATCGCAAAAGAGAAAGAATGCGATGTGGTAAAGGGGGATATGCTAGAGTTTATAGATAAAAATGGAGAGAGGATATTCACGCACACGCGTTTGATAAATTGGACTAAATGTCTTTATCATAAGAATTTAAATGCAAAAGATATGAGAGTTTTTACTCAAAGTGGCATTATGAATCCAAGCGGGATTTTCAAGCTTTCGTTTTTAAAGGAAAATCAAATCTACCATAATGAAAGCTTGGGAGCGGCTTATCAAGATACAGGATTTTGGTTTTTTGCCCATTTGTTTGCACAAAAAATGTTTTTTGTCAATCAAGCATTTTATTGTTATAGGCAAGACAATGAAAGCTCATCGGTGAATAATATTTCTTTAGAGAAAGCCTTAAATCTAAGCAAAGAATATGATTTCATTCGCAAAAAACTTGAGGAATATCCTAATTTTAAAAACCTAATTCCTCTTGTGAGTTATTTGCGCTTTGGTGGGCATAATTGGATTTTAGGGCGCATTATGGACGCATACAAATTACCTTTCCTCCAAAGAATCCAAAGTGAGTTTTTAGAGCTAGAAGCAAAAGGTGAGTTGGATTGGAAGTTTTTTGATACATTCCAAAGAGCCAAACTCCAAAGAATCCTAAAAGACCCGCAAGAGTTTTATGAAAATGTCTGCTTAAAGCCTAAAGGTGCAGTAGAGAGGGTGAAAAATCAGCTTTCTTATAAATTGGGAGCTGAAATTTTAAAAACAAAAAATCCGATGAGAATATTTATTTTAACTTTTAAGCTAAAAAATCTCACAAACCATTGGGGACAACTAGAATCCAAAACCTTAAATTTAGATGATTTTAGTGATTATTACGAGGGACTTAAAACTTGCAAACATCTTTCCTATTCTCTTGGATTCACTTTTTTAAAGGCTTATACAAATTGGTATAAGGGAGAAATTTTACTGCTACCTTTTAAGTTTTATAGAGTTTATAGACAATTTAAAGAAAATTAAGGACATAAATGGAAGTTTTGCTGTCAATCATCGTGCCTTGTTATAATGTAAGTGCATATATTGATGATTCTTTCAAGTCTTTAATTTCACAAAAAGATATAAAAAATTTTGAAATACTTTTTATTGATGATTGTTCAACAGATGATACTCCACTAATAATCCAACAATTAATTTCAAAAACAAATGCACCACATATCCATTTCCAGCTAATTAAAAATTCAATCAATGGCGGCTATGGCAAAGCAGTTAATTTGGGTATAAATAAAGCAAATGGTAAATATATTTGTATCTTTGAACCAGATGATATTTTGCCAAGCAAATATTATAGTATTCTATTACAACAAATTCAAAAAAATTCTTTGCAAGCTTGCTTTTATGATACTTATATAGAAACTAGAAATGGAATAAAAAACAATGTAGTTAATTTATATAATCCATATTATGCAAAAAACACATTGGACATATTAACAGAACAAGAAATACAAGATAGGTTAGCTTTGGGAAATTGTGGAATTTGTCTTGGCATATATTTGAGAGATTTTTTAATGACTCAAAATATCAAGTTAAATGAAAACAGCAAGGGATACGAAGATATTGCTTTTATTGCTTTATTATTTTCACAAATTAAAAAAGTAAAAATTATTCCCGGTGGTGGGTATAGGTATCGGAGAGATAATATCTCTCAAAGCGTCTTAAACTATTCTAACTTCCATAAAATCCTAATTGTTACGAAATATGTCCTAGAGCAAGTGCAGAAAAATCAAAGATATGCTGCTATTTTGGGCTTCTTACTAACTCATTTAAAAACTTATCACGATAAAGCTATGTTAAGCAAACAGAATTTTCTAGTTTCTAATATTAAAGAAATTGCTAGAGAAATCATAGAAAAATACGGAATAAAATGCAATCACAGAGTTTTAAGATTTATCAAATCTTTACAGAAAGAATTTAATTTGAAAAATATATCTGCTGAAGTTGTTGATAACTATTACCCGATTCATTATGCAAAAACTTTACCACTTTCAGACTATTTAAAAGAAGATTTTTCCATATTGTATAGTTATGCTCACCTTAAATTTTACCTTGCAACCAACGAAATGAGTGTATTTGACAGCAATATAAACGATATACAAAACGACATCTTGACTTTTTCAAATATACCAGAAAGTGAAAAGGATTTAGAGTTCATTGATTTTATACAATATTTTTTACTACATACATCTTATAGCGTTCTATCAAAAAACTCTATAATAAATAACGATATTTTTTTATTGGCAAGACAGATGAACATTATTCCTTCTGTAACTCCCTATATACATCAAGCAAATTTTTCACTATTCTTAGGCGTTGAAAAATTTGAAGAAATGAGCAACTTTAACGATTTTGCCATAATCAAAGCCTATTATGCTTTATTGGAAAGTCATACCAAATCTTTTGTAAAATATCTTAGACAAAAAAGTATAGCCATCGTAGGCAATAGCCCTTGCGAACTTGGTAAAAATAAAGGAATGGAAATTGACTCACACGATGTCGTTATCCGCTTCAATAACTTTTCCATTGATGAAAAATATATTAATGACTATGGTAAAAAAACAAATGTGTGGGCTTTAACACCTGCACTCAATTCTATTATGGAAAGAGAGAATATATCATTTGATTTTGTTTTATGTGCTCATACCAATAGAAAAACACTAATGAATCGGTTTAATATACTAAAAAATTGGATATTTTCTGGGGCTAATGTGGCACAAATTCCCTGTATTGATATTTTAATTAAATACGATATAAGAGTAATGTCAATGGGACTAATCGTGGCATTATGGATATTAGAAAACATAGACTTCAAAAAAATGAATTTATATGGTTTTTCACTTAAAGAACAAGAACAAGGTGTTACCCACTATTTTGAAGGAGACCCCTCAAAAGGAAAAATCTTGCCAATACATAAATGGGACCAAGAATCTCAAATATTAGCATCAATAAAACAAGTATTAAAGGAAAAATATGCTTAAACACTATGTCCATTGCCATCAATCTTTTGATTTATTAAAAGGAGGAAGCGTTGGTTATATCTCATCTTTATTTCAAGGCTTTACAGAGAATAATCCTTTATTCCAAATACAAGAAGATTTACAATGTTGCTTTTTATTTCCTAATATTGCGACACACGAAAGATTAGAAAATGAAGATTTAGGGCTTGTTTTAGATGCTAGACTACAATATACACAATGCAATAATGAAATAAGCACAAAAACCTCTTTAGACTTGCTTGAAAAAAGACAAAGATTGTTTAGAGAAATTTTACCAATAACAGAATATTCAAAATTAGACCCCAAGCATATTAGTTCAATCCATATTCACGGAGCTTATAATTTCTTTCCTGTTTATAATAGTCTTACAAAAATGGGTATAGAATCAAGAGTAGTCAAAATTTTAACTACACACAATCCCTATCAACCCACAATGGAAGATATGTATTTATTAAACAGGGCTAGACCATTAGATGAAAATACTAACAAATTGA
>NZ_CANBCA010000032.1 GCF_947367035.1 uncultured Helicobacter sp.
CTACCCTAGAAGCTTAAACGCCCTAAGTGCGCTTGATGAGATTGCGCCGTTGTAGTAATAGGTAAATAAATGATAACAAACATACAAGGAAATACAATGAAAGAAAAATCAGCAAAAGATTCAAGACGAGAATTTCTAAAAACAAGTGCAGCACTTGCTACAATGGCATTTTTTAGCTCTAGTGCGTTTGCAAAAGATTCTAAAGAATCTACTCAAGCACGCAAAGAGAGCACAAATACAAAGAATCGTGAGATTCCACAAAGAAAAATTGGCGATTTAAAAGTCTCCGCGATTGGCTTAGGTTGTATGGGAATGAGTGCCAATCACGGACCTGCAAGGGATAAAAAAGAAATGATAAAGCTGCTGCATAAAGCGGTGGATTTGGGATATACATTCTTTGATACCGCTGAAGTGTATGGACCACATACCAATGAGGAGCTACTCGGCGAGGCTTTGAAAGGTTATAAAGACAAAATCGTCATCAATACCAAATTTGGCTTTTACTATCCCTTTGGCAAACAACAGCTAGATTCTAGTCGCAAGTCTATTATGCGCGCAGTTGATGGGAGCTTGAAACGTTTAAAAAGGGATTGTATTGACCTCTACACGCAGCATAGAGTGGATATTGACACGCCTATTGAGGAAGTGGCAGGGACGATGAAAGATTTAGTCAAAATGGGCAAAATCAAGGCGTGGGCGTTAGGCGAAGCAGGGATTAAGACAATAGAGAGGGCGCACAAAGTCTTTGCCCCTGTGGCAATGCAGAGTCAATACTCTATGGCATTCCGCGACTTAGAGCAAAATGGCATAATGGATACTTGCCAAAAGCTAGGAATCACGATTGTCGCTTATTCTCCACTTGATAGAGGATTTTTAGGTGGAAACTTTAATAAAAACACGACTTTTCACAAAACGCTTGATTTCCGCGCGTCTATGCCACGTTATACCAAGGAAGCCCTAGAGGCAAATCAAAGTGTGATTGAGTTTATCAAAAAAGTAGCGCAGAGCAAAAGTATCAATGGCAAACCAGCAAGTGTCGCACAAGTCGCCTTAGCGTGGATTCTCTCTAACAAAAGCTTTGTGATTCCAATCCCAGAGACGACCAAGATTCATAGACTAGAGGAGAATCTTAACGCAAGTTTATTGCACTTTAGTCTTAACGAGCTAAAAGAAATCAATAAGGAGCTAAGCAAGATTGTCATCATAGGGGATAGATACGCACCCAATAGCGATGCGGCAAAGAGCGTAGGGCTGTAGATTTTAAAATCTTATTTTCCCCTTGACAAACACTAAGTGTTAGGATTTATACTATTATTTTATCTTGAAAGGGGCAAATATACAAAATTCACACGAAAAATGTGTAGAGTGCTTCATCAAAACTTTTGCAAACCTTATCACAATGGCAAGTTTTGCAATTTTTTCAATAAGTCGCTTAATTTTACTTACACCAAATCTTTGCTGCTAGACGATACACAAGGTGTTTTTGCTTCATTGTTGTTTGTGTTATCTAGTTAGTGTCATCACAAATTTTTGAAAATTTTCTCATTCCATTACCATTAAGCATTGCTTCAATCTAGGCACAATCATCATATAAATACTCCCGTAAAAGTGGAATAATCTTTTTGGTAAATAATGGATCGGAGGCTTTCTAACCTTTTTATATTCATTTTAATGTGTGTCCTTTTCAAGCAAAATTCAATTCTTGCATTCATCTTTTCTAGAGATTCTTTGGCTCACCAAATAGCTCCTCATCACTCCAGATTCTCTTGTTTGGTTCAATAAGTGTGATAATCTCACCTAAAATCTTAGAATCCCGTGATTCATTTCATCAATAATTATGTATAAATAAAGTCTTGATTTGAGTGCTATTTTAGATTCCTTATGATTATAGGTTGATTTAATGATAAAAACGCAAAAATAATGTTTCTTTTAGTAATATTTGAATAAATTTGTTTTTATGTATTTATAATAAAATGATAAAAATTTCTTTTTAATGAGGTAAAATTTGATATTACTAAATTAAGGAGATAAAATGAAAGTTTTAGCAATGTGGTTATTTATCGCTTCGTGGTTATTTGGTGCAGTAAATCTTAATACAGCAAGCAAAGAAGAGTTGATGAGTGTCAAGGGAGTTGGTGAGGCAAAAGCACAAGCTATTATTGATTATCGGTCTAAAAAGCCTTTTCAATCTGTTGAGGAGTTGGGAAATGTCAAGGGGTTTGGAAGTAAAACTTTAGATAAACTAAAAAAAGAATTTGTTGTAGAAGAAAGTTTAGAAGCCAAACAACAAAAGAAATAGCAAGGTTTTCTTAGGCTTGTTTTTGCGCCAATAAGGCTAAAAGAAATAAGCAGAAAGAATACCTGCTCTCTAGCAATAATTATTGGTAATTATATTTGTTTTGGCAGGAGCCATAGGAATAAATCTTCTCCTACTTGCATACTATGAGCAAAGTGGAAAGATTGATTAAGTCGCATAGAAAGGCTAAATTTTGTATTGATGCTTGGGTTTAGGATTATAAGAAGCATATCAATGTGAGGTTGCAGTGTTTCAAATAGCCCTGCACCGCCCTCACAAATTATAAATCCTTTTGCATCGTGCAATAAGGAATCCACATTGTGTACTATTTTTACTTCTCTATTTGACACATTAAAAAGTGGAGCAACTCTAGGAAAATTTTTATCATTTGTTAAGATTGTCACATTAGGAGTGTCTTTAGAATTTAATGTTGCAAATCGTGTATCAAGGATTGGTTTATCTATTCTGATAGTTTTGCCAGAGATGAGTAGAGAATTAGCTCTTGTCCGATAATTGTGTATTTGTTCTTGAGCGGCTTTGGAGCTAATCTGCCCACCATTGATACTCCCATCTAACCTACAAGCATATTTATAAAGTATAAAACGCTCTTTTGTCTGCAAGGATTTGAAAGGAAGCAAGAGGTGATTAGCTTTATGATTAATAGATGTCAAGTTTTTTGATTTCCAAGCTTTGGTTACAGAGATTCCACATTGTTCTAGCTCTTCTGCTCCTCCTTTTGCTTGTTTATGAATATCTTGAGCGGCAATGACGACACGTTTTATCTTTATTGTCTTTAATAATGTTGCGCACGAGGGAGTTTCACCACATTTTAAACTACTACAAGGTTCCAAACTTACATAAATGGTAGAATCGCGAAAGAGATTTTTAGAATGTTGTATCAAATAGTTATGGATTTGTGCAGAATCTTTTAATAATAAAATTGCATCATCACCGCTTAAATTTACATAGGCTTTTTGCAATGCAAGCACTTCGGCGTGTGGTTTGCCGCATTCTTGATGGGATTCCAAGCTGATGATTGCCCCATATTTATCTAATACGAGCGCACTAACTGATGGATTGGGTAGAGTTAGGATTTGGTTCTGCCAAGCATTTTGCAGGCAAAGATTTAAGTAAAATTCATCTTTCTCTATGCTTTGCAATCTTTTGCTTTCACCATTCAAAATAAGTTTGAGCTTTTTTAATAGAGTCTAGTAGAATTATTTGATTATTTTCTAGAATAAGAGCATTTTCATTTACTTGCAGCAATTTGCCTCTAAATTCTTGTTTATCCAACGTTTTAATTTTTACAAGTTCTCCTATAGCACTTTTATAATGTGTCTGATTTTTAAGTATGCGCTCAATGCCAGGGGAGCTAACTTCTAAAAAATACTTTTTAGAAGTTAGCATTTCGACATCTAAGAGAGGCGAAAGAGACAGACTGACTTCTTGGCAGTCTTCAAGAGTTATATTATCATTTTCTTTTGTATTTGGCTTTGTAATACAAATGCGTAAGATTTCATTTTCATTCTCTTTTACACTTAGAATATCATAAAGTATAAAACCTAAACTTTCTACTAATTTTTTGATTTTATCCTCTAAATCAGGAACAAGCGTCATTAATATTCCTTTTGTTTGCTTTCACGCTCTTTTTGAATTGTGTCAAATATTTTGTCTAAGCGATTTTCTTGCTCTAAGGTTGTATCAAAGCTAAACTTAAAGTCTGGACAACGAAACCAACCTGTTTCTTCTAAACAATATTCTTTGATGATTCCGTGTGCCTTTTTGAGTTGAGAGAGAATCTCCAATTTTTCTTGCTTAGTTGCAAAAGGAGCATTTAAAAAAACTTCGGCAAAATATTTTCCACGCGAACATTTTACATCTACTACATTTAAAGCATTCAAACGCATATCATTAAGGTTGGCTAATGCGCTTGGCAAAATTTCTTTTAATAGGGATTGTGCACGAGCAAGCTTTATATCTCGCATTAAAGCGTCCTTTGTTTTTCTACTTCTTTGTAGGTTTCAAAGACATCGCCTATTTGAATATCGTTGTAATTTTCTAACATAATTCCACATTCAAAGCCTTTAGCTACTTCACGCGTATCATCTTTGAAACGTTTAAGTGAAAGAATATTACCATTATGAATTACAACGCCATTGCGAATTAAGCGCACTTTGATTCCTCTTTGGATTACGCCATCAGTTACAAAACAACCTGCAATCGTTCCAACTTTGGCGATATTGAAAGTCTCACGTACTTCAGCTTGTCCTGTGTTTTCTTCTTCTAAAACAGGCGAGAGTAAGCCACCAAGCAAGGCTTTAATATCATCAAGGAGTGCGTAAATGATTGAATAGGTTTTGATTTGGATTCCCAATTCTTTGGCTTTATTTTTTACGCTTCCTGTTGGACGAACATTAAATCCTAAGATAATGCAGTTTGTGCTTGCTCCAGCTAGGGCTAAATCACTTTCTGTGATTCCACCAACTCCTTTGTGAATAATATTAACTTTGACTTCTTCATTTTGCAGTTTTTCTAAACTACCCCTAATTGCCTCTAAACTACCCTGTGTATCTGCTTTGATAATCACAGGCAGACTTTTAAGTTGTCCTTGGGCAACCATAGAGCTAAGTTCATCAAAAGAGACTTTTGTAGAATGCGAGAGTTCTTTTTGACGCAAGTGTGCAGCACGTTTTTGTGCATAATCTCTTGCAATATTATCGTTTTCTACTGCAAGTAAAATAGAACCAGCAGGAGGCACTTCATTTAATCCTGTGATAACTCCAACACCTGATGGAGGAATTTTGCTAATAGACTTGCCCATATCATCACTAATGGCACGGACACGTCCAAATGCAGTATCAGCGATAATACTATCCCCTATCTGTAAAGTTCCGTTTTGAACAATCAATGTTGCAACAGGTCCTTTGCCTTTTTCAAGACTACTTTCAATCACAATGGCACGTGCAGATTTGTTTGGATTGGCTTTAAGCTCCAAAATTTCTGCTTGCAATAAAATGGTTTCTAATAAATCATCAATTCCTTCGCCACTCTTGGCTGAAATATGCACAAATTCATAAGTTCCACCCCATTCCAATGGAGTGAAACCAAGCTCCGCAGCTTCTGCTTTAAGCTTGTCTGGATTCGCCTCTGGCTTGTCAATTTTATTGACCGCGATAATAATAGGGGCATTTGCCGCTTTAGCGTGATTTAAAGCCTCAATTGTTTGAGGTTTCACACCATCATCTGCGGCAATTACAATAATTGCAATATCAGTTACTTGCGCCCCTCTTGCACGCATTTCACTAAATGCCTCGTGTCCTGGTGTGTCAATAAAAGTAATTTGTTTGCCATTTTTATTAATTGTATAAGCACCAATATGCTGTGTGATTCCGCCTGCTTCCCCGTGTGCTATTTTGGTATTTCTAATATAGTCTAACAAAGAAGTCTTGCCGTGATCCACGTGTCCCATAATCGTAACAACAGGCGCTCTCGCTAACAGGTCTTTTTCGCTTTCTTCTTTTTCATCTAGTTGCGTATAATCTAGCTCTTCTGCATTATTAATAAGTTCAATTTGGATTCCAAATTCTTCAGCTAGAATTTCAATTGCATCTTTTTCTAAAAAGTCATTTTTTGTTACCATCATTCCAAGAGAAAAAAGCACTTTGATGACTTCCCCTATGCTTCTTCCAATTTTTTCAGCAAATTCATAGGCGCGAATTTCTTCATGGATTTTAACGATCCCACTGATGGCTTCTTCAACCTTTTGCACTTTTGGAGCTTTTTTACGACTAGATCTACGTGTGCTACCCTGTTCCATAAAGGGATTATGCCTTTGAATCTTGATACGCTCTGTGGTGGCTTTGCGTTCATTATCTTCTTCTTCCATATTGCGTTCATCTTGCACGCTTAAGTCAAACAAAATAATATCTTCTTCCTCATCATCATTAGAGCTATAAAACTCTCTATTATCTAGCAAATCTATTTTTTGTTGTCCTAGATTTTTACTTGTATGTGTATTTCCTTTTTCCTTTTTCCTTTTTTTATCTTTGCTGTGTTTTTGATTCTCTTCTAGGTTGCCTAATAAGTCCTGTAAAGTGCGTGGAGATTCTTTACGATTCTCTAATTTTGGCGTTTCTTCATTTTCACGAATATCACGTTTTTTAACGATTCTCAATCCTGTGCGTTTAATAGCAGGATTTTCTTGAGAGATTTGAACAGATGCCTTAATATCTTTTGCATCAATCTTTGTTTTTTCAGATTCTAGTTTAGCCTCTATGAAAGATTCTTGGGAAAAGCTGTTTATTTCATTTGGTAGAACATCTTGGAACTCTTGAATAACCTTTTGAATTTCTTCTTGTATTTTTGGGTCAGATTTTTGATTGTTTTTAATAGAGTCTTTTTTGGCTTTGGAAGAAGTGCTTTTAGCTGTTGTTTTTGAAGTGGAAGATTTTGTTTTTTCTTGGTCCTTTTTTTGTATTTTATGTTTTACTTTTTCGGTAGGCTCTTTAGCTTCAACATTTTTTTTACTTTCTTTAGAATTTTTTGCTATGGATTCTGTGATGGGATTAACGCCGGACAAGATATAGTTGTATAAGACACTTGCTTGTTCTGTTGTAACACTGCTTGAAGCCGTTTTGGATTCAAAACCTAGTTCTTGGGCTTTTTGTAGCACTTCCTTGCTAGTCTTGCCTAGCTCCTTAGCAATCTCACTAATACGGATTTTATCCATATAGAAAAATCTCCTTTAATGCAAATTTAATCATTTCTTTGTGTTTTTTATCCAATTTACAAATTTTTGCGATGCAATCGCTAGTTTTTGACGTTTCTTTGCAATGCAAACAAAGATAAAAACTTCTCCCTATGCCATTGAAACTTGTTAATGCAGAATCCTTGCATTGCAAACGGATTAATTGTGCTTGTGGAAAGCGACCTCTACATACGATACACATTCTAATCGGATTAGACATAAAATTTTAATTATAACAAGCTAAAGCTTAAATTCATCATCAAAAACAACGCCAAGATTATCAAAATTTAGTGTTAAGATTTTGAGTCTTGGAAATTTTTGACTTAAGGACTTATGTAATTGCGCACTATCTTCTTTGTAACATAAATTAAAAAAAGTTGAACCACTGCCAGAAAGCGTACTCATTAACGCACCATAAGAAAGAGCGCATTTTTGGACTTCAAAGAGCAGTGGAATTTGCTTCATACGATAGTATTGATGAAATCTATCCATACTCGCTTCGCGCAATAATTCAAACTTTTGAGTGATAAAAGCACTTGTTAAAACATTTGAGTGAGAAAGATTGAATACGGCATCTTTTTGGCTATATTTTTTTGGTAGAGTTTGGCGCGATAAATGGGTGGAGATGGATTGATTTGGGATTACGACAACTGCTTGAATAAAATCGGGCAGAGGGGATTGCACAAAACGCACTTCACGGTTATGTTGTGTGAGCATACAAGCATTGAATCCGCCCATACAAGCAGGAGTGATATTATCTGGGTGTGATTCATAATGTAAAGCTAGATTTAAAATTTTTTGTTTATCCAATGGAATCTCTGCGACTTTAAAGGCTGCACTAATAGCTCCGATAATTACAGCTGAACTACTTCCTAAACCTCTTGAAATTGGAATTGAATTATCAAAAGTAAATTTGAAAGGTAAAGTTTTGCCAATTAATTTTTTTAGCTGTTCATTAAAAATTCTAACAAATACATTATCTACTCGTAGTTTAGGATTCTTTGCGCCTTCCCCGTGAATTTGAATAGAGGTAAATTTGGAGGGTTTTAGGTTAAAAAGATTATAAAGTTCCAAAGCAAGTCCCAAGCTATCAAAACCCGGTCCTAGATTCGCGCTTGTCGCAGGCACACGAAAATCCATTACTTCCCCTTAATTCAAATTAGCGAATTTAAGTGTAAATTCCACTTCACCCTTGCCAATACGTAACTCTTTTGCAATGGAATCTACGCTCCAACCATCTTTAAACATTGCAATAATTCTTCCCTCATCAATATTTGTAGGGTTGCTTGGAGTGTAGGTAAATTCTTTTATCCTCTCTTCTAATCGGAAGATTTTATTTTCCAATTCTTCTATATCAGAAAGGTTATTTTTATAATCATTCCATTGTGTCTTTAGGGATTCCATTTCTACTTTGATAGGCGTTATTTGTGTATGCAGGTTAGTATCAAGCAGATTTTTGATTTCTAAACGTGTATCTTGATAAATTTGCGCTTTAATGCTAGTTTTGAAGTGTTCTAGCTCATTTTCTTGTTCCTTGATTCTTTTTTGCAAACGATAAACTTCTTTGTTTAGCTCTTCAATAGATTTTTCATAGCGGCGCGAACGTTTGGCACTTTCTCCTTCTTTTAAATATAAATATACAATCAATAAAATAAAGACGATTGCAATCCCGATTCCACCCCATAGAAGTAGATTTGCATCATTTATCATCACTTGCCTTTTTGTTGAGTTTAAGTGAGCGAATTAGCGCACGTTCCTTTCCTGCTACATATCCGTCCCATTCAATTTCATCTCTTGTATGGATTTGCTCAATCCAAGCAAGTTCTGAATGATAAATAAAATAGACAGGCACAATCCGAGTAGGAAAAGTTGGAAGTTCTATTCTACCATAATAAAGCGTGTTTTCTGAAAGGTTTGAATCCAAAATGGCAAAACAGCCGTGTCCAATTGTGTGAATAGTGGCTTTGTTTTCTAATGGTACATAATCTTTAGTATTGCCTTCTATATGGGTTTCTAACGATTCTATTTTGCGATAAATTTCTACTAAAAGTTCTAAAATGATTGCATTTTCACCCTCTAAATTCCCCTTTTTTGCACGCATTAAACGCAACCATTCGCCAATAGGGTCTTCATCGTTTTGTGTGAGTTTGTTAAATTCCAAAGCATAAGATTCTGCATTAATATATGCTTTATCAAACTCAATTTTTAAAGCAGTATTAATGAGACGACTTTTAACGAAATTTTCCATATCTAAGCCATTAAGTCTAAAATACAAAATCCTAAAAATGCGATTCCAAGATAAGCATTAATTGTAAAAAATGCACGTGGAATATGATGAAAATTTTTAGAAACCAAGTATTGCTCAACACCTAACGCAATAGCTGAAATCCCAAGTCCAATCCATACCCAAAAACCACGATGGGATTCTATAATAAACAATCCCCAAAAAACGAGTGTGAGTAAATGGAAAAAACGTGAAATCCATAAGGTTTTTGTAACACCAAACACACTAGGAATAGAATGCAACCCCTCTTTTTTATCGTGTTCAATATCTTGTAAGGCATAAAGCAAGTCAAACCCAGCGACCCAAAATAGCACGCCAAAGCATAAATAAATGCTCCACAATGGAATCTCACCACTTGTTGCTGCAACGCCTGCAATAGGTGCAAGTCCTAAGGATAATCCCAATACAAGATGTGCCAAACTTGAGAAACGTTTCATTAAGGAGTAGCTTGCAAGAATAATTAAAATAGGAATAGAAAGATAAAAACATAAATCGTTGATAAGATAGCCTATAAATATAAAAATTGCAGCATTAATATACATAAATAGTAAAATTACTTTGGGTGAGATTCTGCCATCTACACTTGGGCGGTTTTTAGTGCGAGGGTTCGTGCGGTCAAATTTGCGATCTGCATAGCGATTAAATGCCATAGCAAAATTCCTCGCGCTAATACTTGCAATAATGCCAAAAATTAATAATTTCCAGCCAAACCAACCATTTGCTGCCACAAGAATAGCGATAAAAATAAAGGGCATAGAAAAAATACTATGCTGAAACATTACAAGTTCGCTTAAGTCTTTTAATTTTTGTTGGAATTGCATTTATTTCACACCTAAAGAAATAAGCTTTTTGAATCCATCACTTACAGATAAATCTGAAAGTTTTATTTGGTCTTTTGGGAGTTTTAAAAGGAATCCTGAAGTGGGATTAGGGGTTGTTGGCACGAAAACCCAAAAATTATCGCCTTCTTCTTTGGTAATGAATCCTATGAGTTCCATATTACCAATATGGACATACGCAACACCTAAATATCCCTCTTTGTTTTTGCCTAAAAAGATACTTAAAACCTCTTTGATTCCAGAATAAACGCTTTTGACAAATGGAATCTTACCGATAATCATTTCTGTGATTTTAATAAGCAGAACTTCTTTATTCTTTTCTACTAATAGTCCGATATAATAGAGTAAAGCAAGGCTTAGAATAAAGATTAAAATTGTGATGAAAAGATTGGCATTGGTGATTCCAAAAATAGAATAAAAGATTTTAGCGCAAAATTCATAGACAAAAGAAAAAATCCAAAAAAGTAACAAAAAGGGCAGAATCGCAAGAAGACCTTTGCTGATTTTTGAAACAATAATATTCACAATCCAAGCCTTAAATTCAAATAATCCTTGCATTTTAGCCTAAAATCCATAAAAATACAAATAGATTCCATAACCATAATAGGCTAAATTAAGGATTAAAAGGGCAAGAAAAGCACGAAAGTAAAAGACGGCTAAAAATGTCAGTATATTGCATAATATAAACCATAAAATATCAGGTTTTAGGAGTATTGTATATGTTTTTAAACTGACCCATTCAAGGAGTATGGAATCCAAAAGCCCACCCATACCGAATAGGTGAAGCAATAATTCTAAGGGATAGTAAAATACAAAAAGCGGAGTGATAACAAGGGAAAAGAGTGATAAAGGTGAGAAATAAGGGAAAAAATAATAGATTACGATTCCCATTAGAAAAAAGGTTGAAGCATTTAAAAATGCACCATATAAGAATCTAGTAGCAATGGTTTTGGGGACTTGGAAGTATTTAAAAAACAGAAAAATATATAAAACACCCAAACAAGAAAAATAAAATCCCGCAGAAAAAATCAGTTGCGGGGAAAACGCAAGCAAGGCGAGAATGCACCATATAAAAGATTCTATTTGCAAGACATCTAATCCGCGCCACAATAAAAAGAATGCTATGCCACTCATTGTTATAGCGCGTAGATAGGAGGGCGATTGTGTGAGTAAGAAATAATAGGCAATTAATCCCAAGAGGACTAAGAATCCTAAATCAAAAAAAGCATTACGATAAGGAAAAAATCGTTGATGCAAGGGCTTATAAAGGAATCCCAAAATAAAAAACCCCACAGCACTTAGGATTCCGGTATGAAATCCAGAGATAGCAAAAATGTGTGCAATACCATAGCTTTGAGCCAAGCTTCGCCAAGCTTGTGGCAGACTATCAGAGAGAAAGAGTGTTAAATAATATTCGCCCATAAGTTGTGTATTGTGTTGATTTAAAATTGCTTTTCTTAAAGGTGTTCTAAAGTCTTGATTTGAGAGTAAAATTAGATTGAAGCTAGGAGCATAGAATCCGCGTAGAAATTCTATAAAAGAAATTTTATCTAATATAATGCGTAAGGCTAGAAAGCGGTATTTCAAGTCCCGCAAATCCTCTTGTGAAGTTGTATAAAAAGTGCCGAAATCACTTTTTAACTTTAATACAAAATAGTTTTTATCATTTTTGGTTTTTGTGTATTGTAACAGGACTTGTGCGGTAATTTGGGGGTTATTTTGAGATTTTAAGGTTTGGAATTGATAGAATTTAAAACCAAGTGTGAAACATAAAATGAGGCATAAAAACCCACAAAAGATTAAACGTTCTTTAAGATTGAAAAACAAAGGCGGAGAGAGATTTTGCATAAATTGCCTTTGTTGGAGCTAGAATAAATCTTGCAATTGCGAAGTTAGATGCAGAAATATTCTAGTATAAAGCCACAAGATTTGAATTTGTAGCTTAAATTTCAAAATTAGATTAAAATTTCCAAATTAGCACATCTACATTGGAGTTTTGCAATACATCTAGCGCAAAAAAGCTGACTTGCCCACTTGTTGGTAAAGCAATGAGGGAAACATTTTTGGATTCTGCCACACTTAGAAGACGAGTATAAGAGAGAATCCCGCTATCAAGCACCATTTCATTTTTACCAGATAAATTACCTAAAAATTTCTTAGAATATCCTCTTGCTTCTTCTTCTGCGCTTTTGTTAAACTTAGAAATTTGTTCCTCATCTGCACCATAACGACCTAAGCGCAATTCAAAAGGGCGTGAAATCATATGATAGAACACAAAATTAGCTTCTGGGAAAAATTTTCTTGTTGTTTTAGCAAGTTTTAGGGAATTGTCTGAAAAATCAGTTGGAGAAAAAATATTTACATAATCCGGAAGCGCTTCGTTTTTGGTTACAAGGACAGGGATTTCAGATTTACGAATAATCTTTTTAGTTACTGAACCTAGTAAAACTTCTGTTAAATATTGCGTTTCACCAGTTGCCCCTACAAGCAATAAACGACATTCGCGTTCTCTAGCGTGTTTGTTGATTTCTTTATGGATTGTGCCAACATAGCAAAATTGAGAGATTTCCACTTCCGGCTTTGGAAAATTATCGGCGATAAATTTAGCAAGTGCCTCTTTACCAACTTTTTTATCTTTTTTAGGGTCGTGGAAAATGGAATATTCTACAATATGCACAACATCAAGCGTGTATTTTTGCTTCTTAGCTAAGAACATAGCCTTTGTAAGTGCAGTTAAACTACTCTGCGAAAAATCTGTTGCTACAACGATTCTGTTTTTCATAACAAGCCTTTTTTAGATATTTTTTATTATGCTACAATAATTATTAAAAAATTTTTAAATTTTGCGTGTTTGTTGGACAAATTCATTGGGAATGTGTAATTGTATCCTCAAAGTAAAATAGAGCAAAGAAGCGGAATAGAAACAAAAGAAAATAGGATTCCAAAGGCTATTGCGCTGACTGCAAGATTTGAATCTAGTTTTGCTCTGATAATCATTGCGCCAGCAAGTGCCATTGTCGGCATAGAAGATTCCAAAATTGCAATAATACTATTGGAACTAAATTCTACATTAAAGATCTTTAGGATTCCAATAAACAAAAAAGGTGTAATGAGTGTTTTGCATAAAATAACAATTGTCGCGGATTTATAAGAATTTTTAATTGTGCCAAACCCAAGCCCAAGCCCAATAGCAAATAGTGCTACGGCTGTGGTTGCGTTGCCTAATGCACGAATAGGACCAAAAATAAAATCTGGTAATTCAATGACTTTGCACAAAAATCCAAGTGTTAGTGCAATAAAAGGCGGGAAAATCATAATGCGCTTGAGGTTTTGAAAGAGACTTAGAGGCTGATTGCCCCCAAGAGATAAGATAAAGGGTGCAAGGAGTGAAAAGGGTAGAGCTGTTGCTAAAGCGTCATAAAATACAACTTTTCCTATAAAGCTCGTATCATAGATTCCAACAATCACAGGAATCCCAATAAAGAGAGTGTTTCCAAAAGAAGAGAGTAAAAACATACTAATGAGCGTAGAGCGTGAAAAAGAGGCGAGATATCCAACTGAAACTGCAATCATTCCAGCGAATAAACTAGACAAAAGTCCCGTGAGAATCAATAAAGTTAAAGTCATATCAAGCTGAAGATGATAAATGCCATCAAAAATTAAGCAAGGGATTGTAAAAGTAACGGCGAAATCTAAAAGTGTGCGGGATTGCTTTTGCTTTAAAACCCCGATAAGTTTAGCAATATATCCACCCATAAGTAAAATAAAAATTGTCCAAAGAGGATTGAAAATAAACATTGGAATCCCTAAAGATAGTTACAAGAATTTAAAGACAAAATTATAGTCTGCAAATATTAAATTGTCATTAGAGAGATTTAAGCAGATTCGTGCTTCATCAAGAACAATTTTGAATGTCTTTCTAAATTAAGGGAAATTGGATAGGGGGCTTAGAATCCAAAACTTATAATCATATATTTAACAAAAGTGGTAATTTTATTCAAAATTTAAATAAAATAATGATAATAATCGGTTTTTTGTTTAGAATGAACAATATATCATAAGGGTATTCTAAGATACTTAAAAGATTCTTGGTATTGTGATAATGAGTGGCTATTGGCTGGCAGAACGTTTGTAGAGGATTTTTAGCAAGTAAGAGTGCAGTGAATGATTATGTGACGCAGGTGTTAGAGTTTAAGCTTAGGAGAATAAAAGTAAATTATGGGTGTGCTAAACTCTAAAGATAGCTTTACACTTAAGGAGATAGCGAAGTTCACACAAGAAAACAAGTTCAACTCTCAAACAACGCAAGTGAGTAAAATTTACGATGATATTACAGATTTACTAAACATTCTATGTCTTGAAAACTTCAATACGATTTCATAGAATCCTCCTTGTTTGTAAAATAGATTGTGTAATTATACAGCCTGATACTAAGTATTTGTCAAGGGGTGAAAGAAAATATTCAAGATTTGCAAATGCCTTTTTTCAAATAAAATTTAGTATATAATGCAAAGATTTTGATTTTTGCCAACATAAGAAAGTGATACTTTAATAAGGAGAAATATGAGCTTAGATTTATTCACAATGGCTACATTTACAACCCCTACATTTGAAGGCATAGCTCTGTATTTTTATCCTCTCTTCTTTATTGCTTCTATTGTAGGCGGGGTTGTAGGCTCACTCTCTGGCGGAGCAGGAATGATAACAATGCCCTTATTGCTTGTAAGCGGACTAAATCCCATCCAAGCCTTAGCGACAAATAAGCTTCAAGCCTGTGTAGGCTCATTCGTCAGCGCAGCACATTATTATCATCAAGGTTTGGTGGATATGAAAGAAAGTCGTGCGGTAATGATAATTGCACTGCTCTTTGGAGCATCGGGCGCGATTTTAGTGCAATTTATAGAGATTGCTTTGCTCTCAAAAATCTTGCCTTTTGTGATGATAGCAGTAGGCGCATATTTCTTACTCTCTCCAAACATTAGCGAGGAGGACAGAGCCAAAAATCCTCATAAAATCTTTTTGTTTATAAGCATCGCAATAGCAGGATTATATGGAGGATTCTTAGGCATTGGGATTGGCTCTTTCATCTTAGCTCTGCTTGTAAGTATTGGTGGTTATGGACTTAGCAAAGCCTTAGCGCATTCGCGTTGGATTGTTTTTAGTATCAACATCGCCTCTACTTTGTTTTTCATACTCGGAGGCAATGTGCTTTGGATTCTAGGCATTATTATGTGTGTGGGACAAATCATCGGTGCAAGCTTTGGGGCACGCCTTGCAATAAAGCACGGAGCAAGGATTATCCGCCCGATTGTAATATGCGTGTGCTTTGCCCTCTCCACTCAATTACTTATTAGGGAGTTTTTCTAGGATTCTAAAATCCTATTTCAAAAACGAGCGCGATAACTTCCTTTTGTGCGATGTTTTTATAAAGATTGGTATCAAAGCAAAACTCTGGCGTGTATTTTCTACCTCGTATGCTTAAAGCAAGGCTTTCATCATTTTGTTATCTCTTATCAAACGCACTTCCTGCAGAATCGCTAAAGTCAGCAGCTCCTGCATAGCCTTGTGTAGCCTTAATATCCTCACTTACCCACGCGATTTTATTCTCCGCACTCTTAAACGCTGCCTCACCCATAAAGAGACTAAAAGGCGGTTTTTGCATTCGTGAGACATCATAGAGAATCTCTGCAAATTTTTGCGGATTGCCCGCTTGTTTGCCACTATAATTTGCACTTCTATCCAAAAATGCTTTGCGTCTTGCCTCATAATCACTCACTTCCTTATCACCCAAAACCATACTTGTGCCTAAAAACTCTGTGCGAAATCCCGCTGGCATTACATTAATCGTGTGGATTCCATATTCGCTCACATCAAGGAGTAAGCCCTCGCTTAGCGCAGAAATGGCAAATTTACTCATACAATAAGGCGTGGAGTTATTAGATACTCTAAAGCCCCCAATGGAGCTAAGATTAAAGATTCTCGCCTTAATGTTCTCTGTGCTGCCTCCCTCTTTGATACTTTGAGGACGCATTATCTTTAAGGCATTTTGCGCGACTAAAAAGGGTGCGAAAACATTAACCTCAAATTGCTCTCTAAGCTGCTTCTCGCTCACTTCCTCTACAAAGCCTAAAAGCCCATATCCTGCATTATTGACGACATTACCCAATCTGCCAAATTTCTTTTTGACTGCCTCTAAATTTGCGGCGATTTTGGCATTCATATCGCCATTAAAGCTAAGCTCTAAGGGTAAGAAGTTTGCGTATTCTTTGCCAAGTTTGGATTCTATATTGTTAAGCTTCCTTGAAGTTGCCGCAACCTTATCGCCTTTGCTTAAAAGATATTTTGCAAGTTCTAAGCCTAAACCTCCACTTGCACCTGTGATATACCATACTTGAGGATTTGTATTCATTGTTGCTCCTTGATTTTGTGGGGCTTTTGTGCTCCCGCTTTGTGCTCGATTCTGCGTGTTTTTGGGATTTTGCTTAGAATCCCCTTTAGAATCACACGCACTTAAGGCAAATCCACTAATGCTCACTAGACTTGCTCCTATGCCTAATTTTGCAGAGGTTTTGAGAAACTCCCTGCGCTCTAGTGATTCTTTATTTTTTTGCATTGCACCTCCTTTATTGAAAAGATAAAATGACATTATAAAGCCTGACACTTGGTATTTGTCAAGGGGAAATAAAATTTAAATTGCATTTTAATATTATGCAATTCCTAAACCCTCAAGCCATTTTTTGAGTTTTGCCTTGCTTGTGCCAAAATTAAAGCGTCTGCCCTCTTTGAAAATCGCATTGGGAGCGCACTTTGCCATATCGCGTGGGGCATTGCTCAAATCACTCCCACCGCTTGTGCAAAAAGGCACGATGGTTTTGCCACTAAAATCGTGGGATTCTAAAAATGTGAAAATAATCTGTGGCGCACTATACCACCAAATAGGGAATCCAATAAAGATTGTATCGTAGCTTGAAATCTCTATGCTTTTAGCAATTTGTGGGCGCGAGGCTTTGTCTTTGCACTCTTTTGTGCTGCGGCTTTGCTCATCTCTCCAATCCAAATCCGCTTGAGAATAAGGCTCTGCAGGGATTATCTCATAAAGCTTTGCATCTGCCACCTCTGCTAAGGCTAAAGCAATTTCCCTTGTGATACCGCTTGCGCTAAAAAATGCGACTAAGGCTTTCATTTTTACTCCTTGCTAGGATATTTTTCTGCTGTTTATTTCCTGTATTATCCCCCCCCTTAAAATTTGCAG
>NZ_CANBCA010000033.1 GCF_947367035.1 uncultured Helicobacter sp.
AATCAGAATTTCTAGGTGCAATATAGAAAGTGGCAAACCAAATTCTTCTAGCTTTGTTGCATCTTTTTGTGTAACGAGCAAAGAGGTAGCACCTAGACGCTTATATTCTTCTAATATTTTAGTTTTATCAAAAAATGAATGGTCTTTTAATATAATTTTACCCACCACATCAGGTAAGTAAGATTCTAAACGTGAAGGATTTGCAATTGCGGTAAGAAGTAACATTCTTTTCGTGGGCTGGAGTAATTGGATTTTGCGTTCATAGTCTATACCCTCTTTTGCTAAAATATCCGCTTCTTTATACGCACTTTTATGTTCGCGGTATCCACCACTTGGAATGCAAAAGTCAAAATAGGGTTCAAGTTTGGGCTGAAGTAAGATGTTGAGTTTTTTAAAATTGAAACGGAATCCATCATCTAGGAAAATGACTTTAGCTCCTAATTCTTTAGCTTTTAAAATAGCATTTTTACGATTCTCACTGACAATCACACTTGCGTTTTTTAGGTTTTTAGCTAACATTATTGCTTCATCACCTGCGATTTGCACATTAGCTTGAAGATTGCCCTGAATGCTAATGACCTTTAATCCCTTACTTTTGCGCCCAAAACCACGTAAAATTACACAAGATTCTGGATAATCCTTAGTGATTTCTAAGATAAAGGGTGATTTGCCACTTCCTCCTAAAACAAGATTTCCAACACTAATAATTGGAATCTTAAAGTCATAAAAATGTGCCAACTTTCGCTTTAAAGTTGCAATGAAGCAATAAATAAAACTAAAAGGCAATAGACAAAAAGCAAAAAGTTTTTGTCGTGCATTAGGTGCAAAAAAATATTGCTCAATACCACGCATTAGACACGCTCATTTGCAAGACGCAAAACTTGTTTGCAAACATAATCAATATCTTCTTTTTGCATAGCACTATAAATTGGCAAGCTTAAAATTTGTTGATAATTCTTAAGTGAAACGGGGAAATCACCGATTTTGTATTTGTATTTGTATTTGTAGTAGCTTAATAGATGTAATGGCACGAAATGCAGTGCAGTTTCTATTCCACAAACTTTTAATTCACGCGCGAAATGGTCGCGATTTTTATCCACTTTAATAATGAAATGAAAAAAGATATGTTCAGATTGAACGCTTGGCATAAAAAGATGTGGGGCATCGGATAGGGTTTTTATATAATATTTTGCAATTTCTTGACGCTTTTTAATGATGTAATCAATGCGTTTAAGCTGGCTTAGACAGAGTGCAGTATCAAGAAAGCTAATGTTGTATTTGTTACCAATACCTACTACATCATAGAGATATTGGGGACGCGTGCTAGTGATTTTTTCACTTACGATTCCGTGATAGCGCAGAAGTATTGCTTGTGAAGCAAGTTTGTCATCTTGTGTTGTGAGCATACCTGCTTGTGCAACAGGATTTGCAGAATCTAACACAATACTAAAAATACTTGCAAAACTGCGATGAGAACCTATTTTTGAGCCATTTTGAGTTAAGCCTAATGCCATTGTGGCGTCCTCAATAATTTTAATATTATAATGTTTTGCTAGTTGATAGAAAGGCTCCATTTCACAAGATTGCCCAGCAACATGGCTTATAATAATAGCACGGAGTTTTCTACTACCAATTTTTTCTAAGGTTTCTTTGCATTTTTGTAAGGAAATCAAAAAGGTGTCTTCTTCAATATCTATAAATATAGGCTCTGCGTCAAAATGACGAATCATTTCTGGAAAGCTGGGGTGGCAATTCACAGGGCATAAGATTTTATCCCCACGTTTTAAATCCATAGCGAAAAGGCATAAATGGAAAGCAGCTGTTCCACTAACTGCTGAAATAGCATATTTTACCCCAATATATTTTTTAAATTCTTTTTCAAGTTCTAATACAATATTATGGCTCGGATTTTCTAAAACGCCCAAAATTGCTTCTTTTTCCGTTTCAGTAATGTCTGGGATAAAATAGGGAATATTTCGCATAATTTTTCCTTAAATTTGAGCAATTTCTGGCATCTTGCGTTTGAATTCAAAACGCGCAATTCTATCTTGGACTAATTTTAATCCTTCTTTTGGTAATTCTTGTTGCAAGATTTCATTTTCACTTGCACCCTTTTCTAATAGTAACATAATTCTATCTAAGATTGCGTAAGAAAATCCTAGCTCTTTTTCATCGCTTTGCCCTTCGTATAAATCAGCACTTGGTGCTTTTTCTATGATGTTTTTTGGAATTTCTAAAACACGTGCTAGTTCGTAAATCTCTGTTTTATAAAGGTTGCCAATTGGATTAATTGCGCAAGCTAAATCGCCAAAAATCGTGCCATAACCAAGTGAAATTTCACTTTTATTGCTTGCGCCAATTACCAAGGCATTGTTAGCAAAAGCATAATCATAGAGATAAATCATTCGCAATCTAGCGCAAAGATTTCCTAATCGTAAAGGTGTAGAATCTAATCCTTGCAAAATATTTTCAAAAGCACTTTGGGGTTGATTTAAAGAAAAGATTTGATGAGAGATGCCAAATATTTGACAAAATTCTAAAGCATCAGTTAAGTTTGTTTTAGAGGATTGTTTGGAGGGCATTAAGAGAGCTTGATGGTTTTTAGGAAAAGCAAGTTGGCACAGGCGCGCAACTACTGCTGAATCAATCCCACCACTTAATCCAAATACAACAGATTTAAAACCTTTTATTTGAACTCTTGTTGCAATGAATTGGACAAGATTTTGTTTAATTTTTTCAAAATCTTTCATTCTCAAATAGCCTTTTATTTGGATAAATTTTACCTTGAATTTAAAATTAAATATAAAAATTTCACTAAAACCCATATTATATCTAATTTTTTAGATATAATTAGGGTTTTATATCATCAGAGGAGAAAATTATGAAAAAAATTCTTGCACTTTCACTCGTATTAAGTGGCTCACTTTTTGCAGCTAATAATTTGTTTGAAATTACTCCGCAAGTTGGCGGCACTTTCCATATTGACAATGACCGTTACAAAAATAGTGCAGATTTGAGCTATGGTTTGAAGTTTGCTAGTCGTGTTGCGCCAAGTGTGCTTACAGAGATTGGTTACGATCGCGCAGATAACGCAAAAGGTAGTCAAAGAGGACAATCTACGGATATTAATCGTTACTATGTGAATCTTGTTAAAGAGTTTGATGTATGGGATAAGACTTCCCTTTATATTTTGGGAGGTTTTGGTTATGAGGATTTAACTAATAACTTCCAGAATATGGATAGTGACTTCTTCGGACAATATGGTGTGGGGTTACGTCACGAAGTTGCAGAATATCTCCACTTAAAAACAGAGATTCGCCATTTAGCTAGTTTTGATGGACGTAGTGATGTGGTTGCAATGGTTGGTTTTAGTATTCCATTTGGAACTTATTCACAAGAGGAGTCAGCACCAACACCAGGATTATCTCATATCCATACATTCTCTGTTCAGTTCCCATTTGATTCAACAAATGTTTCACCTGAATATAATGCAGAAATTGCAGATTTTGCAGAATATATGAAACAAAATCCAGATCAAACAGCAATTATTAATGGACATACAGATTCTACAGGGAATCCAAATTATAATCAAAGTTTATCTGAACGCCGTGCAACAGCAGTTAAAGATAAAATTATAGAAGAAGGAATTGCCCCAGAAAGATTAGAAGCTAAAGGTTATGGTGAGACAAGACCTATTGCAGATAATGCTACAAAAGAAGGCAGACAGAAAAATAGAAGGGTAGAAGCAGAAGTCTATAATAAATAAAGTTTAGGTTTAAGGGCTGGTGGTTGAGACCTATTATCAAACACGATATTGCAATTTATGCACCAGATGTGTGCTTAGAAATGAAAGAGGCGAAAGAAATTTGTGGAGTGCTTATTTCTAATAGTGCAACGATTCGCTCTCTTGCTCTAAAAGCAGTTTATTTTTCGTTTGAGCATATTACGCAGTTTGATGAAGGTGCTACTATACTTGTTGCTAAGGCTTTGCTTGCAATGCAAAATAAAGTTAGCATTGTAGTAGCATTTATAGGTTATAATGATACACAATTTCCTAAGCTAAAATCTCTTTTTCCAAATAAGAGTTTGCCACTTTTTCGCACAGAACATATGGCAAATCTTTTACTTGGATTAAAAATTCCCCCATTAAATCAAAATATCATTTATTATGATGTTGATGGTATGATGCAAACGTTAATTTCTCGTGAGCTTGCTGCTAAAGGATATGAAGTTATATGCGTCAATAGCGGTGAAGAGTTTATGGATAAACGTCGTCAGTATTCAGATAAGGCAATTTATCTGTATGATATATATTTTGATATAACGAATAATTTTATCCCTATTACGATTAATAACGGAATTGTAACTTATACGCTTTATAAAAAAGCAGATAAGAATATTTCGCTCTTCTTTAACATTCAAGCACATAATGCGCGTTTAAGGGAGGGATATAGAGTTTTTATTTTTGATGCAAGCGATACAAAAGACTTTAATTTGGCTGTGATTGATTTTATTATGTCTTTGGCACTCAATAATGCAAAATTTGAAGCATACATTGCAATTTGTGGATTGAAAGTTCCTTTAGATCAGAATAAACAAGAGCTTTGTGCACGTAGTAATATTTTGTTTTTTGACAATGTAGATAAATGTAAAAATGATGTAAAAATTAAAGAGTTTGCCAAAGCGCATCAGATTTCAAAACAAAAGAATCAAGGTTTGACCAAGCATTTGGTCGCACAATTACCGGTCTTTGTAAATGCGGCGATAGAAACTCTTTCTTCTTTAACAGGTGGTGAAGCAAGGCGCACAGATTATAAAGTAACCAAATATAATAAGAGTAATCAAACGGATATTATGGCGGCAATGATTACCTTTGAGGGTGATGTGAATGGAATCGTAGCTTTGTGTTTTAGCAAGGCTATTGTCAAAGAAGCGAGTATGATGCTTTTGGGTGAAGAATCACAAAGTGATGAGGAGTTGCTAGATGTGATTTCGGAATTTACTAATATTATTGCGGGTCGCTCTAAAGCAGTCCTTGCAGAAAATGGTGTTTCTATTGGAATCTCATTACCAAAATCTTTCAAAAATGAAGAAGAAATTGAAAAAATGCTAACAGGAAAGCAAGGCGTTCAAATTAATTTACTCCTAAATGATAAGTCTTTAGTTTTATTTCTAGCACATTAATTTTTATCTTAGTTTTTCATTCTTATTTCCAATCAATTTTCCCCCTCTTATACTTTTCCATATTAGAAAGCTAATACAAATTCTTTTTCTAAATATGTGATTTGTAAGTTTAGCTATTCTTGAATGAGTTAGTTATTGTGGGCTATTAGTTGCATTCAATCTTCTTGAAATTTGTAGTATTATCGGGATTCTAGCTCTTTGGAATCTGGCTTACTAGATTTTCACTCTGTAAGTATCGCTCTAGTAAAATCATCGCTGCAAGAGAATCTAAACTGCCATCTTTACTATGTGCTTTTTTGCGATCTTTTTTGGTTTCTAGTCTTTTCATTGCTTCAAAAGAGCTAAAGCTTTCGTCTAAAAAGATAATTTCAAGATGAGATGGAAGTGCAAGCAGGCTGACAAAATGTCTAATTCTACGTTGCATTGCCAAGATAGGATTATCGCTAGAGGAAGAATCATTTTCAAAAGGGATTCCAACGACTAGCACACTTGCTTGAGATTCCAAGATAAGCTGACTGATTTCTTTTGCTGCTTGATTGCGATTTTTGCGAAAAATTGGAGGAAGTGGCAGAGGAATATTTTGGATTGCTTTTGCCACTCCAATCCTCTTTAATCCTATGTCTAAAGCTAATATTATGCGCATTGTCAATTTCTTTCCTGCTTAGCTCACAAATAAGGCAATCTCATCACCTAGAAAATAGTCTTTCGCATAGATTCTCTCTTTCTCTCTTTCTACTTTGTTTTCATTTAGTAAAATTCCAAGATTACGGATATTTGGGATTCTTTTTGCCTCTACGCCTACACAAGAGCGGAATCCCAAAAACAAATGTTCTAAGAGTTGATTATGTGGGGTTAAAATTTCTTTTTCTTCATTAAAACTACTTAAGAATCTTTCAATATTTTTTGGCATTGTCGTGCGCGTACCTTCAGTATAGCCAACTGCACCTGCTCCAATTCCCAAATATTCTTTACCCTCCCAATATCTAAGATTGTGATAAGAGGGCTTCGCTTTGGTGTAATTACTTACTTCGTATTGCCAAAATCCAGCTTTTTTTAGATAATGGCTAACAAAATGACCAATACTCAAGAAGTCCTCAAACTCTTCACTAGGATTTAATATAAAGAATCCATTAGGATTTTTTTTATACTTGTGGTAGAGCCGACTTCCTTCATCTAGGCTCAGATGATACGCTGAAATATGGCTAAGAGGTAGGGAGCAAGCAACTTCTAATTCGTATTCTAAAAGTTTTCTATTGCAAAAAGGTGTGCCATAGATTAAATCAATATTAAGATTATCTAATCCGACTTTTAATGCTATTTCAATCGCATTATAGGTAGATTCTATGTTGTGATTCCGTTCTAAAAAGGCAAGTTTTTTACTCTCGAAACTTTGTACTCCTAAGCTTAAGCGATTGACACCTAAGCTTTTAAGTGTGCTTAACCATTCTAAGGTTAAAGAATCGGGATTTGCTTCAATGCTAATTTCTGCTTGTGGTTTTAATAGAGGCATAAATTCTGCAAATATTGATTCATAAAGATGAGGTTGTATGACGCTTGGGGTTCCACCACCAATATAAACTGAAGTGATTTTAAGTTGTTTGTGTTGAGTATTTTTTAGAATTTCTTTGAATTTATGGGAAATGTATTTTGCTAAGGTCGTCATATATAATATTTTTAAATGATTTTTATTGACTTCAGAGTTAAAAGCACAATATCCGCATTTACTATCACAAAAAGGAATATGCAGATAAAGAGAAATTTCAAGAGATTTTTGTGATTCCGTCATTTAGTGATTATAAAAGTTGCTCTATTCTGTCTTTTTTGGGTGCAATTTCAGTGATTTGGATACCGAAGTTTCCATCTACGATTATGACTTCCCCTTTGGCAATCACTTTGTCATCTACTAGCACTTCTAAAGGATCATTAGCAAGTTGATTTAACTCTACAACGCTTCCAATATCCATCGCAATAACATCTTTTAAAAGCATTTTTTTTTGTCCGATTCGGACTTTGACTTGCAAACGCACATCCAAGAGCATTGCCATATTTTTCATTTCAGAACTATTGAGCTCCACCTTTGTTGGAGTCGCTGCATTTCCAGCTCCACTAGATTCTGTGGCTGGCGCCTCTTGTGTCGCAGGATTAAAATGCTTTTCAAATGCACTAGAAAAGGCAAAATATAAATAATCTTGTATGGAACCGATATGAAAAGCAAAAGTGTAGAATCCATTAAATTGAGAAAGTCCTAAATCTCCATCGGCTAAAAAATTGATATTATTAAGAGTAAAACCAAGTTTGGGTAATTCTTTTTGTCCTCCAAGCGAAGTAGAGATAGCTCCAAAGATATTTGAAGCAATTTCTTTTGTGGCATCTAAATCATCAGCTTCCATTGCATCTTTGCTCTCTCCCTCTCCTCCTAGCATCATATCTGCAAGTGCAGTTGCAACTTTGGGTGAAATGAAAAGTGCAAGTGCTGCACCATCTTCTGTGCTAATGTCAATTTTTGCCATTGGAGGTTTGATGGAATCACTTTTTCCATCTTGTGCTTCAATATGGCTTACTTCTGGTGCTTGTCCAAGCAAACCCTCAATGGTTGCCCCTGTTTCTTGGATAATGAGTTTCAAAAAATCATTTAGCATATTTACTCCTAATCTTCTTCAATTTCATTGGCTCTGGATTTGCGTTGTGCTTCAAGCATTTCTAGGATTTCTTTTACTTGGTCTTTTTCTGTTTTTATCATTTCTTTTACTTCAATTGTTTTACGATAGCGGTGCAAACCGATACTAGCAAGGAATTTTTCGCGTCCATCTACATTAATAATTACCGTATCATCTGCTGGACGGTCAAGTCGGACGATATCGCCTATTTCTAAATCTAGTATTTCGTGCATATTTAATTTTGTTTCGCCAAGCATTGCAGCGACATTAACTTTTGCTCCACCTAAAAGGGCTTGCAGTTCTTTATTTCGTGATTTTTTAGAGCTTGTTTCGCTAAGCATAATATCACGACTTGCTAGACGCGAAAGCACAGATTCTAGTGAAATAACAGGATAGCAGAGATTCATCATTCCACTACTATGCCCAATAATTATCTCCATAACCACCATAATAACAATTTCATTTTGGGCAACGATTTGCACGACATTAGGACTAGATTCTTTGACATCTACTGTTGGGAAAATCTCTGTAACGGGTCCCCAAGCTTCTTTAAGATTTTGCATCATTTGGCGTAAAATTGTATCAAGTAAGTTTAGTTCAATATCACTAAATTCACGTGTAGATTCGTAAGGGTCCCCTTTGCCTCCTAATAGCCTATCAATCATTGGGAATGCAATACTTGGATTGATTTCTAAAACCCCTGTGCCATCTAAAGGTTTCATAGAAAAAACATTAAAGCTTGTAGGACTTGGCAAGCTCATTAGGAATTCTCCATAAGTCATTTGATCCACACTATGAAGCTGTATTTCTACAATGGAACGCATAATAGCAGAGATTTGAGAGGATAAAGAACGCGCCATTTTATCGTGGATTCCACGAAAAGCACGTAATTGTTCTTTACTGACACGATTTGGACGCTTGAAATCATAAAGTGTAATTTGGTGTTGTTGGACAACATTAGTTGGTTTTTCCACCATTTCAGGTTCTGAACCATCATCTACGACATCTAGTAGCGCATCAATTTCTTCTTGACTTAGTATATCAGCCATTTAACCCCCTTTCTTCAAGGTATTGACGAATCTTACGAATCACAGCTTTATGGAGTTGAGAAACCCTTGATTCTGTAATCTCCATCACTTCACTGATTTCTTTAAAATTCAATTCTTCAAAATAATAAAGCTGAATTACAAGTTGCTCATTTTGTGTAGCTTGTTCTAAAATCTGCTCTATGATTTCGACTAACTCTTCTTTTTCTATACGTTCTAATGTTTCTTCGCTTCCTAAACCTAATTGGTCATCTAAGGGCATAACCCCATAGATTTCACTTGCAATTCTTGCCTCTTTGATTTTTTCCTCTTCTTCTCCTAAAAGTTTGCTTAAGTAGGCATTGTCTGGTTCTTCTTGATGCTCATTGTAGTAATTTGCAATTGCTTTATCAATGCGCTTAATAAGCGTGCGCATTTGACGTGAAATGCTATCTAAGCTACGCAAGTAATCTATCATTGCTCCTTGCACACGAGGTTTTGCATATCCCCAAAACGAATCACTCACATTACTATCATATTTACGTGCTAGTTTAATAAGCTCCTCTGTGCCAATGGATATTAAATCCGCAAAATCTACATTAGCAGGCAAACGCTCTTTTAGACGAAATGCCATTGCTTTTAATGCGGGTAGATAGTCTAATGCTAGAGAATCTTGAGAATATTTGAGCGCATTTTGATAGCCATTAGAAGTCATCAACATAGGCGTTCTTTTCTGCTTCGGGTTTCTTATTCTTTGTTGTTCGTGCTTCCTCCTCTTCGTCTTCACGCATTGTTTTCTCCATCGTGCGCAAGAATCCACGAATCTTATTAGTAATTTTTTCTCGTTTATCAAACTCTTCAATGTATTCTTCTAGCAAATCATTATAGGCTGGTCTTTTAATGGTATGCTCTTGATTGCCTAAAAACTTCACAAATAATGAAACGCTAACCAAAGTAATCAGATAAAATCCAATTGTAGAAACAAGTGTCCCTGTTACAATCATTTCAGGTTCATCAAATTTCAAAAAGGATAATAAGAGTCCGATAAAAAATCCATTTACAATCGCAAAACTTAAAAAATTATCCATTTTTAAAGACATTTTACTTCCTTAACATTTCTTAAAAATGACCTAAAATCTTTTTTAAGAATCTACCAAATCGTTTATCTTCTTGCACTAGCACATTCCGTTCCAATTTTTTAGCTAACTTACGTGCAATGTCTTCAATTTCTGAAGAAGGTGTAGAGTTTGGCTCTTCTTTGACAAAGATTCCACGATTTTTACTATAATAATTAATGAGAGTTGTTTTGGTAAGCTCCCCGATTAATTCAAGTTTGATGTTGCTGATATTGGTTTGCGCGATTTTTTGCACCTTTTGAAATATCATTTGAGCTTCCGAACTATTTTTTGTCATATTAATCAACATAAAAATACGTTCTTTAAAATTTGCAGCTAGTTTAATGGTTGCATAAGCATCTGTGATAGCAGCAGGGTCTGGAATCGTCAGCACAATCACTTCATCACTATTTTTTAAAAATGTTTGTGTATATTCTCCAATACCCGCACCTGTATCAATAATAACAAAATCTAAATTATCCAAAAATGCGGAATCCTCAATCAGTGTTTCAAACATAAATTCACTTTTATAACGGAAAATATCTGTGCCAGAGTCTCCCGGAATAAGATATAAATTGCGTTCTATTGGGATAATGATGTCCTTAAGTTTGGCTTGGTTTTTTAACACGTGTAAAAGATTCTTTTCACAACGCACACCAAACATAATATCCAAATTTGCCAACCCAATATCCGCATCAAAAATTCCAACTTTAAAACCTAATTGCCAAAGTTTATAGGCAAGATTAGCGCTAAAGGTGGATTTTCCAACTCCTCCTTTTCCGCTCGTGATAGTGATGAATTTTGTATTGGAGGTTTTTGGCGATTCTAGTAATAATTCTAAATTTGCCGCTTGGTTTTTCATAATCAGCCTTTAATTAAGCCATCAAGCAAACAATCAATGAGAAAATCACTTGTCGCGACATTTAAATCGTTTGGCACCTCTTGTCCAACCGAAAAATAGCTTACAGGTTTTTTTGTCTCATAAATTAGAGAGAAAATATTGCCATAACTATGCGTTTCATCTAGTTTGGTAAAAAGTAAAGTATCAATGCCCAATGTAGAAAATGTATGATAAATATCCTTTAAATCTTCATATTTTGTAGTAGCACTCATTACCAAGCTTACATCAATTTTGGTGTTTGGGTCTGCATTGACAAAACTTTTTAAGGATTCTAATTTTGCCCTGTCGTGTTGAGAGCTACCCACTGTGTCAATGAGAATATAATCGCAATATTTTAAAGAATCCAAAGCATTGACAAATTCCTCTGTATCTACTACCGTGTCAATGCTTAATTTCATTTTTTTGGCATAAAACATTAGTTGATCTACCGCACCGATTCTATAAGTATCTAGTGTGATGATTCCAACTTTGTAATTTTTGTTCAAAAGTCTAGAATAGCGTGCAGCAAGCTTTGCTAGAGTTGTTGTTTTTCCCACTCCTGTGGGACCAACAAGCATCATAATGTTTTTAGAATTACTACTTAAATTCTCTGCTCTTGCATAAACCATTTTGCGCAAAACTTCTCTAAAGTAACGTTTAATAAGGACAGAGTTTTCGCGCATTTTAATTGGCATCAATTCTAAGGTTAATTGCATAATTTTTTCTAAATGTTCTTTCGCCATACCACTTGCTTTAGTGATTCTGTAAATTTCTGCAAACTCGTGCGGGATAATCAATCCATCTCGTTTTGGTCCTCGCTCTTCCCAAAACATATTTTGAATTAGTTTTAATTTATCATTTAATCTATCAATCTCACCACGAATTAAACGCAAGTCATTAATTTCGGAAAGGGAGGAATCTTTCTTTTTATTTTCAGTTTGGGATTCTTTATTGTTTTGCGATTTCTTTGCCTTTTCATTCTTTTCCGCGTCTAAATTTTTGGCAGAATCAGATTCTTTGGTCGCTTGGGTTAAAGGCTTAGGATAGGGAGATTTTGGAGGAATTTTGGAAGCAACACCCGCAATTTGTGAGATTTGGCGCACGGCGTCAGATAGTTGCAAGGAGACATCTTCTGGAAGTGTATTTTGTAAGTTTTGCGCAATGCGTTTGCGCTCAATCTCTTTTTGTGCAATCAGTTCTAAGCGGTCAGCAATATTGTTATTTTTTGTAACCAAACTATCATTTTTTTGTTTTTCTTGTTCAGCTTTTGTTTTGGCTTCTTTTAAATCCTCTTCGCTGATAGCCACAGAAATTTCGTATGTCCCATCACTTAGCTTTTTTTGTGAGATGATAGAAAATTCATCACCAAGCTCTTTTTTGGCTTGTGCTAGTGCTAAGGTGGAACTTTCCCCTGCATAAGTAAATAGTTTCATACTTTCCTCTCTAATAATGGAATCCTAACGCTCGGTCTTTCAAACCACGCAATATGCGGAATTTGTAAATGTTTTAATTTTAAGCATTGATTTTTAAAGCCGATAATATCAATGTCTAAAGTGCGTGGAGCGTTTTTAAAGGGACGCTTACGTTTTCTTCCAAAAATGCGCTCTAAATAGGCGCATAAACTCCAAAACTCCACATAGCCAAGCTTGGTTTTTATCCATAAAATTGCATTATAAAAATCTGCTTGTGCAGTATAGCCAAAAGCTGGATTTTTTAAGATGGACGAAATAGAAATTATAACATTTTTATTTTTTAACCTTTTGAAAAGTTTGTGAAATGTTACTAAACATTCTCCACAATTTGCGCCAATTCCTAAAATGGCATAATTCTTAAGTTTTTTATATGCCTTAAATGCGTAATAAGGATTGGGAGGACGCACAAAGCAGAATCGTGGAATTTTAGATAATGTAAAAGATTCTGCTTTTAAAGGAATTGCATAGTCAAGACGCGTCATATCAGCGCTAATTTTGATTAGTCGGTAGGTTTTAATTCCAAAATAGTGTGAGCTTTTTTGGATTCTCCTTTTGATACAAGGAGATTTTTTACTATTTAATAGGGTATTGTTTGATATAAGGGGTTCCATCTTAGATTCCAAGCACTCGCGCACCATTTTTTTCTAAAACAACCAAATCCTCAATACGGACTCCGTAATGATTAGGGATGTAGATTCCAGGTTCAATAGAAAATACCATTCCCTCTTGCAAGATTGTCTGCGATTTTGGTGAAATGATTGGTAATTCGTGAATGTCAAGCCCGATTCCGTGTCCTGTGGAATGCACGAAATATTTGCCAAATCCCGCTTTTTCAATCACTCCGCGTGCCAACGCATCAACTTCGTTAGCACTCATTCCGGGCTTTGCACCTTTAATTGCGCATTCTTGCGCTTTTAGCACAATATCATAGATTTTTTGTAATTGGGTATTTGCAAATTTTTGTTCTTTAGAGAATTGGATTCCATCTTTACCAAAATATCCTGTGCGTGTCATATCAGAGCAATAGCGATTATATTTTAAACCTGCATCAAAAAGTAGTAAATCACCTTTTTGCAATTTATCTTTAGAGGGTAAAGCGTGAGGTTTCGCCGCATTTTTGTTAATTCCTACAATGGGATTAAAGCTTAAATCAAAAATCCCCTTTTTAGTTAAAAAACTTTGTGATTTAAAGTGTAAATACGATTCAAGACAATTTTCACCTTTTTTACTAAGAAACTTGGCAAATTTTGCGAACGCCTTGAAATTTAATTTTTGAGAATCGTGCAAGAGTGCAATTTCTCTTGGAGTCTTAATCATACGTTTTTCTTGATGAAAATTTGGTTTAGGAATGAAAGTTATTTTAAGATTGCTCTTGAGCTTTTCAAAAGTAAAAACTGAAAATTCTTGTGGATTAAAATGAAATATAGATTTTTCATATTTTTTTAAAATTGTGCGTGCAGTGCGAATTAAATCACTTGAAACAAGAATCTCTACTGAAAACTTTTCTTGTTTTATGTTTTCTTTCGCTTCAGTGGCATAGCGCCCGTCCGTAATGAAATAGCCTTGTTTTCCATAAGCTAAAAATAAAGCATTATCGCAACTATAACCTACTTCAAAGTAAAGGGCATTTTCATCTTTGATAATAAAGTTTTCCATTCGCCCTCCTTAAAATATTTATTGTTGTGATTGTGCGTTTTGAGTGGCAGCTTGTTTGCGTGCTTCTTTGATAGCATTTAACTCTGTTAGAATTTGAACTAACCCTTGTAATGCAAGATGATAACCCATTGGACCAAATCCTGCAATGACGCCTGCACAAACTGCCGCAGTTAAGCTTTTATGTCGGAAATCTTCTCTCGCGTGAATATTGCTAATATGCACTTCAATCGTTGGTAAATTCACAGCAGAAATTGCGTCGCGAATGGCAACAGATGTATGTGAATAAGCGGCAGGATTGATGATGATTCCATCATATTGTCCTAAGCATTCTTGGATTTTATCTACAATTTCACCTTCAAAGTTACTTTGAAAAAAATCTACTTCTACACCCATTTGTTTGGCGTGTTGTTGAATATTTTGATGAATCGTTTCAAGCTTGGCTGCTCCATAAATACGCGGGTCTCGGATTCCTAGCATATTAAGATTAGGACCTTGAATTACCATTGCTTTCATTGTTGCTCCTTATTTGTCCTTTTAAAAATTTTAAATTATAGCAAAAAAGATTCTAAAATGTAGAATTTTGCGCTTAGCTTAAGTAAAAATTCTAAATTTTTAGTAAAGATTCCGCTATAATTGATAAATTATTTTGCTAAGGGAATAGAATGAAAATCGCACTTATTTGTGATTCTTTGTTGTTAGATCGCAGTTTAGAAATGTATTTAAAAGAATATCTTACAAGTTATAAGCTCTGTGATTTTGTCGTAGCAACTCAATTTGTAGAATCGCAAAAGCCGGTGTTTTTAATTGGCAATTTTGAAGGAGCAAATCTTAAGATTCCTTTTACGCGTGATCTTTTGTTACAAGAGTTGGAGGCTTTTGATAGAAAAGTGAGAGGTAGAGCAATGCAAGAATCAAAAAATGAAGAATCTAGGATTTATTTAGAACCATTAGAAGAAGATAACATTAAAAGGGCGAATGTTGCAAGTGCAAGTTTTGATATTCCCAAAACAATAGAATCTTCAGCATTGCAAGATAACAAATTTAATTCTAATAATTCTATGCTAAAGTCTAAAATAGAAGAGGTGCTGCATCGTTATGCTCAAGAAATTGAAAGTATAGTTTTAGAGCATTATAAGGATAAAAATGTCTGAAAATTTACGAAAATTAAAACATAATAATTTTCAAGATTGCAAGCCTTATGTCAAAACTTCCTCAACAACATCTAATAGATCCATTAAATCTACGCTTAAAGTATTAGGAGGAATCTACAAAGGGCGTAAGCTACAAATGGTTTCTTTGGAGACCACACGTTCTTCCAAAGCCATTTTAAAAGAATCCCTTTTTAACACTCTAAGCCAAAGCATTTTTGGAGTAAATTTTATAGAATTTTTTGCTGGAAGCGGTAGTATCGGAATTGAAGCACTAAGTCGTGGGGCGTATTTTGCATTATTTTTTGAATGCAATGTATCGGCTTATGAGGTTTTGAAGCTTAATTTACAAACTATTTGCCAAAGTGATGAAAGCTATCGGGTAATTTTGGGTGATACTTTTTGTCATTATTTGCCTGCTCTTCAGGGCTTAAAATATCCTTGTATCGGTTATATTGATCCACCTTTTCACTCGCGCAAAGGTATGCAAGATATTTATGAGAATTGTTATCAAATGATAGCAAACTTAGATAAAAAACTTTTTAAATTAATCGTGTTAGAACATATTTCATCACTTACGATTCCTTCTAATATTGGTGCTTTTAATCTAATAAAGAGCAAGAAATTTGGTAAAAGCTCTTTGAGTTATTTTGAATAAGGGCAAGATAATGAGAATTAAGGATTTAGAAATATTTTTAGATTTATTAAAAAGTAAAAGTCCAACACAGACAGCCGAAAGATTCTCTATCACCCAGCCTAATGTTTCAATGATAGTTAAACGTTTGGAGAATCTTATAGGTGTTCGTTTATTTGAACGCATTGGCAAGAAGTTAATGCCTACTTCTAGGGCATTATTTTTAGGAGGAATGTGGCTTGAGGTAGTGCAAGGCTACTACGCAAGTCTTAAAAATCTAGAAAGCATAAATACGCAAGAGATTATAGGAGAGTTGAATATTGTTGCAACGCATACAATCAGTGAATACTTTTTGCCCAGAATTATTTTTGAATTTGCTAAAGCATATAAAAAAGTCAAATTAAAATTGCAGACTTCTAATGCAAAAGAGTGTTTTGATCTGGTAAAAAGCGGCAAAGTAGATTTAGCTTTTATTGAAGGTAAAATTTCTCCGCAATATGCAAAATCCGAAGGGTTAATTAGTGAAATGTTGCATACAGATTCTTTAATAGTAGTAAGTAACGACTTTATTTTAGCCTCACGCACAAGGAGTATTCAAGATTTGCTAGATAGGACTTGGATTTTACGTGAGTATGGTTCAGAGCAACGCAAATGTTTTTTAAATGCTTTGGCAAAACAAGGAGTTGAGATTCCAATATCCCTTGAATTAAACTGCACGGTAGCTATTAAGAATTTAGTAATTTATCAGGGCGCACTTTCTATTTTTTCTGAAATTGCCATTAAAGAGGAGCTAGAAAATAAGGTTTTATTTCCTATTAAAGTTAAAAATCTTTCATTAGAACACCATTTTTATTCGCTCAAACGTCAAAGCCAGCTACATAATGAAATCTTAGTAAAGTTTGAAGAATATGTATTGGATTACCATTTATAGTTTTATCAAATTCCTACAAGAAGAAATTTTAAAAACATCTTAAGTATATAGGAGTTAAGATTACCCAACACTTAATCTCT
>NZ_CANBCA010000034.1 GCF_947367035.1 uncultured Helicobacter sp.
TCTGATTCATCAGAGCAGTCATTATACTCTATTTCCAAAGTATTTTGATTTGGACGCTTTATATCCATAAAACAAGTTTGACCATACTTGTTTTTTATTTCTACTCTTTTTGTGGTTTGGATATTTGGTAAATCTTGCAACAAAGCTTTTTGATAAAGTTGTGTTTGTGGTTCATTAGCCCTTTCTCTTCTTTGTGCGATTTCTATCCAAAACCTTAAATCATTTCTAAACGCAGTGAGAATATCTGTGTTGTTTATCCAACACTTTGAAGCTTCGCAAGAATAATCATCACCACATATTTTCTCTCTATATCCTACTTCACATTGTATATCAAGCCTCTGTGCAGCATCTATAAAGCCGAAGCTAACAAAACATAATATCATTAATCTCTTCATTGTGCCTCTCCTTAAACTTAAGAAAATTTTACCAAAATATATTTAATAGCTTGTGTTTTAAGGCTAGGATTGCACTTTGTATAAAATTAGGGAATCCACTCTACAATAGCATTTTGCGGACTAGATTTGCACTATTGCTAGTAAAATGCAGCATTTATAGACTCTTTTTTTGCTATAATGCGAGGTTATTTTTGACTCGGAGATTAAGAGATGATTCCATTAGAAGAGATAAAAAGTCTTAGCCATAAAGATAAAGATGATTTGCAAAATGAGCTATGGGAGATTATCAAAGCAAATGATTTGAGCAAATTGAAACAATTTTTACAATATTATGACGCGCAGCGGTTTTTTTATGACCCAAATTTTGATGATGAGGAAGAACCGATATTCAACGCTGCTATTACACTTAGAAATGCTTGTTTGGTGTGTGATAGGACAAAAGATTTTCAAATCTTAGAGTTTTTGCTCCAATATGGGCTAAAGGCAAATGATAATGACGGCTGGGGCAATGCTCTGCAATATTATGTTGATGCGGGTGGGCAAGATTCACAAATCATCTCCTTTTTACTTGAGAGAGAAGCGGAGTTTGAAGACTATGGCAGGGACGGCTGGAATCTCTTACATCGTTGTGCTGCCAATCAAGAGATAGAAAAGATTCAAATTGCTTGCAAATATGGCGCAAACATTGATACAAGGACGCAGGTTCAAATAGGTAAGCATAAGATTTCCCAAACGCCCTTAATGATTCTACTTCTCTCTAGCTCCTCCCCTAAAATACAGGCAATAAAAGCCCTCATTGCGCTTGGTGCAGATGTAAATGCGGTAGATAACCAAAAAAGCGTTTTAGATATGGCATTAAACGAAAAAGAGAAAGAGAGCTTAAAACAAGCGGGAGCAAAAAGTTATAAAGAACTTTGTGCTTTGTAAATCTGAAGCTTAAAAATATCTATTAGCATATTTATTGCAATATTCAACCATTGAGAGTAAAGCGAGAACAGAATAAATGACAGCCCAAGCACATTTAGACAGAATCCAAACAATTAATCAAGGGAGTTTTTACACGCCGGATTCTATCGTGTGCCTTGTGTATCAAATGCTTTTAAATGCTAAAATTGATATAAAAGATTATGTTTTGCTTGATAGCTCTTGTGGTTATGGGAGTTTTTTAGAGATTCCACAAAGTTTCCCAAATAGACAATTTACTCAAATTATTGGCGCAGATATTGATAAGCAAGCCTTGCAAAAGGCTCAAAAAATTTTTAAAGATTATGCCATTGCACCTTTATTCCTCCATACAAACTCCTTGCAAAATGTCTCAAGAGAAAAATTTAATATTTTAGATTCTTCTAAACTCATTATCGTAGGTAATCCACCTTATAATGACAAAACTTCTATCGTGCAAAATTGTCTTAAAAATGTTGATTCTACTCCTGTGGATTCTCAACTTAAAGCGCGAGATATAGGCATTAGCTTTTTGCGCTCATTTGATATATTAAAAGCGGATTATATCTGTGTGCTTCACCCGCTTTCTTATTTGATTAAGGAATCCAACTTTAAATCCTTAAAAAATTTTATCAAGCATTATCGCTTGATAGATTCTACAATCATTAGCTCACAAATCTTTTGCCCTAAATCTTTGGGATTTTTTCCTATTGTTATTGCCTTGTATGAAAGAGACAATCAAGGAATGGATTTTGATTTTATTTGTAATTTTTCTTTTAAAACTCGTGAGGGCAAATCTTTTAAACTCAATGATTTTGATTTTATCGCAAAATATATTGATAAATATCCAAATAAAAATCGTGTGGATTCAAGGCACAAAGTGGGGATGTTTTATACTCTGCGTGATATTAATGCCCTCCGCCGCTCTAAAACATTTATAAGCAAAAATACTGCAAATGCGGTGTATGTTACACAAGATAAATATAGCTTGTATTGTTATGTTGATGTGTTTAAGCAAATCATCAAGCATATTCCTTATTATCTAGGAAATTGTGATATTTTGATAGATTTTAAGAAATTTCAAGCCTTAGAATCTGCATTTATCAAAGCAAGTGAAAATAAGATTCTAAGTGAGGATATAATGCAGTATTTTAAAGATTTGCTAGGGGAGCATTATGAGGATTGAAAGGCTAGAAAAATGGCAAAATTTGTCCAAATTAAAATTAATAATGTTAGAATAATGAACGAAATTCAATGAAGGAGTTTTATTGTGTATAGTGTTAAACTTAATCAAGAAGCAATAGATAATCTATCTAAATCTGTAAATGGAGAAGGTGGACATCAAAACTTACTGCGAAAATTACAGGGACAATATGATAAAGAATCACAGACTTTAGAATATGATAATGATGATTTAGAAAAAATAGAAAGATACAGCGAAGAATATGGCAAGGGTGGTTTTCAAAATAGATTTAAATCTATTCTATCTTGCATAGGTAAATAGTTAAAAGAAAACAACTAAGAAGTGAGAATGCCACAAACGCAAATTAAATCTTTTTCTTGTAAAAATTGTAAAAGCATATTGCATTAAGGAGCATAAATGACCATAAGTACCCACAATATGCTCAATAATGTAGATAATACTATATTTCATTATAAAGACATTGCATTATTTCAAGATTCTATCTTAAATAAAAAACTCTTACAAAAAGAAACTCTTGATTTAATCATTACTTCACCGCCCTACAATGTAGGGATAGAATACAACTCCAATGCAGATTCTAATGACTATAAAGAATATTTAGAATTTTGTAAGATTTGGTTAAAAAACTGCTATTTTTGGGCAAAAAATGGAGCAAGATTCTGTCTTAATATCCCTTTGGATAAAAATAAGGGCGGACAACAAAGTGTGGGAGCGGATTTAACACAAATTGCTAAAAAAGTGGGTTGGAAATATCACAGCACGATAATATGGAATGAGGGCAACATTTCAAGGCGCACTGCGTGGGGGAGTTGGCTCTCTGCTTCTGCTCCTTATGTGATTGCCCCTGTGGAGCTAATCCTTGTGCTATATAAGGGCGAGTGGAAAAAACGATACAAAGGACAAAGTAATATACAAAGGCAGGAATTTATGGATTGGACTAATGGGCTATGGACTTTCAATGGAGAATCTAAAAAGCGCATTGGACACCCTGCACCCTTTCCTAGAGAGTTACCACGCCGCTGTATCAAGCTCTTTTCCTTTGTAGGTGATGTGGTATGCGACCCTTTTAGTGGGAGTGGCACAACAATGATAGAATCTTATCTCAATGCGCGTCAGTTTGTAGGCATTGAATTAGATTCCACCTATTGCGAACTCTCAAAAAATCGTTTTTTAGAAACAATCAAAAAAGAGAAGGGATTGTTTGATGAGTTTCCAAACACACTTTAGATATTTAATCAGCCTTAAAACAGATGTAAAGACATAAGATGAATCCTATTGATATTTTTATGCAAACAAAAGAATGTGTTTATAAAGGAAATATTTATTCTGTGAGGGATAATGGTGCAGTGTTTCGCCACGCAAAAGGTAAGAGATATAAAAATGATAATTGTTGGAGTTTTGGCACATTAAATCATAAAAATGGCTACCTCTATCTTGGCTCTGCAAGAGTGCATAGAATTGTAGCTATGGCTTTTCTAGGAGAACCACCAACAAAAGAACACATTATAGACCATATTGATACCAATCGTCAAAATAATCGCCCAGAAAATCTCCGCTATCTTACACGACTTGAAAATGCTCTGCTTAATCCACTCACGCGTCAAAAGATTATTCATTATTGTGGAAGCATTGAAGCATTTTTAAAGAACCCTAAGATTTTGAGAGAAAGAGCTCTAGCAAATGAATCTCAAAATTTCCAATGGATGCGACAAGTTAGCACAGAAGAAGCACAAAATTGTCTTAAAAATTTAGAGCATTTATTTTTACAAAGAAAACAGGCAAAAAAGGAATATTCTTATCAAAATAAGGGTATAGGTGAGTGGATTTATAAGCCCTTTACAAAATTCACTAAATCTATACAAGATGATTTTTATGATACACAGGCTATCTCTCCAGCAAATGCAAAGCAAAGGGATTGGAGAACGCCAAGCGAGTTTCCACTCTGTCCAAAACCCAAAGAAGTAAATCCCCTTGAAGCCTATGCGAAAAATATGCAAAAAGATAAAGTATTTTCAAACAATCAATATGGCTCGTCTGTGATTGTAGAATATGCTCTTTTACAAAATAGCACAATACAGAAAAGTCTAATGCAAAATAAAGAAGATTCTAGAATAGATGAAAATGCTTTATTTGTGCTTTGTAAATTTGAGCCACCAAATGTAAAGAAATATTCTTTAGCAAAAGTTACATACGAGAATGATTGTTTTATTCATATAGCTTTAGGAACATATTTTGATGAAAGAGGCGGACGTAAATATTTTACTCTTGCTCAAGGGCTGGAATGGAAAGGTGGTGAAGTCTTTGATGATTATTGTTAGAGAATTAGTAGGAAAGCAAATGGCGCGCATTTGTAGCAAAAAATCGCTTTTAGAGATGATTAAAAAAGAGGAGGGATTGTTTGATGAGTGAAAAACAGGGTAGCCAACTTGATTTAATAATGGAATTTTTTAAAGCAAATCCAAAAAGGGATATTCCGCACCCAGAAGTTGTAGATTGGGTTGTAAAAGAATGGCAAAAACGCACGGGTAAAGTTTTTAGAGACCCAGATAGAGGGATTAGGAGTTTGCACCAAAGGGGCTATTTGCAAAAAATTGCAAAAGGAGTCTATCGTTATGACTCTGATTTTGTTGCTTTACGAGAGGATTTGGAGGATTTTGCCCCTGCACTTAAAAAGCAAATTTTAGAGCGAGATAATTATCAATGCGTTATCTGCGGAATAGGCAAACAAGAGGGCGCGGAATTACATATTGACCATATTAAGCCAAAAGATTTGGGCGGTAAAGCCACCTTAGAGAATGGACAAACGCTTTGTAGTAAGCATAACTTCTTAAAGAAAAATCTAAAACAAACCGAGACAGGCAAAAAGATGTTTTTAAGGATGTTAGAAACCGCCAAAAATGCCAATGAGAAAGAATTAATAGATTTCTTAGAAGATGTGCTAGAGGTTTATGAGAAACATAATATTAATGGGCATATTGTTTGGAAGAAGTGATAGATTTTATGATGGTTCCACTTGAGTCAAAGTTACAAATACTAAAGAATGTGGGATTTTGTCATTAGATGCTAGACATAAGACATTTGTGCTTGAGTGTTTTAAGATTTTTGGTATCTTAAGCAAGAATCATCATTACGATGTGTTGCAGATTCTTCATTTGATAAAAAAGACATTTTTTAAATAGGTTTTTGTGCAAAAGATAGATAATATCTCAAGGATTCTAAATATTAAGTAGGGATAATCCTTACCTGCACAATCTACCAAAACTAAGGAATCCACTCTACAATAGCATTTAATTCTTAGCTCAAAGGGTGGGCAAAAACCCTTTGAATTTATCAAGGGCATTGTAATTAAAAGGGCTTAAAATTAATGCTAAAACTCATCTTTATCACACTCATCATCGCTTCAACCATTGGGCTTAAGGCAAGCCATAAGTTTAAATAGCTTGGAATTTATGGCTTTTTATAAAGATTGCAAGTGCGATTTTGCATTATTTGCCCTCAAAAGATTCTTTAAGTGAGATTAAGATTACTTTGTTAGAATGGCTCTCTTGAATTTACATTAGTTATGAAGGTTGAGTTATGCTATTTTTATCTATCTTTTTTGCATTATTCTTTTCTTTGTATCTTTGTAAATTTTCTTCTTATCTTTTTGCTTCTCAAAGTCCCCATTAGCTTTTTGATTTTTCTTATTTAAATTTTAGAAATCTCAAAAAGGAATCCTATGTCCAATATTTTTGTAAAACACCCTTTGTATTTGCTCGTGCGTTGTGCATTGCCTCATTGCATAAGTGGCGTGTTTCTTTCTTTATGTTACATTATTGATGGTATCTTTGTAGGCAAGTTTTTAGGCAGCGAAGATTTAGCAGTTATGGGGCTTATTATGCCCTTTGTCATTATTAGCTTTGCACTTACAGATATGATTGCCATTGGCTCCTCTGTACTCATTAGCCTTTCTTTGGGCAAAGGGAAGTCAAAAGAGGCTTCCATTCTGTTTAGCACTTCTTTGGTTGTTACCTTTGTTTTCTCTTGTTTTATGGCAATGTGTGCCTTTTTCCTTGCACCTTTTTTAATAGATTTGCTAGATATTAGCAATCTATCAAAAGTAAAGGCAAAAGATTTTGTGAGTATTTTTATCTATTTTACACCGCTTATTGCGTTTCATTTCGCCTTGGATAATTATTTGCGAATTTGCGCCAAAAATATGTATAGTATGTTTATCAACATTCTTATGGCGCTTTGCAATATCTTTTTGGATTATTTGTTTATCGTAGTGCTTGGCTGGGGGTTGTTTTCATCAGCACTTGCTCTTTGTATAAGTTTAGCCTTGACTACCATTTTGGGATTTTTGCCTTTTATTTTTGGTAATGTGGAGCTAAAATTTAGCAGGATTCTTTTTAAGCTAAAAACCTTTTTAAACATTTTCTACAATGGAAGTTCTGTATTTTTGGGCAATATTTCAGGCTCAATTTTAATGATTGTCGCAAACTTTTTATTGCTTAAACTCGCTGGAGAAAGTGGTGTAGCGACATTTTCTATTATACTTTATATTGATACTTTTATTATCGCTTTTATTATGAGCCTATGCGAGGGTATGCAACCCGCACTAAGCTACAATTACGCTAAAAAGGACAAAGCAAGATTAAAATCTCTTATCCTCTCTATCCTTAGCACCGCTTTTTTACTTTGTTTTGGTGTTTTTATAGCTATTATGCTATGGAGTGAAAGCCTCATTGAGCTTTTCACAGAAAAAACCAATCAAGATTTTATCATCTTTAGTGCTTTTGCGTTGAGCCTATATGCGCTCAATTATTGTATCACTTGGTTTAATGTATGCGTAAGCTCTTTTCTCACCGCTTTTAACAAAGCCTCTTATTCTCTCTTAATTACTTTGGTGCAAGGTTGTTTTGCACCACTTTGTAGCCTTTTTGTCTTAACTTACTTTTTTGGGCTTAATGGCATTTGGTGTGCTGCATTTGTAGGCGATTTGCTTTGTATTGTCTTAAGCTTTGTGCTACTCAAAAGAATTTTAAAATTTTGATTCTACTTGCCTATTAAGGAATCCACTCTACAATAGCATTTTGCGGGCGAGATTTGTGCCATTGCATAAACTCTGTAAAGTCCGTAATGTCTTCTTGTAGCACGGCTTGATAGTATTCTATCCCCGCAATTTTAAGGTTATCTGGCGTTTCAAACTTAAGCTTTAGAATCTGCTCTTTTTGTGCTTCGCTCATTATTTGTAAAATACACTCCGCCACTCTCTCAAAATACCCCGCATACTTGCTGCCTTGCACAATGTGAATCATATCTATTTGCCAAAGTTGCTCGTCTTGATAGAATGCGTGCCACTCCAAACACTTATCCTCTTGCTCCAAAAGATTGCGATACTCTATGTGGATAATTTTAGGATTGTTTGCGAGTTTTGCCATTGCGTCAAAGCTTCGGGTAACTTCAAGTGTGGGCGTGTAGATATGAAAATCAATATCAAGATGTTTGCAAAGTAAGCCCATTTTGAGTGAGCCAATGAGGTTAATCTCTGCACCAATGCTTTGCCAACACTCCAAAACTTTGGTTTGCTCTATGATTTCAAAGGCTTTTTGTTGGTTTTCTTTGGCGAGTTCTAAGAAATGCAAAGCTCACTCCTGTTATGCAATGAAATCACGCAAGATTCTATAATGCTTTTTTGTTTTATAATTCTTGCAAACATCTTGTAATGGCTTCTCTTATGTCGTCAGCTTCTGTATCTCCTTGCCCTTCAGCAGTGCAAAGGAACAATGGTTCTTGGGTTTTAGCCTTTAAAATCTGAATAGACACTTCAAGTGTATAACCTCCTAATCCCCCTAATACCTCTCTTTTATCACCTTGCCCATATTTAACTATAAGGGTTTGAGTTGGATTAGTAATGCTCTCTACAATGACAAATCCTTTTTTCATTAAAATGCCAGAGATGACATCTGAAGGGTTGATACTTTTAGATGTCATATAGGAAAATCCTCCGCTTGTGCCATATCCAATATAGCCACCTCCTGCACTAGAATTTAGAGTTTGTGTTTGTGAGATAAAAACAAATTGATACGCACTTGTATTGCCAAATCTTTTTACTTCCACAGGTTTTAGCACTGCACAACCAGAGATAAACAACATACTTAAATATATTGGTGCAAATCTTATCATTTAATCCCCCTTTGTTTTTTACAGATTTTAGCAGATAGGTAAATCACATTATAACATATTTTGCAATTTCCCCTTGACAAATACTAGGTATCAGGCTTTATAATTTCAAAGTTGGTTTTATTTTACCTCTAAGGAGAAGCCACAGATTTGTATAGGGAAGGCGCAATGTATTATGGCGATACACACGCACACCCAAACTCTACTTTTGCCTATACGACAAGCTCACTGCTTGATTTAATGCGCTTTGATACACTCAATCAAATTGAGCTTATAAATCAGCCTTTATTAATGCTTGTGGGAGATAAGGCGGATACTGCGTATATGAGCGAGGCAGCGTATAAAAAGGCAGGAAGCAAAGATAAAAGACTTTATAAGCTTAAAAACGCAATGCATATCCAAACTTACTACAAAAAAGAAGTGGTTGAGGAGGCATTAGGAGAGCGGTTTTATGGGGAGAGTTTGTAAAAGTATATTTGGTAGAGTTTTTAGGCGATTTAGCACATTAGGATTTTTAGGATAAATTGGGATTATGTGTTTTAATTTTGGATATTCCCTATAAATCTCGCCACCAAGTAAAGCCCCCATTTTGTTTTTTTGTTATCCCGATAAATATCAATCATCATCATTGTTTTTTTCAATAGATAATTCCGGTTTCGTATCATCATTCAATAATATTATAAGCAGCTTGTATCTTAAAATAATTTTTATCAATAATATAATTATTAGTAAAAATATTACGCCATAAAGAATTGAAAAAAACCAAAATGCACTTTTGTATTCTTTACAAAAAATAATAATAAAAGAAATAAATAGCAATAAAACTGCATATATTACGCACCGAATATTCATTGTGATAAAATGTGTAAATTCATCACTTTTTCTTAAGCGTTTTGTTTTCCAATTATCTTTGATATTAAGGATAATCCCCAAAGATGTGAATATTAGCCCTATAAATGCCAGAGTTCCACTCATAAGATTTTTAACTATATCAATAATATCTTGTTCCATAGTTATTCCTTAAATCTTAATCGTAACGCGTATCTCTTGCTAAATATTCCCTCAAAAAATTACTATGTTTTTGCAATAAGCTATCAAAGAAACTATGATTTGATATTTGGCTATTTGCAATCTCATTGCTTTTAAACTCTTGTTTTTCTCGAAGCTCATAATGTTCTAGTTTTATAGGCGAAGAATTGTTGTTTAAAGTAATGTTGGCTTCTTCAATGCTTCCATTATCTAAAGCACCAAGTTTAGAGGTTTTGCGATTAGTTAATAATTCTTTAAAATATTGCAAACTTAAAAAGTTTTTTGAATGAGATTTTCTAAAGATAACATCAATCCTCGTTGCCCCACTATGAGATTCTAGGTTAAATTTAGAGCCTTTGGGGTTAAAACCTACTTTGAGTAAAACCTCCTTAATACTGCCTTTTTCAAGCTGTTCAAATAAATCATTTCTATAAATTGGCAATATTTCAAATCTATATTCTTTAAGGTATTCTTCCAAGTAATATTTAAATTGATTTGGTGTTACGCTATTTTTGTTAAGCTGAAAAACCATTACTCCATTATTAAAAATTTTTATAAAACTTTCTTCTATTGTTGTGCTATCTTCTCTATGGAAATTAGAATTTAAAACTTGATTAACATCATATTCTTGATTACCATCACCCAAGAAACTCCCTTTAATATCTTTGCTTCTGCATTTTCTAAGCTTGAGAAAAATACCATTACTTGCATACTCAAAATTAGCTATTGTTATGATATTTTCATTGCTTAGATAAATATATCTATGATTTTGCTCTTCAATATTTAGTGGTCTTTGCCCTATTTCTTTAAAAAATAAAGTCAAGCCTTTTTCTTGTCTATTCTCTTTTTTATGGATTGCTTTAATCGTATAGAATCCAAAGTTAATCGTTTTACGCATTTTTACTCCTTTAATAATTTAGTTTAAATCTATCACGCTCTCATCGCCGCAGATATTGCGTACCTTAAGTCTTAGAGGCTTTTTGCTAGAAGTGATTTTGCCATTCCAAAACTCTTTTGTTTTCACGCCATTTTTAATCACAAAGGAATTTTTGGTGATTTTTATCTCACTGCTACTTTTCCAAGTCGCATTTCTATCGGCGTTTTCACAATCAATACTTATATATTCTATACATTCTAAGCCATTTTCACTTATGCTAATAGGTGTAAAAATTTTGCCATTCTTAATGCTCTGTGTTGCTTTTTTTTCATTATAAGCTTTGATTTTTTGATTCACTCTATCACTTAAAAATTGAGTAATTTCAAGTTCATAGCCCTGCTCTTTTTGCTCTAAGTGGTATTCTATATAATCCTCATCTATCACTTCATCAAGCAACTCCCCTAATGCTCTTAGTTCAACTTCTATAAGCGTATGCGTATTTTGCTCTTTGATAAATCTTTGCATACCCTCTAAATCCTCAATATCTATATAATACACAATGACTTTTTTTACATCAAGCTCTTCATCAAGGGTATTTAAGCCTTTATTAATCAGTTCATTCATCGCCACAATATCAAGCATTTTGCTACCACTATCTAGCAGATTTGGCACAGAGACAGGCACGATTCCAAGTTTAGAATCTATAATGCTTCCAAACCAAAAGTCCTTATCTAAATTTTCATTCTCACTTAAGCCCACAATGAGAGTTTTAAGCTTATCCATCGTTTGTGCTGGATTTCTAAATAAGCTTATGCCATCTTTTATCTCTAAAATATCAAATTCTGCATTGAGTTCTTTAAGCCTATCCCTTGTTGTTTGAATGGAGTTTATCCCTATATCACAATGGATAAAGCGACGATTGAGCTTTTGTGCCACTGCCGCAGTTACCCCACTTCCTCCAAAGAAATCAGCGACTATCATATTTTCATTTGAGCTTGCCTTGATAATGCGCTCTAAGAGTCCTTCGGGTTTTTGTGTAATATAATTTAAATATTCGCTTGAACCGCTAATTAGAGGTTTAGTGCTATCACAATCCCATACATCTCTAACATATACATTTGAATAATAGCTATTAAATAATAAGTTTTTAAATTTATCATTTAATGGCTTTTTATCATTAAGGCATTCAATAATATATTGCTTATCTTTTTCTGTTATTTTATCCATTTTAGGGGCTTGGACTTTTGTATCTATAAAAGGATTTTCATAAATAATATTTTCCTTTTCTGGTTCAAATATGTAAGAATCGGATTTTCTGTAATAAAATATAGTGTCGTGTTTTCTTCCCCAAAAATCTTTTCCTACGCCCTGTATGCGATACCCCCACACTATCTCATTTACAAAATTCTCCTCCCCAAAAATCTCATCCATTAAAATCTTCACATAATGCCCGATATGCCAATCTAAATGCACATAAATACTCGCATTCTCACTCATTACCGATTTTATGGCGGTTAAGTTTTCATACATCCAATTCAAATAATCCTCTTTATTCCAAATATCACCATACATCTTTTCTTCAAAACCTTTAAAATCCTCACTCATCTCAATTTCATTTTCACCCTCTAGCATCTCGGCGATTTTAGGATTTTTCCTTAAATATACCTTTTTTGCATAGTCTGCTCCACTTGCAAAAGGCGGGTCTATATAGACTAAATCCACTTCTATGCCTTGCTCTTTTAAGTAAGCACAAGCACTTAAGCACTCACCACGCAAAAGGAGGTTTTGAGGCTTTTTATCATTGCAAGATACTTCGCTTTGCTTAGTATGACAAGCCTCACTCGTGCTATTTCCTCGCACGGATTCTATAAGCTTTGTTTCATAAAGGGGCATTCCACGTTTAATTTTATAGCCCACCTTGTCATTGCCACTATATTTTAAAGTGCGGGTGAAGTTATCTAAAAGGGCTTGTCCTTTAATGGGGTCTTTAAAATAGGGGATATATTTTAATGGCATTTTTACTCCTTTGCTCCAAAAAAACTTAGCGCTTCATTGATTTTATCAATAAGCCTATTGCCTTTATCTAGCACATTGCCTTTGTCGTCAGCATCTTGCAAATATAAAAAGCTAAATTTCTTATAGCCAAATTCTTTATTATTCAACTTAATAAATTCGTCCATAAATGCCTTTTTAGGCTTGAAGCCCTCTGCATAAGGCTTTCCTTTTGTCTCTACAATTAAGATTCTATGGATTTGCTCTTGTTTTCTTTGCAAAATCAAAAAATCAGGCGTGTAGTTACCTAAATTGGTATTTTTATAAGAAGTCTCTATTTTAAATTCACTCAAGGCACTATCACCATTATAATAAAGCTCTAAATCAAGCTCTTTAAATTTCTGTAGCTTTAAAATCTCATCAAAAACTTCTCTTTCATACGCACTATCAGTTTGATAAGGTAAATAGTGGTAGGTTTTGTCTTTGAGCGGGGTGGAACTTTCCTTTTCTTGAATTGCCTTTTGTGCTAAATCCTCTCCTAATGTTTCAACAAGGAGTTTCTTTTGCTCCTCACTTAACTTTATACCAATTTTTCCTGCGTCTTCATCGATGATTCTTTGCATTATGTCTTGTGTGGGGATAAAAGCGGTATCATTTTCTACACAAATAGGTGAAGTAAGCTTAGAAGCGATAAGCAAACTCGCACTTTGAGGAATCAGCTCTTTTTGTATGTGAAACTTTCTTTTATCGCAAAAGGCTTTTCTAATGCTAGATTCTAAAGCCTTTCTATCAAAATCTAGATTAAAATAAAGCTTATCGTTTTCTTTTAAAGTAATTGTATCAAAAAGCTTTTTAAGTGGCTTTTCAAAAGGTGTTAAATCGTGCATTGTAAGCGTGTGAAAACTCTCTTTTATTATTGCATAAAGCCAAAGCTTAAAATGCGCTTCTTCTTTAATTTGTCTTTTTTTTACCTCTGTATTTAGCACTTGATTCTCTAAATCTTGCTCTTTAATGATAAAGCTGTCTTTTGTCGGCTCAATAGATTTTAAGCTTTTAGCTGGATTTGCGCTTTTTGTGGTGGAGTTTTCAAAAATAAGTTTTAATTGATAAAAATCAATAGGATTTAAATGCAATCTTTTTGTTCTATCAAATCTTTGCACTTCTATTAGCTTTTCTCTCTCACCTTTTTGAAACTCCTCTAAGCTCATTTTTTGCTCTTGAGCTAATTGCTCGGCAAGTTTTTTAGCATTAAATTCATTAAGATAAATCAGGGCTTTTTCGTTTTTGTGTTTTTGCACCTGCCTTAAACACCTACAAGCTGTTTGTAAAACCATATTTTTAGGACAATCACCCTCTTGGGATAAAACAACCCCACTTAAAGATTTACAATCCCACCCCTCTTTACCAATTTGCACGAGTAAAATAACTTTAATTTTTGAAAAAGGGCTATCTAAACCCTCAAACTCAATTAACGCATTTTTAGGCTCTGGGTAGGATTTATTACCCTTATGAAACTTCAAAACACAATCACTGCTTAATTGAAATTCGCCTAAAATTTCACACACCTTTGGATAGATTTGCTCCTCTAGATTCTCAATACTGCCACAATAAATAGCCACTTTGCTATTTAGGGTATTTTCGTAAATTTTAGAATCTCTCAAAAACTCTCTCAAGGCTTGTTCTACAATTTCAAGACGATGTGAAGTGTGGGCGACTTTAACCACAGGGGTTTTAAGAAAATTTCCTATACCTTGAATGAGTGGATAATAATATACGATATTTGAAATTTCTTTGTGCTCAATTTTCACCTCTTTGCTTATAGATATTTTTTCTGTGCTTTTAAGATAAGGAGTGCCTGAAAATCCAGCAACTATATTTACAGAACCTTTTTTACTCCACTCACTCACAACCTGTCTTAGCTTGATTTCTTCATTTGCTGCGTGATGCACTTCATCAATAAAAATGCCTAAATGTGGAATCTTTGTGATAGCATTTCTTAGCTCATTTGCACTGCTCCATTCTCGCTTTTGTTCCTCACTTAAATCTTTGTGTAAAACCTCTTTATCATCAAGCTTTTCTAAAATCACTTTTTCAGCATTGGTAAGCAAAATCACGCCAAGCATATTTTCATAAGGCTGATGAGAAGCGATTTTAGCAACATTGGGATTTTGGATTTTATTACTTTTCTTGTTTGTTTTGCTTTGGTTGAGTATTTCAAATTTAATAAGTTTTTTAAGCTTACTTGCACTCGGTTCGGGCAAAATCCAACTCACATCAAAATCCTTAATATTCCTAAGGCTTGGAATAATAGAGCTTTTAAGCCCTGAAGGAGCTAGGATTAAGAAATTATGCGCGAAAGCCTTATTGTCTGGCTCGTTATGCGCAAAATACAAATCTAAATACATAAAGGCTGCCATAAGATAAGTTTTACCTGCGCCCATAGGCAAAGAAAAGAGATAATCTGTATAGGAAACATTGTAAAAAAAGCTCTTAAAAATACTTTCATAATCTAAGCTTTTGAAGTTTTTGTTTATGAAATTCAACAAAGGCTTTTTGTCAAGTGCAAGGGCTATACCATAGAAATTTAAAGCTGCTTTGTTTTGTGATAAATGTTCAAAAAGTGCGTGGCTAACTTTGTCTTGTAAGCCTTCAATCTCTAGTGTGGAAATCTTTCTTTCATAGAAAAGCTGCCATAAAGGCTTGTTTTGGCACTCAATTTTAAGGTATAAATAGGTTTTAATCGCTTCAATTTGCGCATCACGCAAGGCATTTTTCTTTTGTATATAAGAAATAATCTCTTTAATGGGGCAATCTTTTGCGCTAAACCAAGCATCTCTTGTTTTTGTGATTATTGGGTAAAACATTTCAAGTCCTGCTTACTAAATTATTATCTTGTGTAATATTTGCTTGTGAAAAATCCTTAATTTTCACGCCTAAGTAGCAATCCTCTGGTTTAGAATAAAATGCTTTTTTGTAATCCATACGCAACACTCCCTATGCCTTTATTTTGTGCTATTTTAGCTATATCGGGCTTATGCTTTATTGAATTTTAACAATTCACGCTTTAGTCTTTGAAATTATAAAATCTTTATTAAAATTCTCGCCCCACCCCTTGACAAACACTAGGTATCAGGCTTTATAATTTCAAAGTTGGTTTTATTTTA
>NZ_CANBCA010000035.1 GCF_947367035.1 uncultured Helicobacter sp.
TAGAATCTTTAATCAAGATTTGTCCTAGTTGATAGCTAAGATGGGATTGGGTTCTATTGACTGCTGTGGAAAATAAAATTTTATGCAAAGTATTCTCTTGTTTATTTTGGATTGTTTCAGAAATTGATTCTAATGTGATTGTATGCTTTGTAGCTTCTTTGTCTATCTTTTCTAAAATATTAGTTGTCCAATTACGATGCCTGTAACCTGTATAATGAAGTCCTTGAAATGTCATTTTAGCAGCATTTTTGGCAAGAATCTGTTTTTCACTCACTTGCTCTAGTGGCAAATATAAATGTGTAGGCGAACTTCCAAAAGTATCCCAATGCACATAATCCATAGTTTCTAATGCTCGTTCTAGCTTGACAAAATCTTGTGCATAATTTGCCTCCGCATAAATAATGGGACGATTTTTCATTATTAATGCACGCGCACCTTTTAGCACACGTGATTCCATACCCTCTACATCTATTTTAATTGCAGAAATTTTCTCTTGTATTTTTAAACTATCCAAAGTCTTGCAAAGAATCCCCTCCCCACTAGTAGATTTTCCCTTGCTTAAGGACATTCCCCCATAATTGTTTGGAATCTCTCTAGCATAGTGCATTATCTCTTCTTTATCCGACAAGCCAAACTCATAGACTAAAATCCTCTCCTCAAAACCATTAAGAGCAATGCTTTTCTTAGCAATTTCAGACATTTTAGGATTTGCTTCAAAACCCATTACTCTCAATCCATTTGCTGCAAAAAATAAAGAATGGTTTGCGATATTCATTCCAATATCCAAAACTAAAGAATCTCTAGGGATCCTTGTAAGCATTGCTTGGAGCATTTCGTATTCATAGGGAACTTTGGTATTCCAAACTAACTTTTGGATATAATCTGTCTCCTTGAATGGCAAATACATCTGATAAGAAATATCCTCATCTTGTAATTCCAATGTAACAATTTTTTCTTTTTCCATTTCTTTCTCCTTATGATTTCATTACTAGCGGATATGCCCCATAAATTCCTCACGCGTCCTATGGTCGCTTTTAAATAATCCACGAATTGCACTTGTTAGCATTAAACTATCCTGCTTTTCCACGCCACGCATTACCATACACATATGTTTCGCTTCTGCAACCACCATTACGCCTTTAGGTTGTAAAACTTCCATCAATGTATCTGCAATCTGTGCAGTCATCTTTTCTTGGATTTGCAAACGTCTAGAATACACCTCTACTAAACGCGCTAACTTTGAGATTCCAACGACTTTGGAATCTGGAATGTAACCAATAGAAATTTTACCAAAAAATGGCAATAAATGGTGCTCACAAACAGAGTAAAATTCAATATTTTTAAGCACCACCATTTCATCGCAAGCGCCATCGGCAAAGACTTTACCCAAAATTTCTTTAGGATTGCTTTTATATCCACTATAAAGATGTTCCCAGCTTTTTAACACTCGTGTTGGGGTTTCTAATAATCCCTCTCGCTGTCTATTCTCACCGATATAATCAAATATTTCACGGATATTTTCTTCTATGTGATTCTTCATTTCTTTTTTCATAAAATTCCTTTACTTTTGCAATAAAGCTTTAATACGATTCTCAATACTTGGGTGTGTGCTAAACATTTCACTAGGATTAAAAATATAAAGAGCAGAACGGGTAGGATTTGTATCGCTTTGTGAAAAGTCGGATTGTGTATAATTGTTGCTAATTTTTTGTAATGCTAAAACCATCGGTGTGCTATCATTCATTAGATAGGCTGCACCAGAATCTGCCATATATTCACGAGAACGACTTAAAAACATTTGTAAGACTAATGTAAGCAGTGGCAAAACAAATTGCAAGACAACGAGAATCGTGCGCGCAAGATTTGCTCCCCTTTCGCGTGAATTGCCTAAAAATAAATATACACCATAATTTACCACTAAAAGCATAATGTTACTTAATACACCTACCATTAAAGTAAGGCGAATATCTCCGTGCCTAATATGGCTTAGTTCGTGTGCCATCACCGCTTTAAGCTCTTGACGCGTTAGGTTTTTCACAAGCGTAGTTGTAACCGCAATCAGTGAGTTTTCTGCTTTCCACCCACTCGCAAAAGCGTTCATAAAAGGTGCTTCCATTAGAAAAAGTTTAGGACGAAATGGGAGATGAGCCACTTCAACTAACTCATCTAAAATTTTGCTTAATTCTCTCTCTTGAGCATTAGCTTCTCTACCATCAATAATCTCTTTATATTCATTCCCGCTTAGCAAAATACCTTTAAAATTACGAATCGTAAACGAAACAATCAACACAGCAATCAACAATAAAGCACAAGTAACCACAGGAAATTCCCTCAAGCTTAAAAGCTGATAAAACCCTTCGCTTAAATCTGAAGCATTAATGCGCACAATATCTACAAGTAAGCCAATCAAAACAAAAATTAATAGATAAATTGCAATGACACATTTTGTTTTAAATTGATTTTCTTTGATAATTTTATCAAACATTTGACTCCCTTTGTTCTGCTAGAATAAATAAAAGTTAAATTTCAATTTCATAAGATTCCGCTTCTTTAGCAGTTTCTATAATTTCACAATGTGCTATTTCGCGTAGCAAATTAGTCGCATAAGCACCCCTTGGGAGATAAAATTCTATCTCGCCTTGTGCTTCTTGCTCTTTGTAATTAAAACTTAAATTTTCTGGAAAAATCCAAGCATAACGTCTTTGCCCTACATTTCTAATTCTAGAATCCAAAAATTTGGATTCAAAAAATCCTGCTTCTTCTTTGCCAATCATTGCCCTTGCCCCGCTTAAAAGTCCTGTAACTGCAATGTTTTTTTGTATAAAACGTTTAGATTCTGCTATTAAATCACTCGTTTCATCTAAAATAAAATTTTTTCCAAAAGGATAATGGCATAAACAATCTCCATAAAAAAGTTTAAAGAAATGGGGTTGATTCTTGAGTTTTTTACAATAAATCACATCATTAAACCTATTAGGAATCTCATCACAAGAAAGATAAATTTTGAGAGCTTTATATAATGAATTGGAATCAGTATTTGCGATAAGGTGAGAAATATCAATACGTAGAGAAAGCCACGAATTAAAGAGATAGCTTTGATAGGCACTAATAAAAAAATTTTGTAATTTTTTATTACGTATTTTTCGCTTATTTTCTACAATCTCCAAACCTAATTGATAATTATTATTTTCATTGCCAAATCTTTGGTAACCAAAATAATTTGGGATTCCAAATTGAGCAATTTTCTTGCATACTTCCGCTATTTTTTGAGAATTTAACTTATCTATTTTTTTTAAACGAATAAAAAATTTATTACCCTTGAGATGACCAAGTTTAATTTTGTTATGATGATAAGTTGTGCTTAAGATTTTAATTTTTGGGTGATTCAAGGACTCTATTGGGGTTTTTATTAAATGTTTTGGTAAACTAATGTGTTGAATACTCAAAGCATTTTTATCCTTTAATCCCGCATAACCTATTTCATTTTCTTTAATACCTAAATGTGCAGAAAGAATCTTTAATAATTCAAAGGTTGTAAGGGATTTTTTACGTAATTTTAAAATCAAATGCGCCCCTTCTCCACTAAAAGCATAAAGGGGCACTTCTTCAACAACAAAATCACGCGGACTTTGTTTGAAGTAAAATATTATTTGGGAATGCGTATAGGCAAACGAAAGATTCATCAATCACTAAAACGCAAAATTTAATGACAACCGCAGCTACCACAGCATCCACCACCTTCATTATGATGATGTTCTTGATGATGTAATCCGCAAGTTAATTCCTTATCTGTTGCCTCACGAGAACTTAAAATCGTAACAACAAAATGCAATTCTTTTCCTGCTAATGGGTGATTATAATCTACAATGACCACTTCATCATTAAAATCTTTCACAATAACTTGGACGGTTTCTCCATTCTCACCCTGACCAAATAATGTCATACCCTGCTGTAAATCAATGCCAACGAATTGATCTCTTGGCACTTCTTGCACATAATCAGAAAAATACTCACCATAGGCATTTATCGGAGCAATAATCACTTCTTGTTTATCGCCAACAGACATTTGAGCGACTGCTTCCTCTAAGCCCTTAATAACCTCACCTGCCCCCATAATAAATTCTAGTGGCTTACCACCAATATTGGAATCTAAAATATCATTTGTTCCATTTTCTTTTACTTCATATTCAATACTTACCACTTGATTATTTTCTATCATTATTTTTCTCCTTATCGGTTTAGATGAATTAAATTACTTTAAAAGTTTTTTAGCTTCTTTAGCTTCATTAGATTTAGGATATAACGAAATAAGCGTTTCTAAAAAGCGTTTTGCATTATCCTTTTCTTTAATAGCATTAAATGATTTTGCACTATTTAACATTAAACGTGGCATATAGTCCGCTTTATCATAACGTGTAGCACTAGTTTTGTAGTAATAAATAGCATCTTCATAACGTTGCTGTGCAAAAGCAACTTCTCCTAATAAATAATTTCCACGTGCTGGTTTATAGTTTCCTTTTACAGCAAATTGTAAATATTCATCTGCCAATTCATAGTTTTTACTCTTTAAAAACTCTTCACCTTCTTTAAAAACTTCTGATAATTTCTTATCTTTTAGATTAACTTTAGATTTTGTTGTATTGTTTTGAGCTTGCTCCACTTTAGATTCTTTTTGCTCTTTATCGTTGTCATTTAAAGCAGAGATTTCTTTGGATTTAGTTGAATTACTTTTATTAAGATTTGCTTCTAAAGTCTTTACTTGTGTGCTATTGCTTTCCAAGTTTGCAATGACTGAATTAATTTTTGCATTAGTTATCACGACTTCCTTATTAGAATTTTTTTCTGATTCTTCTTTTAATACTTTTTTAGCCTTTGTATCAGCTGCACCAACATCTTTTGCTTTAGTTTCTTTCACAGCATTGCTCTTTAAAGTAGCAATCTGCTCTTTTAGTTCATTTATTTCATCTTGCATTTGAGTATTTGTCTTTTGAATTAAAGCCCCTAATGCAGAAATACTATTTTTTAATTTATCAATATTTTCATTCTGTAATGCAAAATTAGAATCTACGTGCTTTTTAATTTCAGTCATCGTAGTGTTATTTTCACCCTGAACAAAGTCAATCTTATTGGTAAAGCCTTGTATTCTTTGGATTTGCCCCTCAAAAATACTTTTTAAACCCTCTTGTGATTCTTCTATCATTTGGACTTTATTAGAAAGATTAAAAAGTTTTTCATTTATAATTTGTGATTCGCTCTTCTGTGGAACACTTCCACCAGCATTAAAAGCTGATGGTTCTTGCCCAAGCACAAAACTAGCTATCAATAAACTTGAAGCAATGATTTTTTGCAACACTAAACCTTATGGCAACATTTTAAAAGTTACTTTTCTGTTTTCAGCCCAACACTCTCTTGTTTTAGCAGTGCAGGTTGGCTTACTTTCGCCATAACTTACAAGCGTAGTTCTGTTTTCTTGAACACCTTGTGCAACTAATGCGTTTTTGACTGCAACAGCTCTTTTTAACCCTAATGCGTAATTATACTCATCTGTTCCCCATTCATCTGTATTTCCTTCAATTCTAACACTCAAAGTGCCAGCAGAAATAGAAGTCAAGATCCTAGCATCTCTATCTACAACTGTCTGCATATCTGGACGAATTGTAAATTGGTCAAAATTAAAAAAGATATTTCTTAAGCCATCTTCTACATAGCTGATTCTCTCGTCAAGGCTTACAAAATTATCTCTATTATAATCGTAACCACTTCCATCACCATCATAATATCTGCCACTTTTCATATTCGCGTCAGATTCTACATTGCTTTTTTCACTACAACCTGTTACCAATAATGCGGCTACTAATGAGCCTAAAACTAGAAATTTTTTCATTTCTACTCCCTATATTTTAATTAAAAAATGCGATATTATACCAAAAAAAATGTAATTTAGAATAAAATCTCTGTTTTACCAATCCATAGATTGGATTGTGCTACCACTTAATGGAAAAAGCAAAGTCTTATTGTAATTCAAACGAATAATCCCGAGTGCGCTTTGATTTCCCTCGTGTTTAATATACATAATCGTTTCACCGTCTTTTGAAAAACGAGGCAATTGATTCACACCATTTGCACTTAAACGACGAATAAAATCACTTTTAGTAGAAACTAAATAGAGGTTAAAAGTATTGCGATTAAATTCATCACTCGTTTCACGACTAGAATAAACAATATAATTACCATGCGCACTTGCTGCATTATTGTTACGCCCGTGATAAACCATTTGCTCTACAGCCCCACTGACTTCTCCGCTTAATGGAATCGCAAAAACATTAGGATAACCTAAGCGGTCAGAAATAAACATCACTCTACTTTCATCTTCTATAAAATTTCCACTCACATCAATACCGCTATATTTTGTCAGTCTAGTAACTTTCCCACTTGGCACATCATAAAGAAAAATATCTGCTTGTGCATTAGGAGCCATTGTAAGAAGCAACTTAGTAGAATCACGACTAACATCTGAAGCGACTAGCATCCCTTCACTATCTAAAATTTTTTGATTTTGTCCAGTTATCAAATCAAATTTAAAAAGTGTTGGTTTATCTAAGTATTTTGTATAATAAAAAGAACTTTGCGATTCGTTTGCCCATTTAGGAAAAATATTTAACCCGCCACTAATTATTTTCTTTTTATAAGTTAAAGTGTAATCACTTGTTAAAATTTCACTTTCACCTGGTATTGTATAGCGAGATAAAATAACCATTTTCTCCATCCAATCTACTTTGGGTGCCTTAATATAGTCATTAATATCCATCGCCATTTTATGAGCCAAAAACGGATAAGATTCTGTCTCTGCGCTTCTGTATTCTTTGCTTAAAGCCAATAAGCCAGTATTAGCATCATAAAGCTGCAACTTCGCTTCTAATTTTTCTTGGGCTACTTCAGCACTCACACGAGCAATTAAGTCAATTTTACTCTTACGATATTCATCAAAATTTAACACCATTGCACTTGAGATAACTTCTGGTGATTCTTGTGTCGCAAAATGTCCTGTTACTTTTAAATCTGCAATTAACATTTTAAAGATTCTTTGGCTATATTCTCTTTGCGAATATTCTTTACCTGTATTTTGCACTAAAATATTAGGGAGATTCCCAAACTTCTTCACAACTTCTAGTGTTGCATCAATTGGTTCTGCAAATGCAAAACTAATACAAAGCAGCAAAAGATAGATTTTTTTCATCTTACACCTCAGTTTTAAAAGTTACCATAATATTGGTCTGTTCTCCACCTTCAAAGCGTGGAAATTCTTGAGTGCGCATTATATCTAAAAACTCTTGTAATGCTTTATCAAAATCTAAATTTCCAGATAATTGAATGATTGAATAAGAAAACTTTCCAAACGCATTAATGCTAATTTGCACTTCAGCTTTGTGTTCTTGTGAAGTGCGAATAGGATTCCAATTTTGAGTCAAAATTTCTTGCACTTTAGCATAAAATTCATTATACTCACCCTTTGGGGTAACAAAATTCAAGGTTTTTTGAGTATCTAAATTAGCCATAATTTTTTCTAATTCGCTATTTAAATGTTCGCTTTGATGGCTTTCTTGTGCTTTTTTCTTTTTGGCAATTTTATCATTTTCACTTTGTGGTTTCAAAGCTTCTTTCTTAATAGGCATTTTAGAATCAATTTGTTTAAAAAGTTCATTAATGCCTGTTCCAATATTGGCTGTTTTGGAAGCACTTTCTTTTTTAATAGGCATATTTTCAACTTTTTTTTCAACTTTTTTTTGAGCAATTTTCGTAATATTTTTTGGTTGGATTTCTTCGATTAAATCAATGCTAAAAGTTGTTTCTTTATAAGTAGTATAAGCTTTAGGGGGCTTTTGTGTTACATTAAATTGCCAAATCAACAATGTAATCATTAATATATAGCTAAAAACAGCAATTCCACCACTTGTAAGAAATAAAAAAATTTTATTAACCATCAGTAACGAGTGAAACCCTTGTAAAACCTGTTTGCTTTGTAATTTTTAATACATAAATTACATCATTATATTTAAGATTCTTATCCGCTCTAATATAGACTTGTGTATTTTTATCATAAGCATTAGCAAACATAATAAATGCATCAGGAAAACTATCAAAAGTTAAAATATCATCTTTAAGATAAATATTGCGTTTTAAATCTACACGAATTTCAATTTTAGAATCCTCTTGCATTTTTGCACTTTTTGAACCTTGCGGAAGAGAAATTTCTTCTTGATAAACTATCACAGGGGCAGTTACCATAAGAATCGCTAAGAGCACAAGCATTATATCTACCAATGGAGTGATATTTAAATCTGGTGTTTCATCCCAATTATAATTCGCTTTCACATTGTGCCTTAAATTTTATCAATCTATTTTAGGGGAAATTAATACATTAATTTGCAATTGTAGATAAGTATTCAATTCAAAGACCTTGCGCTTTAAAAATAGATTAAAAGAATAAGCTGGAATCGCAGTTAAAATCCCTGCCGCTGTTGCAACAAGTGCCTTTGAAATAACTGGAGCTATAACGTCCAAAGTTGCTTTAGAATTTGTTCCTAGTTTAGAAAAAGCTTCTAGAATCTCCACAACCGTCCCAAACAAGCCGATAAATGGTGCTGTAGAAGCTACAATTGCAAGAAAAGTCAAGCCAATTGTTGCATCTTTAATAGCCTTATCCAATGAATACTGCAACATAGGTTCGGTCAATTTTTTATCAATTCCAATAAGGTTAGAACCCAAAAGAGAGCTTTTGGGTAAGGTATTTCGCCCATTTAGCAAAATTTCAAGACACTTCTTTTCGTTATTTAATGCCATACTCAAAGAAAAATAGCGATAAAGAAAAACCCAAATAACGAAGATAAAGTATAAAGAGAGCCAACCTAGGACAACTATAGCCACAAGTCCATAGTTATCTAGCAATGTTGTAGAAATCACAAAGAACTCTTTGCCGCAGTTTCAATACGAGAAACCACCATTGAAACTGCAACATTATTGTCTGTTGATTCTTCTAAAAGCTTCCTTGCATTTGCAATAGCTTGAGCAATTTCACTTTCACTATCCCCATTAATATCCACTGCACCTTCAGCTAGGACATCAACACTTGTTTCATTTGCTTTTGCATAGCCCCAATTAATGGCAACAATTTCTTTTTTATTGTCTTCTTTTTCAATCTCAATGACACCAGTATTAAGCGTAGTTACAATTTCAACGTGTCCAGGCAAAACACCAAATTCACCCTCGCTACCTGGAAGAGTAACACTTTTTACATTATTGGAAAAAATCTTACCTTCAGGAGTAACAATATCTAATTTCAAGGTTTCCATTAAAGCTCCTTAGGCATTAGCTTTCATTTTCTCCGCTTTTTCAAGGACCTCATTAATATTGCCAACCATATAGAATGCATTTTCTGGAATATGGTCATATTTACCCTCTAAGATGCCTTTAAAGCCTTCCAAAGTTTCTTGGAGAGTAACATATTTACCCGGACTTCCAGTAAATACCTCTGCAACAAAGAAAGGTTGGGATAAAAACTTTTCAATTTTTCTCGCCCTCTCAACAACTTTTTTATCTTCTTCTGAAAGTTCATCCATACCCAAAATAGCAATAATATCTTGTAAATCTTTATATTTCTGAAGCACTTGTTGCACGCTTGTTGCCACCCTATAATGTTCTTCGCCTACTACTTGAGGATCTAAGATTCTTGAAGTAGAATCCAGTGGATCAACAGCTGGATAAATCCCTTTTTCAGCAATTTTTCTATTCAAAACCGTTGTTGCATCAAGGTGAGCAAATACGGAAGCTGGTGCTGGGTCAGTTAGGTCATCTGCTGGCACATAAACAGCTTGAACAGAAGTAATAGAACCTTTTTTAGTAGAAGTAATGCGTTCTTGCAATTTACCCATTTCACTTGCTAACGTTGGTTGATAACCTACCGCAGATGGAATCCTACCAAGAAGTGCTGACATCTCTGCTCCAGATTGTGCATAACGGAATATATTATCAATAAACATTAATACATCTAATCCTTTTTCATCACGGAAATACTCCGCCATTGTCAAACCTGTAAATGCAATCCTATTTCTTGCTCCTGGTGGTTCATTCATTTGACCATAACATAAAGCAACTTTATCTAATACTCCTGATTCTTTCATCTCGTGATAAAGGTCGTTTCCTTCACGTGTTCTTTCTCCAACACCTGCAAACACAGAATAACCGCTATGTTTAAAAGCAACATTGTGGATAAGCTCCATAATAACAACCGTCTTTCCAACTCCAGCACCACCAAAGAGACCAACTTTACCACCTTTAGAATAAGGTGCAAGCAAATCCACAACCTTAATACCTGTTTCAAACATTTCTGTTTTCGTGCTTTGATCCTCAAAGCTTGGTGCCGTTCTATGAATAGACCATTTTTCTGGATTTTTTAATTCTTCTCCACCATCTACTACTTCACCAATCACATTAAAGATTCTTCCTAAAACTACTTCTCCTACCGGAACTGTGATTGGATTGCCCCTAGCGACAACTTTTTCCCCCCTAATAAGACCTTCTGTCATATCCATTGCGATAGCACGCACTCTATTATCTCCAATATGTGCCGCAACTTCTAAAACTAACTTATGACTTCTTCCATCTACCACGAAGTCAATATCCAACGCTTCATTAATTGCTGGTAGATAAGAATCAAAATCTACATCTACAACAGGACCCATTACTTGAATAATTTTTCCTACCATATTTTCCGACATTTAATATACTCCTTATTTCATTGATTCAACGCCAGTATTAATTTCAACTAGCTCTGTTGTGATTGCCTCTTGTCTTGCTTTATTATAAGCAATTGTAAGAGTTTTTGCCAATTCCCCTGCATTATTTGTCGCCGCGTCCATTGCTTGCATACGCGCACTATGTTCTGCTGCTAAAGAATCTACAAGCGCATAATACATACTAAATTCAACATATTTACTTGCCAACTCTTGTAAAATCTCATTTTCCTGTTCATTTGGTTCTATTTCCAAAATTGAAGAATGTTCTTCTGGTAAAATAATTCCCTCAATAGGTAGAAGTTGCGAGACTTTCATTTCTTGCGAAATCATATTTTTAAATCCATTATGCACTAATATTACTTTAAAAGTGATACCACTAAGATAATCTGCAACTGCTTTACCAATAAACTCTGCGGCTTGCGCATATTGTGGTGTAGCACTTAAACCTACCACGCTATCTAAGACTTCAATTTCATTAAATTTATAATATTCTACCGCTTTCTTACCAATCACACGTAAGCGTACTTTCATATTCTTAACTTTATGTTCCGCAATAATGCGATTAACTTCTTTGATGGTATTGATGTTGAATCCACCACACAAACCTTTATCTGCTGTAACCAATACAATATCCACAAGTTTAGATTCTTCATTTCCTTTAGTAAAATAAAGGCTATCTTGCATATTTTCACCACTTGCAACTTTTGCTTTAATCTCTGATAAAACTTCTACAATTTTATTAGCATACATTTTAGAACGCCTTGCCATTTCATCAGCTTTTTTCAATTTAGAAGTAGAAACAAGCTTCATTGCACGCGTAGTCTTTTGTGTATTGAGAACACTTGAAATTTGCTTTCTAATATCTTTTAGGTTGTTTCCCATAACAAACTCCCTGTTTTAGACCGTAAAACTAGATTTGAATTCTTCCAATGCTTTACAAAGAGTTTCTTCAATATCCTTATCTAACATTTTTTTGGAACGAATATCTTCAAAAATTTGCGGATATTTTGCTTCTAAAAATGGATATAAATTAGCTTCAAATTTTGTGATATTGGCTACTGCTATATCGTCCATATAGCCCCTAGCACCTGCAAAAATAATTACTACCTGGCGCTCAATTGGTAATGGAGAATAAGGCGGTTGCTTTAACACTTCTACCATTCTTTGTCCCCTATCCAACTGCTTTCTACTTGATTCATCTAAATCAGAAGCGAATTGAGCAAAGGCTTGTAACTCACGATACTGCGCTAAGTCTAGTCTTAAAGTTCCAGACACTTGTTTAGTTGCCTTAATTTGGGCAGCACCACCAACGCGAGAAACAGATAACCCTACGTTAATTGCTGGACGAATCCCAGAGTTAAATAAATCTGTTTCTAAAAAAATCTGACCATCTGTAATGGAAATAACATTTGTTGGAATATAAGCTGCAACATCTCCTGCTTGTGTCTCAATAATTGGTAAAGCAGTAAGAGAACCTGCTCCTAACTCATCATTAACCTTAGCCGCACGCTCTAATAACCTTGAATGCAAGTAAAAAACATCACCAGGAAATGCCTCACGACCAGGAGGGCGTCTAAGAATTAAAGACATTTCACGATAAGCCACAGCATGTTTGCTCAAATCATCATAAACAATGAGTGCATGCCTACCATTGTCTCTAAAATATTCTCCCATTGTCACACCAGCATAAGGTGCAAGATACTGCATAGCAGCAGAATCTGAAGCTGGAGCATTCACAATAATTGTATATTCCATTGCCCCATGTTCTTCTAACTTTCTTACTACTTGTGCAACAGTAGATTCTTTTTGACCAATTGCTACATAGATACAAACAACATCTTGTCCTTTTTGATTAATAATAGTATCAATTGCAACCGTTGTTTTGCCTGTTTGTCGGTCGCCAATAATCAATTCTCTTTGTCCGCGTCCAATTGGCACAAGAGCATCAATTGCTTTTAAACCCGTTTGGAGTGGTTCATGCACTGATTTTCTAGCCATAATACCTGGTGCTTTTTCTTCCATAAAGCGATATTCTTTTGCTTCAATTGCCCCTTTACCATCAATAGACTCCCCAAGTGCATTTACCACACGACCCATTAAACTATCACCAACAGGAACACGTAAAAGTTTTCCAAGTCGTTTCACAGAAGAACCTTCTTTGATTTCTTTACCCGCGCCCAAAACAACGACACCCACACTGCCTTCTTCTAAGCTTGATGCTAAACCTTTATCGCCCGTTTCAAACTCAACCATTTCATAACTCATTGCATTTTTAAGTCCATAAACTTTTGCAACACCATCTGCATACGCAATCACTTTACCTGTTTCGGAAATATTTAAATCAAGTTCAAAATTATCAATCCTTTCTTTAATAATTGAACTAATTTCATCTGCTTGTAATTTTGCTACCACTATTACTCCTTATTTGAAATTTAAAATGCTTTTAGAATATGACTTTTTAAATCATTTACAAATTTTTCTTGAGAAAAAGAAACCTCAACGCCCAAATCCTCTACTATCAACTTAATCCCGCTATTGGCTACAATTTGTTGCTTCAGCAAAAGATTGACACCTAATTTTTTACTAAATTTGTTTTCAATTTCTTTCAAAACATCTTCATTGTAACTTTCACCGACAATTAGTTGTGCAATATATTCTTTATTGAGAGTAGCTAGATAGGAAGATAACTCATTATAAAGCTCCTCAAATAAATCTAAACGCTTATGTTCTGCCAAAACTTTTATAAAATTAGCAAACTTTTTATTAAAATTATTATCCAAAATATTCCCTAAAATGAATTCGGTCTTTTGCTTTTCTTCAACATAGGGGGATTCTACAATTTCTCTAAATTTTGTAATTTTATAAGCCCCTGCAAGCTTACTTAAAGATTCTGCAATTTCTTTTAGTTCAATATCGGAAGCAGTTTTAGCCAATGCCTTAATATATCGTTTTGCAATTAAATCTTTCATTTATGCCGCCTTTTTAAGTAAAGATTGCATTAAAACATCTTTGCTCAAAGAAATAGAATCTTTATTCAAAAATTCAGATAGGATTTCATCTACAATAAGCTTTTCCGCTTTTCTTTGTTCAAAAGCAATATGTTCATTATATTGACGCACCAAATTTTCAAGTTCAGCTTTTGTATTTTCCTCAATTTTTTGGACAAGAATCGCAGATTCTTTATGAGCAGCTTCCACAATATCTTTTGCAGTTTTTTTAGCCTCTTCTAGCTCGTTAAGAGCTTTTTGCTTTGCTTTTTTAGAATCTTGTAATTTTTCTTGAATCTTTGCTAACGAATTTGCGATATTATCTCTACGTGCTTTAAAGATATCTTTAATTGCATTTCCTGCAAAATAATAAATTAAAGCAAAAAATATCACAAAATTGATTGTTCGTTCAATAATATCATACTCTCCTTCTCCTCCAGAAGCAAAAAGCATGTATGGAGTAAACAAAGCCAAAAGATAAATACTATTTTTTTTCATTATTCACCCTCCCCCTTTATATCTTTTGAAGTTTTGCTTTTAAACTTTCTCTAAAAACCGGAATTTGCGATTCTAAAGAAGCTTTTAATCTAACTTTTTCTTCTTCTAAGCTCATAGTAAATGCATTATACTTTTGTGCTAATTCATCTTTTTTTTGAGAAATTTTTACTTCAGCAGTCTGTTTTGCACTATCTTGTGCTTTGTTTTTAATCAAAGTAGCCTCTTGCTTAGCAACTTGTAAAATCTCATTCGCTTCTTTTTGTAAAGCCTTAATATCTGTTGTATTCCCTTCTATTCCTTCACTATCTCTTTTAATAGAAGCATCACGTGTATCCATAAAACTAAGTAAAGGCTTATAGAGTATGCGATTTAGTAAATAAACCAGAATCAGAAAAACAACAAAAACCAGTGCCATTACCCAAGGAGTTGGGATAATAGTCATTTGGACTCCTTTCTTTAAAATTATCTGAAATACATTTTATTTTATCACGACTTTTTCTAAGTTTCTCTTAAAAACTATTATTTGATAAAATTTTACTGAACTTTTCCACCTCCTTGTCGTTACTAAACTCTACAATCAGCTTATTTTTTAATAAATTAGCTTTGATAGATTGTGATTGTAATTTTTTACAAACTTTTTTAAGCGTAGTCATAGAATCATAATTTAGCAACGTTAAATTATTCTCTTTATTCAAGGGTTTAGAATTTTTAGCATCTTCTTTAAATTTTTTGACAATTTTTTCCGTCTCATGCACACTCAACTTCTGACCAACAATAGAATTTGCAATTAATCCTTGTTCATTTTTTGGTAATGTTACAAGCACCTTTGCGTGTCCCTGAGAAATTTTATTTTCTAAAATCATAGTTTGCACCTCTTTACTCAATTCCAAAAGTCTTAAAGTATTAGTGATTTGTGTGCGAGATTTTGAAAGCCGTTTTGCA
>NZ_CANBCA010000036.1 GCF_947367035.1 uncultured Helicobacter sp.
CTTCGTGTGAATCTATTATTTTATCAACTAGATATTTATTATGGATAGTTTTGTTCTTAGTTTTTGCAAGGAATTTGCAATCCAAAGGAGTAGAGGAGGTTGTAAAACTATTTAAGAGCCTTTAAAGCCTTTTGCACTTCTTCACAATCATCAAAATGTAGAGTTTCTTCGCCAATGATTTGATAAGTTTCATCACCTTTACCCAAAATTAATAAGATTTCATCATTTTTAAGGTTTTTAATGGCTATTTCAATAGCTTTAGCGCGATTTTCTTCCAAACAGATTTCACGATGATTCCTTAGATATTGCGGGATTCCTTTTAGAATCTCTTGCATAATCGTGCTTGGAATCTCACTGCGCGGGTTATCGCTCGTAATATAGAGTTTTTGTGCATATTTAGCAGCACACAATCCCATTTTGGGTCGTTTAGTTTTATCACGGTCGCCCCCTGCACCAAAAACAACAGCAATTTTTCTATGTAAAAAGGATTGAAAGATTTTTTCCATTCCATCTTCTGTATGTGCGAAATCTATGATAATTAAAGGTTGTTGATGCACAACTTGCATTCTTCCTAGCACACCGCCGAAGTTTTCTAGTTTCGCACAAATCTGGTTTAAGGGAGCGTTTTCTAGTAGTTTTACCGCCCCGATTGCTGCGAGTGTATTATAAAGATTGTGTTTGCCAAAAAGTGCGCACTCCAAGTTTGCTTCCTCTTTGCCATAGGCAATTTGTGCAGTGATTTCATCTTTTAAGCTATAAGCTTTAGCGTTTAAAGTTGCGGGAGATTCTATGCCATAAGTGATGGTTTTTTGTGTCGCATAATGCGCGTTCGGTTCATCTTTGTTGATAAGCTTTAAATCTATTGGATTGGAAAAAAAGGAGTTTTTTACTGCGATGTAATTTTCTAAAGTTTTATGATAGTCTAAATGGTCGCTTGTGATATTGGTTAAAATCCTCAAAGCAAACTCCAAACCTTCAATGCGATTTTGCACGATAGCGTGGGAGCTAACTTCCATTACAAAATAAACGCAATTTTCCTGCCTTGCTTCATTGATTGCGCTATAGATTTCTAGCAAACTAGGGGTTGTTAATCCTTTGGGTCGTTTTTGGATTCCATTAACAAAAAAGCCTCGTGTCCCAAGCATGGCAACAGAGAATCCAAAATCAAGTAAGATAGAATAAATCATTGCTGCAGTGGTAGTTTTGCCATTTGTGCCTGTGATACCAATAAGTTTTAAGTTTAAATCAAAATAATTTATTAAATCTTTTGGAGTAATAAAAATTTCAAATCCATTTTTTTTTGCAGCTTCTCTATAGTTTTGATTACCTTGTGTGATTAAAAATGCGCAATTTTTGGGATTACAATCTTCTATTTGAGGATTCTGTGTGCAATCATCACTTTTTAAGCATTCTCTTGAATCATCACTGATGAAGCGCAAAGCGGAATTGTAATTAGAATGAATGGCTACTCGCACGAAGTTCCTTTGAATCTGTAATTTTACACTTTTTTATTTTGTAGAATTTTTTGATAAAGACGCATAAAGGCTTTGTCATAAAACAATAAATTCCCCGCATTTTCAAAATAATTGATAGCAATATCTTCAAAGCCAAATTTTACTAAATTACGTACAAAAAATAAAAATTCATTTTTGTTAGTAAAAATGATTTTAGAACTAAACATTAAATCTTCAAATGCTTCTTTGAAGCCAACTCTTGCGGAGTGAATCTCAAAATCTTCATACAAGATTCCGTCATTTCTATCAATCTCTGCTTCTTGTAAGCTCCAAATTGCAAGGTTAAGTGTATAAAGATTTCTATCAAAATTTTCAATCATTTCTAGTATAATTTTCTCTGCTTCTTGATTGTTTTTGTTGTTATGAATGACTTGGTAATATTCAAACAAAGCTCGCGCTTCATCTTCGTATTCTGATGCCATATCTGCAAGTGTGCCAAGCATATTGAAATACAAGGCTTCTTTCTCGTTTAAATTCTCCAATAAAATATGCGCATAAGATAGAATCTCTAAAGTGCGCAAGTATTGGCGCTTATTAAAAGCGAGTTTAACCTTTCTTTTAAAGTATGCAAAATCTTTTGTCATTTTTAACCTTGAACTCGTATTTATGGCACATTGATAAGTTCAATGTCTGGGTGAATATCATTTTTGAGTGTGCGTTCAATACCAAACTTTAAGGTTTGCGCACTACTTGGGCAACCTTTACAAGCACCCTCTAAACGCACAAAAACTTTACCATTTTCAATTTTTAGTAAAGTTACATTGCCACCATCTTTGATTAATAATGGGCGCACTTTATTAATGCTTAATTCTACTGGTTTTAAAAGCTCTTCATCATTAAAAGGGAACATAATTTTTCCTTAAAAATAAAAATTTCATTATATAAAAAGTGCGATAATACTTAAGTTTTCTTAAAGTTTTAATAAAAAAGTTCTTAAAAATATTTAATATAATTTTATCTAAAATATTTTATAATTGCACGATTTTAAGTTTAATGGCGTTGTGCGTAGGCACTGGTAATCTACTTTAGGAGGGTTTTTATGCAAAATGATGAAGTAGTGATTGAGAGTTATTTAAAGGTAACTTCAGAGCGCAAAAAAAGAAAAAATCCTGCGCGTTGGGATATGTTACAAAGTATTACAGGAGCTATTTTAGCAATTTTTATTTTGTTTCATATGTGTTTTACATCTTCTATTTTATTTGGACCAGAGGCATTTGAAGCAGTTGTTGGCTTTAGCGAAGGTTCATTTATTTTTGGTGGGAAAGGGATTCCACTTTTAACAACTTTGGTTGTGATTGTTATTAGTGTTGTTTTTGTAGCTCACGCGTTTTTAGCAATGAGGAAGTTCCCTGCTAATTTCCAACAATTTATGATTTTTAAAACACATAAATCTTTGATGAAACATTGTGATACAACACTTTGGTGGATACAATTCCTAACAGGATTTGCATTGTTTTTCTTAGGTGGTGCGCATTTAATAACCATTCTTTTTAATTCTACAAGTATTAATGCAATCACTTCTGCTTCAAGATTTGTAGCGGGTAACTTGGCAGAATTTTATCTTGTTTTGCTTGTTATTATGGTGTTGCATGCAAGTATTGGGTTGTATCGTGTCATCATTAAATGGGTTCCGCTTGAAGCACCAACCACTGCACAAAGCAATGTAAAACGCAAGAATGTTAAAGTTGCTGTATTTGCAGTATTTATTGTTTTGGGTGTTATTGCATTTATCGCGGACTTCACTTGGATTGCCTTAGGCAAAAGTCTATAAAGGAGAGATAAATGAAAATAGTATATTGCGATTCATTAGTGATTGGTGGAGGTTTGGCAGGACTTCGTTCAGCAGTTGCCTGTAAGGAGAGAGGGCTTGATACAATTGTTTTGAGTTTGATTCCCGTTAAAAGAAGCCACTCTGCCGCAGCACAAGGGGGTATGCAAGCAAGTCTTGGCAACTCCAAAATGAGTGATGGTGATAATGAGGATTTGCACTTTGCAGATACCGTAAAAGGAAGTGATTGGGGTTGCGACCAAAAAGTAGCTAGAATGTTTGTTACCACAGCGCCTAAGGCAATTCGTCAGCTCGCAGCTTGGGGAGTGCCTTGGACAAGAATTAAAAGAGGCGATAGAACAGCTATTATTAATGCACAAAAAACCACCATCACTGAAGAGGAGTTTAGGCACGGATTAATTCATTCTCGTGACTTTGGTGGAACTAAAAAATGGAGAACTTGTTATACAGCAGATGCGACAGGACATTCAATGCTATTTGCTGTGGCAAATGAAGCTTTAAAACGTGGTGTAATTATTCACGATAGGAAAGAAGCAATTGCTTTGATTCATAAAAATAAACGTTGTTATGGTGCGGTTGTGCGCGACCTAATTACAGGTGAATTAATTGGCTATGTTGCTAGGGGAACTTTAATCGCAACAGGGGGCTATGGAAGAATTTATAAGGACACAACCAATGCGGTAATTTGTGAGGGAACAGGGACAGCATTAGCCCTTGAAACAGGAATTGCAAAATTGGGCAATATGGAAGCAGTGCAATTTCACCCAACAGGGCTTTTCCCAAGTGGTATTCTTTTAACAGAAGGTTGTCGTGGAGATGGTGGAGTCTTGCGTGATGTAGATGGTTATCGCTTTATGCCAGATTATGAACCAGAGAAAAAAGAACTTGCAAGTCGTGATGTTGTTGCGCGTAGAATGCTCCAAAGAATCCGTGAAGGAAAAGGTGTAAGCTCTCCTTATGGCGAACACTTATGGCTTGATATTTCAATTTTGGGACGTAAGCATATTGAAACAAATTTGCGTGATGTGCAAGAAATTTGTCAAGTATTTGCTGGAATTGACCCTGCGGATAAATGGGCACCTGTTAAGCCAATGCAACACTATTGTATGGGTGGAATCCGAACAAATGCAAAGGGCGAAACTGCATTAGCTGGATTATTCTCTGCGGGTGAAGCAGCGTGTTGGGATTTGCACGGATTTAACCGCTTAGGTGGAAACTCTGTGAGTGAAGCGGTGGTCAGTGGTATGATTATTGGAGATTATTTTGCAGAAGCTTGTGCAAACGCTTATGCGGATATTGAAACCAAACTTGTTGAGGATTTTATTAAAGTCCAACAAGATTATTTGGATAGCATTTTGGCAAATACAGGCACAGAAAATGTATTTGAAATCAAAAATAGTATGAAACAAATTATGGGCGATAAAGTAGGAATTTTTAGAGATGGAGACCATTTATCCTCTGCTGTAAGCGAGTTAGAGCAGCTTTATATCCGCAGTAAAAACATTGGTATTAAAACAAAGCGACTTTCAGCAAACCCTGAATTAGAGGAAGCTTATCGTGTGCCAAAAATGTTAAAGATTGCTCTATGTGTTGCAAAAGGTGCGTTAGACCGCACGGAATCTCGTGGAGCGCATAGTCGTGAGGATTATCCTAAACGTGATGACCAAAATTGGTTAAAACGCACTTTAACAAGCTGGGAGGACCCAAATCAAACAATGCCAACGATTACTTATGAGCCACTAGATATTGCTACGATGGAAATGGCTCCGGGATTCCGTGGATATGGTGCGAAAGGTATGATTATTGAAAATCCAGAAAGTTTAAGACGTCAAGAACAAATTGATAAAGTTCGTTCGGATATGGAAGCACAAGGAAAAGACCGCTACGAAATCCAAGAAGCTTTAATGCCATTTGATTTACAACCACGTTACAAAGCACGTAATGAGAGAATAGGAGATAAACAATGAGTGGAGCAGTTCAAAGCAGTAATAGAGAATTAACAATTAGAGTGTTGAAGTTTAATCCAAACAGTGCAGTGTCTAAGCCTCATTTTGCAGAATATAAGCTCAAAGAAGCACATTCTATGACGGTTTTTATTGTATTAAATATGATTCGTGAGCAATATGACCCAGACTTGAGCTTTGACTTCGTATGTCGCGCGGGGATTTGTGGAAGTTGTGGAATGATGATTAATGGGCGTCCTCGTCTTGCTTGTCGCACTTTGACAAAAGATTTTCCTGATGGTGTTATTACTCTTATGCCATTACCTGCTTTTAAATTAATTAAAGATTTGTCGGTGGATACAGGGAATTGGTTTAATGGTATGAGCAAACGCGTAGAAAGCTGGATTCACGCTCAAGAGAAAAGTGAAGAACATATGCGACAAATTGAAACAAGAGTTGAGCCAGAAGTTGCCGCAGAAGTATTTGAGCTTGACAGATGCATTGAATGCGGTTGCTGTATCGCATCTTGTGGAACAAAGCTTATGCGTGAAGATTTCGTAGGTGCTGCAGGATTCAATCGTGTGGTTAGATTTATGCTTGATCCCCACGATGAGCGCACAGATGCGGATTTCTATGAGCTAGTAGGCGATGATAATGGGGTATTTGGTTGTATGAGCTTACTTGCTTGCCACGATGTTTGCCCCAAAAACTTGCCATTACAAAGCAAAATTGCTTATCTAAGACGTAAAATGGCAACTGCAAAATAAGCAAATTAAGAAAAGAATCCCTTTTGGGATTCAAACTAAACTTTACTTTTATTTTATAGAGAGGTGTCCGAGTGGTTGAAGGAGCACGCCTGGAACGCGTGTAAAGTGCAAGCTTTCGAGGGTTCGAATCCCTTCCTCTCTGCCATCGTAAAAATTCTCATTTCTCCAATATTTAAGACTTCAATGAATAGAATGTTACTCGAAGTAGGTTTCATCAAAAAATCACCCTAAATAAGGATTTGCTTTTAAGAGATTCAAAAGTTTTCTAAGTTTTATTAAGATAAATCATAATTTCAAAGGAGAAAAATATGAAAAAGATTTTAGTAGGATTCTTATTTTTAGCTTCGTTAATGCGCAGGAAATAGATTTAATTGCTCTTATAACCAAATGGTGAATTGAATGGCAATCAGAGAGAGTAAGAGTGCTAAGTGATGAGGAAATGCGTGATGTAAAAGGTGGATATTTTAGAAATAGTTTTGAAACGAATAATAGCAGGATTCTTTCAAAACATTGGAGAGATTATCAAAATGGCTTGAAAAGCAAGTGTGGTAGCACTAGATTTGGAACACCTGTTTGCTTCTAAGGAATAATAATGTGGATTTACGGTGCTTCTGACACAGTGGCTTTTAGCTCCCTGTTTCTGTGAAAGTTCGCAACCAGAGGGCGTTAGCAGAGGAGGAAGCACAAGAGCAGAATTAAGAAGATAAAAGTAAAAGTGCTTTAAAAAACGCCCAAAAAAGCTTTTCAAATAAGGTTGTCATCTTTGAAGATGTAGTGAGTGGAGAGAGATTTAGTGTTTCTTTATCAAAGGAAAATTTACAGAGATTAAAAGATAAGTTTGATTCTAGTGATTTTTATTTACGCAAAAATGGTGAGATTCGCTTAAATGGTCAAGCGGAAGCATATATTGGTGGGTGGTTTGGAGAAATTGCTTATAATATGGGTGCGTTGAAAGCTGATAAAGATAATAATGGGAAATTTTCTGATGATGAGAAATCACAAATTAGGAGTGATATTTATCTGTCTTTTAGAACAGAGAATAACAATTCTGTCGTTTATGATTTCAAAGTAGATAAATATCTCAATAGTAATAACTTAAAATATGAAAGTATAGATGAAATGCTAGATTCCATTATCTCAAAAGATAAGAATCTTGATGGTGTAGTAAGTTTAGTGGAACATTTTGGTAACCAAAGCTCTATCAAACTATCGCAGAGATGATAAAGATGATAAAATAGATATAGAAAAATTAATCCAAAAATTAGAAAAAAATAAAGATGAAATTTCAAAAGAAGAGGCAATGCAACTTCTCTATAAACTAAGGCAAAATGGCAAGATAGAATCCCTAACAATCAAGGAACAAAAGGCTTTAAAGAAGTATTTTGCTAGTGAGTTGGAAAGGATAAAAAGAGAGGATTCTAGGAATGAACAAGAATCTTTTAATCAAGTGATTAATCATTTTGTAGAGCAGATTTATTCTTCTCAAAGTTTGATTTTAAATCTTAAGGCTTAGTTTCGCTAGAATCAAGTTTGATTCTAGCATGTTGATTATTTAATCACGCCACAAACCATTCTAGCGCCCCCGCCACCAAGCACCGCTGGAGTATCGTGATGGTTATCACCACCTACGTGAATCATTAAAGAATGATTTTTTAATTCCGCTAAACTTTTGATTTTGGGAGATAAAACGGGATTGTTTGCTACACCTTTTTCATCAACATAAAGTGCGGGTAAATCCCCAATATGCCCTTTATCACTCCACGGGTAAGAGTGTGCGTTTGTTTTGTATTTATCCCAATGCCCGCCAGCTTTCATTCCTAAGCCTTTTTCTGTCGCACCACAATCTGGATTTTCGTGGATATGAAATCCATGCAAACCACTTGCAATGCCTTTTAGATTTGGATAGAATGCTATGCCATATTTTGTTTCTACTGCAATAACTTCACCTACATTTTTGTTACCTTCTTGGCTTAATGCTTCCATTGGAATGACTAAGTGAGTTTTTTCGTCCTTTGGATTGTATATATCCGCAGAAAACGCTATATTTGTAATTAACCCGATTCCAAGCATACTTGTTATAAGCCTTTTCATTTGTTTTCCTTTGTGTTGATTTAAGTTTTAATTATAGCACATAATTTGGAATTAATTTTTAGATTGCATTTCCCTCGCTATCTTCTTTGTTTTGAGGATTTATAGTTTTTGGCTGTGGGGATTCTTTTTCTTCTTCAAAAGGAGGTCCTTTTTGTAATAATTGTGTAAGTGTGGCAGCTTTTTGCGGAGTCATTTTAGATAAAATTTTGCTCATTACTTTTGTGTCAAGGGCAAATAAGATCCCTGCTGCCTCAGCATCTGGCAAAGTTTCTAAAATTGCAGCAGATTTAGAATCTTTCATACCCGCATAAGTTTCACCCACTTTACTTTGTGTTGCTCCTCTGATTTGTTTTAATATTTCCTCATTACGTTTTAATAGACGAGTGATTTTTGCTTCTCTCTCTTCTATTTCCTTTTGTATATTGTTTAATGCAATTTCACGTTTTTTTAAATCCGCTTCTTTTTGGTCTAAAACATTTTGGGTCGCATTTTGTAAAGCTTGCAAAGCTTGTTGTTGTTCATCAATCCTTTCTATTTCTTTAATAATTTCTGCTTTACGTTGTTCAAAAATAATATTGCAATCAATCACTTCACGCTGATTTTCAGCTGCCCATACAGATAAAATCCCAAGCACCCAATATAAAATCCATTGCTTCATTGTTGTTCCTTATGATTTGCATAGAGCATTACAGAGATTTCATCCAAATCTCTCATTTCTTGTTTTTTTGCTTTTTCTACCATTTTTTTTATTTCCAAACCCTCTAAATATTTTGCTTTTTCAAATTCAATATTTTGCAGTTTAAAATCCTCTTGTAATTTTTGTTTTTGATGTTTTAGTTGCGCTAGTTCTTGAACTTTAAAGTCAATCGTTTGACGAAATTCCTCTTTATGATATGCAAAGGTTAAAAAATCCTGATAAATTCCACTTTTAGGCTCTTGAAGTGTTGCAAATTCTTGCACAAGCACATCAATTTCACTTTGTTTGCTACGAATAGTTTGTGCATTTTTTTGTAACATCATTTCAATTTCATTAACTTTCTTTTTGTGCAATAAAACAAGTTGAGTAAATTTTGTTTTCATTTATCATTCCGATTCTTTGAGATTCTATCTAAAAATCGTATCTTTTCTATCTGGACTTGTAGAAATCATTGAAATTTTTACACCAACGAATTTTTCTAACGCTAAAATATAATCTTGTGCATTTTGTGGTAGTTTATCAAACTCTTTTATACGCGCCGTTTTACCCCAACCTTGAAAAGTTTTGTAAATAGGTTTGATATTTGTTAAATCGCTTGGAAATTCCTCTAAGCGCATACCATCTTCGTTTTCGTAGGCTACACACACTTTGATTTGGTCAAAGCCATCTAATACATCTAGTTTCATCAGTGCCAACGCACTTGCGCCATTGAGGCGACAAGCATATTTTACAGCCATAGCATCTAGCCAACCACAGCGTCTAGCACGTCCGGTTGTTACGCCAAATTCACCCCCCTTGTTTCGTAAATTTTCACCAATAACACCCGTTTCTTCTGTCGGAAAAGGACCATTTCCAACGCGTGTGCAGTAGGCTTTAATGATACCAATGACTTCTCCTAGTTCGCGTGGAGCAATTCCTGTTCCGCTACACGCCCCAGCAGAAATTGTAGTAGAGCTTGTTACAAAAGGATAAGTTCCAAAGTCAATATCCAGCATACTTCCTTGCGCACCCTCACATAAAATTTTTTCTCCTTTATCCATTGCCCGCCAAAGCATACTTGTAGTGTTGGCTAAAAGTGGTAAAAGCGTTGCTGCATAGGTATCTAGCTCACTTTTTAAATTTTCTAAAGTTGGAATTTCTATCTTTGTTTCTTTTTTCCCAATTTCTCCTAGTTTTTCTATGATTTTTTTAGCTAATGTTTCGGTGTCTTTGAGTTCTTCTGCGCGAATACCTTTGCGTGAAACCTTATCAGTATAAGTTGGACCAATTCCTTTACAGGTTGTTCCAATTGCTTGTTTAGCTTGTTCTTCACTTTGTCTATCTAGGATTTCGTGATAGGGTAAAAGTAAGTGTGCTTTGGTGCTGATAAATAATCTCCCTTGTAAATCACCATACATTTCTTTAAATTGTTGCATTTCTTCAATAAGTGCCTTTGGGCTAATCACCACACCATTACCAATGATATTTTTACATTGAGGATATAAAATTCCAGATGGAATTAAATGCAAGGCATATTTTTTGCCTTCTACTACTATTGTATGTCCTGCGTTATGCCCACCTTGATAGCGCACAACATAGTCATAATTACAAGCAAGTAAATCTACCATTTTTCCTTTGCCCTCATCACCCCATTGAATCCCAACAATTAAATCTGCTTTACTCACAACTACTCCTTAATAAATTGTATTAAATTATCTGTATAGATTCCAAATCCACACGCATTTTGTCCTAGAATCTCATATTCTCCACCTAAAATTAGTGTTATATTGTTAGCAAAAAATCTAAAAAATAAACCATTATAATAACTCATTGGCGCATAATAAAGCGGGGAAACAATACAATGAGCATAATGAATATTTAATGCTAAATGATAGAGTTTCTCCAACTCTTCTTTTAGAACATTGGGCAAATTATGTTTAGAATCTTGTAAAATTTCTTTTAAGGATTCTTTGTTACAAATGTGTAGAAGCTTAGCCATTAAAGGATTTGCAGATTCTATTGCTCCAACATCAATTTTTTCAAAAACTTCTAATGGAATCCCAAACTTTTCCGCACAAATTTGTGGAATCTTAACATTTGATAATTGTAAAAAAGCCTCCATTTTATGCATATTTGATGATTTTTTAGGATTTGTGATTCCATTTAAAAGTTGTAGAGACATTTCAAGAAAAGGAAAAATATCACAATTTTCTAAGTTTTCTACACCAATTTGATGCACTTCAGTTGTAGGGTAAATAAAAATAGGTTGAATATAAAACCAACGCTTACTAAGAGTAGTTTCGCGCAAATGCGGTGCAAGAAGGCGAATCGTATCAATAGTTGAGTCGTTACGAAGCGCAATTTGATGATTGAATTGATTATTAGTGCGCACAACTTCACGGCTATGCGTGTCTCTTTGATGTTCTAAATAAGCAAAGGTTGGTGTTACAATTTCTTCATAACCATTTTGATATAAGATGGTGCTTGCAAGATTTTCTAGCTCTCTCTTGATTCTAGCATTTTTACCAAAATAGAGTTTGCAACCCTGCGGTATCTCGTGGCTTAAAATCACAAAAAATCCTTATAAAAATCTCTAAAAAACGCATTGTAACATAAATTTTATGTGAAACTTTTATTTTTTAATTTTTGATTAGGTAATTTTTGCCCCCATTCTTATTCAAGTTTTGCTATAATTACAAAGATTAAAAAGGAGAGATTGTATGGCATTTAAGATTAATACTCAAGCTTATCAAGTTCGTTATCCACAGGCTACTCCAAGCACACCAAGTAAGCCTAATGTAAATACTCCAATAAAAAACACGATTAAAACAGGTAGCCCTACAACGACACCACAACTAAAATACCCTTCGCATAATTTATTGAGTAAATATAATTCTGCTGGGTCTTATTATAATTCTCAAAACATCTTAAATCATCAGTTGGGTATAAAAAATAATCCTACAAGCTATAATGAGGATGAGGGTAAAAAAGCACTCATAGAAAATTTGCAACAGCAGAATAATACCTTTAATTACGGGATTTCTAATAGTGGAAGTTCTAATTTGGGTTGGAGTGACGCGCTTAATCAATATTTAGAGTTAGAAGATAAGGCTTTGCAACAGAAACTACAAGAACAGCAAGCAGGACAAGTGCAAAGTGATTTTTTAAATGAACTTTTGTGGAATCTTAAAAAGAATTTGAGTTTATAGATTCTACGCCAACTTTATCTTTAATTGCCTTTTACCTTAAGATGCTATAATTTTGCTTTAATATTGCGTGAAAGGTAGGAATGAAACAGCTTACATTAGGGATTATTGGGTTAGGCACAGTGGGTAGCAGTGTCGCGAAAATCCTAAAAGATAATCAAACATTAATTGCTGCACGTGCAGGTTATGCGATTCGCATTAAACAAGGTGTCGTCAAAGATTTATCCAAAAGTCGCCAAGTCTTTGATTTTCCTATTACAAATGATGTGGATTCTCTCTTAAATGACCCCGAGATTGATATTATTGTGGAATTAACAGGTGGCATAGATGCGCCTTTTGAGATTGCCAAAAAGGCTTTACGTAATTCCAAGGCATTTGTAACAGCCAATAAAGCTATGCTTGCATATCATCGTTATGAATTGCAAAAAATCGCAGGAGATTTGCCGATTGGTTTTGAAGCAAGTGTTGCAGGTGGAATCCCTATCATCAAAGCATTACGTGATGGATTGGGAGCGAATCATATTTTAAGCATTCGTGGAATTATCAATGGCACTTGTAATTTTATTTTAACCAAAATGAAAGAACAAGGAGTGGAATATAAAGAAGTTTTGCAAGAAGCGCAGGATTTAGGTTATGCTGAAGCTGACCCAACCTTTGATGTGGGTGGCTTTGATGCGGCGCATAAATTATTGATTTTGGCTAGTATTGCGTATGGAATTGATGCAAAACCAGAAGATGTTTTGATTGAAGGTATTATGCAAATTACGCAAGAAGATATTGCTTTTGCTAAAGAATTTGGTTATAACTTAAAACTGCTTGGAATCGCCAGAAAAGATAAAGACGAAATAGAATTGCGTGTGCATCCAACACTATTACCTAAAGATGCGATAATTGGAAAAGTAGATGGTGTAATGAATGCCATTAGTGTCGTGGGTGATTGTGTGGGAGAGACGCTTTATTATGGTGCAGGTGCAGGTGGGAATGCAACGGCAAGCGCAGTGATTTCAGATATTATTGAAATTGCCCGCACGAAAAGCTCTCCTATGCTTGGGTTTAAAACCGCAAGTAATACATTACGCTTAAAACCACTAGATAGAATCATTAGCGCATATTATTTGCGTATTTTAGTGCTTGATAAACCGGGTGTGTTGGCAAAAATCGCAACAATTTTTGGGGAAGTTGGAATCTCTATTGATACTTTTTTGCAGCGTAAAGCAAGGGATAAGGCATACTCTACTTTATTGCTTTCTACACACACTTGCACAGAAGCAGAGATTAAAATTGCTTTAAAACGAATTAGTGCTTTAGAGATTGTGCGGGAGATTCCTGTGATGATACGAATTGAAAAATAACTTTTGGATTCCTTTATGGATTCTTTACGATTGAAAAGCTTAAAATTATTTCAAAAATTAAAAATGCCCAAAAACACCTTAGTGCAGGATAATTCTAAAGAATCTCAGAAAGTCCAAGATTCTATAAAATCTAAAGACGCACACAATACCACGCAAAGAGGTAGAGAAGCAGAAGATTATGCGTGTAAATTTTTAATAGAACAAGGTTTTGCAGTATTAGAGCGAAATTTTCATACGCGTTTTGGAGAGTTAGATATTGTTGCTAAAAAAGATGGAATCTTGCATTTTGTTGAGGTAAAAAGCGGTGTAGGGTTTGAACCTGTGTATAATCTAAACCAAGCTAAATTAAAAAAGCTTACTAAAACTTTAAATATTTATTTAGAAAAACATTGTGTTCAAAATTCCTATTGTCTTAGTGCATTGATTTTATCTAAACAAACTACAAATGATATTTTTCAGGTGCGTTGGCTAGAAAATTTGACAATATTTTAATGCTCTTAATTTTATCCTTACAACTCTAATCTTTCTGTCATTGCGAGGAATGAAATGACGAAACAATCTATAATCCCCCTAAATTAACCTCTTGCCCCTCCAATTATTTGCTATAATTCCCCCTTA
>NZ_CANBCA010000037.1 GCF_947367035.1 uncultured Helicobacter sp.
GGATAAGGTTTGCAGTGTTTGTATTGTGGTTGAGGTAGGAGAAGAAGTGGGTGAGTCCCCGCGTAATTTGTGTTAGTGGCTTTAGGAAAAACTTAATGGTAAAATAGAGTAAAAGAGAACCGACAACAATTAATACCGCATTAATTCCTAAGTTTTTCAAAGCCGTGATATTAGCTGCTTTTGTGTAATCTTCGTAATTTGCACTTGCAACCATAATCCAACCAAAAGGCATTACTTGATAGTGCGCAATTCGTTCTGTATTTGTATGATCTACTAGATTAATAACATTGTGTGGATTTTGTTTTGCAGCTTTTACAATAGCGATTTCTTGTGGTGTTGCTTTGCCATCTAGCACAAGTTCTGTAATCTCGTGAGAGACAGTTTCACCATTTTGGTCTAAAATATAAATATTGAGGCTTGGGAAGTCTGGAGTATCAAAGTTTTTAAATCTTTCTTGGAATAAATCTAAAGGAATATCCGTTGCAATGACTCCGGCGAATTTACCTTCTTGAAAGAAAGGTAATGCCGCAGTTGCTAAATGCTGCCCTGCAAGTTTACCACCTTTAGAAAGATAAGCAGGAGTTACGATGAAGCCACCTTTTTGTTTGGCTTGCACATACCATTGAGCCTCCCGCATATCTTTGTATGCGGAGGGAATTGGAGTGAGAGTATTGCTAAAGCTGGCAGGAGCTTTGTCTTCTAGCCATTCATCAATAAAGTCCCCATTGTCTTCATATACTACCCAAATATCAGGATATTTTACGGTGTATTGAACACCTGATAATGCTCTACGAACTGAAGCGAAATCATCACGTTGAATATGGTTAAGTTGTTCTGCTATAAATTTCAAATGTTGTTCCGCTTCAATATTCATTGTGATATTGATAGTTGTGTAAGAAGCCTTTAAAATACTCTCCTGCAACAAATGATACACTTTTGCAGAATCATCTATGGTGTTTCTGTAATTTGTAACGGCACTGATGCTAATCATAATAACAAAGGTCATCACGATTACTCCTGCAATTTTTGTAACCAAAGTAGCTTTCATAAAATACCCTTTACCTTGTTAAAGAATTTAAATACGGTGTTAAACATACTATATTATCAAAAATTCTTTGTGAAATATCTTAAATTTGTGTTTAAATGATTTATTTTATTGCTGTTTAAAGATTGAAAGAATGGAGTAGTTTGGTAGAGATTGCCAAAGCAATCTCTTGAAGAATTGAAGTCGGTTTATGCAAGTTGTGCTTTGAGCATCCAAATTGCTTTTTCTAAGCCAACGATTTTTTCATCTGCTAATGAGGCGGTCGCTTTATCATCAGCCTCATCAGCTAAATCCGAAAGAGTTTTAAAAGATTTCAAAAAATACTCATAATCTGGCAAAATAGATTTGATGATAGTTTTAGAATCAAAGCTTGTGCCTTTGTCCTCTTTGATTTTGCTAGCAGCCAACATATCTTTTAAGGTTACAAAAGGTTTTTCGCCGATTTGAATGACACGTTCCGCTACTTCGTCCATTTGGTCTGTAACCTCATCATACATTTTTTCTAATGCCGTATGTGCAGGGTGGAAATCCGGACCTTTAACATTCCAGTGATAATTATGAAGTTTGATATAAAATACTGCTGAATCTGCTTGAATTTGCTTTAATGTTTGAACAACTTTATTCATTGTTATCTCCTTGAAATAAAATATTTATAATTATACAGAGGGGATTCTTAAGGAAAAATAATTATTGATAGCCTCACCTCCTTTTATAAAAGCGAATATAATAGCAAGGAGTGTCGTGATGAAATCTCTAAATCTGCTTTAACGGGCGTTTAAAAACAATTAATTGTCAATTATCCACCTGTCTGGTAAAATGCTCTTTGAGAGATAATGTTTTCATTCCAATCGTTTTTTTCTGGCTTATTTTCTACGCAAATCTTTAGTTGCGATAAAATTTCCTCTGAATTTCCTCGTAACATTGCCTCTTTAATATCTATTGCATTATTGTGGTAAAGACAAGGAATGAGTTTGCCCTCACTACTTAGTCGGATTCTGTTACAAGTTTTGCAAAAGTTGTCATTATGCGGGGCAATGACGCCAAAAATATAATCAAGATTCCGTTGCACCCCCAATCTCTCTTCGACCTCTTTTTGTGGAATTCTAAAAAGCGTTGCAGGTCCGATGATTTCCTTTTCAAAAATTTGTGTAGAATATTTTTCTTGGACTTTTGCTAAGATTTCAGTAAGTTTTAATCCCGCGATTCCACCTTTAGCGTGCGAATTTTCCATATATTCAATGAAACGCACCATTATGCCAAGTTTCATACCATATTCTAAGATAGCGAGGATTTCATCTTCATTGATGCCTTTGAGCGGAACCATATTGAGCTTGACTTTAAGTCCAATCGCGTGCGCAGTTTCAATTCCTTTTAGGATTTTTGCTAGTCCATCTCTCTTGGAAATGCAAAGGATTCTATCTTTTTGCAAGGAATCTAGAGAGATGTTAATTCGCTTTAATCCCGCATCTTTTAAAGGTTTAGCAAGTGGGGCAAGCAAAAAAGCATTAGTGGTGAGCGCAATGTCAATGTGTGGTGCGAGGGTGCAGATTTGCGCAATAAATTCAACGATTTTAGAGCGTAAAAGTGGCTCTCCACCCGTGATTCTAAGCTTTTTTACTCCTTCATTAATGGCGACTTTGACGAAATGCAATACGGATTCTAATGGCACATCTTCTTTTTCATCTCCTAAGTCCATTGGCATATTTGGCATACAATAGGCGCAACGGAAATTGCACCTCTCTGTTACGCTAATCCGCATATAATCAATCGTCCTGCCGAAACTATCTACTAACACACTTGCTCCTGAAATTTGAAATTTAGAATCCTACCAAAAGAGTATGAAAAAAGCTATAATTTTGCCAAAACTTCGTGTATTTTTAAGTTTTTGTAATTTAGGGGCTATTTTGACAAAGTTTTTAATGCCTTGTGTCCTTTTATGTGGTGGCACAGGCACAAGAATGGGGCGGTTAAAGCAAGAATTGTTGTTGGATATAAAAGCACAAGAGACTTTAGCAGACTTCCAAGTAAAACGCTTACAACAATGGTTTGTAAATTTATATTTTTCTGCTAAGGTTGCGATTCCAAACGCATTTAAGATGGAGACTATTTTAGATTTAAACACAAAAGAATTGCCTCTAAGAAATGCTAGAGATTTGCAAGACTTCTCCAAAGAGCAATTCGCACCAATTTTTGGCTTGCAGAGTATTTTAGAATTTTTGCAATGTGATGTTTTTGTGATGAGTATTGATACACCCTTTTTGGATTATGATTCTATCAGGTTGATTTTACGCACTTTTGGAGAGAATCACAAACCAACTTTTGCTAAAAATATTAAAATTCATCCTTTATTAGGTGTTTATACATTAGAATCTCTCTCACTCATTAAAGAACAAATTACTAAAAAGGAATATAAATTGATGCGCCTTTTAGAAAAAATCAATGCACAATTTGTAGAAATAGGAGAGGATAAAACACAGAATCTTAATACGCCCCAAGAGTATCAAGAGGCTTTAAAACAAATTCAACTTCAAATAAAGGCATAAAGTGGCAGATGAACAAGAAAAAACTGAAGCTCCCTCCGCACGAAAGATTGAAAAAGCACGAGAGGAAGGAAATGTTCTAAAAAGTCCTGATGTGAATGCGTTTTTGGGGCTTACTATGGGGTTGGTGCTTATTTTTTTATGCTTTAGCTTTTGGGTCAAAGGCGTGAGTAATGTATTTGAGCAAATTTATCAGCAATTTTCTCAAGATTTAACACGAGAGAATGCAATGTCTATTGCTATTTCTCTTGTGCTTCAGATTCTTTATCTGCTTGCGCCAATTTTTGGATCTTTAATGCTAATTGGTGTGATTGCTAATGTCGCACAAAGTGGATTTTTGCTAACGATTAAAGCAATTCAGCCAAAATTGCAAAAGCTGAATTTCATTAGCGGAATGAAGAATCTTGTTTCTCTTAAAAAACTCCTTGATGGATTCTTAATTACTTTTAAAGTAATGACCGCCTTTGTCATTGCATTTTTTGTTTTTATTGGGTTTATGCACGAGCTTACTACTGTTGCACTATTTCCTATCGGAGACCAAATGCTATGGTTTCGTGATAAAGCGTTGATTTTGATTGGAATCTTGCTTGCGTTTTTTATGGTAATGGCGAGTGTGGATTATCTGATTAAACGTTACCAGTATTTTAAGTCTTTGCGTATGAGCAAACAAGAGGTAAAAGATGAGTTTAAAAATATGGAAGGAGACCAGCAAATTAAAGGAAAGATTCGTTCGCTTATGTTTCAAGCTGCACGCAAACGAATGATGCAAAATCTCCCTAGTGCCGATGTCGTTGTAACCAATCCTACGCATTATGCGGTGGCTTTGCGTTATGATAGTCAAAAAGAACGTGCGCCCCGTGTGTTAGCCAAAGGGGCGGATTTCCTAGCTCAACGCATTAAAGAAATCGCCAAAGAACACGAAATCCCAATTATAGAAAATCCACCTTTAGCCCGTGCTTTGTATAAAGATGTGGATTTGGATATGGAGATTCCAGAAACACTATATCAAGCAATGGTAGAAGTGTTAATCAAAGTCCAAAAAATCAATGATGAGCGCAGAAGAAAGGCGAGTTAATCATCTGTAAAGAATTTTGCCCACGCTTACAAAATTATCGGAATGTGTGCCACGATTCTATAAGTGGAATCTCACATATTAAGAAATCAAATTTTACGAAAACTTAAAGCCTCTAGCAAATGTTGCTTTTGAATCTTTGGACTTAATTCTAAGTCGGCAATTGTGCGTGAAACACGCAAGATTTTATCGTATCCTCGTTTGGAGATTCCAAACTTTTCACACGCAATTTCTAGGGTTTCTTGTGTCGCGGAATCTAATGTGCAGTATTTTTCTAGCTCTGCACCTTGCAAACGAGAATTAAAGCAAGTCTGTCCGCGCCTTCTTTGAAACGCAAAGCTCTGCAAGACAGAGTTTTGTAAAGCCATAGAATTTACTTGGTGCGTGCTTTGGTTGCCCTCTTGCATTTGCACAAACAAATCCAACCTATCCCAAAATGGCTCGGAAATTTTGGATTTGTAAGCGTTGATTTCCTTTTGATTGCAGCGGCATTCTTTGCTAAGACTTAAGAGGTTGCCACAAGGACAAGGATTCATTGCACCCACAAATATAAAATTTGTAGGATAAGTGATTTTTGCCTGTGAGCGTGAAATGGTAAAATGATGATTTTGCAATGGTTCGCGTAGGGATTCTAAAATGCTTTTTGGAAAGTGAGGTAACTCATCTAAAAACAAGACACCAAGATGAGCCATACCAATTTCTCCGTGTTTGATATTTTGCCCAATAGCACTTCCTAATATGGCGGCTTTGGTTGCGCTATTGTGTGGGTTACGAAAAGGTCGGTGTGGAGAGATTTCAAGTGTATTAGCCGCCATTTGCAAGATTTCATAGAGTGTTAAGGGGGGTAGAATGTAAGGAATCCTTGTAGCAATCATACTTTTACCGCTTCCTGCACTTCCCTCAAGCAGAAGATTGTGGAATCCGCAGGCTGCAATGAGTGCGGCGCGTTTGGCACGTTCTTGCCCAATAATATTGTGAAAATCAAGCGGAAAATCTTGTGTATAATAATATTTTTCTCCCGCAATCTCTTGGTGTAAAAAAGGTAAATCGCAAAGGTGTGATTCTAAAGGTGGTAAATTTTGTAAAGTTTCAATCGCCTCTTGGAGGCAATCCACATAATAAGCTTTTAAGTTCGGGAGTTTGGAGTAAAATTCCTGCGCGACTTTAGGAAGCAAAAAGAAGGAATCGGCTTGTTCTTTGTCACTTAAAAGAGAGAAAAGCAAAGGGTAGATAGAGGGGCTATCTTTAATGCGTCCATCTAACCCAAGTTCCCCAAAAGCAAAGGTTTTTTTAGGTTTAGATTCTAGATTTGATTCAGTGATTTCATTAAGACTAGAAGTGCCATTGAGTGCAATTAATAATGCGATAGGCAAATCATAAAAGCTACCTTGTTTTGGAATATCTGATGGGGAGAGATTGACATTAATTTTTAATGGTGGAAATTTGAAGTGATTAGCAAGTAAAGAGGATTGCACACGCTGTTTGGATTCTTGAATCGCATTACCTGCAAGTCCGGTAATACTAAAGGAGGGCAATGCACGTGTGAAGCTCACTTCTACTTCTACAATTTTTGCTTCAAGTCCTACTTGTGCCGCACAATAAAGTAGGTTTAATCCCATATTTTTCCTTGTTTTAGGTTCCAGTGTATCGGAAGTTTATAAGAATTGCAAACATAAAGTAGCGGATTTTACAAAATTATTTTTTGTATGAATCAAATAGTAACACAATTTTGATAGAATTTAACTTCTTAATTTTTGCGATTCCTTGCGGAATCTCGTAATGACGCAATGGCAATAATAAGTGTAAAGTCGTGTTAGATTTTAAAAGGGTTTTCAACCACTCTTTTTCTATCTACAATATAAGGAATCAAAGCCATTTGTCTAGCGCGTTTGATTGCAACTTCTACACGTTCTTGCCATTTTTTAGAGTTACCTGTTAGTCGGCGAGGCATAATTTTGTAACGTTCAGAAAGTGAATGCTTAAGCATTTCAACATCTTTGTAATCAATAAAATCAATTTTTGCTTCTGTGTATCTGCAATATCGTTTAGAATATCTTTTTTTCTCTGCCATAATTTATCCTTTAAAATGGTATTTCTTCATCATCAATGTCAATTACAGGAATCTCGTTGTCTTTAGCTTTTTTTGGTTTTGGAGCATTTTGCTGAATATTTTGTGTTTCGTAGTGGTTGTAGCCACTATTACTACCTTGCACACTCTCATCATAGCTATGATTTTGATAATTACTGCCCCCATAGTTTCCGCTATTTCCGTAGTTTCCACCTTCATTTCTTGAGCCTAGCATTTGCATATTTTCAGCAGTAATGCTATGTTTGCTGCGTTTTTGTCCGCCATTATCTGTCCAACTCTCCAATACCAAACGCCCTTCAATCAATACAGAAGAACCTTTTTTAAGGTATTGATTTGCCACTTCAGCAGTTCGTCCAAACAGATTTACATCAATGTAGCAGACTTCATCGCCTTGCGAACCATCTTGTTTTTTAAAGCGGCGATTGACTGCAAGCCCGAGTTTAGCTAACGCAGAACCACTAGGTAAATAACGTAGTTCTACATCTCGTGTTAAGTTTCCTACTAAAATGACTTTGTTAAACATTTAATATCCTTAAAGCTTACCCTTATTCTTGGGGAGCCTTTTCTTCTGCCTCTTTGAGTGGAGCAGATTTTTTGTTGTTAATAGCCGTATCTACCAAAATCTCCCAAGCTTTTTGTTCCTTTTTGCTCTCGTATTTAATCACAATAAAGCGTAAAATATCTTCATTAATGCGATAGAGACGTTCTAATTCTAAAACAAGTTTTGGCTCTGCCTTGAAATAAATGACAAAATAATAGCCTCGTTTGTTTTTTTTGATTTCATAAGCAAGGTTGCGCATACCCATATCCAAGGTTGCACTAATTTCGCCACCATTGTTGATAATAGCGGTTTTATAAAAATCAATCTTTTGGGTGATTTCCTCTTGTGTGAGAGTGGGTTTGACCACAAACATAGTTTCATAGAAACGCATAAAGTCTCCTTATGGATTTGCCCTTTTGCAACTCAAAAGAGCAAGGATTTAAAATTTACAATAACGTAAAGGAACAAATTCTATCTTAAAATTGCTTGAATTTTTATTAAAGTATTCAAAAATCCATTGCCTTTGTTTGCACCCTTTAAGGAATCCTCTCTCCAAGCATTCAACACATAGAAAATAGATTCAAATTGGGATTCTCTTAATAGAATCGCAAAATGTTTTTTTTGTTCTAATAATAAAGGAGGTAGTTTGTAGCCTAAAACCTCTTGTGATGTAGCTTCGCCATAGATTCTAATATGGCTTGAAAATAAAAATAAGACAAAAAAATATTTTTGCACCTCATTAATGAGTGCCACTTCTTCAAAGCCTTGTTCTAAAAAATGTGATAGTTTATCAAAATAAGGTTTTTTAAGTAGTAGAGATTCTAAAATCTCCTCTAGCTTCACACTGCCTAAGCTAAATCCCAAGCCCTCTACGATTTCTGCATTAATTTCTTGGTCAAAAATTGCGAATTTTTTGAGTTCTGCGATACTTAATCCTAAATCAAAATTTTGAAGTTCAAGGATTTTGCGTAAGTTAAAATCAGAGATTTGGATTTTAAGATTCTGCGCATATTCTTTTAAAATCATCATTGCCTCATTTAAGTTTGGGGTAAAGAATCGCACCTCAAAAATACCAGATTTTGCAAGACTTGGAGAAAAGCTTGAAGCCATTGCACGTGCGTCAGCCATATATTCGCTTATGCTTTTGTTTTCTGCTTGATAAAATTCTATGATTAAATAACCAAAGCCATTTTTCAATAAGGAATTTATCAAAGAATCTAGCTGCTTTTTGGGGATTTTTTTGTCTATTTTAATCCAAACAAGTGCTTCATCACCAAAAAGTGAGCCTTGTGAGAAGCATTCAAGTGCGCTTTGAAAATCAAATTCACTAAAATAAAAACTATTTTTTTCACACCCTTTTGCAAGGAGGCTTTGCGCAATTTTTTCTCCATAATAGCCAATTAAAAATATCTCTTCACCATAAAGTAGAATTGCGCGTATTTCTGCTTTGTTAGTAAGTTTTGTTTCCAGCTCTTTTTTATACATTATTTCTTCTTGCGCTGATGGAGAAATTTTGGATTGGCATAGGGATTCCTTCTGTTGCATTGGATTGCTTTGGAGATACTTTGTGCTTTCTCTTTGGCTCTTTGTTTGGTTTGTTTTTCTCTTTGATACATTTTGGCAAAAAGATATTTAGAGATTTGTTCACTTCGAATCCCAAAACTTTCATCATAGCTTTCTACGATTCTACCATAAATTTTTGCTGTTGCGATATTTACATCTATAATTTGAATGCGCACTTTTTGGTATTGAACCCCCTCACCTTTGAGGCTAATGACACGTGCACCCTGTAAAGGGGGTGCGGTAAGAGAGATAAGTTTGGGTGTAGAGTCATTTAAAATGAAGCCTAAAAATGCCTGTCCGATTCTATGGTTTAGGAATCGCGCAAATTTGCGGTCTTTGAAATCCATTTCTATTTTTGCAACTTCGCGCTCCTTTTGGCTTAAATCTTCGCAAAGTAAAGGTAAAGATTCTCTGCAATCTTTGCAAAGTTTGATTTTTGCCTTTAGGATTCTATGTAAAAGCAAGTCACTATAACGGCGAATTGGCGAGGTAAAATGACTATAAGCTTCAAATCCTAATCCAAAATGTCCGATATTGTGGCTAGCATAAAGAGCTTGTGGCATAGATTGGATAATGAGTTTATCCACTTCACTTATTAAGTTTGTAAGTTTTGCGGCTTGTTGCGCTTTCAAAATAGCCTGATGAAATGCTTTGGGATTGCGTGGAATTGCCTTTTCCCAAATACCTATTTCCTTAAGTTTTGCAAATAGTTCTGCGATTGCATCGGGCTTTGGCTGTGAATGAACACGATAAATGCCTAGTTTTAGGGTTTCATCATTTTGTGTCGTCTTTTTAGTTTGTAGTTTCGCGCTTTCAGTGTTTGCTAAAAGCATACATTCTTCAACGAGCTGATGACTAGGTGTTTGGGATTCTATTTTAATGTTTTTTAGTTCCAAGTTTTTATCTAGTTCCATTAATTTTTCATCACTCAAAAAATCAAAGCCAAATTTTAAACGTTTGGCACGTAATTTTTGGGTTAGTGCATAAAGATTTAAAATCGGTTTTTTTAGTGTAGGTAAAATTTGTTTGCTTGCGCCACTTTTTAATAATTCATCTACTGCTTCATAGGTAAGTTTTTGCCGCACTTTAATCACTGCTTCAAATAATTCGCTATTTAGCACAGCTTTGGTGCGTTTATGCAAGCGAATTTTCCAAACCATTGCAAGCCGCAATTTACCCTCGTTTAAGGAGCAGAGATTCTCACTCAAAGTGCGGGGCAGCATTGGAATAGATTTGTGCGGCAAATAAATGCTAAAGCCGCGATTCTTTGCCTCTAAATCTAATGGAGATTCTTCTTGCACGTAATAACTTACATCAGCAATTGCGACATAAAGCATAGAGGAATCCGCATCAAAGTAAATCGCATCATCGTGGTCTTTTGCCCCGATTGGGTCTATTGCATAAAAGGGTAAATGTGTGCAGTTGGTGCGTTCTTTGAAGTCTTTTAAGCGAACTTCTTTGAATCTCTCTGCCTGTAATTGCGCATTGAGATTGAAAGATTCTTGTCGGTCATAGAGGCAAAGCGTTAGAGTTTCATCAATTTTTGGGTCTTCTAATGTGCCTAAAATCTCCAAGATTTCGCCATTTTTGGGATTAAGCTTTAGAATCGTATGAGAGGGTAGAGTTTTGAGCGATTTTTGACTCGCTTTGATTTTATAAGGAATCTCATTAGGAATTGAAATTGCGATACAATCTAGCTTGTATTTTTCAAGATAACAAAGGACAAATTTATCTTTAGATTCTAAAATGGTTAGGATTTTTGCGCGAGGGCGGTTAGAGTGATGAGAATTGTTGAGCAGTTTGGCTAATACAATATCGCCCTTTTGCACCCTCTTTAGCATATTTTTTTCTACAAGCCAATCTTGCTCACTTAATTTTAGTAGTGGCAAGACGAATCCATAACCAGTGCGTGTTAATTCTACTCTGCCAATGCGAAAGGATTTTTTCAAAAAATAGCGGTTTTTGTGCAAAGTCAGCACATCAAAGCGCAAAAGCAGTTCCAAGGTTTGTTTAAAAGAATCTGCAAGCTTAAAATCTAGTGGAATCCCAGCGTGCAAAAGGTTTAAAAACTCATTCATCAATTAAAGAATAATTCTCTTTGGAGGAATCAATTTCTCTATCTAGTCGCATATCTTTTAAAGTTGCGTCAAAACTCTCCAAATCTAAGTGGTATCGTTGCACCAAATCCCTTGCTTCTTGGATTTGTTCTTTACTTGCAATTTCATAAGGGCTAATAAGTGTATTCAACACTCTTAAAGGGTAGATATAAATTTTCAATTCTTCTTTTAGAGTAGGGTTCTTTAAATGATGCATTACTTGCACCATCGTCTCTTCAAAACCCCAATGCTCAAACAAATGTTCTAAAACTTCAAATTGGTCGTAACCAAGCATACTTTTCTCAATTTCTAAAAATGAATCGGGATTAATCTTTTGCATAAATTCTTCTTGAATTTTTGCTTGTTTTAAACAATTTGAAATTACTACCATACCGATGTGCATAGTCAGAGCACAAGGGACTAAAACTTCAAGTAAATGGACTTGCCTTTTTTGCCACCGATATAAAAAGGCATTTTTAATATTAGAAACCTCAACAAACTGATTGACATCTAGTCTATAAGGAGTTAAATCTATCACAAATTTTGCCTTAATGGCATTAGCAATCGCCAATCCTTTTGATGTAGAGATTCCAAACATTGAAACGGCTTGCAAGACAGAATTGATTTCCCGATAATAACCATAGAGTGGGGAGTTTGCACTCTTGATTAAATCCATTGTCAAAAAAGGGTCTTGTTCAATGATATTAGCAACTTGTTTGATACTTGAATTTTCGTGTGCGCAAACTCTTTGCAATTCAGAAATTGTTTGAGGAAGTGGCGGCAACGCATCAATTTCATTGATTATAAAATCTTTCATTAATTGAATATCTTGTAACATAAAAATTAATTCCAAATTTAAAAGAATCAAAGAATCAAAGAATCAAAGAATCAAAGAATCAAAGAATCAAAGAAT
>NZ_CANBCA010000038.1 GCF_947367035.1 uncultured Helicobacter sp.
TTTCTTATTTTGGATAAAAGACTTTAGTTTATTTTGCCCCCCCCCCCATATATTTTGCTTTTGTTTCATTGAACTTCTTTATTATATTATAATTTTTGGAATATAGGCGTGTAAGTGCGATAGAATCTCATAAGGGATTGTATTAAATGCGCGGGCAAATATACGAGCGTCATTAAAAATACAAATTTCTTCTTGTGTGGATTCTATACTAATGCAATCCATTGAAGCACGTGGCAAGATTTTGAATCCCTCTGCACTTAAAATTTCCATTCCTTCGTGCAAACGAAATAAGCCATCTCCATAGCCAATATCATAAGTAGAAACCGCACTTTCTTGATTTAACGCACTTGCACCGCTGTATCCTATCCTTGCACCACTTTTGAGGTTGAGAGTGGAAATTCTTTTGGCAAAAAGTGCAGCAATGGGTTGCAGATTTGGCATAGCAAAAGCGGAATCTTGGCATAAATAGCCATAAAATGCGATTCCAATGCGAAACAAATCATCTTGCAAATCTTGCGGCAAACGATGATGAAAATCTTTGGCGTGAAAAGCGCCAGAGGAGCTTAAAGAATGGAATCGCGGTTTAGGAAGTTTGTAATGTGTACATAGTTGTAAAGATTCTTGTTTGATGTTAGAAAATTCCATATTTTGTGTATAAAATTCACTGCCAAAATCATCTCCAAATCCAATATGTGTAAAAATGCCTTTAAGGTTTAAATTGTTTTTAGCAATGATTGAAAAAGCTTTATTTAAATCCTCTTTTGCGATTCCATTGCGATGCATTCCGCTATCAACTTTTAATTCAACCTTAGTGCCTTGAGGGTAGCTCTGCAAAGTTTCTAAACTAGGAGCGCAGAAATAAATATTGGGTGCTTTTAATGCAGCCTTGAGGTAAGAATCACACGGCAGCGAATCGGGATATAAAATAGTAATGTGATGAAAAAAATTTATAATTTCTAAAGCTTCATAGGTGTTTTTCACAAAAGTGCTTTGTATCTTAACACGTTTAGCAAGTTCTGCAATTTGTTTAAGTCCGTGTCCATAGGCATTATCTTTTAAAACAATCGCAATCTTTTCATGGTTTTTAGGTGCAATTGTATTTAAAATAATCTGGTAATTATGTAAGAATTTTTGGGAATCTATTTGTAGGTAAGGCATACGAGGAATATGCCCCAAAGGGGCAAGAGAAATCTATTTAACTGCAGGAAGCTTAGAAATATAATCTGCTACTGCATCAATGTCTGCATCTGTTAGTTTAAAGTTTTTCATATTTGCATACATAATAGCCTTAGCACCACCATTATCTGCTGTGCCTGCTGCATAGCCTTTGAGTTGCTCTACGATTCTTGTTTTATCCATTCCAGCAATTGTTACACCACCTTTACTTCCTGGAGCGACTTTTTCAGCATTTACTCCGTGGCACGCAATACATTTTTTATAAATTGCTGCACCATCACTTGCCATTAAACAGCCAGTTGCCAATACAATTCCTAACAAAATCTTTTTCATAGTTAAACTCCTTTATGTTTAAGATATTTGTAATCCTATCTTTGTTTGTATAAAATAATTCTAAAATTTTGCAAAATTATTGAAATTTTTTTATAAATTACAAGTTTAAGGCTTTTTTAGCATTTTTATGTAGAGTTTTAAAAATTAGTGTTACAATGTCGCACAAACTATTTTTGAAGATTTTACAAGGTTAAGTATTTGAAAGTATTTAATTTTTTGGGGACAACATTAGAAGCAAAAGCACGTGTATTGGTTTTTAATATTGCTTCGGGATTACTTTCTTTAGCCGTTGTTTCTTATGTGTATTATTTCAGTCTAAAATATGATTATGATGTCCTTTTTGCAGAATATAGTCAATCGTTAATTAGTTTAGAAGAATTGCATAAATATGTGAATAATGCACAAAGCTTAATTGCAAGTCATAACGAGACAGAGATTCTAAAGGTAAAAGAAATGATTGTTGCTCAATGGATAAATTATAAAAGCCTACAAAGTAATCTTTTGAATGAAAGTTATTTTACATATTTTTTACTAAAAATTTATAATCTCTTTGGTAAAGAAAACTTAACTTTATACGAAAAGACTCATTTTGAAGCAAATCTTAATCATCTGAATAATGCCATTAATGAATATCTTGATTTATTGGGAAATAGCATTGTGCGGGGCATTCCTAATCAAGAGGAAATTTTTAAACAAAGTGCAAACAATCTTAACCAACAAATTTCACAGATGATTGAAGCAAGTTTGCATTTTGTGGAGATTAAAAAAGCTCGTAATAATGCTCTACATAGCGTTGTGCATAAAGTTGTTTTAGTAATGATGTGCTTGATTATGCTAACAACAATTTTGCTTAGTTTTTTAATCTTGCGTAATATTAAAAATTTACACGCAATGTCTGAGAAAAAAGTGCAAGAAAAAACAAAAGAATTACAGAATCTTAACAATTCTTTGCAAGAAAAAATTAAACAAGAAGTTTTGGAGAGTCGCACAAAAGACCAAATTATGTATCAACAAGCACGGCTTGCAAGTATGGGAGAAATGATTGGAAACATTGCGCATCAATGGCGACAGCCTTTGAATGCGCTTATGCTGCTGATTCAGACTTTTAAGGTGAAGTCTCAAAATGGAAAGTTAACACAAGAATTTATTGATTTACAGGTAAATGATGGTTTAAAAATTGCTAAGGCTATGTCTCAAACCATTGAAGATTTTCGCAACTTCTTTCATTCTTCTAGTGATAAGGAGGTTTTTAATTTAAAAGAAAATATTCAAGATTCTATTTCGCTTGTTGATGCGTTTTTGAAACAAAATGAAATTAATATTGAGGTGAATTGTCCAAGCAACATTGAGCTTTATGGTTATAAGAGTGCATTTTCTCAAGTGATTTTGAATCTCATAAAAAATTCCGAAGATGTTTTAAAAGAACGATTGATTTCACCTGCTAAGATTCGTATTGTAGTCAGTGTGGAAAATGATGGAGATTTCAAAGAAATTTCTTCTAAGGGTTGCGTTAAGATTCTCTTTACAGATAATGGTGGGGGGATTAAACTAGAGGATATTCAAAAAATTTTTGAACCCTATTTTACAACTAAACATAAATCTGTTGGCACGGGGATTGGGCTGTATATGTCCAAGCAAATCATAGAAAAACAAATGCAAGGTAGCATCGAAGTGTGTAATGTGCGTTATAACGATAAGTTAAATTTATGTGAAGAAAAAGTCTGCATACAAGATTGTCCGATTAAAGATGGCAGTTGTGGAGCGCAATTTATGATTAGGATTCCACTTAAAAGCTAAATTAAGGAGAAAATATGTTATCAAAAAATAATGAAAAAATTTTAAAAAATCTAAAAGTTCTTTATGTTGAGGACGAAGAGGACATATTAAAATTTGCTTCTATGGTGCTTGAAGATTATGTAGATAAACTTTTAATTGCTAGAAATGGTAAAGAAGCTTTAGAAATTTTAAAAAGTGAAAATATTGATTTAATCATTACAGATATTTTAATGCCTAAACTTAATGGCATAGAACTAATTAAAGAAATTCGCAAAAATCCACTTTGGGATTTATCTGTTATTGTCGTAACAGCACATACAGAAACGCGTTACTTGCTAGATTGCATTGAATTACGGGTTGATGGATATATTTTGAAACCTATTGATGTAGAGGAGTTATTAAAAACGATTTTTCGTGCTACTTTACCCAAATATCAAGCAAGTGAATTGCGCGCCAAAAATATCCTTTTGAATGCAATTTCTGTATTTGTTGGTGGTAAAAAAATTGAAATCATTAAATATCTCATTGAACATAGTGATAGTGAAAATATTTTTTATGGTTCGTATGAAGATATTGTGCAAGAAGTGGGTGTGAGCAAACCCACAGTAGTCAAAACATTTCATCAGCTCATTGATACAGGTTTGCTTGTGCGATTAAAAAACAAGATTTACAAATTCCAGCCTGATATTTCACAATATAAAGAAGAATCTTAGTATAAGTTTATTTTATAAAGCATTAGCCATTAAGCGTGAAATGAAAATATTAGGACAAACAAAAGTTAAGATGGATTACAAAGAGAGCGTATGGAAAGTAAAAAAGATGTATTTTATTTAGCGGGTTATGACCCACGTAGTTATCGCTATTATTATGCACTCTTAAAAAGGAATCTTTATAAACAAAATCATCTCAATGGATTAAACTTAAGCGTTTCTCCTTGTAATCAAGAAGATGGGATTCCTTATTGTATGATTTTAGGTGAGCAATCACGAGTGAATTATCATTTTTTACAATGGGATAAAATTGTAAAAAAATATTGGGCAAAAAATTTGTTTGATTTTGTATTTGATTTTGCATATTTTTTAAAACAATATATTTTTTCTGGTATTTTTAAGATTTTTGCAAAAGAATCTAAAACTCAACTCATTGCAGGTTTATATCCAATTTTGTATTTTTTTTTAAGTTATATCTTGAGTTTTATTGGAATCTTTTTTTTATTTAAAATAATAGAACCTTGGAATCTTTTTTTTGCATTTTTAATGGTTATAGTATGTTTGTGGGTTGCTACAAAAATTATTTTATATTTTGGACAAAGATTTGCAGTGTTTTGGCTGTCTAATATTTATTCTTTTTGTGCTAAATATGCAACAGGAAAGATTATAGAATCCCAAGATCTTATAGAGGAGTTTAGCCAAATCGTTTTAAAAGCATTACAAAATAATCAAAAGACTAAAAATTATGAATTAATCTTGTGCGCACATAGTGTCGGGACAATTTTGGCGATGAGTGTTGCAGCAAAAGTTGTTAGAATCGCACAAGAAAAGAATCTTGATTTGCATTGTTTTAAGATTCTGACATTAGGGCAGTGCATTCCACTCGTAAGTTTCCAAAAAGGCTGTGGGCAGTTTAAAACAGATTTACAAACTCTTGGGAATGTGTCTCTTGTATGGTTTGATTTTACTGCTAAAATTGACGGAGCTTGTTTTCCATCGCTTGATTTTTTTCGTGCTTCTGGAATCCAAGCGAAATTTAAACCGAAGTTTTTATCCCCTAGATTTCATCAGCTCTTTACTCCAAAAACTTATAAAAAAATACGTTATAATTGGTATTTGGCACATTTTTTATATTTGTATGCGAACGAGATTTTAGGTAAATATGATTTTTTTAATTTTATTGGCGGTAAAAATACTTTAGAATCCAAAATAGGAGCCATATAATGGGACAATGTCCATTTTTCCCCAAACCACACAAAAACAAAGCAAGTTTGCTAACCACTTTTTTTTTAAAGAGACGTTCTTGGCTTGATGGCTTGTATGAGAAAAGTTATAAGATGAAATCTGGACAAGTTAAAATGCCCGGATTTGATTTGTATGTTATTAATCACCCTAAAGATGTGCGCCGTGTAATGGTAGATGAAGTGCGAAAATTTCCTAAAAGCCATTGGTTGCATCAACTTTTAAAGCCCCTACTTGGTGAGAGTATTTTTACGACTAATGGTGAAGTATGGCAAAGGCAAAGAGAACTTTTGCGTCCAAGTTTTGAACAAGCTCGTATTACAAAAGTTTTTGATTTGATGAGTGAAGCAGTAGAGGATATGATGAAAAAACTTGCACTTTATCCAAATGGTGCGGTAATAGAAGTAGATGAGGTGATGACTTTTGTAACAGCTGATGTAATTTTCCGCACTATTATGTCCCAAAAACTAGATGAAGAACAAGGCAAAGAAGTTTTAGATGCTTTTGTAATATTCCAAGAACAAACCGTGCATACTGCAATTCGTAAGATGTTTTGTATTCCACAATGGATTTCTTATCTATTGGGTGAGCGCAAAAGAATGAAGGCAGGCGATACGATTCGCAAAGTCTTAGCCGAGATTATCAAACCGCGTTATGACGCTATTAGTGCAGGAAAAAATGGAGAATATGAGGATATTTTAGCCTCATTATTGGAAGTGGTAGATACACAAAGTGGCAAACGTTTTAGTTTTGAGGAGATTTTAGACCAAGTTGCAATGCTATTTTTAGCAGGACACGAGACCAGTGCTAGTGCTTTAACTTGGACTTTGTATATTTTAAGCATTTCACCACAAGAACAAGAAAAGGTTTATCAAGAAGTTTTTGAAGTTGCAGGTGAGGAGGATTTGACTTTGCAGCATATTCGTAAATTAAAATATATTTCTAATATATTCAAAGAATCTTTGCGCCTTTATCCTCCTGTGGGATTCTTTGCAAGAACTGCAAAGGAGGAAGTAAAAATTCAAAATAAGCTGATTAAGGAAGGTTCTGGAGTGGTAGTCGCTCCTTGGCTAATTCAAAGGCACGAAAGTTATTGGAAAAATCCACACGAGTTTAATCCTAGTCGTTTTGAAAGTAAAGAGACAATTTTAAAGGATACTTATCTGCCATTTGGAATGGGGGAACGTATTTGTATCGGGCAAGGGTTTGCTATGCAAGAGGCTATTTTGATTTTAGCAAATATTTTAAGAAAGTATAAATTAAAATTGCAAGAAGATTTTATTCCAGATGTTGTAGGGCGTTTAACGATTCGTTCAGCTAATGGAATGCAGATTCAATTCACGAAAAGAAGAGGTTAAATGAAAGAGAAGTTAGCAGGAACTTTGTTATTATGCGCACTTGTTCCTTTGATGATTGTTGGGTATTTGCTCATTGTTATCGTAGGAACATTTGGCAAAGTTTCGCGTGTGCGACAAGGAGTGCGGGCATTAGACCATTTTGTGAATGCAACATTATTTAATGGTTATGCGTGGGAATCGGTTTCTTCACACGCTTGGCGCGAAAGAGAAAAAAAGTGGGCAAAAATAGTGATAAAAATTACAGATTTTTTTCAAAAGGACCATTGCAAACGTGCAAATGCAAGAGAACAACCTATTATTGATTTGGTGCTTAGAAAACGTTTGAATGACCAAACAATTGGCAAACAATTATGAGTTTGGGCGGGCTTGTTTAGTTTTGGAGTTTAGTTTTGTGTAATATTGCGGGGGGGGGGGATTTTTATATGAAAGTGTGCCATAGAAGCTACCATTAATTTGATTGTGGTCTATAAGATAGCTTCTAAAGTTCATAAAAAGTTGCTGGTTGATTTTAAATTTTTTTGCATTACTCCAAAATTTATTAAGGGGTCCTTGAAAAGTTAGCCCTTCCATATTATAAAATGCGCTTCCACATACTTTTGTTGGACATTTGTGTAAAATACTTGAAAGTCCTGTCGTGCTGTTAATGACCACACAACCAAGTGCATTGTGTAGGAATTTTGGCAAATGAATATCGTGCAGATAAATGATTCTTTGGCTCACATTGAATTTTCTTGCTTGACGTTTGATGAATATTTTATAATTTTTATAACCCCTATCCATTGGGTGATGTTTAATGACTAAAAAATGTTGAGGTTTAGAATATAGTGCAAAAGAACGAATAGAATTTTTTATAAAACTTTCAATTCTTCTACCCTTAAAATGGTTTTTAATTTGTGTGTCATTATGCACTTGTAAAATCAAAGCAAAGTATTGTTTTTTGGATTCTAAAATAAATTCAATATCTTCTTTTTCACTAAATTTATAAAATTGTTTTCTAAAAATAGAAAGAAACCAAGGGAACATTTCCATACCACTTAAACTACGATGATGTAGCTTGTTATTAAAGTATAATCCACACCAAAAAGAAGCAAACCAATAAAGAAAAGAGAACCAAGCCATATTTCTAAAAGAATGCATGACATTACATTCTTGAGCTTTTGTTTTAGGGCAATAGTTGAGAAAATCTTGTGGATTTTTTGAGAGAGTAGAATTTGCATTAACCCCTTGGTATTCTAAAGTAATAAAATTTGGGCGAATGTAACCCTCCTCAAAAATAAAACAAGGTATTTTAAGAGACCTAGCAACTTCAATTGCAATCTTATGTAATGGGCGACAATCATTAAACATTAAAACCTTTTGAATTTTGTTGGTGAAATAGAAGTGTTGAATAAATTTTTTAAAATCAGCCAATTCACCACGATAACTTTGCGCACCAAAAGGAAAAAATAGTAAATCCCCTCCGTTAAAATTGAGCTTAAAAATCTGATTACCACCCTTTTTTAGTTTTTGCGCTAAGTGGTAAAAAAACGGACCTACTGGTCCTTGTAAGAGGAGAATATTGGAATCTTTAAATTGCGAAATAGCGTCATTTAATTGCATTTGCGATTCTTATGGGTTATCTATAAATCTAAAATAACTTTAGTGGCAATAGCAACTTGATAAAGAATCTGAGTTAAGGCACTTGTGATTTGTAATCCACGTCCTGTTTCTATCTCTGGCAATACGAGTAAAGCATCTCCTGGACGCATTGTTGGTGCGCTAGAGAGTGCTAACCAACTTCCATTATAACGTTCTGCTTTACCATTGGAACGAATCACTAAGATTCGTTTTTTATTGGCACGTTCTGTAAAATCACCTGCTAGTTTAATATAATCTTGCAAACCTTTGGTGCTATCATAAACAAATGCACCCGGAATTGCTACTTCACCTTGCACTAATACAAGATTGCTATAAGCCGGAATATTAATAATATCACCTTCTTCAAGAATAGTCGTTGCGTAAGATTGCTTATTTTCTAAGACAACTTGTCCTTTAGGCTGCACATTTTTAGCGCGTTCAATGAATTCTAAAACCATTTTGGAATGACTTGCGCGCATACTTGCTTCTTGTGCAGTAACAGAGGAGGAAGTCAGTGCCAAAGTTTCAAGTTCTTTTAATTGTGCTTCAATGAGCCGCTTTTGTGTTTGTGCAACACTTTTACGGTAGAGTTGAATTGCGTCTATATTAGATTGTTTGTTGGGCTTTAATTTTAATACGACTTCTGCTAGACTTGTGCCTTTTTTGACCACCATAGAATGTATGCCACTATGCTCCCCTTCAATAGTAATGTGGATATTTTCTGCATTGTAGTCGGGGCGAAATTCTACCTCATCTCCAACTTTTAAAGGAACAGCTTGGAATTCCTTTTTATTATAGGAAGCTACATCTATCGTATGATTGGGTAGGTAAGAGCGCACAACTGCATTCGTTACAATAGGCTTTGCTCCAGCAGCATTGGCTAAATCTTGGAGAGTTTTTATGTTGTCTTTTAATTCAAATCTAAAAGGTTTTTGCACATCTCCTTGAGCAAAAGCATAACTTTCTACATTTTTAACTAAGATAACATCCCCCGTTCTAAATGGGAATAATTGCAACTTGCCATTAAAAAGAAAGTCATATAAGTCAATATTTAAAACAATTTTATTGTCACGCAAAATTTCAATATTTCTAAAGCTACCATACTCTAAGTTGATTCCACCTGCTTTATCTAAGTATTGCACAACAGAGTCCGAACTTAAACCTTGATAAAGACCCGGACGATTGACATTACCAGTAACAAAAATTGAGACATTTTGATAAACATTCATATCGGCATAAACAAAGACATTTTGCTTATAGATTTTAGCAATGCTTGCTTTTAAAACCTTAACTAAATCCCCATTTTTGACACCTAGTAAATTAACAGCTCCCACACTTGGAACAAATACATTGCCTTGTGAATCCACCATAAGTTCTTGTTGGAATTCCACTGCTCCCCACATTCTAAAGTTGATTTTATCACCCACGGCAATTTTATAATCTGGATTATAGAGTGATTGTGAAGCTTGTGTGAAGTTGCCATTGAATAAGTGCGCTCCAAAAACAGAGGGTAATTGAGGTGAAACAGAATTTTGTGCGTTGGTTGTAGAAATATCATTCGTATTAGTAGGTTGAGTTTGACTTTGGGTCATTTGCACAGAATTAATATCATTGGTCTGGATATTTTGATTGCTCATTTGGCTTTGGACAGGTGAAATAGATGAAACATCTACTGCTTGGGCAAACGTGAAGAAAAGGCTAATTAATAATATTTGAACAGATTTTTTCATTAGTATTTATGCTCCTCTATAATCATTGCGATAAGTTTTATAATGCCATAAACCATAGACAGAATCGCAAAAATCGTAAGAATGTTATATAGCTTTTTGGGATATTCTGCAGATTGTGGTTCGTTTGCATTTTGAATTACTACTAATTGTTTGATTTTGCGACTGGATTCTATCCTTGTAGTTTCAATAGCAGTTAATGCTACTTTATAAGCATCTTGGGCAAATTGTACTTCAATTGTTAGATCTTGAAATTTCGCCGCTAAATTATTCAAACGTTTAGAGTTATTGGAGGAAACAATCTTTGAGGTTTCTTTAGATAATTGTTTTTTTAGTGCATTGATTTCTGATTTTAACATAACAATTTGTGGTGCATTTTCGTTGAGATAAGTTTGCATTGTTGTCAGTTGTGTTTCTTTTTCTGCAATTTTATTTTCAATACCAGTGGTGAGATTTGCTTTTGCTTCAGCTTGTTTAAGTGGGTCAAATACGCCATAACGACTTTGGAATGTTAAAAGCTCATTTTTGGCATTTTGCAAACGCGTTTTTGCTTTTAAAAGTTCTTGTTCTGCAAATATCATTTGCTCTCTTGCCGCACTTTGCGAGATTTCATTGACAAAATGTTCAGATTCTTTTAAGATAGCTTGAGCAATCGTTTGTGCATCTTGTGGTAAGAATCCTTCTACATTTACTTGGAGTAAGCCTGAAGTATCATCAAACACTATTTTAACTCGGTTTTGATAAAACTTCAAAAAACTTTCTTGGTCGGCATTATTTAACAGGATAAAGAATGGGTCTTTTTTCTGCGCTTGGTAGAGTGTTTTGATTTGTATTGTTTGTTCCAGTTTATTTAGCATATCCAAAGAATGAATATATTGCTTTAAAAATAACACATCTTCTCTTGCTCCTGTATTGATGCCAACTAATGAGGCTAAACCACTTACAGGCGCAATATCACTATTGATAGAACGCACACTTAATGTGATAGAACTTACATAGCGGTCAGCTGCAATAAAAAGATAATAAAAAATGACAAAAACCATTAGTAAATACACAACTTTAAAGCTTTTGAGGAATGGTAAAAGCTTTTGAATATTAGGTTGTTGTAAAAGAGATTTTAAAAAAGTCATATTTATTGTCCTTGATATGCCTTAATACCTTCATCAACATCGTCATAGACTTTTGCTATGCCATCTTGAATGTGAATAATTTTGTGGCACCATTTTTTGATTTCTGAAATACTATGAGATACTAAAATTACTTTAGAAGTACTTAACTTTTGTTGATAGAGTTCTTCACTCTTTTTTTTAAAAGATGGATCTCCTACTGCACCAGCCTCATCAATGAGATAATAATCAAAATCAAATGCCATACTCATTCCAAAAGAAACCCTAGAGCGCATTCCAGAAGATAAAATACCAATTGGTTCATCAAAAAATTTCCCAATTTCGGCAAATTCTTCTACAAAAGTAATTTTTTCTCTTAAAGCATTGCCCTTATAGCCATAAACGCGTGCAAGAAATTTGATATTATCCCTTGCGCTTAATGTCCCTTGAAAAAATGCCCCAAGTCCAATAGGAAAAGATATTTTCTTATCCGTGATGACTTTACCTTTATCG
>NZ_CANBCA010000039.1 GCF_947367035.1 uncultured Helicobacter sp.
ATCAAAGCACTTCGTTTTTAAATGGAAAAACTTTGATTTTAAATGGCGTTTTATACGATGCGATTGCAACTTTTGAACGCACACTTCTTACACCTTCTCGCTATGATGCGTTTTTAAATGGGGATGATAAAGCATTAAGTAAAGCAGAAAAAGAAGGTTTGCAACTCTTTTTAGATAAGGGCTGTGCTGCTTGTCATACAGGCGTAAATCTAGGTGGAAGTATGCAGGCATTTGAAGTTGCAGGAAAATATAAATTTGCAAATTTAGGAGATTTTAAAGGCGATGCAAATGGTATGGTTAAAACACCAACATTAAGAAATGTAGCTGAAACTGCACCTTATTTCCACAATGGAGCAATTTGGAGCTTAACTGAAACAATTAAAGAAATGGGAAGTATTCAACTCGGAATTAATATTACTAATAAAGAGGCAAACCAAATTGCAACTTTCCTCAAAAGCTTAAGTGGAGAAAAACCGCAAGTGATTTATCCGCAATTACCAATTGCAACTGAAAAAACTCCTAAGCCTGAATTGTAAAACTACAATTTTCACTCATTTCAACCCAAGCTTAACTGCTTGGGTTGAAAGCTTCTATTCTCACAGCAAAAACTTCAATAACTTCAAAGTGCGGTAAGGATAAGATTCAATAATCTACTCGTGTTAGAAATAATCCATTAGATGCAATTGGGATTCTATAAATCTCTTCTCCTTTTAATTGCGCTTTAAGCTCCTCTAAACCTAAATTTCCTTTATCAATTTCTAGCAAAAAACCAACCATTAAACGAATCTGTGAGCGCAAAAATCCACTCCCCAAAAAAGACAAAATCCAAAAATATTTGCGCTCCAATAACTTTGCTCTATAAATTGTGCGTATGCTCTGCCCTTTTATTGCATTTTCTTTTTTACTTGTAGATTTTTGACCTTTTGCACTCCTATCTCCGCACCCCCTTTTTTTCATAAAAGCCTTAAAGTCGTGTGTGCCGACAAAAAGTTCTAAAGATTGTCTTAATAATGCAGTATTTTGAATAGAATATGGGAAACTAAAAGTATTTAAAAAAGGGGAAGTGTGCTTACTTAGTAAATAACAATATCCGCGTTTTTTGACACAAAATCGCGCATTAAAATCCTTTGAAACACACCAAATTTGTTTTATTTTAATAAAAGGTTGAAGTTTAGTATTTAAATGCTGTTTCAAGGCTATCAAATCCTGCCAATAATAAGGAATTTCTAAAGAAATCACTTGCGCACTCGCACTTACTCCTTTATCTGTGCGCCCACTTCCTACAAAATCACTAAAAATCCCAAGACTTCTTAGAGCAGATTTTATTGCGCAACTAACGCTTAAAACATTCTTTTGACTCTGAAATCCAAAAAATTCTCCACCATTGTATGCAATCTTCATTGCAACTTTAAAAGAATTCTTTGATAGATCTTGTTTTAAATCCATATTAAAGGTTAATAAAATCTTCCAATATAACGACGATACAGCCAATAACCACTAATTACCCAAGCAGTTGGCAACAACACTAATCCGATTAAAGGGATATAACTAGCGCATAAATACATTAAAGCATAAAAAATTCCTACAACAACCATAGCTTGCAAAATCGTATAGTTCTTTTGATAGCGCGGATTCTTAATTCCTAAAAAAGGATAATAAAACAAACTAATAAGTGGAAAAAGTGAAAGTAAAATATACATACTAAGATTCCTTTTAGTTTTCTCTTGCCTACTATTGGGATAAAAAGCTCTTTTCCAATATTCTATAAGTCCCAAATCTGATTTATCTAAAACGTTGATTGTATTTCTCAAAATCAACCTATCAAAACCAATCCTTTCGACATTTTCATTAGGTTTGCGATAGACTTTTCCATCTTTTAATGTTACTTCCATTGTGCCATTCAAATTAGAAATTTTCGCTTCTTTAGCAAATATTAATCCTCCTTTTTCTTTATCTTTTCTTTTTGCTAACGATAAAAGGACAATATTTTCATATACATTCTTATCTTTATTGCGTTTTTGCACATAGACTAACCATTCTCCTAGCTTTTGCCCAAATTCTCCAGCCTGTAAATTAATATTAATACTATTTTTACGCTCTTCTAAAAACTGCCGATACGCAACATCACTAAGTGGTGCTAATACAAGAGATAAAACTAACAAGCTGAAACTAGCCAATAAAGCAATGGGAAGAAAAACTTTCATAATAATTTGTGGATTCATTCCAAGTGCAAACAAAACCGGTAGTTCATAATCAAAACTAAGGCGGGATAGCCCAAGCACACAAGCGATAAAAAAACTAAGTGGAATCACAAAAAAAATCATAATAGGGAGTGTATAAAAGTAAAGAGAAAGTAATTCAAAAAAAGTAATTTTAACTACAAAAGTAACACTTGCTATACGAATAAAAATCACTACAGAAGCCACAAAAAATAACACCAAAAAAATAGGGAAGAAGATTTGTGCAAAGCTTTGAAATAAGAAATTTTTAATTCTCAAAAAATTAATCCTAAAAGTTAAATAAAAATATAAAAAGTGTATTTTACATCATTTCCATTAAATTTTACTCAAAATTTCAAAGTATTCTAAGACGTAAAACTTTATAGATTCTTTATTTAGATTCCTCCTTCTCTAATTCTCGAAAATATCGGGAAGCGTGGGAAATTGTTTTTTGTATAACCTTGATATTTATAAGTGATAATTGCACCTACCCTAGGAGGATTTATACGCTCTGTATCTGTCAATCCCGAACCAATCTTAAAATATTTCACCTCCCCTAAAACCTCTCCTTCACACCAAATTGCTCCAATTTTGTTAATATTTTTTCCTTTACCCTTTGTGTATCCTCGCACCACACACTCTGCATCTGTAAAAGGCTTTAACTTATAACCAATCTTTGGGAAAGAATCTTTACGTAATATCACGCCCTCTCCGCCCTTATTTAGAATCTCCTGATAATAAGACATTAGATGCTTACGATTTTGTATAGGAATTTGTGGGATAATCCTAACAAAAGCATTAGGGGAATTTTTTAAATAATTTTCCAATCGTTTTAAACGCTCACTTAAAGTGCATTCATCACAAATACCGCGCACATCAAAGATTTGATAGGTAATACTTTGCCATTCTTTTTCGTTAGGAATAGAATCCCTTACAATGCTTGAGATTTTTTCAAAACTATTATATGTAAGCCATAATTCACCATCAAGAACAAATGGAGGAAAGTTGATAAGCCAAAACTTTGGTGCTTGGATTGTATTACCTTTGCGAGTTTTTAGAGCTTTCCCATTCCAAATTCCACGTACACCATCTAGCTTTTCACTCATTACAAATTGTGTGAGATCTTCTTCTAAAATTAAACTTTCATCATAAGAAGTGAATCTTGGAATCTCCGCACCAAAAGTAAGATTCCAAGCAAGAATTAAAAGGAAGATTTGTAATAACTGCAAAAATTATCCACTATGAATTATAAACCTTGTTCAATCATTGCATTAGCAATTTTTCTAAAGCCTGCAATGTTTGCCCCAAGCACAAGATTTGTAGGTTCGCCAAATTCTTTTGCGGTTTCACTTGCATTAGCATAGATATTTTTCATAATTTGATGCAATTTCTTATCCACTTCTTCAAAACTCCAAGAAGTCATTGCGGCATTTTGACTCATTTCAAGCCCACTTGTAGCTACTCCACCTGCATTTGCAGCTTTACCCGGACCATAACAAATTTTCGCATTTAAAAATTTATGCACTGCCTCAATGGTTGAGGGCATATTTGCTCCCTCACTAACGCATTTACAACCATTATCAAGTAGGTTTTGTGCATCTTTTGCATTAATTTCATTCTGTGTTGCACTAGGAAATGCAGCGAATGCTGGAATAGTCCATAATGGATTATAGTCTTTAGAATAATCTTTCACACTTGTCCATTTAGCACTATTGCGTTCTTTTACATACGATTCCAAACTTTCGCGTCTGACTTCTTTAATCTCTTTCAAAAGTGCTAAATCAATGCCTTTCTCATCATAAATCATACCCTTAGAATCACTAATTGTTACAGGTTTTGCTCCAAGCTGTTGGAGTTTTTCCACTGTGTAGATAGCAACATTTCCACTACCAGAAACCAAGCAAGTTTTACCCTCCAAATCACCAAAATTACTATTTTTCAACATTTCTTGTGCAAAATAGACACTACCATAACCCGTTGCTTCTGTGCGCACTAAACTTCCTCCCCAAAGCAAAGATTTACCTGTCAAAACACCCTCATAACGATTCGTCAATTTTTTGTATTGCCCAAACAAATAACCAATCTCGCGTCCGCCTACTCCGATATCTCCTGCTGGCACATCAGTATGCGCCCCAATATGACGATAAAGTTCATTCATAAACGCTTGGCAGAATCGCATTACTTCTCTTTCACTTTTTCCTTTAGGATCAAAGTCGCTTCCACCTTTACCACCACCCATTGCAAGCCCTGTTAAAGAATTTTTAAAAATTTGTTCAAAGCCTAAAAACTTAATAATACCTTCTGTTACGCTAGGGTGAAATCTCAAGCCCCCTTTATAAGGTCCAAGCAACGAGCTAAACTCAATGCGATAACCACGATTGACTTGAATTTCTCCTTTATCGTCTTCCCAAGTTACACGAAAATTAATTTGACGCTCTGGAATCACAATTCTTTCTAAAACTTTATGCGCTTCATACTTTTTATCTTTTTTTAATGCAGGCTCAATAGATTCTAACACTTCTTTAACCGCTTGATGAAACTCTACTTGGTCAGGATAGAGTTTTTGGACTTTTTGAATAATATCTTGCGTGTAAGACATTAGTTTCTCCTTAATTACTGAACTTTAATGAACAAAATTATATTAAACCTTTAATTAATATAATCTTATATGATTAAAAAATTTTTTTAAGTTTTAATTTTTTAGATTCCAGTTATAAGTATCGTAAAATAAACTTCAAAGCTATTCTTACAATACTTAAATATTTTAAAAATCAAATTCAAAAATTAAAAATTTACAAAAAATTTATTTTAGTTTTTTCAAAAATAACCGATATAGTCAATGTTTAATTCAAAATTAAAGGAGAAATTATGCAAGCAGGTTTAAATTTCTCTTCTTTACAAGCCTCATATACTACCACGCAATGGAGTGCCGTTAAAGAAGAGCTTACAAACACTAAAGCAAATAGTGTTCCACAATCAACTATTGAACAAGATTCAAGAGGTAACACCTCTAGCGTAAGCGTTAGCAATGCTTTACTTGGTGATAGTTTAGGGGATTTTCAAAAAACGATTCTTAATAAAGCATTAGGAAAAGTTTCAGAAATCCAAGATGAAATGATGAAATTATGGGAGCAACTATTCCCTAGCACGAATAATGGCTCAAATTCGTCACAAAATACTACCATCACTCTATCAGATTTATTGCACAACAAGAATTTTGCAAGTCAAATTATAGGAAATGGAATCAGTTTAACACAAGGATTCTCTCAAAGTCTCTCCATCTCTATTTCAGGCAAGATTGTAGGTAGTGATGGAGTTTCAAAAAACCTAGACATTAGCATTAGCGTTTCTCAAAGCTTTATGCAAAATCTACAAATCAACAGCTCCAATACACAAAATACATTACAAAAAGCCCAAGAAAACAAAAAAGTAATTGACCCTCTTGTAATTGATTATGAAGGAAGTGGCACAGAACTAAGTGATACCAAAATGCGCTTTGATTTAGATAGTGATGGCACTCCAGACCAAATTTCTACACTTAAAAAAGGTTCTGGATTCTTGGCGCTTGATAAAAATGGTGATGGCAAAATCAATGATGGCAATGAACTTTTTGGCACTCAAAGTGGTGATGGATTCAAAGATTTAAGTGCTTATGATTCTAATGGTGATGGTAAGATTGACAAAGAAGACCCAATTTACGATAAATTAAGGATTTGGATTCCTGATGAAAAGGGCGAAGGACAACTCGTAGGATTAGGAGAAAAAGGAATTGGAGTAATTTACCTTAATGCCAAAGAAAGTCAAGAAATGATGAAAGGGCAAAATGGTGATTTGCTAGGAATCAAACAAAAAACTGCGGACTATTTAAGAGAAGATGGTAGCAGTGGGCAAATCCATCATATTGATTTAGTAAGTGAAAAGATTAAAGAGGAAGCAGTAGAAAATCAGGCTAAAAATGATGCAATTCTATCTGGGGTACAAATTCTTGGAAGTAAAATTTACCAAAATTTAAATACAAATCTCTCTAGCTTACAAGTTTCTATGACACAAAATACAATGAGTGGCATCTTTGGTAGCGGTATTACAGGACTTTATGAACGTGTCTCAATGACAAATGTTGCGAGCTTTGAGCTTAACATTTCTATTAGTCTAAGCTCCTTAAAATCTGCTAGCAATGGTGTAAGTGCGCAAACCTCGCAAATATGGGCAAAAGTAGAAGAAAACTTTGCTAAAATTGAAGCAACAAAAGAATCCTTTAGCAACCTTTACACTAAACAAGATGATAAAAATAATCTTGTCAATTCTTTGCTCAAAAGGTTTGATGAGGAAAGCTTTAAAGAGATAAATCGTTTGCTTTTCAATCCGCTAGAAAGTCGTATTGAAGCATTTAAGACTTCCTTTAATACACAAATGATTCATAAACTCCTCACTGCTTAAATAATACAGAATCCTTATTTGGGATTCTGTTCTACTTATACTTTAAATATAATTCACTAAAGAAAGTTGGGAAATTTTTCCAATACTTGAAAGCATTGCTTGATAGCCAAGTGTGAGGGTTGAAAACTGCAAATAAGTTTCTGCAAAATCTGTATCAATCGTTTCAGCTCGTAGAGTCTTTACTTGAACCATTAAAGTTTCTGTGCGTTCAATAGAGTAAGAAAACGCATTACCCTGCGCTCCATTTTTAGTATGCACTTTATTTACGTGGTCTGCTAGATGGTCAAAAATCGCTAGTGCATTTTGGATTCCTGGATTTCGCATAGAATCATTATATTGGTCAGAGCCAGGACGATAAACGCCATCTTCTAAAGCCTTAATGATAGTGTCAATTTGCTGAAAGAAATTCACGTGTGGGTCTTCACCAATGACGGCATTATTAGCTTGAAAAGTCAATGCGGGGTGAATTGCTGGTGTAACCCTACCATTAGCATCTAATGCAAAATTACTGCTCTCACTATCATAGAGCATAAACTCCATACGCGTAGGGATACGATTCAAATCTTTTAATTGTAATTGTCCATTCACATCTAAACCAATCCATACATTATTTTTTGCTTGACTTAACATTGTTTCATATGAAAGTTTTTCTGCTGGGTTATTAAAATTTGCAACAGGGTTAAAAACATTTGCCAAATCGCCTGGGTTTGAATTACTAAGATTCATTACAATACCCATCACATCAGCTAATTGCTGATAAGTAACATCATCTGCGGGAGTTGCATTTGCGCCAACTTGTGGAGGATTTCCATCAGCCTGCAAGATTGGAATCTCAATCCCTGCAATATTCTGCCCATTCATTTGTGCAGGAGAATTTATAATCAAAACACTGCCTGTATTTCTAAATTCTATTCTTCCTTCAATGGGAATCCCATTAACATCTTTAACTTCAAAATTATAAGTATGTCCATCAAGCCCTACTCCCGCGACTTCAGAGAGTTTTGTCTCCAATGTCGCATATTCATTAGTAGAACGCACGACTTGGGAGACATTAGAACTAAGTGTTCCCCCACTACGAGAGAATCCTACTCTATCATATTCTACACTGTAATCATTGCGGAATCCATTAATAGGACCACCTGCAGCATCATTAGCAGTCAATGTAATACTAAGAGAGCTTGAACCAATGTAAGGCAACTCTTTATCATCTTTATCTGGTGGATTTTTTTTAGAAACATTATTATCAACTACCACAATTTTGCCTTCAGCAAATTGCACATCTACATCTGCTCCATTTGCTCCATAAACACGTTTTATTTCGTCCATTAAATCCTGAACAGTGGTTGTGGCTGTAATGGCAAAATTAGTAGGCGCTACTGCTGCACCTGCTGTATCTAATGCAACATTTGCTCCTACCCCACTTAATGTAATAGAATCCACTCCTGCTGGGAAAATATTGCTTAATAGAGTGTTTGATTTGGCAATTTCATTGGTATGTGTTCTAAAAGTTGTCGGAATCGTGTGGAGACGATGATCATTATAATCTTCCACAGCAGTGATAGTCTCACTAGAAAAAGTTCCGATAAATGGACTTTGCACATAAGTATTTACTTTCACGCCACTACCAAGTAGGGTATCTATATCTTGTGTTCCAACTCCATCTCCACCCCCTGCTATGGTGTTATTGGGGTCTTGATAACTGCTAGAAACCATATAAAATTCAATGTTAGAACGTCCTGATGTTAAATCTTTAATTTCAATTTCACCCCATTTATTAACCGTTACTTCTACGACTTGACTTGTTTCTGTATTTCCAAATTCTCGCCCAATTTTATCTAGCAAATCTTGCACTGTGGAAGCTTGATTTTTATCTGTATAAGCTACGTCCATAGAAAATTTGGATTTAAAGGCAGTGCCATCTGCCTTGCGCCCTGTAATATAAAATACTTCTGGAGGATTATTACTTGTATCTGCATCATTATCGCCCACTAAATCACGCAAAGTGTCTTCAGCTGTAATATGCACTTCTTCGCTCACTCCTGTTGGGTGATTTGGGTCCATAATCTTTGGATTTAATGCACTTTGGTTGAATTTTGGTATATTCGTTGAAATCACACGATTTTTGTCATTGTCTGAACCAAAAAATAATTCTTTACCTGTGATATTATAAGTAACTGAATTGTTAGAGCCAAGCAATGCGTTTAAACTTGCATTATTGCCATTATAACTCCCATCTGGATTAAAAGGCTTTGTTGTGGTTGCCGTGCCACCAAAAATATATTCACCTCCAATAGAGGTATTGGCAAGAGACAAGAAATGGTCGCGGATGGACTTAAGGTCTTTAGCAATCGCAAGACGTGAAGTTTCACTATGAATATCATTTGCACCTTGCACGAGCTTGGTTTTGAATTGATCCATATTTTTTGTCAAATCACTTAATGCGGTGTCTGTGTGTCTCGTATAAGTTAAAGCATTCGTTGCAAGTGCGTGGCTTTGCTGTAAAGTCGTCAGATTATAATCTAATGCTAAAGTTTTGTTGAAAATAGAAGTTCCTTGATAGCCATATTGAATCTTTAACCCATTCATTTGTGCTAAAGTCCTATCCAAACTATTTTGTGTTTTATTTTGCTGATATTGCATAGTTACATATCTTGAACTAGTTCCGATTCGCATACCTAAATCCTTAGTTTTTCTAAGCAAAGTTAGAATTATTTTAGAATTAGAAAATATAAAGCAAATTCTATTCCATATTAACTTTTCGCAAAAGTCAATGAAATAGAATTCACACAATGGCGGATATTTTTTGTTGTAAATCTCTCACCCGTAAAGATATGTCCCAAATGCCCTCCACAATTTGCACAAGTGATTTCTACTCTTTTGCCATCTGCATCTAATTGCTCGTGGATTGCTCCTTGCAAACAATCATCAAAACTAGCCCAACCACAACCGCTATGAAATTTGCTAGAAGAATCATATAAAGCTACACCACATTGTTTGCAATGATAAACTCCTGTTTCAAAAAAATTTTCAAATTCTCCGCTGAAAGGTGCTTCTGTGCCTTTATGTAAAATTACACGCTCCTCTTCTTGGTTTAGTTTTTTATACATTATCTACCCTCTTTCTTTTGAAGTATTTTTTGTAAAAATTCCTCCAAATTAAACTTTTTGCGTTGATTTTCTGTAAAAAGATGAATGATAATATCGCCTAAATCTATCACAATCCAATCAGGATTTTCCTCATCAATATGAAAAAAACTCTCCCCTTTTACCTTTAATTGTTTTTTCAACTCCTCTAAAAGCGCTAAAGAATGCCTATCTATAAGTGCTGTGGCAATCACGACAAAATCTACAAAATAATCTGTTTCTTTAAGGTTAAAAACTTCAATATTTTCTCCCTTTTTTTCCTCTATAATTTGGCAGATTTCTTTAATAATTTCTTGTCTATTTTCTTGCAATTTGCTTCCTTTAATATTAATTCCAAAATAGGCTGTGGGACTAAGCAAGATAAATTTGCAAAATCCTTGAGCACTAACTGATTGCGAATCTCTGTGGAGCTTATATCTATCTCACAAAATGGCAAAGTTTTAAAATCTTGTGGAATCTTAAAATCCTTGCGCGGAATTATAACAAATTCTACACTTTTTTTAAGCTTATCAAAGTTCTGCCACTTAGGGAGAGATTCTACATTATCCGCACCAATTAGCAAATAAATTTTACCTTTTAGCAAATAAGTTCGTTGGATAAATTGCAAGGTTTGATAAGTCGGCACAGGTGCATTTTGACACACTTCATAATCTAGCACTTCCACCTTATCTTTAAATGAATTGGGCAAACTTTGACACAGAATCCTAAGCCATTCTAGGCGAACTTTTGGAGAAAAGTAAAAATTATTTTTAAAAGGATTTAAAAAATTTGGCACGACAAAGAGTTTATCTAGTTTCAACTCTATTAGTGCAGATTCTATAATATGCAAATGTCCAAAATGTGGCGGGTCAAATGAACCACCAAAAAGCGCAAAATGATACGACATATTTATCCTTTTACCCATTTTGTAGGTTTTGGTCTTTATTAAGCTCTTCTTCTATTTGGG
>NZ_CANBCA010000040.1 GCF_947367035.1 uncultured Helicobacter sp.
CCCCCCCACCCCCCCCCCCCCCCCCACCCCACCCCCCGGGGGCGGGGGCTTTTATATGTCCAAGTGCAATTTACAGAGCAGTTTAGTGAGAGAATAAAAGCAAATAAGGAATTAGAAGATTTGTTAAGTTTTTATCAACCCCATAAACTCAATCAAATTTCAGTAAATAAAATGTTTGTAACAACAAAAGAGGGTGTAAGCTACAAGGATTGTAATAAGCAGATTCCAAACTATGTTGTAGGGACTTGCAAAAGTTATGGGGGAAGCTACTTGATTCAAACTGATGGAAGTGTGCTTGGCTGTTGTGGAGAGTTTTATTTTTATCCGCAGTTGAAAGATAAGATTCCAAATATTTTCAAACAAAGTCTTGAAGAGTGCAAGAAACAATCCGATTCCTTGTATTTAAATAACCCAATCTTTATAGAGTATTGCAAAAACTGCTCTTTATATGCTGTAAATAATGAGGAAGCTTTAGAAAGAAAGTTTATCCATAATGGTTATTTTGCAATGCAATATGCCACACAAACAAGATATTTTGTGATTCCAGAATATCTATTAGATCTGCGAGAAGATATTTTGCTTTTTATGTATGAAAAGGGATATACAGGTGAGATAAAGAAATTTGTAAATGAAAAAGAAACAATCCAAAAGTAAAATAAATCATATAGAAAGGAGAAATTAGAAATGGGATTTTACAAAGAAGATTATGAGATGATTGAATCTCTCTTAGAATCAGGGCGATTAAAAGAGGGTTTTAAGGTGTGTGAATTTGGAGCACAAGATTTATGTGAAGATAGAAATGGAGAAAGAGTCTTGAATACAAACAATAGGATAAGCCCAAGAGGTGTGTATGAATCTTATGGGGCAAAAGAGTATTGTTGTATAGATTTAGAAAAATATCATAATGCTCTTAATTTTGATTTGGGCAAAGATTTTAAAACCGAATATGGATTTGATGAAAAGTTTGATTTAGTTACTTGCAAAGATGTTGGGCATTGGGTTTTTAACCAAGAAATAATGTGGAATAATCTGCATAATTTGTGTAAAAAAGGAGGTGTGATTATTTGGCGAAGTCCTTTTAGTGGTGGGTTTGCGCAAGGTTGTTATGCGTATCATCATTATAAGGTTTTGCAGCTAGTGTTTTTTAACAATTATTTCTTGCTTGGTGGATATATTACAGAATATTTGCACGATGTTACAAATGGTAAATTTGATAACTTTGACAAAAAACCAGCAGAAAAATTAAAGATGCGTAATGGAGCAGATTTTATTGATGCAGTAGAAGAGTATATGGGACGAGAGGGGTGTTGGAGATATTTACCTTTAAAACAGGGACTTCCCTCTGTATCGTTTGATCTTATGTTTTTAAAGCAAGAGGATAGCCCATTTAATCTGCCTTTAACCTATTATGATGCACCCGAAAAAACAATCACAAGAAATGCTAAAAGCGTGTTGCAAAACTGCTTCCCTAAAGTTATTGAAAATCAAGTTGCAATCTTTGGTGCAGCGCGTGCAGGAAATATTGCAAATGAGTTTGCTAAAGCAAGTGGGCTAAATGTTGCTTGTGTGATTGATGATGTGCAAACAGGCACTACCAACTTCTGTGCGGGGGGGGGGGCATAATTGTGTCTTTTGATGAGTTTGTGAAAAATTATCAAAGTCAGTGTGATTTTGTTTTAGTAGGACCCTGTCAAAAGGGTAAAATAGAAGAAAGAGAAGGATTAAAGATTCCAGTTTGTAAGCTAGATATGCGTTGGTTTGTGGGTTAATTTTTTTAAGAAAGGTTGATTATGGGATTTTATCAAGAGGATTATTGGACAATTGAGTTTTTGTTAGAAAAAGGCTATTTGCAAAAAGGTTCAAGCGTTATAGAATGTGGTTCTCAAGATTTGCTATGCACTAGAGAAGGAAAAAGTGTATCTAATAAAGAACGCAAATCCGCTAGGACAATTTTTGAACAATATAGCTTTAAAGATTATGAATGTATTGATATGGACGGGGGACATAATGCTTTGCAATTTGATTTTGGCTTAGATTTAAGGGAAGAATATCAATATAGTAAGCAGTTTGACCTAGTAACTTGTAGAGAATTTGGACATTGGATATTTGACCAAAGACAGATGTTTGAGAATCTGCATAATTTATGTAAAGTTGGAGGGATTGTGATTTGGCGACCATTTCTTAGTGGTGCATTTGGATATGGATTTTATGCTTATAATCCCAACAAAATCTTGCATTTGATGTTTGCAAATGGTTATAAAATGATAAGAGTGTATATTACTGAGCAAGTTTATAAAGAAAATGGAGAGTTTGCCGGACGTGATAGGAAGTATCCAAGCTTGCTTTGTGAGAATGGGGCGGATTTTTTAAATGCTCTTGATGTGTATTTGGATAAAGAGGATAGTTGGAGGAAAACTTCGCTAAAAGCTGGAATCCCAACAATAAATCCTACGATAATATGGCAAAAAACAGAGGACAAGCCCTTTGAATCTCCATTATATTATTATGATGCACCCGAAAAAACAATCACAAGAAATGCTAAAAGCGTGTTGCAAAACTGCTTCCCTAAAGTTATTGAAAATCAAGTTGCAATCTTTGGTGCAGCGCGTGCAGGAAATATTGCAAATGAGTTTGCTAAAGCAAGTGGGCTAAATGTTGCTTGTGTGATTGATGATGTGCAAACAGGCACTACCAACTTCTGTGCGGGGGGGGGGGCATAATTGTGTCTTTTGATGAGTTTGTGAAAAATTATCAAAGTCAGTGTGATTTTGTTTTAGTAGGACCCTGTCAAAAGGGTAAAATAGAAGAAAGAGAAGGATTAAAGATTCCAGTTTGTAAGCTAGATATGCGTTGGTTTGTGTAGAGGAGAGTTGCAATGCACTATTATATTTATCCTAAAAATTGGGACGGAGAGGATATAGCCTTTAATTTGTCGCAATTTGACACAGAAAATACTTATCATTTCATTGATGATAAAGAAGAAACACTTTCTCTTAAAAGCCAAGCAGAGAAAATTAAACAAGAGGAGCAAAGTCTTGTTTTGATTGCTTCTAAATATCGTTATTTTGATTTGGAGGAAAATTTAGAATCTTATGGGATTTCTAATTATGTAGATGGATTAAAATTTTGTGCTTTTAAGCTTAGACTCTATTGTTTAGAAAAAATCACCCAAAGGAATCCGCAAGGCTTATGTGTAGGGTTACTTGTAACACAGCTCCCGCATTCAGAACATATAAAATCTGTGATTGAGTCTTTACGGACAAAAAATATTCCTTTAGTTTTTATTACAACAACTCAAGCAAGTTTTACAAACTATGTGCAAAGTTACCCTAAAGAATGCGTGATTTTATCGCGTTGTGATTTGACGGAGCAGCTAGATTTTCTTACCATAGCACTTGCAACCACACATTATGTGAAATTTCACTCTCAAGTTATTTCTATTTTAAATCCTCAAGGGCTTTTGGATCCTGTGCAAAATTATTTTTATTTTAACCGCGAACGCGTGGATTTGCTTATAGGTTCGCGTGTAAATTTTGATTATATTTTTTGCCACACAAAAGAAATGTTGGAATTTTATCAATATAAACTTGCAGGCTCTAAAGAAAAAAGTTTCTTGTCTAACCCTTTGAAGTTTATTCCCGTAGGGTATCCTAGTTTGGATTCTTATCTTAAAGATCCCTATCAAAATAGAGAGTCCAATACGATATTGCTAGCTTTTACTATTAGTATGCTTAACCAACAAACACAAAAAGATGAGAGTGGAGTCTCTTTTGACATTCTAAGTGAGCTTGTGCAGTCCCTTTTGGATAAGAAATACAAAGTTGTCCTAAGACCACATCCAGAAAAATCCAAAGCAGTCTTTATGGGCGAACTTGCTAAAAGATTTGAAAATACCAGCGGGGGGGGGGGCGTATTTATATATGATACAAGCCCAAGAATGTCAAAAGAGCTGATGGAAGAAGCCTTTGCAATCATCGGACACGGTAGCAGTGTTGTGCAAACCTTTCCGCTAGCAACCTGTAAGCCCGCAATTCTTTTTATTCCGGACAGAGAATTTTTTGTGCGTAATGATTTGGATTCCAAATTTGTGGCGAACGAAAAAACACACATTTTAACGCATAGTGTCCAAGAGGTCTTGGAGGTTTGTGATAGTATTAAACGCAATCTAAAATCTTATCAGGCAGATATTAAAAATTATAGAGCAGAGCATATTTATAATCTAGGGCATTCTGGAGAATTTATTGCAAGCTTTATTGAGAAGTTAATTTTGAAAGCTCAAAATGATAAAAATATCTAAAGGAGAAATAAAGGTGTCAGAAGTTGTAAATTACGATAAACTAGAAATTCATTTTGATAAAGATTTTTTGCTTTATAAAGAGTTGGAAAACTTGAGAGAAATCAATCAAAGAAATTTTGTAATTTTAGATAGGTTGTGCAAAAAAATTGATGTTGCTAAAAGAGTATTGAAAATTTATGATAAAGACTTTTTAACCAAAAAGGAATCGCAACAAGAATTGAATGAGGAAGAGTATTTAATACTAGGTGAGATTTTGTTATTATGGGCAAAAGAAAAAAAAGAATATAAGTTTTTAAACTCGTGTTTAAAACTTGCAGATTTATTGGCAGGGGAGGCAGAATTATCACTAAAAGCCGAAAAGGTTTTGGAGGAGTGGTTATGAAAGTGATTCCGTGGACGATGGTTGCCTTTGAATCACCTATAACTAAAGCTTATTTGGAGGTTCTTTATAGGGGGGGGTATGTATTTGAAAAGATTATTGTTTGCTTACACCCTAGATATTTTGGGCAGTATCAAGCAATGATTCAAAAAAGACAAGAGCATTTAGAAGAGATTGCAGACGCAATTGCTGCACATACTTCCGTGCAAGTTCCTTATTTTTCTCGTTTAGATTTTTCTAAATATTGTTCCAATCTTCAAATCATTGATGAATTTAAATTTTATCCCGATGGGCTTTTAAGGGCTTTAGACCCTAAGGAGCAGTATTTTTATAGTTATCTTGGACTTGTCCCACAAGCGTTTTTGAAAAAAGCAAAATGGCTACATATCCATGGGGGGTTGATGTCGCCTCTTCGTGGAAGTGCTTGTATGTATTGGGGGCTTTTATATCGGGGTAAGCCCGGGTATTCTTTGTTTTGGCAAACAGAAAAAATAGACCAAGGAAAGATTCTGTATCAAGATGAATCTGATGAGCCTTTGCCTGATTTGTCGGGCTTATCTAGCGGAATTAAAGTAGAGACCTTTCGCATAGGAATGTGGTATTATGACCTTTATGTGCGTGCAAAGTTATTGGTGGATTATTTTGATGGTGGTTGTAAGGAAAAAGTTTATTCCAAAGAACAAATCAGCGAATTTTCACACCCTGATAGAATGTTTTTTGTAGAACATCCAAAAATCACTAAATTTTGCGTAACAAAATTTTTTAACTATAAAAGGTGGAATGAATGATTATTGTAAAGCTTGAAAATTTGCCTACCAATAAAGATAAAGAAATCTTATGTGAAATCACAGGAAATAAAGAAGTAGAAATTCATTTTATTAAAGGGTTCTATCACAAGGATTTTTATTCTTTATTGTGTAAAGTTGAGCGGGGGGGGGGCGTTTGATAGTTTATTAGCTTTTAATATGGATTTAGAAGATTGTTCTAGTGAGACAATCAAGCAAGTTTATTTAGCAATTCAAAATAGTTATGCTTTGTTTTTTAATCCCTATGAAATTACGAGTGGTTCTTTATTGTTTAAATTGTGTAAGATAAATTTGGAAAAGTTCATTATTGAGTATGCCTATAAAAATCATTGGATTGAAAAGCCGACAAGAAATCTTATGCACTCTTTTGGGACTAATGTTGCTAAGGCAGATTTTTTTGTTGAGAGGAGATTGTATAATTTATCAGAATCTTGGGAGATTATCAAGACTAAATCTAACAAACAAGAAAGTTTGCAACTTCGCTTTCCTAAGGTAATTTATATTTGTTTGTTGAATGCTTGTAATGCGAATTGTCCGCATTGCCCTTGGTTTTCTCTTGCGCATTCGCGGACGCAAACCAATGATTATTTTAGAATCAAACAACAATTAGCCTCCAGTAATGTGAATAAGGTTTTGGAATATGCAAGCAAGGGCGGGTGCAAAGTAATCTTTTCTGGACCAGGAGAGCCACTTTTAGATTCTCGTTTGTTAGGATTTGTTCAAAAAGCAAAGAATTTAGGTATCAGAAGGATTGAATTAGCAACAAATGGGATTTTGTTCAATCAAAAAATATTTAGAGATTTGCTAGAAGCCAGTATTAGCCTCTTTGATGTTTCTATTTTATTTGCAAATGAAGTTTATAATCAATGCAACAAGGGATTCCTTGTTGATTATCAAAAGACTTTAAAGGAATTAGCAGATATTTCTGAAAATTCAGAATATAAGGCAAAAATTAAATTGAGTATTTGTTATGAAAAAGAATTTTTAAGAGAGGCTTTGGAATTTTTCCTTGCACTCAAAGAATACGAATCCATAGAATGCCAAATGGCTTATTATGATGCTAATGCAAAATATTGGGAGGGTGGAAAACTCAATAATACAAGACATTCTTGTAGCGCACCATTTTCGTCTCTTTATGTTTTTCCTTCTGGTGCTGTGGGGTTTTGCGAACAGCAAAGAGGTTGGCTTGGGAGAGAACGGGTTGAGAGTTTTTGTATTGGCAATGTTTATCAAGAGAGTTTAGAACAGATTTGGCAGGGAAAATTACACCAGAAAATGCAGCAAAGACATTTAAATTTATCTTTTGATAAGATTTGTGAAACTTGTGGAGCTTGGTGGAATGAGAAATCTTGAATTTTTAAAGGGGAAAATTATTTATTATGCGAGATTGAGATAGGTGTCCATTGGACTTTTTAAGTAAAGTTGTTATAATATCAACACTTTTTAACTTTATGGGGCGTAGTGATGTGTGGCATACTTGGTTTTGCAACTTTGGGTAATTTGCAAGAAACAAAAGAAAGCTTTTCTAATGCACTCTCTTTGCTTGCTCACAGGGGACCTGATTTTAGTTCTTTTGTGCAAGATAAAAATATTTTTTTGGGACATACGCGTTTAAGTATTATTGATTTAGATAGACGCTCCCACCAACCTATGCACTTTCAAGAGAAATACACGCTTATTTTCAATGGAGAAATTTATAATTACAAAGAGGTTAGGGCAGAATTACAAACACAAGGCTATCATTTCAAGACACATGGCGATGCAGAGGTGTTACTTTGTGCGTATGATTTTTGGGGTGAGAAATGTGTGGAGCATTTCAATGGTATGTGGGCATTTGCAATTTATGATAAGTTTAAAAATATTTTGTTTTGTAGTCGCGACCGATTTGGCGAGAAGCCATTTTTTTATTATAAAGATGAAGAAAAGTTTATTTTTGCCTCTGAAATTAAAGCAATTCTACCTTTTTTAAAGACTATTAAGGCAAATGTTCCTGCAATGATTCCTTTCATCGTGCGAGGAAATATAGATTGTTATAAGAATGAGACATTTTTCAAAGATATTTATCGTTTGAATCCTAGTCAAAATATGGTCGTGGATTTAGAGATTCTTGCTTTGTGTAAATCCAACTATTACGCAATTAAACCGCAAGAAGTTTCTTTAAAGAATCCAGCATTAGCCTTAAGAGAACTGCTAGAGGATTCCATAAGATTGCGCTTAAGAAGTGATGTCCCAATAGGAAGTTGTCTAAGTGGTGGGTTGGATAGCTCCTGTGTAAATGCACTCATCGCAAGACTAAATCCAAATAAAAATAATTTTGTAGCAATTCACGCAAAAAGCACATTAAAAGAAAATGATGAAAGTCAATATGCTAAGAGAGTAGCGGAATCTCTAGGTGTAGAATTGTGTATTGTAGAGCCAAGCAAACAAGATTATTTGGATAATTTAGAAGCAGTGATGTTAGCACAAGATGAGCCTTTTGGTAGCACTTCATTATATATGCAGTATCTTGTAATGCAAAAGGCACGTGAATTGGGAATCAAAGTGATGTTTGATGGGCAAGGGGCTGATGAGATATTTTTGGGATATGAGCATTACTTTAAATACATTTACAAGGAGTTGCAAGAAAAGGGCAAGGACGAATGTTTTTTTCAGAATCTTAAGAAGTTTAGATATTCCAATGAAGCCATATTGAATGGTTTAGATGGTGTAGAGGATTTTGAGATAGCGTTCTCTCGCATTCTAAAGGGTAGCAATATCAAAGCAAAATATCTTAGCAAAGAGGATTTATGCGAGTTGTTTGGTTATACAGACTTTCCTAGTTTTAATAGACAAGTCATTATGCAAATGGGTTTGCAAAGTTTATTGCGCTTTGAAGATAGGGATTCTATGGCGTTTGGTGTGGAGAGTAGATTGCCTTATTTGGATAGTAGAATCGTGGATTTTGTGTTGAATCTCTCTGTGGAAGTAAAGTTTCAAGGAGGCTATTTGAAGTATTTGCTAAGAAAGGCTTGTGAAGACTTGCTACCAGCAGATATTATTTGGCGATATAATAAACTAGGTTTTGAATCTCCACAAAGATATTGGTTTGATGACTTGCGTGAAGAGATGAAAGAAGCAATTAATCATTCAAAAATCATTCAAGAAATTTTTATTAAACCCGATATTAGAGAGGATAATTTTCTGTGGAGATTATTTAATATTGCTAAATGGGAAAAGCTATATAAGGTGGAGCTATGAAAAAAATTTGTGTGATTGCAGAAGAGGATTTATCTACTTCGCGGCAAAAGAGGTTGTTAGATTTATTATATGGCAAGTTTATTCTAACAGGAATCGGGCTAGAAGCAGTGCCTTATAAAGATATCGAGATTCTTTCGTATCCGCACGCTATAAAGAGAAATGCAGAACAGGAAGCGGAATTAGAAAGAAATGTGGCAAAAAAAGATTATATGAAGCTTGTGAAAATCCCAAATAGAATGATAATTGAAAAGTATTTCCAAGAAAGAAGTTTTGATGCGATATTTTGTAAAGATTTGGTGTTATTGCCATTTGTCATAGAAAACAAAAAGAATGCAAAGGTTATTATGGATTGCCGAGAATATTATCCAGGGGAGCAAGGGGATGAGCGTTGGAAACGACTTTTTGTAGGCTTTAATGACTGGCTTTGCCAAACCTACCTCCCCCAAGCCGATTATGTCTATTCTGTTAGTCAAGGAA
>NZ_CANBCA010000041.1 GCF_947367035.1 uncultured Helicobacter sp.
GTTGTTTTATCCCCCAGACCCTGCAAGCGAGCATTATTCTACGCTTGGGGGCAATGTAAGCGAGAATGCAGGGGGAATGCGTGCAGCAAAATATGGAATTACAAAAGATTTCGTGATGGCATTGCGTGCAGTGTTGCCCAATGGAGATATTATCCGAGCAGGCAAAAAAACCATTAAAGATGTGGCGGGCTATAATATAGCAGGGATTCTTATTGCTAGTGAAGGGACATTGGCAGTCATTACAGAAATTACTCTTAAATTATTGAGCAAACCAAAATATAAACAAAGTGCAATGGGTATCTTTCCAAGCATTCAAACGGCAATGAATGCAGTGTATAAAACAATGTCAAGTGGAATTTCGCCTGTGGCAATGGAATTTTTAGATAATCTTAGCATTAGAGCAGTGGAGGAAAAATTCCACAAGGGCTTGCCAAAAGAAGCAGGAGCGATTCTAATTACCGAAGTAGATGGAAATCTTCCAGAGGAAATTGTGTATCAAATCAACAAAATAGAGGAAAAATTCCTTGAAAATGGTGCAAGTAAATTTATTAAAGCAAATAATGAGCAAGAAGCAGCAGATTTGTGGTTTGCCCGTAAAAATGCAAGTCCAAGCATAACAATTTATGGAAGCAAAAAGTTAAATGAAGATATTACCGTTCCGCGTTCCAAACTACCTCAGCTTTTAGAAAGAATTGCAGAAGTTTCAAAAAAATATGATGTTGTGATTCCGTGTTTTGGGCATACAGGTGATGGAAATGTGCATACAAATGTTATGGTAGATGGTAGCAAACAAGAAGAATTAGAAAAAGGACATCAAGCCATTGAAGAGATTTTTAAAATTGCTGTGGAGCTTGGTGGCACACTTAGTGGAGAACACGGAATTGGAATCTCAAAAGCACCTTTTATGCATCTTGCTTTTACTCAAGAGGAAATGGGTTTGTTTCGTGTTATTAAAAAAGCTTTTGACCCAAATAATATTTTAAATCCGGGTAAAATGGCATTATAAATGAAAATAAGTTTGGTTTATTTTATTTTTATGTTAAAATTTAATTTTTAGTTTTTAAGGATTTCTATATGGTTTATGATGTGCAAAAAATTCGTGAGATTCTACCGCATCGTTATCCTTTATTACTTGTTGATAGAATCGTCTCTATGTCACCTAATGAGAAAATTGAGGCTTATAAAAATATTACAATTAATGAAGAAATATTTAATGGGCATTTCCCCATACAACCCATTTATCCCGGAGTTTATATTATTGAAGGTATGGCTCAAGCAGGTGGTGTATTAGCATTTTTGAGTATGTTTGGAGATAAAGCACAAAATACAGGGGATAAAATTGTGTATTTTATGAGTATTGATAAGGCAAAGTTTAGGAATCCTGTTATCCCAGGTGATAAACTTGTATATAAGTTAGAAGTTTTAAAGCATAAAGGTGGAATTTGGGTTTTACAAGGTTATGCGTATGTGGAAGGAAAGTTAGTCGCCGAAGCAGAACTTAAAGCAATGGTAGTAGATAATGCAGAAAAAAAGGTGCAAAAGTGAGTGTGGCAAAGTCAGCAAAAATTGCACAAACTGCTGTTATTGAAGAGGGTGCAGTCATTGGCGAAAATGTAGAGATTGGACATTATTGTGTCATTGGTAAAAATGTGAAAATTGGTGAAAATTGTAAGCTTTATAATTATGTAACGATTCTTGGAAATACAACTCTAGGGGTTGGCAATGAAATTTTCCCTAATGCAACTTTAGGTACAAAGCCACAGGATTTAAAATATCACGATGAACCCAATGAATTAATCTTTGGCAATTATAACAAAATACGCGAATTTACAATGATAAATCCCGGAACCGAAGGTGGTGGCAGTAAAACTATTATTGGTAATCATAATTTATTGATGGCGTATGTGCATATTGCGCATGATTGCATTATCGGGGATTCTTGTATTTTAGCAAATGGCGCGACACTTGGGGGACACGTTGTATTAGGCAGCCATATTAATATAGGTGGTTTAACGCCTATTCATCAATTTGTAAAAATAGGAGATTATGCGATGATTGCTGGTGCAAGTGCATTATCACAAGATATCCCTCCTTTTTGTATGGCAGAAGGGAATCGTGCGGTTATTAGGGGGTTAAATTTGCATCGATTGCGTAAAAATTTTGAACATCACGAAGTGGATAAAATTCATACCGCTTATAAGCGTTTGTTTTTTGGTAAAATACCAATTAAAGAGATTGCTAAAGAGATTCTTGAAGAAAGTATAAAAGACTCTAATGTCCAAAAAATGTGCGAATTTATTATTCAATCTACAAGGGGAATCCCCTTTACAAGGAAAGGTAATGAGTGAAAAAGTTTGTGATTTTTGTAAAACTAAAGAATCTTATAAAAATCCATTGATTGCTGGGAATAATGTTTGTATTTGCAAAAATTGTATCATAGCTTCGTATAGTTTGCTTGTGGGAGGAGAACAGCATTTTGAAGAAGATGTAGAATCTCTTGAGAGCGAACAGCTAAATATCGTCCCGCCCAAAGAACTAAAAGCCGTTTTAGATGAATACGTAATTGGTCAAGAAAAAGCAAAAAAAGTTTTTAGTGTAGCAGTTTATAACCACTATAAACGTGTCTTGCAAGTTAAAGAACAAGAAAATGAAGAAGAAACAGAAATTGCGAAATCCAATATTTTACTTATTGGTCCAACAGGAAGTGGGAAAACACTAATGGCACAAACTTTAGCAAAATTCCTCAACATTCCTATTGCAATTTGTGATGCAACAAGTCTAACAGAAGCAGGCTATGTAGGGGAAGATGTAGAAAATATTTTAACCCGTTTGCTTCAAGAGGCTAATGGTGATGCACAAAAAGCACAAAGAGGAATCGTATTCATTGATGAAATTGATAAAATTTCAAGACTTTCAGAGAATCGTTCTATTACACGTGATGTATCAGGAGAGGGTGTTCAACAAGCGTTATTGAAAATTATAGAAGGAAGTGTAGTGAATGTCCCCCCCAAAGGTGGCAGAAAACACCCAAATCAAGATTTTATTCAAATTGATACCAAAGATATTTTATTTATCTGTGGAGGGGCATTTGATGGATTAAAGGACATTATTGAGCGTAGAATCGGTGGAAATAGTTTAGGATTCCATCATAAGATTAATGGAAAAATTGCACAAGAAAATATTTTGGGGCAAGTGGAGCCAGATGATTTAGTTAGTTTTGGGCTGATTCCAGAGTTAATCGGACGTTTGCATATGTTCGCAACTTTAGAAGAAATTACCAAAGAAGCGATGATTGAGATTCTCCAAAAACCAAAAAATGCTTTAACAAAACAATATAAAAAGCTTTTTGCCTTTGATGGTGTTGTTCTAACTTTTAAAAACGAAGCATTAGAAGAGATTGCAAATCTTGCTATTGCACGAAAAACAGGTGCAAGAGGATTGCGTTCAATTATGGAAGAAATTATGTTGGATATTATGTATGAATTACCAGAATTAAAAGGCTATGAAGTAATTATTACAAAAGAAGCAGTCTTAAAACAAGCAAAGCCTATGTTGGTCAAACAGAAAAAAATAAGCAAAAAAAGCGCTTAAATCCACTATAAAGAGAGAAAATATGGTATTAGATAGAGTTATTGGATGGTTTTCACACGATATTTCAATTGATCTTGGAACGGCAAATACAATTGTTTTAGTGAAGGGGCAGGGAGTTATTATTAATGAACCCTCTGTGGTTGCTGTGCAAAATGATCGTTATAGTAAAAATAAAATTTTAGCAGTAGGACACGAAGCAAAGGAGATGGTTGGTAAAACACCCGGGAGTATTTTGGCTGTTCGTCCAATGAAAGATGGTGTTATTGCAGATTTTGATATGACGGAGAAAATGATTCGTCATTTTATTGAAAAAGCTCATAGAAGAAAGGCGCTGATGCGTCCTAGAATTATCGTTTGTGTGCCTTATGGATTGACGGGCGTTGAGCGTAAAGCAGTTAGAGAATCTGCTATTAGTGCTGGGGCGCGAGAAGTATTTTTGATTGAAGAACCAATGGCTGCAGCAATTGGTGCAGGTTTGCCTGTTAAAGAACCTAAAGGAAGTTTAGTTGTAGATATTGGCGGAGGAACAACAGAAATTGGTGTAATTTCTTTAGGAGGGCTTGTGATTTCAAAATCTTTGCGCACGGCTGGTGATAAACTTGATTTGGCAGTCGTAGATTATGTACGCCGCAAATATAGTTTGTTAATTGGTGATCGAACAGGAGAAGAAATTAAAATCCAAATTGGTTCAGCTGTTAGTCTTGATGAGCCACTTGTTATGCAGGTTAAAGGGCGAGACCAAGTTAGTGGGTTATTAAATACAATTGAACTAACAAGTGAAGATATTCGTGAAGCAATGAAAGAGCCATTAAAGGAGATTTCAAATGCTCTAAAAGATGTATTAGAGCAAATGCCACCAGATTTGGCTGGGGATATTGTTGAAAATGGAATCGTATTAACAGGTGGTGGAGCATTGATACGTGGGCTTGATAAATATCTTTCAGATGTTGTGAAACTTCCTGTATATGTTGGTGAGGAACCATTATTATGTGTTGCGAAAGGCACAGGCAAGGCTTTAGAGGAGATTGATGTTTTACAACAGCTGTCTTATGAATAATTTAATTCTGATGCAGAGTAACTAATAAAAGAAGATGAAAAAAGTTTTTCTTTGGATTATTTTTTTATTTAGCGTATTGTTTGTTTCAATGAAAGTTTCTTCTACAATACAGAATAAGATATTATTTTTGAGTGATGAAATTAAGAGTGGCATCTTTAATTTAAATAATAATGTGGCTAAAACAATACAACGTCATTTTAATCAAGTAGAACAAATAAAACAACTTTCAAATTCTTTGAGGGATAAACAGCAAATAGAATATCTACTTGAAGCATTAAAGGTTGAATACAATGATTTATTGGCTTCTATTAATTCGCCCTTAGATTTAAGTATGCCTGGAATTTTATTCGTGCGGACAATTTCATTTGTTCGTATGAATAATTATAAAAAAATTTGGCTAGACTATAAGAGTGATAAAATATATCAAAATGGTACTATTTTTGGACTTATTGATGACAATAAAGTAGCAGGAATTGCAATTTTACAAAATCATCGTTTAGAGGGACTTCTGAATGGTGATATAAAATGTAGTTATAGTGTTATGATAGAAAATAAAAAATTGTATGGAATTGCAAAATATGATAGCAATAAAGGTTTTATTGTGGATTATATTCCTTTATATCCAAAGGTAGAAGTAGGCGAAATTGTTAGAACAAGTGGTAATGATAATATTTTTTATCCGGGCATTTTAGTGGGTGTTGTGGAAGAGGTTGAGTTGCGACAAGGTTATCAAGTTGCTACCATTAAACCTGCTTCTGATGAGGTTAGAAGATTCTATTGGATGGTGGATATTGAGAATTCACCAATTCTTACTGGTTTAGCAGAGGATAATGCTACAAAGACTCAAGATATTTTGGAATAGGTTTGCTAGATTCTGTTCAGTAATTATGGCATTACACATTATCTAATATATTCTAAAATATTAAATTGATTCAATAAAGACTGCTTTCTTACAATATGAAGATAATCAATTTTATCAAATTAAAAGGAATGAAATTTGCTTTACTTTTTGTAAATTTAAAAAAGGAGTAATCCAATGGAGTTTCTTGATGATGGACTTAGTTATTGTAGTTTTTTTGAAGTTGTGGAGTTAGAAAGCAATAAGCAAATCAGTCAAAATAAAAAAGATGAAAATTGTAATGCGATTCATTTAAATAGCACAAAGCAAAATGAAAAATTAATGATTGTATATTCTAAAGCTCAAGTTAAAACTTTTGAAAGATAATTTGTTTCATTATAAATTAAGCATTGTATGATACCAAAAGGACCACTTTTGTATAAAATTGTATAAAATTTACATAATGCAATTAAAAACATTACAATTTGTTGTTATAATATAAACCTAAAACTTAAATGTTGGAGTTTTATAATGATAAAAATCACCGAAAATAGCTTAAGGGATGGGCATCAATCCTTGCTTGCAACGCGTATGCGAACAGAAGATATGGTAGAGGCGGCACAACTTTTTGAGCAAGTTGGTTTCCATAGTGTAGAGGTATGGGGCGGAGCGACTTATGATACTTGTTTGAGGTATTTAAAAGAAGATCCTTTTGAGCGATTGGTAATTTTTAAAGAAATTTTCAAAAAAACTCCAATACAAATGCTTTTGCGCGGACAGAATCTCATTGGTTATCGTCATTATGCAGATGATGTTGTGCGTGAATTCATAAGGCTTTCTGCGCAAAATGGTGTAGATATTTTCAGAATCTTTGATGCACTCAATGATATTCGTAATTTAGAAGTTTCTATTGAGGAAGTTAGAAAGCGAGGCAAACACGCACAAGGTGCGATTTGCTATACAACTTCACCCGTCCATACAATTCAGAGTTTTGTAGAATATGGTAAAGAGCTTGCTAGGCGAGGATGTGATTCTCTAGCTATTAAAGATATGGCAGGATTAATTACGCCTAATGCTGCTTTTGAGCTTGTGAAAGCATTAAAAAATGAGATTGGTCTGCCTTTGGCTTTACATACGCATTCTACGGCTGGATTTGCATTTGGTTCTCATTTAAAAGCAGTTGAAGCAGGAGTGGATATATTGGATTGCTCAAATTCTGCATTAGCAGAAGGGACAAGCCACCCTTGTACGCAGGCAATTGTTGCAGCCTTACAAGGCTCGCAATGGGATTCAAAATTGAATTTGGAAATTATGGAAAAAGCTGCAGAAATTTTAAAACGTAATCGTAGAAAATATAAAAAATTTGAATCAGAGTATAATCAAATTGATACGCGCGTGTTGGTGAATCAAATTCCTGGTGGTATGATTTCTAATATGGCAAACCAGCTAAAGGAACAAAATGCACTAGATAAGATGGACGAGGTATTAGAGGAGATTCCAAATGTGCGCAAGGATTTCGGTTATCCACCCCTTGTTACACCTTCTAGTCAGATTGTTGGAACGCAAGCAGTATTGAATGTCTTGGCACAAACGCGTTATAAAACACTTACAACAGAGTCTAAAAATATCATTAAAGGTTATTATGGCAAAACTCCTGCACCTATTGCTAAAGAATTAATTGAACGTATTAAATCAGAAGGTGAAGAGATTATTGTTGAGCGTCCAGCAGATAAGATAGGATTAGAATTACAAAAAGCACGTGAAGAATCCCAAGATTTTGCTAGAAGTGAAACAGATATTATTTCTTATGCCATTTTTGGTGGAATTGCCAAACAATTTTTGTGTGAGCGTAATGAAAATCGTTTAGTTCCTGAAGCTCTTACAACTTTTGAAGGGGCTAATGCACCAATGCCAAAAGAATTTACAATTAATTTGCACGGCGAAACTTATAATATTAAAATTGAAGGAAGTGGCGAAAAAGATGAAAGTGTGCGACCATTTTTTGTGCGTGTAGATGGAGATTTAAAAGAAGTGCTTATAGAATCCAATGATAAAGATTCTAAAAATTCTATTAAAAAAATAGATTCTTTACCGCAAGCAAATTTACCTGGACATATCATTTCACCAATGCCGGGTAATTTAACAAAGCTCAAGGTTAAAGTTGGAGATAAAATTAAAGAGGGCGATGTTTTAGCTATTGTAGAAGCAATGAAAATGGAAAATCAAGTCCTAGCAACGATTGGTGGAGAAATAAAAGAAATTTATGCAAAAGAAGGTCAACAAATCAGTGCCAATCTCGCAATTATGCTTGTGGAATGAAAATTTTAAGTGTTAGTGAATTAAATGCACAGATAAAGAGTTTGCTTGAAGCCACCTTTTTGCAGGTAAGCGTAAGTGGAGAAGTAAGTAACTTCACACACCATTCAAGTGGGCATTTGTATTTTACATTAAAGGATAGAGATTCTAGTCTGAAATGTGTAATGTTTCGTGGAAATACGAAGAATTTAAAATTCCAGATTCAAGATGGTATGAATCTAACGTTGCAAGGCGCAATTAGCGTCTATCCTCCACGTGGTGATTATCAGTTGAATTGTATCAGTGCATTACCAAGTGGAATCGGAGAATTGACATTAGCTTTTGAACAACTTAAAGAGCTTTATCAAAAGAAAGGCTATTTTGAAAATAAAAAGCTATTACCGAAGTTTCCCAAAAAAGTTGCCTTACTTACTTCAAATACGGGTGCTGTTTTGTATGATATGCTAAAAGTAGCAGAGAAGAGATGGAATCTTGTAGAATTTATTTTGCTGAATACTCTCGTGCAAGGAGATGGAGCAAAAGAAAGTATTGCAAAAAATGTCCAAATTGCTGATAGTTTGAGTGCAGATTGCATTGTGTTAGCTCGTGGTGGAGGGAGTTTAGAAGACTTGTGGGCATTTAATGAACCTTTGGTAATTGAAAGTATTTTTAATGCTAAAACACCCATTGTTTCCGCGATTGGACACGAGCCAGATATTACACTAAGTGATTTTGTAGCAGATTTACGCTCCCCAACTCCTTCAGCTGCAATGGAAATTTTATTGCCTGATAAAAATGAATGGTTGATGAATTTAGATGCAATGCAAAATACCTTTAATGAGCGTTTTTCAAGAGTGATACAAAGAAAATTTGATAGTCTTCAAAATAGTGCATTTTTGTTTGATAAAAATTCATTTTTTCATAGATTAGACCAGACAAAGCAGAATCTTGATAATTTTCATTTACTTTTAGAGCAAAAAATTCAACATAAAATTTCCTTATGTGCGTTAAGATTGCAAAATCCAAATATCAAAATTCATCTAGCAATCAAACAACTCTTAGCCAAAAAATCTATACAATTAGAAACTTTGAAAATACAGCTAGATTCCAAAAATCCTAAAAATTATCAAAGAAATGGTTATGCTTGTGTTTTGAGCAATGGAAAGAAAATTAAGTGTTTAGCAGAGATTTCACCTCATTCACTATTGGAATTACAAGATGCAAGCGCGATAATTAAAGCAGAGGTAAAAGAGGTTGTCAAGCAATGAAAGAAATGCTTCCCAACAAACAAATGTGCAATCAATTCACTCCAAATACTCTCCAATCTCTTTTTTAGAAGTTTTCCATTCCCCAAT
>NZ_CANBCA010000042.1 GCF_947367035.1 uncultured Helicobacter sp.
TTGAAGTAGAGCGATTTACAGATATTTATTGCAATATTCTACCCACACCAAATTTTCGCGAATTGGGATTTAAAGAAAATTATTTCAATCTCTTAAAAGAGCCTTTGGAAATACCTTTGAGTGCAGATTTGAATCTTTCGTATTTTAGCGAACAAGAATGGTCAGAATTCTTGCGAAGCAAGATAAAGCTTAAAGATTTTTTGGCTTTACCTAAGGAAACAAAAGAAAAAATGCTTGGTATGCCATTATTTCTAGAAAATGAGTTTTTAGGATTAAAAGTAAAAGAGTTTTCACAATCATCAAGCGAGAGTCTAAAAATAGGAATCTTAACGCACCAAGAGATTCTAAATTTTTTATGCAATTTACAAAGCAACACTTTGGTTTTTAAAAACAAAAAAGATTTCAAGGAGTTTTGTAAAGAACCTTTAAACAACAAATTTAAGCTTTATTAGCAAGATTAAAGTAAAATAAAGGTAAAATAAAAATTAAGCATTTTATTAAAAAAGGCAAGGAATGTCGGATTTACTTAACCAAGATATTCAAAATGTTAATATAGAAGATTCCATTAAAGAAAGTTATTTAGATTACTCTATGAGCGTCATTGTTGGACGTGCTTTACCCGATGCAAGAGATGGATTAAAGCCTGTGCATCGTAGGATTCTTTATGCAATGTATGAGTTAGGCGTAACTTCTAGGGTAGCTTACAAAAAAAGTGCAAGAATCGTGGGTGATGTGATTGGTAAATATCATCCGCACGGAGATACAGCAGTTTATGACGCATTAGTTAGAATGGCTCAAAATTTCTCTATGCGGCTAGAGTTAGTAGATGGACAAGGGAACTTTGGTAGCATTGATGGGGATAGTGCGGCTGCTATGCGTTATACGGAAGCTAGAATGACACAAGCATCAGAAGAGCTACTGAGAGATATAGATAAAGATACAGTAGATTTTCTTCCAAACTATGACGATACCTTACAAGAACCAGATATTTTACCTAGTCGTTTGCCAAACTTGTTGGTTAATGGTTCTAATGGAATTGCTGTTGGAATGGCGACAAATATTCCTCCACACCGCATAGATGAAATTATAGATGCGTTAGTTTATTTGATTGATAATCCTAAAGCTAAATTAGAAGAGATTTTACAATTTATTGAAGGTCCAGATTTTCCAACAGGTGGAATTATCTATGGTAAAAGTGGAATTAAAGAAGCTTATGAAAGCGGACGAGGACGCATTAAAATTCGTGCAAAAATTCACATTGAAAAGACAAAGACAAAAGATATTATTGTCATAGATGAGATTCCTTATCAAGTGAATAAAGCACGGCTTGTAGAGCAGATAGCAGAGCTTGCAAAAGAAAAAGTGATTGAGGGAATCTCTGAAGTGCGTGATGAATCCGATAGAGATGGAATCCGTGTGGTTGTAGAATTAAAACGAGAGGCAATGAGTGAGATAGTGTTAAATCATCTCTTCAAATCTACGCCAATGGAATCCACCTTTGGCATTATTTTACTTGCGATTTATAACAAAGAGCCAAAGGTTTTCACACTCTTAGAATTGTTAAGCTTGTTTATCTCTCATCGTAAGAGTGTGGTGATTCGCCGCAGTATTTTTGAGCTAGAAAAGGCAAAAGCAAGGGCGCATATTTTGGAGGGTTTAAAAGTCGCACTTGAAAATATAGATGAGATTGTGGCATTAATCCGCGCAAGTAGTGACCCAAAAGTTGCCAAAGAGGGCTTGGTAAATCAGTTTAACTTAAGTGAGATTCAAGCGCAAGCCATCTTAGATATGCGCTTACAGAGACTAACAGGCTTAGAACGCGATAAAATAGAAAATGAATACCAAGAATTATTAAAAGAAATTGCGCGATTAAGTGAGATTCTAAAAAGTGAGGCAAAACTCAATACAATCATTAAACAAGAATTGTTAGAATCTAAAGAAAAGTTTTCAACGAAGCGAAAAACTGCGATTGAAGAGGATTATGAAAACATTGATATGGAGGATTTAATTCCTAATGAATCTGTGGTAGTAACGATGAGTCATCGCGGTTATGTCAAACGTGTGCCTGTGCGCACTTATGAGAAACAAAATCGAGGAGGAAAAGGCAAAATTTCTGCCAATACGCACGAGGATGATTTTATTGAAAGTTTCTTTGTTTCAGATACGCATGATACAATTATGTTTATCACAAATAAAGGGCAATTGTATTGGCTCAAAGTTTATAGAATCCCAGAAGCAAGCAGAACAGCGATTGGCAAAGCCGTAGTGAATCTCATCAATCTAAGTCCCGATGAAAAGATTATGGCAACTATTACGACAAAAGATTTTAATGAAGACAAATCTATTGCGTTTTTTACCAAAAATGGAATTATCAAGCGCACCAATCTAAGTGAGTTTAAAAATATCCGTAGTGTAGGGATTAGAGCTATCAATCTTGATGAAAATGATGAGCTAGTAACTGCTAAAATCATTAGCCCAAGTATTCAAGAGATTTTGGTGGTTACTTATGAGGGTATGTGCGTGCGTTTTGGTGTAGATAATGTCCGAGAAATAGGGCGCGTGGCGCGCGGTGTTACGGCAATTAAGTTTAAAATGCCAAACGACTATGTGATTGGCGCAACTGCAATCGTAGATGAGAATGAAGAAATTTTAAGCGTCAGCGAAAAGGGGATTGGTAAGCGCACAGAAGTGAATGAATATAGAATTACGAATCGTGGAGGCAAAGGCGTTATTGCAATGAAGCTTACAAGCAAAACAGGTAAGTTAGTAGGTGTCGTCAATGTAGATGAGAAAATGGATTTAATGGTGCTTACAAGTAGTGGCAAGATGATACGCGTAGATATGCAAAGCATACGTAAAGCAGGGCGTGCGACAAGTGGGGTAATCATTGTTAATGTAAATGATGACAAAGTTGTTTCTATCGCAAGATGTCCCAAAGAGGAAAAAACAGAGGATAGAGAGGAAGAGGGCGAAGATTCAGGGTTACTTGGAGATTGATTTAGGATAATGTTTAGGATTCTACTTGGCTTGATATATTTTGTAGTTTGGGGTGAGGCTTCAGAATATATTTTTTCTTATAGGGTTGCGGTGAAAAATGGAATCATTTTAAATGAAAAATATTATTTTTCTCCCTCTATGATTAATGCAAATCTATTGAAGCAAATCAAGCACCCTTATAAAAAATGTGAAATTACTCACCAAGCTAAGAGTGAAAAAGCTTTACTTAATGACTATAAAGCTAAAATTTTGGAATGTTTTTTTAATTGGGGTGTGCGTTTAGAAGATCGCAGTGAAGTCAGTAATCTAAAGGGTAAATCGCTGACTTTTTTAGCGATTCCTCCTACACGAATTAGAATTGAATATGCTAGTGGAATTGCAACGCTCTATGCGCTTGTGCAAGAGACAAAGAATTTTTCTATTTGGGATTCTATTAAGCCATCATTGCATAAACCCGCTTTATCGCCCAAGCTAGAGGATTTAACCCACAAAAAGGAGAGTGAAGATGAAATTAGCCATCGTGGAAGATGATATTAATATGCGAAAATCTCTTGAAATTGCGTTGGGAGAATATGATGAGTTTGAGGTTGTGAGTTTTAAAAGCGCTAAAGACGCTCTTAAAAGGCTTGATGAAAGCATTGATTTGATTATCACAGATATTAATATGCCTCAAATGGACGGCTTGGAGTTTTTGAAAGTCTTAAATGGTCGTTATGAAGCTTTAATTATTACAGGAAACGCAACTTTAGGCAAAGCAATTGATTCCATTCGTTTAGGAGTGAAAGATTTTTTAACCAAGCCCTTTGAAATTGAAACATTAGTAGAGGCGATTCATCGCGCTAAAAAAGCCCAAGAAGTAATGGCAAAGGCAGGTAAGCCTAAAAAAGATAAAAAAATAAACCATAAAAATCCAGACAATAAGCAGTTTATGGCAACTTCTCCTGCATTAGAAAATGTCTTAAAGTTTGCGAATAAAGCTGCTAAAACAGACGCTTCTGTGTTGCTTCTTGGAGAGAGTGGCGTGGGTAAAGAGTTGTTTGCGAATTATATTCATCAGAACTCGCCAAGAGCGGATATGCCCCTTGTCGCACTGAATATGGCTGCGATTCCAGATAATTTGTTAGAATCTGAACTTTTTGGTTATGAAAAAGGTGCTTTTACAGATGCCACAGAGGGAAGAGCGGGGAAATTTGAAGCTGCAAATGGTGGAAGCATATTTTTAGATGAGATTGGAGAAATGCCTGCTTCCTTGCAAGCTAAACTCTTGCGCGTGTTGCAAGAAAAAGAAGTCGTGCGCTTGGGTAGCTCCAAGCCCATTAAGATAGATATTCGCTTCATTGCTGCAACAAATGCAGATATTCAAAAAAAGATTCAAAAGGGTGAATTTCGTGAGGATTTGTTCTTTAGATTGCAAACGATTCCGATTCATATCCCGCCTTTACGAGAACGGATTGAGGAGATTATACCGCTTTGTGAATGGAAGCTAGAACAGGTAGATAAACAATATGGTGTAGGGAAAAAATCTTGGGGTAAGGGAGCGCAAGAACAGCTACTTTCTTATAAGTGGCCCGGCAATATTCGTGAGCTTCTCTCTGTAATTGAACGTGCAGCAATTTTATGTGAAGATGATAGGATTATGGTAGAGGATTTGTTTTTAAGCTCCCGTGAGAGTGGTGGTAAAAAGAAAATTGCGAACTTAGAAGAAGATCTGATTTATGAAGCTTTAAAGGCGAGTGATTCTGATATAGATAGTGCAGCAGAGTTATTGGGATTGAAAAAAGAATTGCTTTTAAGCAAAATGGAACGTTATAAAATTAAACTTTAAAGGAGAAAAAATGAGAAAATTTAATCTAGCAGTTGTGGGCGCAACAGGTGCAGTGGGTGAAGAGATTTTCAGGGTTTTAAGCGAACGCATTTTTCCTATTAACAAGATCGTGCCACTTGCAAGTGCGCGAAGTGTCGGCAAAGAAATAGAGTTTAAAGGGGAGAGCATTAAAGTTAAGGAGCTAACCCATAGTGTTTTTGAAGAAGAAAACATTGAAATTGCTTTTTTCTCTGCAGGTGGAAGTATTAGTGCGGAGTTCGCGCCAAGTGCAGCAAGAGCGGGTGCCGTCGTGATTGATAATACGAGTCATTTTAGAATGCAGCAAGATGTGCCACTTGTTGTGCCTGAAGTCAATCCGCAAGATATTGCTTTGTGGGAGAAAACCGGAATCATCGCAAATCCTAACTGCTCTACAATCCAAATGGTGCAAGTTTTAGAGCCATTGCATAGGGCTTTTGGCATAGAGCGCGTAGATGTTAGCACTTATCAAGCAGTTTCTGGCGCAGGTAAAAAGGGAATGGAAGAACTTGTGTTGCAAATGCAAAAATTCTTTGAATTTAGCCTTGAGTCTTGTGAGCCAAAAGCATTTCCTCACAGAATCGCATTAAATGTGATTCCACATATTGATGTGTTTTTGGGCAACGATTACACAAAGGAAGAAATGAAAATGGTTAATGAAACCAACAAAATTATGCACAGCGATTTTGCAGTGAGTGCAACTTGTGTGCGTGTACCTGTGCTTAGAAGTCATAGCGAAGCCATTACGATTAAGTTTAAACGCGAAGTGAGTGCAAAGGAGGCGCAAGAGGTGCTAAGCAAAGCCGAAAGTGTCGTGTTAATAGACAATCCACAAGAAAAATCTTACCCTATGCCAATAATTGCCACAGATAGAGATGAAACTTATGTTGGAAGAATCCGCGTAGATAACTATGATAAAAACATCTTACATCTTTGGTGTGTTGCAGACCAAATCCGCGTAGGTGCAGCGACTAACGCAGTTCGGATTGCGCAAAAGTGGATTGCTATGCAAGGCTAAAGGTTAATCAAGTGGAGATTCATTCACTTTTGTTTGTGTGTTTGGGAAATATTTGTCGCTCACCTTTAGCAGAGGGAATCGCAAGAGAGTTGGGTAATAAAGCAGGATTAACGCTTCGCATAGATTCCGCAGGAACAAGCGGGTGGCATATTGATGAGCCACCTTGTGAGCGTTCTATTATGATAGGCAAGCAACATAACATTGATATTTCTAATCTTAAAGGGCGCAAAGTCAATGTATATAGTGATTTGGAATTTGATTTGATTCTTGCAATGGATAGGCAAAATTATGAGGATTTATTGCGATTAGGGTTTCCACAAGCAAAAATCGCTTTAATAGGAGATTTTGGGCTAAAGGGGCAAGAGATTCCAGACCCTTATTATTACAGAGATTTAGAGGGGTTTGAAAAAATCTATTCTATGCTAGAGTGTGCAATTTCTGAACTCATTGCACGGATTCAAAATAAGAAATTGTAATTCTATTTTCGTCCTTGCAGCATTATAAGAAAAATTTATAAATGACGCTTGTAATTGTCAAAAGCCCTGTAATGAATACAAATCCGTCCAAAAAAGGATTTTTGTATTTTTTGAGTTTTTTCACGCTCCAAATCGCAAGGATTGGCATTAAAAATAAAATTGCCGCAATGATAGGACCGCCTAAATCCTCAATAAATCCTAAAATACTCGGATTAAGATAAGCAACAAGAATGATAGTAATATACATAAACAAAGTGCTAAATACCTTAATGTTACGGATATTTGGTTCTTTTCCACTAAGCTTAATGGCTTTACGCACGATTCCATTTAAACCCTCAAATGCACCAAAGTAATGTCCAAAAAATGAGCTTACAATAGCTAAAAATGCTACAAGTGGTGCGCCCAAAGCAATAATGGGTGTATGGAATTGATTGGCAAAATAAGAGAGAATCGGAATGTTTGCTTCTCTTGCTTTGGCAAAATCCTCTGCATTGAGACACAAAATACAAGAAAACACAAAAAACATCACAAAGAAAAGCAGTAAAAGACTTGTGCGAAATAGGATTTGGTTTGCTTTTTCTTGTGAGTTATCATAGGTTTTACGCACACTAAGGGTAAAGGTAGAGATAGCAGGAGAATGATTGAAAGCAAAAACGAGCACAGGCAAAGTAAGCCAAATCACTTGGATAAGATCTTTTAGACTTGGTATTTTTTGCAAGGATTCTAGTTTCCAATAAGGAATCAAATACAAAGAAAACGCAAAAAGGACCGCACACAAAGGATATACTAGTGCATTACAAGCTTTTGTGATGATTTCTTCTTTGAGTAGCATAACGCTCATCATCGCGCTAACTAGCACCAATGCAAGTCCTGCACGCACAAGGGGGTAAAGTGTCATCGTATCGGTATCATAGAGTGCGACAAGGTGGAGTTGATGGACAAAAAAACTTGCAAAAGTGTTGGTAATACCTACACCATAAGCAAGGCAAATCGGATAAATGGCGAAAAAATATAAAAATGTGATAAACAAGCTTGTTTTGCGTCCCCAATATTCCTCTGCGGCGTGTGTAATATCGTGTTCTGTGCTTTTGGATTCATTGACGAAGCGACTAAGTGCGCGGTGAGAGAGCCAAACCATAGGAAAAATTAAAAGGCTCATTAGCACCACAGGATAGAATCCTCCTGTTCCCGCACGAATAGGCAAAAACAAAATCCCAGCTCCTACGGCTGTGCCAAAGAGTGAAAGTGTCCAACGCGTATCAAACCGATTCCACTGCATAAGATTCCTTTATCAAATTAAAATAAAAGTTTATAATGCCAAGAATCTGCTTAAAGTTACACAAAGTCTCCTTGTAAGATTCTATTTTCTAGTTCTTGCGAGGAATGAGTGAAACGAAAGACGAAGCAATTTATAATGTTGCATAAAGTCAATTATCAAAAGCGAGATTTTAGATTATGGATTGCTTTGGGCGTTGCTCTTACAATGATACAAGAAAACAAAAGTCAAGGATAAATCTTAAAAGAGAAATAAAAAAGGTTAGTTAAGCCATAAGCCTAACTAACCTTAAAAAAAGACAGATTAGAAGCT
>NZ_CANBCA010000043.1 GCF_947367035.1 uncultured Helicobacter sp.
TTGTTTAATAGCTTGTTTATAATATTTTTTTTCTTTTTTGTGCTTTTTAATTACTTTCAAACGCCTAAATAAAAGCCCCCCCCCCCCCGCAGACTTCATCATTTCTTGCCCTAGTTTAAAGCTTAAATGATTTTGCACTCTTTGTACTGCATTATTTGGATTCATTTTGTCTCCTTATGGAATTTATAAAGAGAGTATTTTAGCATAAAATCTCAATTTATTTTAACTTTTCTTTCAATAATTCATTCACTTTTGCAGGATTCACGCCTTTTGCGTTTTTCATCACTTGCCCGACAAAGAATCCCAAAAGCTTATCTTTTCCGCTTTTATATTCTGCAACTTTCTCCACATTTGCTTTTAAAACTTCCTCAACCGCTGCTAAAATTGCTCCATCATCACTCACTTGCTCCAAGCCCATTTCCACAATGAGTTTATCTACATCACCTCCGCGATTCTGCACTAGCACATCAAGGATTTCTTTTGCGCTTTTTCCGCTAATTTTTCCCTCATCAATACGTTGGACCAAAGTCGCTAGTGTAGCAGAATCCACACCACAATTTTGCAGAGTATTCTCTCCCTTTAATCGTCCTAGAAGCTCGATAGTTAGCCAAGTAACCGCACCCTTAGCACTCGCACCTAAGCGCAGCATATCCTCAAAATATAATGCCATTTCAAGATCACCGGTTAGCACACTCGCATCACTTACTTTAATGCCAAACTCCCGCACATATCTTGCGCGTTTTTCATCAGGCATTTCTGGAATCTCACGCCCCTCACGCATAAGGGTTTCATCAATAAATACAGGTAATAAATCAGGGTCAGGAAAATAGCGATAATCCGCCGCTTCTTCTTTACCACGCATTGAACGCGTAGTGCCTTTGGCAGTATCAAAAAGACGAGTTTCTTGCACAACTTCACTTTTGTATTTGCCCGCTTCCCAAGCTTCAATTTGTCGCTCCACTTCGTATTCAATTGCTTTTTGAATAAACTTAAAGCTGTTTAAATTTTTAATTTCTACGCGTGTGTAAAGCTTAGAATCTCCTTTAGGACGAATAGAAACATTTGCATCACAACGAAAGCTCCCTTCTTGCATATTTGCATCAGAGATTCCTAGAAATCTCACAATAGAATGCAATTTTTTAAGATAAGCAATGGCTTCATCACTACTTCTCATATCAGGTTCGCTCACAATCTCTAAAAGCGGTGTGCAAGCGCGGTTTAAATCCACTTTAGAATAATGACTTTCGTGAATATTTTTCCCTGCATCTTCCTCCATATGCGCACGCGTTACACCGATAATTTTCTGCTCTCCATTGACTTCAATCTCAATTGCACCTTGCCCCACGATTGGAATCTCAAATTGACTAATTTGATACGCCTTTGGCAAATCAGGATAAAAATAATTTTTACGCGCAAATACCGAGCTTTGATTAATATTAGCATTAATGGCTGTGCCAAAAGAAATTGCTTTTTTCACTACTTCACGATTTAGAACCGGTAACGCACCGGGCAATCCCAAACAAGTAGGACAAACATTTTTATTTGCTTCTTCACCAAAACTTGTTGCGCACGCACAAAAAATCTTTGTTTTAGTATTTAGCTGAACATGCACTTCAAGCCCAATAATCGTCTCATAAGCACTCATTTCTCTACCTTTTGTTAAATGCGTGATTTTATCGTGTTTCGCTTTAAAATTGACTTGTAGCGGGAATCTCACATTGATTTTGATTTAAAGGTTTGAAGTAGAGCGAAGCCTTTTATGCCATTTTTTCACAATGTTTTATATCGTCTGTTGGTAAGCAATTAATGGAATAATATATCCAAAAAACTTTGAATCCCATTGTGTGTTTTTTACTCAATTGCGGTGCTTTTGGATTATCGCCCAAACCAAAGTTGGAACTAGAATTAGTATAGGGGAATCTTATGCCTATATTTTACTTGCGTGAGTATAAAGTAATATTGCTATAAAACAAAATTTCTCATTGGCAGAATCTAATGTTAATATATCAAAGCTGTGGCCGGGAGAGAGGGATTCGAACCCCCGGAGGTGTTATCCTCAACGGTTTTCAAGACCGCCGCTATCGACCACTCAGCCATCTCCCGAGAAAAACTGAAAATTTAGATTGGAGGCGACACCCAGATTCGAACTGGGGAATCAAGGCTTTGCAGGCCCATGCCTTACCGCTTGGCTATGTCGCCATTTATATTGTGGTGCCCGAGGCCGGACTTGAACCGGCACGGACGCAATGTCCGAGGGATTTTAAGTCCCTTGTGTCTACCATTTCACCACCCGGGCATTAACTATAAGTTTAAATTACTTTTATGATTTAGCTATGGAGCGGGAGACGGGGATCGAACCCGCGGCCCCAACCTTGGCAAGGTTATGCTCTACCACTGAGCTACTCCCGCATAAAAGCAAAAGTGAGAGTAAAATTATAGCGATGGTTTTAAAAAAAATCAAGAGATTTTAGGAAAATAATGATAAAATTCTGCATTCTAAATTTATTCTAAATTAAATTTATAAAGGAACTTGTAATGAAACAACGAAGTGTTAATTTTTCTAGGTTATTTGGGATTTTGATATTATGTTTTGGTTTAAATTCTATGGCTTTAGACTTTACTTATCAAACTTTCCTCCTCTCACCCTCTCAAGCAAAAATATTAAACAAAACCTCTGCCAAAGAAGATTCTCTACTTTTTGTTGCAAATTCAAAAGACGGGATTCTATATGCTGGTAATCGTAATTTGGGACGTTGCATACCATTATTTGAAAACGATCCAACAAAGACACAAGAACCCACCGCTCTTAAAGATGGCACTCTCCAATGCAAAAACTTGGCTTTAAAAGTTGAAGATGGCGCAATTACAGGTGCGCTTACGACTACACAAAATCTAAAATTAAATCTCAAATTAATAGATTCTATGATTTTACAACAACAAGAAGTAACTTACCAATATCCAAAGGACCCAAAACAAAGCACGAATGCTTTAACTTCTATACAATTTTATTGTTCTAAAGATTCAAAAGCTCAAGAAATCTTACAACAAATGTATAAAAAATCTTTTGATTGCAAAAGTGCAAAAAGTGTGTTTTTAAATAATGCGCAAGATTCAATGCAAAATTTCTTTAAAGAATTCTCACAAACAGAAAATAAGAGCGAAGAAAAGGTAATAGAAAAATTTTTAAATACTTCATCATTTGAAGAACAGAAAGGAGATTTTTTATATTATTTTGATAATAATTTAATCGTATTTTTAAAAAATAATTATCTTTATACCGGTGGCGCACACGGAATCTCTAGCCAATGGGGTGTGATATTGTCTAAAGAAAACGGAATTATTCCTTTAAACACAATGATAGATTTTAATAATGCGGAATTAAAAAGCCTTTTATGGCAAGAATATCAAAACTACCTAAAAAGCGTAGAATCAGAAGCTTTTGTGGATTTTGAATCTTTCAAAGTTTCAGAAGCAATCTTGCTAGATTATGATTCCTTTATTTTTATTTATCAACCCTATGAAATAATGCCTTATGCTAATGGAATCATTAAATTGAAGATTCCATTAGAGCAAATGGTAAAGCTTGGTAATTTTGAAAAAACACCACTTGAATCTTTATTTGTCCCATAATCTCTGCAATTTGTTAATATAAAATTTTAAAAAAGGAAAGAAATGCGTTGGATTTTGCTTAGTGTAATAGTTGGATTTTGCTTGAGTTTTTTAGGTTGTCAGAAACAAGAAAATGAACAAACCAATCAAACCATAGAAAAAAAACAAGAGATTCTAGAAAATCTTGTTTTAAAAAGTAGTGATGGGACAGAATTAAACATTAATCAAAAACCGCCTAAGGAACAAAATAATTTTAAAAATATTGAACCTAAAAAAGAAAATATTTTAAAGAATCTTATCATTACTTCAAACCAAAATAACCTTAAAGTATTATTATTTTTCACAACTTGGTGCGACCCTTGCAAGGGCATTTTACCTCATTTAGAAAACCTTAAACAACAATTTGGAGAACAAATTACACTTTATGCAATCCCAATAGATGACTTGGTAGGAGAAGTAGAAAACTTGAAGGGTATTATACAAGTTTTTAATGAAGAAAATGCTATCAATATGCCAATTATCTTAGATGAAAATCGCTCCAAACTCTTTAATGCGCTTGGAGGAATTGAGGGTGTGCCACTGATCGCACTTTATGACAAAGATGGAAAATATATTATCCACTATCTAGGCGCGATTCCAGAAGAAATGATTGAGTTTGACCTCTCACAAAATCTAGCAAAAATAAAGGCACAATAATGCTTGAAATCTTTAAAAAAACCTTACAAAAAACCACACAAAACATTCGTGATTTACTTCCAAAATCTCATAAAAAACTTAGCAAAGAAACATTAGAAGAAATTTTAATTGCAACAGATATGGATTATGAACTCCTAGAGATGATTCTAAGCCCACTTGGAAGTGAAATTAGTCGCAATGAGCTTGAAGTTGCTTTATTTAGACTCTTTCGCGGAGAGAGTTATTATGACAAAGTGCAGCCAAAAACCATAGAAGAAAAACCTTGTGTGCATCTGATTGTAGGCGTCAATGGTGCGGGCAAAACCACAACAATTGCCAAACTAGCCAATCTCTACCAAAAACAAGGCAAAAGCGTGATTTTAGGGGCTGGAGATACATTTAGAGCAGCAGCAATTGAGCAATTAAAGCTATGGGGACAGAGATTAAATCTTCCTGTGATTGCTTCAAAAATCGGACACGACCCTTCCGCAGTGGCTTTTGACACAATTTCTTCAGCCATTGCTAAAAATATAGATATTGCACTCATTGATACGGCGGGTAGATTACACAATCAAAACAATCTACAACAAGAGTTGCAAAAAATTATGCGCATTTGTGATAAGGCAAAATCTGGTTCTCCACATCAAAAAATCTTAATTTTAGATGGCACTCAAGGAACTTCTAGTTTGGAACAAGCAAAGGTTTTTAGCCACACTTTAGGTGGGATAGATGGTGTCATTGTAACTAAGCTAGATGGCACAAGTAAAGGAGGAGCAATTTTTAGTATCCTTCATACTTTGCGCGTCCCTATTTTATACATTGGTGTAGGTGAGAGGGCAGAGGATATGATTGCATTTAATGAAGAAGAATATATTACGACTCTTTTGGATTCTATTTTTGAAAATTAAACCGCACAATCAATGAAAAAACTAAATTCAAGATACTAATCCTTTCAGCATAATCTATAAATTTTAAAAGATTTCAATCAATTTCAAAGGTTAAAAATGGCAAAGAAAAAAACACAACTTTTTGAATGTCAGCATTGTGGATTCCAAAGCAGAAAATGGCTTGGTAAATGCTCTAATTGTGGAGCTTGGGAAAGTTTTTTAGAACTTAAACTTGAGCAAATTGAAGCCTTGAAAACTACTCAATCCACTCTAAATACTAACAAAGTTATGCCAATTACAGAAGTGCAAGAAGAAGAGTTTGTGCGTTTTAGCAGCAAAGAGCAAGAATTAGACATCGTGCTTGGAGGTGGAATCGTGCTTGGAGGAATGTATTTAGTTGGTGGAAGTCCGGGCGTTGGGAAATCTACACTTTTATTAAAAATATCAAGCAATCTTGCTAAAATGGGCAAAAAAATCCTCTATGTTAGCGGGGAAGAGAGTGCCTCTCAAATCAAACTACGTGCAGAACGACTGAATGCAATTTGTGAAAATCTCTTTTTACTTAACGCAATAAAATTGGAAGAAATTTTAGGCACAATCCATACAAACGAACACCACTATTCTATGATTGTAATTGATAGCATTCAGACGCTTTATAGTGAGAATATCAGCTCAAGCCCTGGCAGTGTTTCACAAGTGCGTGAAGTAACCTTTGAACTAATGCGTTTAGCAAAAGAACGTGGAATCTGCGTATTCATCATCGGACACATTACTAAAGATGGGGCGATTGCTGGACCTAGGATTTTAGAACATATGGTGGATTGCGTTCTTTATTTTGAGGGGGATTCTAGTCGCGAATTGCGTTTTTTAAGAGGGTTCAAAAATCGTTTTGGCAATACAAGTGAAATTGGAATTTTTGAAATGAAAAGTAATGGCTTAGTTGGAGCAAAAGAAGCTTCTAAGATTTTTTTCAATCAAAAAACATCTGCACCCGGAAGTGCATTAAGCGTTGTAATAGAAGGTTCTCGCCCACTTGTTTTAGAAGTGCAAGCCCTTGTAAGTGACTGCTCTTATGGAATGCCTAAACGCTCTTCTACTGGCTTCGATTCTAATCGTTTAAATATGATTTTAGCCCTATTAGAACGTAAGCTAGAGATTCCACTCAATCGCTATGATGTTTTTATTAATATCACGGGTGGAATCAAGATTTTAGAAACTGCAGCGGAT
>NZ_CANBCA010000044.1 GCF_947367035.1 uncultured Helicobacter sp.
GATATGTATTTATTAAACAGGGCTAGACCATTAGATGAAAATACTAACAAATTGATGTCTTATTATTTTAACGAAAGAGATAAATGGGCTTTTAAGCTTGCTGATTGTCTATTTTTCCCCTCTAAAGAAAGTTTAGAGGGATATTATAGTTTATGGTCTGATTTTGAAAATTTAATCAAAGATAAACCAATATACTTTTGCCCTACTGGCACAACTATCAAAAAACCGATTCTTAGTCAAGAAAATTTAAAATCTCATCTGAATATACCAATTGACGCTAAAATGATTTTATATATAGGCAGATTTATTGATGTCCGAGGATACGACATACTTGTAGAAGCAGCACAAACCATACTAAATACTAGAAATGATATTTATTTTGTTGTTGTTGGTGAAAAACAAATCTCACCCATAACCCACAAACAATGGATACAAATTCCTTTTGTAGATAATCCAAGTGATTATATCAATGCAGCAGATGTTTGTGTGTGTCCCAATAGAGGTAGCTTATTTGATTTGAGTATGATAGAAATTTTATCCTTAGGAACTCCAATAATTTGTTCTTATGTAGGAGGATATAAATGGTTAGAAAACAAGACAAGTGGTGTTCTTTATGCTCTAGCTGGCAATAAAGACTCTCTAATATCTAAAATTTACGAATTTATGGATTTAACCCAAGAAAAGCTATCCAAAATGTCTCAAGACAATAAAATGCTATACAACAATGAACTTTCACTAAAATGTTTTCAACATAACTATTGTGAAACCATCAAAGAAATTTATAAAGATTTTAAAATTAGTAATAAACAATATATGATTTCTTATTGCGAAACAAATCTATTGTGCAATGCTTTATTTCAAAATAAAACTATGCTTGCTTCTGATAAAAAAATCATAGGCAAGACAAAACTGCAAAGAAAAATTGATAAACTAAAGAATGATCCTATGCTATTTATAAAAGATTTTTTCCGAAAAAGGTTTAAGCGATGATACCAAACAACCACGCTAACATAAAAACTTCAGGAAAAAATAATATTATAGAATTTTGCGATAACTTCAGATTCTTTGATAAAATAAATTGTTCTATATCTGGAGAAAATAACACAATTCAAGTTGGCAATGTAAATATAAACCAAAGAGGCAATCTCAAAATACACATAAATGGAAATAATAATGTTATAAAAATTGATGATGGAGTGATTATAAATCATAATCTATCACTTTCCTTTTTTGCTGGAGGCGTAGGCACGGTTACCAATTATTGCTCTATCAAGATTGCTTCCAATACTTTTTTCAATGGAAGCACAAGTTTAATTTGCGGTGAAAAAAATACAAATATCCTTATAGGAGCAGACTGCCTCTTTGCTAACAATATTCGCTTAATCACGACAGATAATCACTCAATCTATGATATTTCAACCCTTAAAAGAGTAAATCAAGCCGGAGATGTGAAATTGGGTAATCATATTTGGGTCTGTGAAGATGTAACTTTTTTGAATAATTCTAGCGTAGCTGATAATTGCGTAATAGCAACAAAATCTCTTGTAACTAAACATTTAATGGATGAAAATTGTGTTTATGGTGGCATTCCTGCAAAAAAAATTAAAAGCAATATCAACTGGGATACACAAATAAAAGATAAATTTATGGGGGGGGGGGCACAAGCCGCCTAATACAATGATGAAAAATACAACCTTTGTAGATTCTAGTATAGCTAATAACCGCGTCGGAATTATTATTCCAATCTATAATGCAGAAAAATATCTTCAAAAATGCTTAAATTCAGTCGTTAATCAAACTCATACTAATTTAGAGATATTGCTAATTGATGATGGAAGTACAGATAATTCTTGTCAAATTGCCAAAGAATACGCTGCCAATGATGAAAGAATTACTTTGATTTTAAAAGATAACGCGGGACAATCTAGCGCAAGAAATATAGGAATAGATTATTTTAATCAAGAATATCAGTTCATTCCTACAAACAAAGAAATTGAAAAATTACATTTATTTAAAATCAAAAACCTTAACAATACAAAAATTTTAACAACCAAAAAACTTTTAGCGATTCCAAAAATAGATTATTTAATCTTTTTAGATTCTGATGATTCTTGGGATTTAGATTGTTTAAAAAAATGTGTAACCGCTATGAATAACAAGAATATAGATATAGTGTGGTTTCATTTAAGTTTTATCCATAAATTAAACTACAAAAGTCATTGGGTGATAACACCAAAACAATTACTTCAAGATATGATTAATAATCAAATAGATTATTTCTTTTTTGTTTGGGGTGGTATGATTCGATTTGATTTTTTAAAAAAAATAAAATTAAAATTTTTGGAAGGCGTTATGCACGAAGACCATCTTTTTGGAATCTGTTTATTTTTACAGGCAAGAAACATTTATATCTTGAAAGATAATCTTTATAAATATTTTACAAGCATAAATAGTGTTACAAGAGGAAAAAACTTATCTTTAGGGGCTTTACAATCTTTTTATAATTATACTAACGATGCGATTGATTATGGATTTTTTGATATTCTTAAAAAATCAAGAAGCAAGCAAATCTACAAAGAAATTTCTAGATTAATAATAAATGAACATATTTATTATTATATCCTCACCCTAAAAGATAATGAATTAAAAGAGTTAGCAAAAAAGTGTTTTTTTGGCAAACATTATTTTCAAACATTTCTTCCAGCATTCTCTTTCATTAGGAGATATTCATACTCATCTGCCAAAATGAGAATCTCCAATCATTTAGCATATAAACTAGGCTCTGCAATGATTTCAAACTCTAAAAGCCTTTCAGGATATATTCAAATGCCTTTTATTATCCTGTCTATTTATTATAGACATCAAAAAGAACAAAAAGAATATCAAGCAAAAATAGCAAAGAATCCCGGCTTAAAACTTCCTCCTTTGGAATCCTATGCAGACTATCAAGAAGCTTTAAAATACAAAGAACATCTGAGCTTTAAGCTAGGAGTTGCACTCATTGAGTCTCAAAAAGTCAAGGGGGGGGGCATAATAAAATTTATATTCCACGATGTGCCTAGAATCAAAAGAGAGTTTAGGGAAAGAAACGAATCCCACCGATAGTTTTAGGGCGTTGGATTTATCGCGCGATTGTTTGATTTGTCTTGTATGGTAAATTGAGAGGTAAAATTAATGGCAGTGATGATTTTATGTTTATTCCATGAAATCTTTAAATATCCCCTATGTTTTAACCAGTCGCAATAAGTTTGCACTATATAAGAATACTGATTCAAGCTAACGCTAATTGTTTCTCCATTTTTTATTATATACCACTTATTACTGCTATCTTGATGAAACAAATTTATATTCTCAATAAAAAAACTATCTTGAGCATATAATCTAGGACATACACCATAGATAGCCTCAATATATTCAATCAAAGGGCTGTCTTTTAAAGCAAACCTCTCCTTACACACAAGCTTTTCTACTATCCCCATTATTCCCTCTGCATCTGTGATGTTGGGTATTTGCAAATACAAATCAGGTCTATAAATCTTGATGAGTAGAATAAAAATTGCGTGTTGCATATCAAAAATAGGCTCTTTATTATTGTCTTGGAATTGTTGCATTTCCAATAGTTTAATTTGAGGGAGAATTTTTTGCAATTCTCGTAAAGCGAAGTTATCTGCAATAAAAATCTCTGCAAGATTTGTTTGTATCTCTAGCTTCTCTTGCAAATACTCACAAAATCTCTGCGGAGAGGGATTAGGTAAAATAAATTCTAAATCAAAGAATCTCCTAAGATAGTTTTCTGTATCAATTTGCCCATAAATTGCTTGAATAGATTTGGAGAGTTGTGCCTTATCAATAGAGATTACAAATACAAGATTTGGAATCCCAAAGAGATGTTTAATATTCTCTAGCATTTCAATGGCATAAGTTGGACGACAGCGGTCTATTTCATCTATAAAAATAATAAAAGGTTGTCCCTCTTTTACCCCTGTTGCTTCAAAGACTTTTGTTAGATTCTCTTTTAATTGAACTAAGCATTCTTTTTCTTTAGAGTAGTTTTCAATTAATACTACTGCAGCATTCTCTGTTAATGTCTGTGAAGCCTCTTGGAGCAATTCATTATCTATTCCAATTTTATTAAATAAGCCTTTCACACTCACCTTTAATAAAGTAAAAGAAAATAATAGGGAAAATGAATAATTTAAGGAGTTAAAAATGGCAACTGAAATTACAAATCAATTTTCAGGATTAGATATGTCGTCCCTCATAGGAGGACCTTTACAAGCAGATTGCAACGCACAATTACAACTTGCAAATGCCACAGCAAATTTTATCCAAACGGTTGGAATGCAAGAGGATAATTCCGCAGTAAGAACGGTGGATTTTAAATATGAACAGATTAAAGAAGACGGAGCAACTCAAAAAAATGAATATCCAAACTCCGCTTCTTGCTGTGGTAAAGATTCCAAGTCTAGCAATTAATAATGTGAATGTTACTTTTGATATGGAAGTCAAAACCGCAGAAGAATCCAAAACTTCAGATGATAAAAGCGGTTCGCTTGATGCGGAAGCAAGCATTGATTTTGCGTGCTTTAAAGCAAAAGTATCCATTAAAGGTTCTATTAGCTCTCATAAAGAAAACACAAGAAGCACGGATACTTCCGCTAAATACCACATAGAACTCATTGCAAAAGATGATGGAATGAGCGAGGGATTATCAAGAGTCTTAGATATTATCAATCACTCCATACAGCTAAAAGAGGAATCGTTCTCATAAGCAATGCACAATATTCAATAAAAGTCGCTTAAGGTAAGAGATGATTGATGGCTAGATTCTTTGATTTAAGCTTGATTGGATTCCACAAAGGCACAAAATCAACAAAATTAGTTATCAATTTGGAAATATTTGTTTTTCTTTTGCAAAAAGAAAAATTGTTTTGCGAAAATAAGATTCAAGATTTAATGCGAGAACGTTATTATCAACTTGGGATTTTATTGCAAAAACGCTTTGAAAAATCGTTAGAACAGGCATTCAAAATGCTTTTTTATCCAAAATATACCTTAAACATAGAGCTTCGTTTTAACATTTACAAAAACAAAGAAAACAAATATTTATTTAAAAAGCCAAATTTTTTTAAATCTTTGTTTCAATGTTTTAGCACTCATCAAGTGAGGATTCATCAAGATAAAATTATCTTAGATGATGAAATCATCACAAGAGAACGAGCAAGAGAAATTTGGCTAATAATTTAAAGAAAGGATACAAAATGAATATATGAGATAATTGGTATGTTATTAGAGCTCTTAAAGATGGGGAGATTCAAATTGATAATGATGAGCGCGATATGAATGATCAAGATGTTGTTGCGGGTATGAGTGTGTATGCCGCTGAAACAGAAGAAAAGGCTGTAGAATTTTTGCGTGAGCATAGACCAAAAGCTCGTTATAGCGTAACACGATACCGCGACCTCAAAACACTTAAAAACTTTAAAATCCAAGAGGATTTTACAGGCAGCAACAAGGGGCATTATCTCATTAGCGGAATTACCATAAAAGAGGTTAAAAATAAATTTAGCCAACAAGGGAGATTATAAATTCCATTGACACATCGTGTGGATAAGTCTTGTCTTTAGTGAGGGAGATTCTTTACAAAACAATTAAAGTGATTTTTGCTTTCGCGCGGTTAAGTAGGGATTAACTAGAGTTAAGCTCGAGATTCAAGCAATGAGGAAAGATTTTACTTAGAAATCTAGGTTACCTACTCTTGCTTGGAATCTCCAAAAAACTACATAGCATTGAATTTTATGAATTTAAAGGAAAAAGATGAAAGAAACTATTGATTTAATTTTACCCTTGAGTGCAGAATTTGAGGGTTTTAGAAGTAAAGTTTATAAATGTCCAGCGGGATTTGATACGATAGGCTTCGAACGCAACATTGAGGCAAACCCATTAAGCACAGAGGAGAAAGCGCAGTTAAAAATGCAGATGGAAGTGTGAGCGAGGCTGTGGCTAGAGAATGGTTAAGAGAATATTTAGAGGAATGTTATAAGGAGCTAGATGAGACTAAATGGATTGTGTTAGGAAAGCGGCATTAGTAGATTTTGACTACAATGTTGGTTTAGGGACACTCAAAACCTTTAAAAATACCTTGCGATTCTTTGAATGTGGGGATTATAAACAAGCGGCAGAGAATATGCGCAAAAGCAAATGGTTTGGTCAAGTGAAAAGGCGCGGGGTTAAAAATCTGTGTATGGTAGAAAGTGGGAGTTTAAGATTGTAATTCTCTCACCTCCTCATTGTAGTGCTAAGTGGGCTAATATTGCATAAAACAAATAAACCTATCAATGCATTTATGGTTCTATCGCCAACAAC
>NZ_CANBCA010000045.1 GCF_947367035.1 uncultured Helicobacter sp.
TTAATGGGATTTAAAATTAAGGGGGAATTATAGCAAATAATTGGAGGGGCAAGAGAAGTAAAAGATTAATAGATAACAATCCTTGCTTTTGTAGAGGAATCTAGTTGGCGAGATTCTGTATATCCGATGATTTGTGCAGATTCTATTCCATTATCTTGCAGTTTTGTCAATAGAGTTTGTGCGTCATTCTGTGGTAGAGCAAAGACTAATCCACCCGAAGTTTGTGCGTCAAAAAGTAGAATCTCTAAATCTTTAAATTTGGAATCATTTTTTAATCTAAACTCGCACAAATTTTTAACTGCGCGTTCATTACCGCAACTCCCTCCTGGAATAATCCCTATTCTGGCAAACCCAATGGCTTCCTCCACCAAAGGAATTGCTTGAGATTCTAAACAAATGTTAATTTTATCATTTAACATTTCACTCAAATGCCCCAAAAGTCCAAATCCTGTAATATCTGTGCAAGCGTGGATATTAAATGCGCTTGCAATTACGCAAGCACGGCGATTTAATGTCGCCATAATTTGGGCAATTTTATTTGCAACTTTAAAATCTAGTATATTCGCCTTTAACGCAGTCGTTAGCACTCCCATTCCAATAGGCTTTGTAAGAATCAAAACATCACCCACTTGTGCACCGTTGTTTCTCCAAACTCTTTTTGGATTCACAATGCCACTTACGCTTAAACCATACTTTTGCTCACTATCTGACACCGTATGTCCGCCCACTAGCACACCACCTGCTTCTTTAATCTTGGATAATCCTCCCTCTAAAATTGCTCTTGCATAATCTTGTGGAATCCGACAAGAATCCCACATCATTAGATTTAAGGCACATCGCACAACTCCACCCATCGCATACACATCACTTAGTGCATTAGCTGCTGCAATTTGTCCATACACAAAGGGGTCATTTACCACAGGAGTGATGAAGTCTGCGGTTTGAACTAGAGCCAACTCAGGCGTGAGCTGATAGACTCCTGCGTCCTCATTGCCTCTAAAATCCACCAAAATATTCTTATCTTCTTCATTGCTCAACGAGCTAGCAATCTGTGAGAGGTCTTCCAGACCTATTTTACCAGCTCAACCAGCAACTTTTACAAACTGCGTGATTTTAATTTCTTCTTTACTTTTTTGCATTAAATCTCCAATCAATATAAAGAGAGATTCTAGCTATTTTTACCTTATTTCCAATTATTTTTTGGCAAAATTGCACAAAATTTTTCAAGGCTTTTAAATGGAAATCTTAGCCCTAGACCCTTTATATCTTATTGCGCTTTTTGTCATTGGAATTTTTACAGGAATCCTAGCAGGATTCTTTGGAGTTGGTGGTGGAGCGCTTATCGTGCCTTTGATGATTTTGCTAGGAAATGATATAAAAATTGCGATTGGAATCTCTATTATGCAGATGATTTTTTCTTCTCTTTATGGTTCCTATATTAATTACCGACAAAACAACTTAGATTTTAAAGACGGCATTTATGTGGGAATTGGGGGATTAATTGGTGCAGCTTTTAGCGGTATCGTGGTAGATAGAGTTCCATCAAGTCTATTAGAGGGAATCTTCACGCTCTTTATTCTTTACTCTTTGGTAAAATTCTTTAAAGCAAACGCTTATGGTGGAGAAAGCCGATTAGGAAATGGTGCTGGGGCGAAGTTGTTTTTAATCGGTTGTGGTTGTGTAGTAGGTATCTTTGCAATTTCGCTTGGAATCGGGGGTGGAATGATGCTTGCGCCTTTACTAGCTTATTACTTAGGATATAGCAGTAAGAGGATTATCCCACTTTCGCTTTTCTTTATCATTTTTTCTTCAATTTCTGGCTTTACTTCCCTAGCTTTACACGGCTATGCAGACTTTAAGCAAGGTATTATTGTGGGTCTCGCTTCACTTATTGGTGTGCGCATTGGGATTTGGCTACTTAGCAAAATGGACGCCAAAAAACACAAATACGCACTACTTGTGATGTATTGTCTCGTTCTTAGCATTATGCTTAAAAAAATCTTGTTGGATTAACTTTTTTGCAAAATGGGTTTCGTTTTTAAATTGGTTGAGCGATTTTACTTATTTCTTGGACTCTTTGCTTGATTGTCTTTATTCTTAATATAGATTATTCTAGCATATTTTTATTTTACTTAATCATTTTATCATTATCCTATGCGACTTACAAGCAAACTTGCTTCATAAAGGAAAATAGAACCCTCATAGGAAATATTTTTCAACGTGTCTTTTTTGGCATAACTTAGATATAAGATTTCTTTTGCACGTGTAACTGCTACATAAAACAATCTGCGCTCTTCCTCTAAACTTCCCCCTTGACTCATTAATTTTTTGTTAGGAAAACGACCCTCCATCAAATCTACAATATAAACTTCGGCAAACTCTAAGCCCTTGCTTGCGTGAATACTTAGCAAATTCACACCTTCTCCCTCGCTCATTTCGCTAGAGCCTAAAACCATAGCATTTAAGAATCTCTCAAGTTCATTATAATGACTTGCTAAGTCCTTTAATAAAGAGATTTTACGATGGATTCTTTCTAGCGACTCTCTTGTCCTTTCTTCACTGATATTTCCTTCTTTGGTGATAGAACGTTCTTTAGCAAGTTTATGTGCTACGATTTGAAAGATTGGTAGAGAACTAATTTTTGAAATCAAATAATAGGGCTTATCATTTACATTAAAAGAATGAAAAAAACTATAAAGAGCATTGAGAAATTCAACTCCCTCTTTGGTCAGTTTGGAGTGAGTAAGAATCGGATTATCTTTGAAATCTTTTTCTAAATTCATTGTGTGGAATCGCATAGGATTACTAAGCTCTATTAAGTCATCAAATAGTCCTAATTGAGTGTTTTGTGCCTTTTTTTTAAAAGGTTCTTTGATGGATTTATCTGGGTGAAGTAGCCCTTGTATAGGACTATTGTGTCCTAAGAGCAAAAGTGCTTCATAAATATCCTTTGCCAAAGCATTTCCGATTCCTTTTGCATAGCTTAAGATATGAATAAACGACATCATATCTTTGGCATTAAAGAGCAAGGAACAGAGGTTTAACATATACACAATTTCTTTGGAATCAAAAAAACTAACGCTTCCTTTGCGTTTAGATGGAATCCCAACTTCTCGTAAAGATGCTTCAATGCCATCTGCACTAGAATTGTTACGAAAAATCACAGCAATTTCGTTATATGGGCGATTGGAAAGTTTGATTTTGTTCGCAATTCCAGAGTATTGAGAGAATAATTCTTCATATACTAGCAAAGTGGGTGTCCCGAAGTTTTGTGCCTTAACAACTTCTAGTTTCTTAGGGTAAATGCGCGGATTCTTTTCAATCACACGATTTGCTAGGTTTAAAATGGGTGCAGTGGAGCGATAGTTTTTGGTCAAACTAAAGATTCTCCCTTTTGGATAACGTTCTTTAAAGCCTCCTATAATGCTAATGTCCGCGCCATTGAAAGCATAAATGCTTTGATCATAATCCCCTACGCAAAAGAGGGAGGGAGGATTGAGTGCTTGGAGAATGGAATCTTGTAAGGGATTGGTATCCTGATATTCATCAACTAGCACTTCTTTATAGAGGGATTTGGATTTTGCTATGGCATTTTTATAGTTTAACAATAAGTCATTGTAATCCACATAGTGATATTCATTTTTTAAGGCTTGAAATTCCTCCCAAACATCTAAATAAATTTCTATATATTGCAGTTGTTCTGCATTTTTCCGCTCTAACCAAGCTTTGAAATTTTCATCAATGGTTGCATTAAAGTAAAGAGAGAATAAATCATATAAATAATTTGCGCTATAAGGAGGAGTTTGAGAAATATTTAAGAATACGCGTTTATCATAGAGGCTTTTAAATAAAATTTTGAGTTCTTTAGGTTGTTTTAAAGTAATAGAGCCTTTTGCTTTCAGATACCGATAAGCCACAGCGTGAAAAGTACCTGCTTCAATTTGCTGGATAATCTTACTTTCAAATTTTTGTGAAAGTCTTGCTAGCATTTCTTGAGCGGCTTTGTTGGTAAAAGTAAGTAATAAAATCTCGTTTGGAGTGATTCCATTTTGGAGCAAATAAGAGATTCTGCCTACAATCGTAGAAGTTTTTCCTGTTCCTGCGGAGGCAATGATAAGGTTATACCCATAAGGAGCTTCTGAAGCTTCCTTTTGCTGGGTATTTAGGGTTGAGAGGGGCAACCCAACTATTCTTTAATATAATTTTTAATAGATTCTGCTACACCAAAAGTTGGATATTCTTTAGCACTTAAAATAACTTGGGCTAATGTCTTGTTATCATCATTTAGAATGATGGGTGCCAAGAAATTGATACGAATTTCAGATTCTTTCTCACGCACGAACACACAAAATACTTTAACTTTTGAATTTTTTGTGATGTCAAGCAAAGTTTGGATTGGAGTTGGAACTTCAAACGAATATTCGCGCACTTTATAAGGGTTAATGAGCAATAACTCTACATCTTGTCCTTGCAAAGATAAAAAGGCTAATGCACCATCATCTACTTCTGCAAACTCCACTTCATTGACATTATCAAACCCTAAAATTGGGGATTTTACTTGAAACTTTTCACTTTTCATCTTCAAACTCCTTTTTTGTAATTTTGTAATTTTACCATAATTTTTAACTTCAAAATCCAAACTTTACGCATTTTAAAACAAGAAAATCAAGAAATTTAAATTTTTTGGTAAAATTCTAAATTCAAATCAAAGACTAGCAAAAACTATTCCAAGTTTATTTTGAGATTTATTTTGCTAGATAAAAGGTTCTTTATGCAAAACGATTCAACAAGCAATTCACAAAAAAATCAAAATTCTAAACCCTCTAACACTTATCAACCCAAAGGCATTGAGGAAACTTATTATAAATTTTGCGAAGAAGCAGGATATTTTGAAATAAATGGCAATACAAAAATCCAAAAAGCAGGTAAAAAATTCTGTATTATGCTTCCACCACCTAATGTAACAGGTAGCTTACATATAGGACACGCACTCAATCATACTTTAATAGACGTTATCGTCCGATATAAGCGAATGGACGGATTTAAAACACTTTGGCAACCCGGACTTGACCATGCTGGAATTGCTACACAAAATGTTGTAGAAAAACAACTCCTAGCACAAGGAATCAAGAAAGAGGAAATAGGACGGGAACAATTCGTTCAAAAAGTATGGGAGTGGAAAGAAAAAAGCGGAGGAATGATTTTAAATCAAATGCGCAAACTTGGTAGTTCCCCTGCGTGGAGTCGGACACGATTCACAATGGATAAGGGATTGCAAAATGCAGTTAAAGAGGCATTCGTGAAGCTTTACAATGAAGGATTTATCATTCAAGGCAAGTATCTAGTGAATTGGTGCACTCACGATGGTGCGCTTTCTGATGTAGAGGTGGAATATAAAGAAAATAAGGGTAAGCTATATTATCTCCGCTATTTTTTAAAAGACTCTAAAGATTATGTTGTTGTGGCAACCACACGCCCAGAAACATATTTTGGCGATAGTGCGGTAATGGTTAATCCTAACGATTCTAGGTTCTTTCATCTTGTTGGCAAAAAAGTCCTTTTGCCACTTTTAAATCGTGAGATTCCAATCATTGCTGATTCGCACGTAGATATGGAGTTTGGAACAGGTGTGGTAAAGGTAACTCCTGCACACGATACAAACGACTATGAAGTAGGCAAGCGACACGATTTAGAAGAAATCGTGATTTTTGATAAATATGGAATCTTAAATGAAAAAGCAGAAGAGTTTTGCGGGCTGGAGCGGTTAGAAGCACGAGAAAAAATAATAGAGAAGTTAGAATCACTAGGTTTTATAGAGAAAATTGAGGATTATAAAAACAAGACGGGGCATTGTTATCGTTGTGGCAATATCGTAGAACCTTATATCTCCAAGCAGTGGTTTTTAAAAAAAGAAGTTGCACTTGGTGCAATAGAAAAAATTAATCAAGAGGAAAGCCACTTTTTCCCAGCACAATGGAAAAACAATTATAATGCGTGGATGAGAGAACTGCGTGATTGGTGTATTTCGCGACAACTTTGGTGGGGACATCAGATTCCGGTGTATTTTTGCGATTCTTGCAATGGGCAGTTTGCAAGCG
>NZ_CANBCA010000046.1 GCF_947367035.1 uncultured Helicobacter sp.
AGGATATTTTTCTGCTGTTTATTTCCTGTATTATCCCCCCCCTTAAAATTTGCAGTTTAATACACGACTTCGTATTTATCTTGCTTTTGGTAAGCTTCCCAATATTTCTCTGCAATCAATTCAGGGGCGTGTTGTGTGTTTGGCTGAATGTGTCCCGCTATGGTGATAAGCCCCACAAAAATGCCTTTTTCCTTTAATTCATCGTGCAATGTCTTGCCAAGCGCCTTGAGTGCGGCTTTACCTATTGAGATTCCCGCGTGCTCTTTGCTAGGATTATCCCCAAAAATACCGCCGGATAATAAAATCGCGCCGCTTCTTTGCTGCGCTTGTTTTTGCATTACAAGCTTAACACAACATAAGGCACTTGCGACATCGGTTTGATAATGCTTGATGAAGTCATCATTGCTAAATGCCGTTGCAAACCCGTCCTTACGCACTCTCGCATTATACACAAGGACATCTACAACACCAAAGGCGTCTTGAATCTCTTTAAAAGCGGATTCCAAAGTTTGCGGTTTTTCACAATCTGCAGAATAGATAAAAGTCTCAATGCCCTCTTTTTCAAACCCTTCTTTATATGCGTTTAGATTCCCAACATTCCTTGCAATGAGAATGACCCTAAAACCACTCTTGCCAAAACGTTTTGCAACAGCATTGCCTAAGCCTTTCCCTGCGCCTACAACAACGATATTCTTTTTCATTTTTTCCCTTTTGTAATTTTAGCTCTCACAAAATTCTATTCTTAAGCCTAAAAAATGCGACTAATGCTTTCATTTTTACTCCTTGCTAGGATATTTTTCTATCGTGAGGATAAAATCTTGCTTTTGAGCTTTTAGGTGCGCGATAAAAGATTCTTTTTCTGCCTTTACTGCGCCTAGCTTAACCAAGCCCTTGTATGGCGGCTGCTTGGCATAAAAGATTCCGACATTACCCCAAGGGGCGAAATAGAAAAAATCGCCGCTTTGTGGATCATATTCTCCGCTCTCTTGTGTGCTTAGGCTTTTATCAAGCCTAGCAATCTTTTCCTTTCCTACATAATCACTAAAGCTTAGGCGTAAAGGCAAGAGTGCGTAGAAATCCCTTGCAGCCGCATTATTTTCTAAAGTCAAAACAAAGCTTTTCCCGCTAAATTGCATTTGTATTTGCATTTGCCCCTCCAATTCTCCCCTTAAGTCTTTGCCTAAAGCGCATTGCGTTAGCAGCACAAACAATAAACAAAGAAATGTATATTTGCGCATATTGTTCCTTTGCGTCCTACTTCAAGTTCGCATTAAAAAATGTAGCGATTTTATCAAAGGGAATCTTTTGCGCGTTATCATACAAATCTGTGTGATTGGCGTCTTTGATAAGCAATAATTCCTTATTTTTGCCCTTAATCTTTTTATACGCGTCAGTGCTAAAATATTTGCTATGTGCCTTATCGCCGTGAATGATTAAAACCGCACTTTTTATCTCATCGCTATATGCTAAAATAGGCGCATTGATAAAGCCTAAAGACGAAGTGAGATTCCAATGTTCATTAGAATTAATAGAGCGAGAGTGGAATCCGCGAGGCGTTTTGTAATAATCAAAATAATCTTTGATAAATTGTGGCTCATCGCCTCTAAGCTTTTGGGGCAATCCATCGGCTTTGGCGTAAGTGCCACTTTTGAAATCCTTTGTGCGCTGTGCATTGAGACTTTCTTTAAGCTTATAGCGCGCCTTTGCGTCCATTGAATCATTATAGCCATTGGCATTGACTCGACTCATATCATACATTGTAGAAGCCACGACTGCCTTAATGCGCGTATCCATTGCGGCAGCATTAAGTGCAAATCCGCCAAATCCGCAAATGCCCAAAATGCCGATTTTGTTAGAATCCACATTTGCATAATTGCTTAGAAAATCCACCGCTGCACTAAAATCCTCTGTATTAATATCGGGTGAGGCGACATTTCTAGGTTTGCCTCCGCTCTCTCCTGTATAGGAAGGGTCAAAGGCAAGAGTGATAAAGCCCTTTTGCGCTAAAGTTTGCGCATAGAATCCACTTGCTTGTTCTTTGACTGCGCCAAAAGGACCACTGATTGCGATTGCAGGGAGCTTTTGTGCTTTGCCTAGATTCTTAGGTAGATACAAATCCCCCGCAAGTGTGATTCCATAACGATTGGTGAATTTTACCTTTTGGACTTTGACTTCATTGCTTTTTGCAAATACCTTGTCCCATTTCTCTTGAGCCATTGCTCCACCTCCTATAAAAAATATTAGCATTATAAAAATGCGTGTGAAAGTTTGTGTGAATGTTGTGTGTGTCATTTTGTTCTCCTAAAATTTATGCTTTATGCATCTTAGTATAATCAAAGAGGAATTTCGCGCTCTGTGGGTCGCGATGGTCTAAAAAAAGCGTTTTGCCCGTATCAAGTGTGGCAATCCTTTGCATATCCTCATCACTTAGGCTAAAGTCAAACACATTAAAATTCTCAATCATTCGCTCTTTGCGCGTTGTTTTTGGAATCACCACGATTTGCCTTTGGATAAGCCAACGCAACACCACTTGTGCGGCACTTTTATTATATTTTTCCCCGATGTTTCTAAGAATCTCATTGGTAAAAAGTCCATTTTTGCCCTCTGCGAAACTCGCCCACGATTGTGTAACTATGTCAAGCTCTGTATTTACTTTTTGTTCGGCTTGTTTTTGGTAGAAAGGGTGCAGCTCAATTTGATTAATCATCGGCTTAATCTCGTTGTTGAGGTAAAAATCCATAATCCTATCAGGATAAAAGTTACTCACACCAATGGCTTTGAATCTACCCTCTTTATAGAATCTGCTTAATGCTCTCCACGCGCCGTAAGTATCGTTAAAAGGCTGATGAAGCAGCATTAAATCTATATAATCTAAGCCTAGTTTGCGCAAAGATTCCTCACACGCTTTGAGTGCTTTTTCTTCAGGGTAATTGTTAATCCAAAGCTTTGTCGTGATGAAAAGCTCCTCGCGCTTTAGCCCACCTTGTAGGGCTGTCTTTATCGCTGCACCTACTTCTGCTTCGTTGAAATACGCTTGTGCGGTATCAATGCTTCTATATCCCACGCTGATTGCGTCTTCTACACACCTTTGCGTTTCTTTTGGCTCAATTTGATATACTCCATAGCCTAGAATTGGCATTTTTACGACATTGTTTAAAGTGATAAATTCCATTGTGTCTCCTTGTAAATGATTTTGTATTTGGGATTTTCCCGCTTTTTCTGTGCTTTGTAGATTCTGTGTGGAATCTGTTTTCAAATCCTCTTTAGAATCACACGCACTTAAAGCAAATCCGCTTAAACTTGCTAGACTTGCTCCTATGCCTAATTTTGCAGAGGTTTTGAGAAACTCCCTGCGCTCTAGTAGCTCTTTGTGCTCTTGCATTCTTTCTCCTTAGAGGTAAAATAAAACCAACTTTGAAATTATAAAGCCTGATACCTGGTATTTGTCAAGAGTTTGACAGATATTTTGAATAAATATTAAAAATAACAAATACTTTCGCTTAACAAACTCAATTACCAAACGAAGGCTCTTTATTGCAAAACAAACTTTTTCATACAATCCCTTTAATCAATTAAATCCCAAAAGTATAAATCTCGTATTATATATTGAGATTCATTAAGATAATTAGGGCTTACTTTCAAGTCTGTATCCACAAAATCATTCCCATTCCACAAAGTAGTATGTCGTAGCCCATCTGTGCCAATCATTGCGATAATGCTTTTTCTTTGAATGAGAGCAATCATTTACTCGCATTCCTTGCAATATTTTTTGACTATGCGTTCTACCTGTGTATTATAATCTGAACCATAGCCTGTGCCATAATAAAACATTCTAATACAGCCCTTAAAATTTATAAATTTTGAGTTTTTTTCGTGAATATTATAAAATTCTTTCTCACCTTCAATATATTGCTTTAACTCCTCAAAAGCTGCTTTTGAATCCATTATTTTTGTTTTAGAGTTAGTAGGGTCAAGTGATAAGCGATAAAGCTCCTTTTCAATTTCGCTCTTATCATCTATGCCGATACAATGAGACAATCCTAGCCAACCTAATTCTGTTGCCTTTCTATCATAATCCATAAAAATTGTATTTTGTTCCTCTGCATATAAACCAAAAGAAAAAACTAAGAACATTGCAATCATAACTAACTTTTTCATTTTAACTCCCAAAATTGAAAATCAACCACATTGTGATTTCCAATCAAATAATTTTCGCTTATTTTAGAATCCTCAAATTTTTTGTTTTCTCCATTCCATAAGGTTGTGTGTCCTCCTGCATCATCAAAGCCCTTGATTCTCATTACTGCAATACCGCTTTTATCAAATTTTGAAAATTTGTTTTCATAAAAATTTCTAACTTCATCTTTATTTTTAAAAGTTCGTAAACAATATGGTTTATCACTATTTCCCCAATTTAAAGTTAAGAAATTTCTTATTCCATAAATACTTAAGCAATATAAGTTTTTATCTGCTCCAAACCAACGTTTATTTTCAAATTTTAATTTTCCTGTATTATGTAGGAAGTTTCTGATTTTTAATTAAATATTGTATTCCAAGCAAATAACTATAATTAAGTGCATAACTCATTCGTAAAGCACAGGAATTTAGAGTATATCTTTGTATATCCCCCATTGCAATGCCATCTGTATTTTGCTTTTTAATAATTTGTTCATTATTTAAAAATTCTTTATGAGGTTCTCCACCAATTTTTTCAAAAACTGCTTGAGCTTTTCCTTGTATATAATATCTATTTATCTCCTCATACGCCTTTTCCACACTCTTAAAGCTCGGTCTTTGAATCTTGATTGTTGCCTCTTTGTCTCCACATTTTACCTTGCATACATTCATTATGACCCCTCTATTTCATTAAGGACATTTAGAATCGTAGCTTGATTATCTCTTATGGTTGCTGAAATTTGAAAGGTTTTTTCTTGAAATTCTAATGTCAAATCCACTTCCTCCCCCTCACTATATCCTTGTGTTTTAATATGCAAATTTATATCTTGTGAATGTCTTGAGATGTCCTTAAATTTTATTTTATCCTCTCCATAAGAAAAATAGATTTCTGTGATTTGTTTTTCTGTCTCTTTTGTGGAATCCTTATGTGAGTTTGTATTGTGATGGGATTCCATAGTGCTTTGTGTATTTAGCCTTGCATTTTCACTTTGTTTAACCTCTCCCTCCCTTGCTTTGTCTTCCTCCTTTAAATACACAATGTTATGAGACGTTTTATTTTGTAATGTAAGAGGAAAGCCTTTATCTGTAAGGATTGTTGGAATCTGACTTTGCAAAATTACTCCACTGCCATTGACCTCTAAGATTAAAGAAATTGCATTTGGTGGGATAGTAGAAACTTGTGTGCAAGGAGTAGGAATCCCTGCAATGTTATTGGTGCAACCTATGATAGGAGAATGAAGTAAATCTGATTCTGTAATCACTCCTACACCTTCTACTTCAAGTAAATTTCCACAGAGACTTTTTAATTGAACGATTCCTTTATGAGGACAAGTGAGTATATCAGATTCTAAAAGAGGATTTGTCTCATTCATAAAGAATCCTTGACGAAGTAGAGTTTGCTTTTGTTGATTTTAGAGTAATCTTAATCAAAATTGCTTTAATAAACATTAAAAAATAGTGCGGATTAAAGCCTAGAAGCTTTCATATCAAGATCAATAAAATTTGTTTAGTATTGAGTGCGTGAGAATAATTTTTGCCAAGCTTAGAATCTCTTTTGCAATCCTTACTTGCGCGCCTCAAAAATCTTATCCCTACAACGGCGCAATCTCATCAAGCGCACTTAGGGCGTTTAAGCTTCTAGGGTAG
>NZ_CANBCA010000047.1 GCF_947367035.1 uncultured Helicobacter sp.
AGCGACAAGTGCAGTGGCTTAAAGAGGGAAAATAGATATTGCTTGGAATACAAATGCGGCTTTATTCGCTCTAAGCATTGCACAAATAATGGTGCAGAGGCAATTTTAATGCGCGATACTGATATTGGCTTTAAAAGTGTATTTGTAGCCAAAAGAGATACAATGAAGGGTTATGAAGAGATTGCTCAAGCAATGGGAGAACAAAAATTAATGGAAAGCAAAGAATTTTAAGATAATTAGGAAAGCAATAGCTCTTTAATAAAAGCTAAAATTAAAGAAAATTTTAATAAAATGCTAACCTTTTATTTATCAAATTTCACACACGCTAATCCTAGTTTAGGTTGCGCGTATTGCGTTTAAGGAGCGTGGAGGAAGCCAAAATATGGTAAAAACCAAAACAACAAATAGGAGATACTATGGTAACAATGAAAGACCTTTTGGAATGTGGTGTGCATTTTGGACATCAAACAAGACGTTGGAATCCAAAGATGAAGAAATACATTTTTGGTGTGCGCAAAAATATTCATATTATTGATTTACAAAAAACTTTGCGTTATTTTCGCTATACTTATAATATCGTGCGTGATGCGGCGGCAGAGGGCAAAGTTGTTATGTTTGTAGGAACCAAGAAACAAGCAAGTGAGACGCTTAAACAATATGCTGATAGTATTAATGCACCTTATGTGAATTATCGTTGGCTTGGCGGAATGCTGACTAATTTCTCAACTATTAAAAAATCTATCCGCAAACTTGAAATTATTGAAGAAATGGAATCTAGTGGGCAGATTGATTTGCTGACAAAAAAAGAAAAATTGATGATTCAGCGCAAAAAAGAAAAATTGGCGCGTTATTTGGGTGGGGTGCGTCATTTAAAACAAGCTCCAGATATGATTTTTGTAATAGACGCAGCAAAGGAAAAAATTGCTGTGGCAGAGGCTAGAAGGCTTGGAATTCCTGTTGTCGCTCCATTAGATACAAATTGCGACCCTGATATGGTGGATTATCCAATTCCTGGGAATGATGATGCGATTCGCTCTATCCAATTATTTTGTAAAGAAATGACAGAGGCGATTACAGAAGGACGTGCTATTGCTGGTGGAGAAGCTTCCGCGGTAGAGGTAGTAGAGCCTGCTAGTGAGGAAGAGAAACAAGAAGTAATTGATGAAGTGATGAGCGAAGAAGATTTCGCAAAAGATGAAGAGTAAGGGGAAGCTATGGCAGAAATTAGTGCACAACTTGTAAAACAACTTCGTGATATGACTGATGCAGGAATGATGGATTGCAAAAAAGCTCTTGTAGAAGTGGGTGGCGATTTAGAAAAAGCCATAGAATATTTAAGAGAAAAGGGGCTTAGTAAGGCAGCAAAAAAGGCGGATAGAATAGCAGCAGAAGGAAGTATAACAATTAAAGTATCTAGTGATTTCAAAAAGGTCAGTATGGCAGAAATCAACTCTGAAACAGATTTTGTGGCTAAAAATGATGGCTTTAAAGAGTTGAGCGCAAAAACGATCGGGATCGTGCAAGATTCTGATATATCTAATGTAGGACAACTCCATACTTTGAGTTTTGAAGGGACAAAATTTGAAGAATATTTGAAATCCCAAATTGCAAAAATTGGTGAAAATATTGTTGTCCGAAGAATTGCAAAAGTTGAGGCAACAGGAAGTGGAATTGTCAATGCTTATGTGCATTCTAATGGTCGCGTGGGTGTTATTATTGCTCTTAAATGCCAAAATGAAGCGAATGCAGCTAAATTAGTAGATTTTACCAAAAATCTTTGTATGCACGCAGCAGCAATGAAGCCACAAGTGATTAGTTACCATTCTTTTGATTTAGATTTTGTTAAGAGTGAAAAGACAGCAATTATTGCAGAACTTGAAAAAGAAAATGAAGAGCTAAAAAGACTTGGTAAGCCTTTACATAAGATTCCACAATATATTAGTCAGCTAGAGCTAACAGATGAAATTGTGCGCAAACAAGAAGAAGTGTTAAAGGCAGAACTTAAAGCACAGGGTAAGCCAGAAGCGATTTGGGATAAGATTTTACCTGGGCAATTAGAAAGATTCAAAGCAGATTCTACTATTTTAGACCAAAGACTTACTTTATTGGGGCAGTTTTTCGTAATGGACGATAAAAAAACTATTGCACAGGTATTAGCCGATAAATCTAAAGAATTGGGAGATGCGATTGAAGTAGTAGATTATGTGCGTTTTGAGCTTGGTGAAGGAATTGCAAAACAAGCTTGTAGTTTTGCTGATGAAGTTGCGGCACAATTAGGTTAATTTAAGGCTTCCTTTGTCGTGGCTAGTAGCTGAAAATCTCACTTTTGGCTATGATGTGCCAATTTTAGAGAATGTAACTTTTAGTTTAAATGCAGGGGAAACGCTTTCTATTATGGGAGTAAGCGGAAGTGGCAAAAGCACACTTTTGCATATTCTATCTAGTTTTTTAAAGCCTCAAAATGGAATAGTAAGGCTTTTGGGTAAAGATATTTATCAACTCCCACAAAATGAATTACTTGCTTTAAGACGCAATGAAATCGGGATTATCTTTCAATCGCATTATTTATTTTTAGGGTTTAATGCAGAAGAAAACCTAGAAGTTGCTTCTTTATTAAGCAACCAGAAAATTGACCACGAACTTTTAAGTCTGTTTGGAATTTTGGAAGTTTTACCACTGAATATTGGTGCATTAAGCGGAGGGCAACAACAACGGCTCTCTATCGCTAGGATTCTTACTAAAAGACCTAAAATCATCTTCGCTGATGAGCCAACAGGTAATTTGGATAGAGAAACGGCTTTTAGTGTAATACAGCTTTTATTTGATTATGTGAAACTTACGCAATCTTCATTGGTATTTGTTACGCACGACCCAATTCTTGCAAATAAGGCTTTGTATGCTTATCGTTTGGAGCATACTTCTCTTAAATCCCTTAAATAAAATTTATGGGTTTTTTACCTTTCTCTACTTTTTTATAAAAGTCTTGAATTATGGAACTTCTAGCTTATTTAACTGAAGGGAATGTAGCAAATTTTTTGCTTTTACTCTTGCGTTTTGCTGGAATCATCGCGTTTTTTCCTTTTTTTGAAAACCAAATGATTAATGCTTCGCTTAAGGGCGCATTGATTTTTTGGCTTACAATTCTTTTCATTCCTCTTTTGGATGTCGTGCCACCAGCAAATTGGACAATTGTGCGTTTTATTATCGCAGGACTTTCTGAAATTATGCTCGGATTTCTTGCTTCTATGGCACTTCAAGTTGTCTTTGGTATGATTTCTTTTGGGGGTGAGTTAGTTTCTTTTGCAATGGGATTAACGATTGCAAATGCTTATGACCCTATCACAGGTGCGCAAAAGCCAATTGTGGGGCAGTTACTTACATTGCTTGCTTTATTGATTGCTTTGGGACTTGATTATCATCATTTATTCTTTTATTTTGTAGCAGAGAGTATCCAGAAGATTCCATTGGGGGGATTTATGTTTTCTCAAAATTATATTGAATATATCATAAAATCTTTTACACATCTTTTTGTCATTGGACTTACAATGTCTTTTCCGATTATGGCTTTGATTTTACTATCAGATATTATTTTTGGTATGATTATGAAAGCCCACCCACAATTTAATCTGCTCGCAATTGGATTTCCGGTTAAAATTTCTATCGCCTTTGCTGTACTAATTGTAATTGTTCCAGCAATTATGCTACATTTTAAACGAGAGTTTTTGAGTGCATTTGATGCATTAACTCTTTTGTTCCAAGTGAGCTTTTAATTTCGTAGAATTTTTGATAATAAAAATCAGTTTTCTAAAGTTTTAAGTGATATAATCTTTTAGTATCAAAAGGATAGGATTTTTATGCAACAAATTGTTTCTTATCAAGGTTTTGCAAAAACAAAATTAATCTTTATTTTAGCCTTTATGTCTAGTCTTGCTCCTTTGACTACGGATATGTATTTACCAGCATTAGGAGAGGTGCAGAAAAGCTTTGTCACCACGCCTTTTTATACGCAACTTTCTCTAGCAGTTTTTTTCATTGCTTTTGCGTTTGGGCAGTTAATCTATGGACCTTTGAGTGATGTTTATGGGCGCAAAAAGCCCCTTTATATTGGAGTTACGCTTTTTATTGTCGCAAGTCTTGCGTGTATTAGCTTTGATTCCGTGCATAGCTTTATTTTTTGGCGTTTTTACAGGCACTTGGCGGTTGTGCGGGTGTCGTGATTGCACGTGCAATCATTAATGATAATTTTGAATTAAAAGAAGCTGCGAGTGCTTTTGCGTTGATGATGGTTGTCTCTAGTTTAGCGCCAATGTTAGCCCCTGTGTTTGGGGGATTTTTACTAGATTATTTTCCGTGGCAAAGTATTTTTGTAACGCTTTTTGCACTTGGAGTTCTGCTTTTGATTTTTATCATCTGCGGGATTGAAGAGCAAAAATCCGCGCAAAGTGTGAAACCAAACCTTAAAGCCATTACGCTAAATTATTTTCATATCTTGCAAGACCGTAGATTTCGCATTTATGTCCAGTCTTTTAGTTTTGTGATGGCAACCATTTTTGCCTATATTACCGGCTCATCGTTTATTTTTCGTGAATATTTTAATTTAAGTGAAAAAGCCTATGGAATCTTATTTGGTGTGAATGCGCTTAGTTTTATGATTTTTGCAAACATTAATGCAAGAATTGTGCGCAAATATTCTCCTTATGCGGTGTTGCCTTATGCTTTTGTGATAATGTTTGGTATTGCTTTGGCGTTGATTGTAGTGGGTTGGCTAGATTTGGGATTCTTGCCTTTCGAGATTCTTTTGTTTTTAATGCTTGGAATGAATGGCTTTATTGCGCCCAATACGACAACTTTAGCAATGGCGCGTTTTAAACAAATATCTGGCAGTGCTTCGGCGGTTTTGGGAATGGTGCAATTTGTTTTTGCAGGGGCGATTTCCTTTATTGTAGGGGCTTTAGAGGCAAACACACCTTTTCCTTTAGCTCTTATAATTGCGTGTTGCTTGCTTTTGGCTTGTGGAATCTATTTTTCGCTTAATGCAAGGGAAGTGAGACGCTATAAACGTAAGTTTTTAAATTTTATCTTGCGAAGATAAGTTTTGAGATTCAATGTAATCTTTAATCTTTTGTTTGATGGTGGGATTAATCAGAATTTCTAGGTGCAATATAGAAAGTGGCAAACCAAATTCTTCTAGCTTT
>NZ_CANBCA010000048.1 GCF_947367035.1 uncultured Helicobacter sp.
AAGACTAAAGCAACTTTAGAACAAGGTCCTCCTAGTGTAGGTGGATTAGGACAATATTTTACATTATGATAGATTGTCTTACAATCCTTTTAATCCCAAGCCCTCAAGCTCTTTTAAACTCATAGCTTTTATTAAGATTCTCTCTTCTGATTGCATTAAAGCATAGTCTTGTAATTTCTCTAAAGCTTCCTTGTATTCTAAATATCCTAAAGGTTTATTTTCGCTAATACTAAAAAAGCTTATTCTCCACTCTGCTTCCTCATCATCTTCTAGTTCAAAGTTTTCCCAAGGTTCTTTAAAGAGAATCGTATCGGTATCTTCACTTAAAGTGAAACTTACCATTAAACCTTCGGGTGTTTCATAGAGTTTGGGCATAGATTCAAATGCTTCTTCCCAACGCCTTTGCAATTTTGCTAAATCTTCCATTGTGTCTCCCTCTTTAAAATTTATTTTTTAAGCCTTAATGCAACAAACAAGATTCTATATCAAATCATTTAGTATTGATTTTATATTTTTTACCCTTAAAGCCTTACTTCACTCCCAGCTTAATTCCAAATCCAAACCTAGCTCTTTGCCTAGCACTTCAAAGTATGTTAGAGGCTTATGATTTCTTAGCCAAGTATGCAGTGCCTCCTCATCATCTAAATCGCCCTCATAGCCAAACTCATCAGCTTCTTTGTAAGCTTCATACCACCAGTCATCGTGTGTATCTCGCAGCATTTCTTTTGTAAATTCTAATGCCTCTTCACTTGGCTTTAAATCCCTCATCGCATAGACAATCTTAAAGCTTTCCTCACATTCTTCTTTCAAAGATTCCTCGCTCAAATCTTCATCATCAAGTGCTATGCAATCTAAAATTTTGCCAACCGCCATAGCATAATGACTTGCACCCTCTTCACACAAATATTGCTCCCTTGCAAGTTCACTCTCCGCTTGTTTTGCACTTACTACACCATTTGCGTCTGCTCCATTAGCGATTGCCTCCTCAAACAAATCAAAATCTGAAAGCATAATTGCCTTAAAAAGCATATCATAAGCACCCTCTCTGTCTGTGCTATCTACCTCTTTATTGCCCATTTGTCTTTTTGCTTTGCCTCTTTTGTGTAGTATTTGAGAATCTACCCTATTTTTTAGAGAATCTTCATATTTTAAAATATCCTCATAAAAGAGTGTTTGCTCTCCAGATTGTAGAGATTTTTTAAGTTTTTCTATGGTTGCATTATAGGCTTCATCATAGTTTTGCTGATTTTGCACCCTCTCATAAGAAAGTAATTGCCAATCATAATTGGTAGCCTCCCCACCTATGAAAAGTTCCTCATATTGAGGCAAAATCCACTCATCAAGTTCGGATTCTTGTACGAGACTTTGCAAAGCCCTTATTTGCACCGTGCCATCTGTATAATAGGCAGACCTAAGAATCGCACAAAGTTCTTGTAGGATTTTGGTTGTAGGAAGTGAAAGCACAAAGGCTTCTTTTTGCTCATCACTTATGGAATATTTTTCATCATTAAAGTTTAGAATCTTTGTTTTTCGCAATGCTTGATAGAGATTGTATCTTTGCAGCTGTGATGAAATATACCATTGTGCGGCATTTTCCGCTTGTTCCACAAGCTCCCATTCTACCTCTGCTCCAGCTCTTATAAGATTCAAAAACAAAGTGCGATTCGCTCCTTTAAGTAATTGTTTAGATTTCCCACTCAAAAATCTTAAACTCTTTGGTAAGCTTAACGGGAGAAAACTCTCTACAAAAATAACGCTCTTTTTATCCTCTAGTATATTGCGCAAGTTTTGCGTATATTCTACCTCTAATTCCTCCTCAAAATGTTCAATGGCAATGACAAAATTCTTAATCAAGGAGTTGATCTCTTTTTGGTAATTTTGAAAGTCTTTTGGTGTGAGTTTTGCATACTCCTCATTTGAGAGTTTGAAAACTGCAATAAACGCATTTTGCTTCTCTTTTTGCAGATACATTTCCTTATGCTCACTGCTTACTTCATCGTATTCTTCAATATCTTGCTCCATTGCATTACTTGCATCTCTTACTGATTGCATAATATTTTTCATTCTATCCATAGTTTGGTCAAATGTTTCTGTATGAAATATCTCAATAGACTCATCACTCCTATCTTGTGCCTCTATCCTTATGGCTTTTTCTTTTGCTCTTTTCATTGTATGCGCCTCTTTGTTAGATTCTTTATTCTTTTGATTTACTTTGGCTTTTATCATCATAGGAAAGACAAATTTTGCGCAAATCAGCCCCAAAATAAAAATGATAAGCGCAATACTTGTATGGCTTAACTCAAATACATTGACAATCAAAAAGAAACTTGCACAAGCAAGCACAAGAAGCACGACTGTCAAAACAATAGATTCTAATCGCAAACTTTCTCCTTTTACACCTTTTGAAACTCTTTGATATGAAATTTCACATCATTAAATGTAAGAGATTCTTCAGCCATTACTTAGCCTTTTTCTTGCTCATCATTTCAGCAATTCTTTGATTGATGAGTTTATCCATTTCTTTGCGTTGTTCGTCTGTTAATTTATGATAATTTTCGTCAAAACTCTTTCGATTTGCACAATCTACCCCAAATGCCAACAATACCTCCTCTACAATATACCTCAAATCCCTATCAGCACTCTTAGCCCCTGCGTCTTTTAGAAGCTTTTTGTTTCTAGCTCCTTGTGCTACATCTAAGGGAGTGAAAGCTCCAT